>JAXMHJ010000037.1:0-46417 GCA_046346795.1 Kiritimatiellia bacterium
CTCCTGCCGGTCCCGCCACTGCGGGCAGGAGCATCCTGTCCGGAGGTTGGGCGTTCTGAAAACTAACGCCGCAACAGCAGCTTTACAAGTGATATTCATGGTTTGGCAGCCTTGAAACGACTCCGAAGTTGCACCTATTACAGCCCATCGCGGCTGGCCGGGACTTCGGCATACTTTACACGACCGAGGAGGCGTCTGGCACCGCCAGCCCCGCTTCCTGGGGCCGCGGGTGGAGCTGGGGTCGCAGACGTTGCCCGGGCTAAAAAAATAAAGAATAAACACCGTATTCATTCGTTGAATAGGGTGGGCAGGAGCTTTACCGGCGGGGTCGCCGGGGGGTAGACTGCCCTCGGAACCTTCCAGATGATGAAACACAGCCCCAGGAACGGTCAGGTGATGCTCGAGTTCGCGGTCATGCTCGTCATGTCGCTCGGCGTCATCATCATCCTGATGCTGTTCTTCATCACCTTCAAGGAGTTCGGCGGCCGGATCCTGGATCTGGTCGCCTCCGAGTATCCCTGAGTTTTCCAAACCAACCAACCCACACGGGAGAAAAACATGAAGAGCATCCGCAAGAACCGCAAGTCCGGCCAGGCCATGGTGGAGTACATCATCATCGTCGTCGTGGTCGCCATCGCCGCCCTCGCCATCGTGGGCGTGTTCAGCGACACCGTCCGCAGCAAGTTCGGCTTCGCCACCAACGAACTGGGCGGCGATTCCGGGGCCGTTTCCGGCGCGCTGGGCACCGAGTCGGTGGACGTGCTGAAGGAAGGCACCGCGGAGTAATCCGTGGCGAGGCGGATGGAGGGCGGCGCCCGGTCGGGGCCCTTCCAGCGGCGGACACGGCGGTCCGTCCTCCATTCCCATCCCCCCATGCACCGCCATCCCCATCCCGCACGGCGCGACCCGCGGGCCGGCCAGGCCATCCTGGAAACCGGCATCGCGATGGTGCTGCTGTGCCTGATCGTGTTTGGCGGGGTGCAGGTGGCACGCCTGTTCGCCGCGCGGGACATCGTGGCCTATTCGGCCAGCGCGGGGGCCCGCGCCGCGGCGGTGGGTTTCAACGACTTCATGGTCTACAAGGTCACCCGCGTGGCGGCGATCCCCAACGCGGGGCGGATGACCAATCCGGCCCAGCCCGCGGATCCCCCGGACACGGTCTGGGGGGACATCAGCGCGGGCGAGGCGATCACCGCCGGGCTGCTGTCCCGTCCGGGTTTTCCGCCCGAGCGGGAGGTCGAGCAGTCGCGCATCCCGCTGTACCTGGGGTCGACGCACTGGGGGGAGTTGCCGGCGATCCTGGACTACGAGGACTGGGAGACCGTGCGCCACCCGATGGTGATCGATGACGGCGAGGGCGCGATCGGCGCGCGGATCCGCCAGGAGTTCCCGCTCGACATGCCGATGCACCGGGCGTTCATCCTTTCCGACGAGGTCGACCTCAACCACACCGCCTGGCTGGGCGACCACCACTCCCTGTACCTCGAATGAACCCCCGCCGCCCATTCCCTTCCCGCCGTTCCGGCCAGGTGCTCCTGTTCCTGGTGCTGGTGGTCGTGGTGCTCACCTTCGCGGGGCTGTGGGTGTTCGACGTGAACAAGATCCTCTTCGTCAAGGCCCGCGCCCGCAACGGGGGCGACGCCGCCGCGCTCGCCGCCGCGCGCTGGCAGGGGACGACGCTCAACCTGATCGGCGACCTCAACGTGATGCAGGCGGTGGCGATCTCGGACGCGCTCGCCAGCGGATCGGGCGACTTCTCGCAGGCGGCCGCCATCGCCGACCTGCAGTCCCGCGCGGCCTTCGCCGGGCCGATGGCGGGGTTCGTTGCGGCGCAGCAGGCGGCGAAGGCGAACGGCATCTACGCCAACGACGCCATGACGGCCGACATGCGCGAGCACGCGCGGATCGTGCGGGACGAGTACGTCCGCTTCTACCCCAGCGCCTACACGCCGCTGCCGCCGGCCACCACCTCCTGGGAGGACTACGCCAACATGCTGGAGGCCGCGGCCAACGACGGGGTGGCCGCCGCCTGCGACAACATCCAGTACTACGCGACCTACTCGAACGACAGCCACATGCTGCTCAACCCGCAGTTCTACGAGGCGATCGCCGGGCGCGAATGGTGCTGGTTCTGGTGGAACGCGCGGGACCTGCTGTTCAGCTACACGAGCTGGATGGACTGGCCGCCGCTGCCGGAGATCCAGCTCGCCCAGCCGGTCAATTCCGAGATCTTCAACCTCAACGTCGCGCCGGTGCCCTTCCTCGACCGCATGGGCGGGGGCGGGGGGCGGGGCGGATCGTATGTGCAGGTGCTGGAGGACCTGGCGGGGCAGGCGCTGGATCCGGGCATCGTGGACGTGCCGGCCAGGTGGTTCTTCTACCGGATGGAGGCCTGGGGCGCCTGGACCGACCTGATCCCCGAGGGCTTCCCCTTCGACGGCGAGATCCGTCCGGAGTACAACTACGCGGGGGCCGACGCGGCGGTCCGCATCCAGGAAACCTCCACCCGCCGCTCCGACAGCGCCGGGGCGAACGTGATCACCTGGTCGGCGGCGGGCAAGCCCTTCGGAACGCTGGAGGAATCGACGATCCCCACCCGCCACGGCCTCGTCCTCCGCGCCTTCGACGAGGTCCGCCTCATCCCCGTGGACGCGTCGTCGGCCCCCGCCGGCGCGGTGCGCCCGGGCTGGCTGACCTTCATCTACGACATCCTGCCCCTCTACATGCAGCGCGGCCCGGTCGCCCTCCCGCCGGACAACTGGTACGCGCAGCAGCTCCTCACCTGGGAGAGCCCCCTCTTCCGGCGCCAGGGCGTCGAATGGCTGAACGACCACAGCGAGAACTGCATCGTGCGCGGCGGCGGCGGCGGTGGCGGCAGCGGCGGAACCCGGAGAGGGCACTGACATGAAGCGCAGGAACCAGAGCCGGTCCGGCATCGCGCTGGTCGAGTTCACGGTGGGCCTCGTCGCGATCATCGTCGCGGTCGGGGCCATCGTGCAGCTCGGCCTGCTGGGCATGCACCGCACCGACACCATGATCAACGCGACCCGCGCCGCCTCCGTCAGCGCGATGGCCGAGGACCAGGAGTTCCAGGCCCTGCCGGACTACCTGCTCACCTGGTCGACCGGGGACGACGACGCGCGGCACTCCGAGGACGACAACCGCGTCATCGGATCGGTGGAGCCGGTCCACACGGCCATTTCCAACACCGCCCAATCCCGCGAGCTGTCCAACTACGTCCCCGACGCCCCGCTGGCCGACATGCGCAACGCGGAGCGGTTCGTCATGCAGTTCCGCATGGTGCAGGGCGTGTCCACGCACGTGGGCGTCGACCTCCTGCCCGTCATCCGCCACCTCGTCTACCAGGAGGACTCCCTGAACATCCGGTCCGAGGCCTGGAGCGTGCGGACCCGGGATCTGTAGGCCGTGGGCGTTCGAAAAGTCGCAGCCGCAGGCACCACGGCCCCGGGGATCTCCGGCCACCGGTGGCGGTGGCGCTCCGCGGGCGTCCTCCTCCTCGCCGCCCTGCCTGTCTTCGCGCGGGTGTCGCAGACGCTCCCGGCGGAATCGCACGCGGCGCGGGTCGCGAACGCGCTCGGCTGGGAGCTGGCGCAGCGCTCGGAGATGGACTTCGGCGGGATCCAGGGCGAGGCGCTCGTGTGGTCGGCGGACGGGACCGCCGCGGGCATCACCGACCGGCTCCGCGCCTTCTACACCGACGCCGGGCTGACCAACGCGTTTTTCTCCGGCGAGGCGATGGCCTGGGGAATGGCGGCGGAGAACGGGGAGATCTACCGGTACCTGGTGGCCGACTCCGGTCCCGGCCGCGGCACGCAGGTCTACCAGATGCGCCAGCCGGCCCGCGCCACCCCCGCCCCGCCGCGCGGCGAGGCCGGACACCGCCTGGAGGGCGTGCCCGTCTTCCCGGGCAGCGAGCCGGGACTCTACATCGCCGACCTCACGGCGGGCACCGCCACCGAGGTCTCCACCACGACCGCCGATCCCGCCGCCGTGCTTGAATACCTGACAACCGCCGCCGTCTCAAAGGGTTGGAGCCTGTCATCACCCGCCGGAAGCCCGATGCGCCTGCTCACCAGGGGCCGGCAGGTGATGATGGTTTCAGTCTATACAGACGGGGGGGGAATACGGCATATCGTGCGTGTCCGGAGAACCGCCTCGTCCCAGGACGGACCCTGACCCCAACCCGGGAAAGATCTCATGCAACAACGAATCGTCCTCGCCATCGCCATCCTCGCCGGCATCCTCGCCTTCGGGCTGACGCACCGTTACCTCAAGAACGAGCGGGAGCGCATCACCGAGGGGTACAAGAAGGTCGACGTCATCGCCGCCGGAAAAGACCTGCCCGCCGGCACGGTGCTGGAGGCGCAGGACCTCATCCACAAGGAGATCTTCGAGACGGCGGTCAGCAAGTCGATGGTGTTCTACTACAAGAAGGCGGAGGGCGGCAGCGACCTCAACCGCATCGTCGGCAAGAAGCTCAAGCTGGCCCTGCGCCGCGGCGACCCGGTGTGGGCGACGCACGTGGACATCCCGCTGATGTTCGACACCGGGCTTTCCGGGGCGGTCCCCGACGGGCGCCGCGCCGTGTCCATCCCGGTGAGCAGCGAGGCCGCCGTCAGCGGGCTGGTCCGTCCGAGCGACCGCGTGGACATCCTCGGCACCTTCGTCCTGCCTTCGCGCAAGACGCCCGGCGAGACGGAGAACGTGACCCTCACCGTGCTGCAGGACGTGACGCTGCTGGCGACCGGGAACCGGATCGACGCGTCGGACACCGGCGTCCGCGGCAGCGGCGGCGGCTTCAACGCGGTGACGCTGGAGGTCACCCCGGCCGAGGCGGAGCTGCTCGTCTTCGCGCAGAGCATGAAGGGCCGCCTGTACCTCACCCTGCGCAACAAGAGCGACGCGTCGTTCCTGTCGCAGCTTCCGGAGGTCACCTTCGAGGAAGTGGAGAAGCGCATCCCCGAACTCAACACCTTCCGGCAGAAAACCATCCGCGGCAAAACGGGGCTCTGAGCGCACATGTCCGCCGACACGCTGCTGACCATCACCAACCCGCGCAACGAGCAGAAGGTCGTCGCGCTGACCCGCGGCAACTACAGCATCGGGTCGGACAAGGCCAACCAGATCCTGCTGGCCGACGGATCGGTGTCGTGGCGGCACGCCCTGCTGAGCAATGTCGAGGAGGGGGTGTACATCGAGGACCTGATGAGCCACACCGGCTCGTACCTCGACGGCCAGCGCCTGCGCGGGCGCCAGCCCCTGCGGCCCGGGCAGCGCGTGCAGATCGGCGGCTTCGTGCTGCAGCTCGGCGACGCCACCAGCGAGGCGCCCCCGCCGCCGGTCCCGCCGCCGCCGGCCGCCGCGCCGGGTTGCCGGGTCCCGGCCGGTTTTACGCGTCCCAGGTTCCGGGACCCCGCCACGCCCGCCCCGCCCCCCCGTCCGCCGCCCCCGCCGGAACCCCGGCTCGACCCCGCGATCGCGCGGCTCGACGAGAAGCGCCGGCAGATCAAGAAGCAGATCCACGCCGAGCTGCTCCAGCGCCTCGACCTCAAGCGCCTGACCGCGACCAACGTGGGCGAGGACGACCTGCGCAAGCGGGCCAAGGAGATCGTGGCGGGCATCGTGGCGGACGTGCAGGAGAAGCTGCCCCCGCAGATCACCCCGGCGGACCTGGCCAAGGAGGTCTACAACGAGGCGGTGGGCCTCGGGCCGCTGGAGGACCTGCTGGCCGACCAGAGCGTCACCGAAATCATGGTCAACGGCCCCAACCGCATCTACGTGGAAAAGGCGGGCAAGCTGCACGCCACCCGGGCCAACTTCGTCGACGACGCCTCCGTGCTGGCCATCATCGAGCGCATCGTCTCGCCCATCGGCCGGCGCATCGACGAGAGCCAGCCCTACGTGGACGCCCGCCTGCCCGACGGTTCGCGCGTCAACGCCATCATCGCGCCCCTTTCGCTCATCGGGCCGTGCATCACCATCCGCAAGTTTTCCAAGGACCCGTTCAAGGCCTCCGACCTCATCCGCATGGGCTCGGTGACGCAGGGCACCATCGATTTCCTCAGCGCCTGCGTGAAGGCGCGCAAGAACATCGTCGTCTCGGGCGGGACGGGCACCGGCAAGACGACCTTCCTCAACCTGCTGAGCAGCTTCCTGCCGGACGACGAGCGCATCGTGACGATCGAGGACGCGGCCGAGCTGCGGCTGGGCCAGGACCACGTCATCCGGCTGGAGGCGCGCCCGCCCAACATCGAGGGCCGCGGCGCCATCGCCATCCGCGACCTGGTGCGCAACGCCCTGCGCATGCGCCCCGACCGCATCGTGGTCGGCGAGTGCCGCAGCGGCGAGGCGCTGGACATGCTGCAGGCGATGAACACCGGCCACGAAGGCTCGCTCACCACCGTGCACGCCAACTCCCCGCGCGACGTCATCTCGCGCCTGGAGACGATGGTGCTGATGGCCGGCATGGACCTGCCGGTGCGCGCCATCCGCGAGCAGATCGGCGCGGCCATCCATCTCATCGTCCACCTCTCCCGCTTCCAGGACGGCACGCGCAAGGTGTCGCGCATCACCGAGATCTGCGGGCTGGAGGGCGACAAGATCACCATGCAGGACCTGTTTGAATACAAGCAGACCGGGTTCGACGACGCCGGCAAGGTGATCGGCCGCCTCCTGCCCTGCGGCGCGGTGCCCACCTTCATGGAGGAATTCCGGGTCCGCGGGATCCAGCTCGACGGCAAGATCTTCGACCCGCTGGGGAGCGCCTGATGCTGCTGGAAACCGGACCCGTCCTGATCCCCGCCCTCTTCCTGCTCTGCTTCGGCGGGCTGGCGTGGGTGCTCGGGCATTCCATGCGCGACGCCTCCGAGCAGTACGCCAGCGTGTACATGACCGAGACGGCGCGCGAGCTGGAGAACCTCTTCCTGTTCATCCCGCCGCAGCGGCTCATCGTCATCGCCCGCCTGGCCGCGATCGGCTCCTTCGCGGTCGTCGCCCTCATGGCCACCGACTTCAACTCCCCCGGCGGCATGTTCCGCGGGCTGTTCCTGGGCGCGATGGCCGGGGGCGGCATGCTCATGCTCCCGCGCACCATCGTGCGCCGCCTCCGCGCCAAGCGCCTGCTCGCCTTCAACACCCAGCTTGTCGACGCCCTCGTGGCGATGAGCAACGCCCTGCGGGCCGGCTTCAGCATCCAGCAGGCCTTCGAGTCCATCGTCAAGGAGGGCAAGAAACCCATCGCCCAGGAGTTCTCCGTCTTCCTGCAGCAGATGCGCATCGGCGTGCGCTTCGAGGACGCCCTGCGCAACCTGGACGAGCGCGTCGGCAGCGAGGACCTCACCCTCATGATCCGAGCGGTGGAGATCGCGCGCCAGACCGGGGGCAACCTGACCGAGACCTTCGACCGCATCGCCGAGACCATCCGCGAGCGCACCCGCATCGAGGGCCGCATCCGCGCCCTCACCGCCATGGGCCGCCTGCAGGGCATCGTGGTCGGCCTCATCCCCATCTTCCTCCTGATGGTGCTCACCGTGATGGACCCCAAGATGATGATGAACTTCTACGGCTCGACCACCGGCGTCATGCTGCTCGGCCTGATGGTCCTGCTGGAGGGCGTCGGGTTCCTCGTCATCAAGAAGATCGTGAACATCCGCGTCTGACATGGAAACCGACGTCTTCAGCTACGAGATGATCCTCGCCCCCGCGCTCGCCGCGCTGGCGGCGGTGCTGCTGGCGTGGCGGCTCGGGCTCGCCGCGACCGAGATCACCTACGTGACCCTGGCCGACGGCCGGCGCGCCATCCGCAACCTGCCGCTGCTGTTCAAGCTCGTGCTGCCCTTCGCCGCCAACGTGCGCGCCTTCAACAAGCCCCGCTACGACGGCATGCGCGAGACGGTGCGCCGGAAGATCATCAGCGCCGGCTTCGACGGCATCATCTCCCCCCAGGAATTCCTGGCGACCAAGATCCTGATGCCCCTGGCCGTCGGCCCGGTGCTCATCCTGATCCTCGGCTTCGCCTTCAACGCCGTGCCCGGGGGCTTCGGCGAGTTCCTGCAGAAGCGCCAGCTCATCTTCTATTTGCTGGTGGTGGCCCTGCTCTACATCCACCCGGTGAGCTGGCTCAACGGCGCGGTCAAGGCCCGCCACCGCTCGATCGAGCGCGCCATGCCCTTCGTGCTGGACCTGCTCACCCTCTCGGTCGAGGCCGGCCTCGACTTCGGCGCGGCCCTCAAGCGCATCGTCGAACGCCGCGAGGTCGACCCCCTCGGCGAGGAGCTCATCCGCGCCCTGCGCGAGATGCAGGTGGGCCGCACCCGCCGCGAGGCGCTCAAGGAGATGGCCGTGCGCGTCGACCACCCCGACATGAGTTCGTGGGTCAACGCCCTGATCCAGGCCGACGAACTCGGCGTCAGCATCGGCAACATCCTGCGCATCCAGGCCGACCAGATCCGCATCCGCCGCTTCCAGCGCGCGGAGAAGATGGGCAACGAGGCGCCCGTCAAGCTGCTGTTCCCGCTCGTCTGCTTCATCTTCCCCGCCGTGTTCCTCGTCCTGCTCGGCCCGATCCTGCTGGAACTCGCCCAGAAGGGCTTCTAAACCCGGAGCGTCCATTCCCATGACCCCCAAACCCCATCTCCTCATCGAATCCGGTCCCGACCAGGGCCGCTCCCTCACCGTGCCCGAACCCGGCGCGCGCATCGGCCGCGCCCACGGCAACGACTTCGAGCTGAAGGACCCCACCCTCTCGCGCTTCCAGTGCCGCTTCTACTTCGCCGACGGGCTCCTCTACGTCGCCGACCTCGGCAGCACCAACCAGACCCTGGTCAACGGCAAGCCGGTGACCGACGTCGCCCTCGCCCCGGGCGACGCGCTGGCGGTCGGCGAGATGGTCATCCGGGTCGTCAACAACCGCAGCGCCTCCGCGTCCGGCGATTCGCAGGCCGCGCCCGCGCCCGCCCCGGCCGCCAAGCCCGCCACCGCCTCCTTCCCGTCCATCGCCCCCGCCAAGCCCGCCACCGGCGCGTTTGGCGTCGCCCGCGGGGCCGACACCGACATCGATCTCGGCCTCGCCTCCTCCCCCAAGACACCCGCCAAACCGGGCGGCGAACCCGGCGCCCTGCGCAAGCCGCCGGGCTGGCTGTGGGCGGCCGTGTTCGGCATCGTCGCCGCCGCCGGGGTCGCCATCACCTTCCTGCTCCTCAAGGACCCGCCAAAACCTGCCGGCGCCGCCAGCAAGCCCCTGCCCCTCGAGATCCGCTACGAGAAGGTCGAGGCCAACGCCAGCAACATCTTCCGGTACGGCATGCAGCTCGACGCCGACGGCCGCCTGCGCGTCCGCATCGACGACCTGGACCAGAACCGCCAGATCGAAAAGGACAAGGTGGTCGACGCCGAACTCCTCCGCGAACTGCGCGACACCCTCGGGGCGAAGGGCTTCTTCGACCTCAACGACCGCTACGAGGGCGCCCCCTCCGAGCAGCATGTGCTCTTCGACCTCACCCTGGTGCTCGGCCGCAACGCCAAACGCGTCAAGGTGTTCAACAAGCTCCCCCCGACGGAGTTCACCGAGATCCGCGAGATCCTCGAGACCTTCGCCCAGAACGAGCTGGGACTCGCCGCCCTCAGCCTGCCGCCCGAGCAGGCCCGCAAGCGCGCCGAGGACGCCTGGCTGCTCGGCAACAAGCTCTACGCCGAGCGCAACTCCCCCCAGCAGGACAACCTCTGGCGCGCCATCAAGGCCTTCAGCGAAACCGAGTGGTACCTGGAGGCGCTGGAACCCAAGCCCGACCTCTACGCCCAGGCCATCCAGATGGGCCAGACCTGCCAGGAGGAGTTGAAGACCCGGTTCGAACAGATGCAGTTCACCGCCGACCGGCACATCCAGCTCAGCGAGTGGGACAAGGCGGCCAAGGTCCTCCGCACCATCCTCGAAATGATTCCCGACCGCACCGACGACCGCCACAAGGCCATCCAGCGCAAGCTGCTGGATGTCGAACGCCGGTTGCGCTGAGGAGCCCCATCATGAAACATCCCCTCCCCCTGCTTTCCCGCCTTGTCCTGCCGCTGCTCCTGGCCGCGGCGACCGCCGTCTCGTGCAAGCCCGCCCCCGGCGGCGGCTCCGGGCGCATCACCGTCCAGAGCAAGCCCGACGGCGCCGCCGTCACCTGCAACGGCGTGGCCAACGGCGTCACCCCCGCCACCATCAGCGGCCTGCCCGCCGGCAACCATCTCGTCCGGGTCGCCAAGGCCGGCTTCCGCCCGGAACTGCGCTCCGTCCCCCTGCTGGAGGGCCAGGCCGGCTCCGCCGAATTCGTGCTGGAGGCCGAGACGGGCCTGCTGCTGGTCCATTCCAAGCCCGCCGGGGCCGAGATCACCGTCGACGGCGCGTCGCGCGGCCAGACGCCCGCGCTGGTCGCCGACCTGCCGCTGGGCGAACACCGCGTCACCCTCGCCGCCCCCGGCCATCAGCCGCGCGAGGTCGTGGTGCAGCTCGACTCCCGCATCCCCAAACACATCGAGGAGACGCTGGAGTCCACCTCCGGGTCCGTCAGCATCGTCTCCACCCCGCCCGGGGCCGAGGTGTTCATCGACGGCCGCAACAGCGGAACCGCCCCCGTCACCGTCGACACCATCCCCAAAGGCCAGGTCCGCATCGAACTGCGCCTCGCCGGCCACCGCAACTACGAGGTCCCCGTCACCATCCTCGCCGGCCAGACCCAGCAGGTCACCGCCAGGCTCGACCCCATTCCCGGCAGCCTCAAGATCGTCTCTTTGCCCCCGGCGCCCGCGTCTACGTCGATGACAACTACCGCGGCGACGCCCCCGTCACCCTGCCCGGCCTCACCCCCGGCAGCTACCGCATCCGCGCCGAGGTGCAGGGCTTCGCCCCCATGGCCCGCACCGCCGAGGTCCGCAACGGCGAGGAGACCACCGAGGAGTTCCGCCTCGCCACCAACAGCGGCCTGGTCGAGATCATCACCGCCCCCGCCGGCGTCGAGGTCTTCCTCAACGGCAAGTCCTACGGAAAGACCTCCACCACCGGCACCGACGCCGTCTCCGACCCGCTCAAGATCGACATGCTCCCGGCCGGCAGCTACACCCTGACCCTGACCCTCAAGGGCTACAGCTACACGCCCAAGCGCATCCAGGTGCAGCCCAACCAGACCGTCGCCCTCACCGAGAAGCCTCGACCGCCAGTTCATCCCCGACACCATCGTCCGCCTGGGTGACGGCTCCAGCCAGGCCATCACCGGCGCCCTCATCCGCAAGCATCCCAACGGCGACATCGAGATCCAGGTCTCCCCGGCGCCTTCCGCACCATCCCCAAGGCCCAGATCCTCAGCGTCGAACCCCTCAAACGCCCCGACGCCCCCTGACCGGCCCGGGGATCGTCCCGCCGGCCCCATGATGTCCGCTCCGTCCGTCCGGTCCGCCACCCGTCCATCCGGGCCATCTCGCGTTGGCCCCGCGCCCTCCCGGGCATGGCTCTGCTGCTGGTCTCCTGCCGGACCCACCCGCCCCCCGGCCCTCTCCCGCTCCCGGTGGAGATCCGGGTGGAAACCCGCGCCCCCGCCCGGCGGGTCATCGATCCCTCCGATGGATGCAGCCGCGAAGAGGCGGTGTTTTTCGCAGTGCAGTGTTACGACCTGCAATTCCGGTCCGGGGGTCGAAGGCGGCATGGTTGCGGGCGGGGAAACGGAGACGCACTGGGTTTTCAAGGTGATCACCGGTTATGCCGCCGTTCACACCGGCGACATCCTCGTTTCCAAGACAACCGGCGCCGCGCGCTACGAGCGCCACTGAGACAAAGGCCCTTGCACCCGCGGAGGCGGCCGCCCCGCCCTACTTCGGAATCTTCACGTTGCCCTCGGTGAAGATCCCGTCCCTGGCGGTGGTGTGGCAGGCGGAGCAGTTGCCGCGGGATTCGATGGACTTGCGCGCGAAGACGGCGTCCTTGATCTCATGGTGCTTGCCGCGGATGTAGGGGGTTTCGGAGATCCGCAGGGGCGGGTCGCCCTTGATGCTCTGGAGGATCTTGCGGGAGCGCTCGTTGGTCGACTTTTCGGCGGCGTTGTCCCTCAGGTATTTGGCGATGGTGTCGCGGGTCTTCTGATCGAGATCCACGTCCTCGTTGAAGTGCTTGGGCAGCCCGCCCATGATACGTTCCCAGGACTTCTCCGGAAGCAGGCCCGGAGGATAGGCCATGTGGCAGGCGCTGCATTCATCGGCATAGGTCTTGTCGGTGACGGGCGCGAAGGCCTTGCCGCCGCGTTCGCCCTCCCGTTTGCCGCCGCGTTCCCCGCGGTGCTCGCTTTTCCGTTCGCGCCCGTCGTCGTCGTCATCATCGTCGTCGGCGCGGACGGGAAGGTTGAACAACAGGGTGAACGCGCCCAGCAGCGCAAGCAGGACGGAGGTCTTGAGCTTCATCATCGCATCTCCTGGTGCCGCCGGGGCCGGGCGGAGAACCGGTCCACGTACTTTCCCCCACCGGCCGCCGGCGGGCAATGAAAATTTTTCGCCGCCGCAGCCTCCGCGGCCCGGACGGCGGACCCGGTCAGAACTTGAGAAACAGTTCCTTCGGGAGGTTGTTGGGACGCCACTGGGGGTTGTCGAGGGTGCCTTTGAGGCGGAATTCGAACAGCTTGGAGACGGGCCAACTGATGATCTGCAGGGCCTTGGAGAAGAAGCCTTCGCTGAGGGGCTTGACCTCGACGTCGAAGCTGAGCTGGCGGTCGAAGGTCATCTTGCCGCGCATGAAGATGCTGACGACGTTGCCGAACAGCCGCACGTCCGGGGAGCTGACGGCGCCGCCGGAGATGTCGACGGTGGCGGTGAGGTCGGTCTGGGAGGAGTAGCCGAAGCCGGGGAAGAGCTTGGAGAGGTACTGGGACAGGCCGCCGAAGAGCTTGATCTGGAACAGCGCGCCCTTGCGCAGTTCCAGGCGCCCGCCGCCCTTCATCTCCACCGCGGCGTGCTCGCCGAGCGGCCCCTCCAGCATGAGATTGCCGGTGAGGAGTCCGGCGACGGGTTCCTTGCCGGGGCGCGCATGGCGGGCCAGGTCGACGCCCTCGGCCTGGAGCGACGCGAAGAAGAAGCGGTTGGTGGCGCCGCGGAGGGGCCAGATCTGGAACATGCCCGTCGCCTTGCCGCCGTAGACCGCGGCCTCGATGTGCGGAAAGGTCGCGGTGTCGCCGGTGAGGGTCCACCAGGACGTGAGGTTCTCGGCCTGGACGCCGTGGATGTCCGCGTGGTCGGCGTCGATGGAGCCGACGAGGCGGTTGGCGGTCATGTTGCGATGGTCGACTTCGCCGCGGGCGGTGACCCGGCAGTTGCCGGTGACGGGATAGGCGGCCATGAGGCGTTCGGTCTCCGGGCCGATGATGCGGCCGATGTGCTCGGGGTTGAGGGTGGACTCCAGGTCGAGCGTGGCGATACCCTCGGCGCGGTTGTTGCGAGAGCTGCCGCGGATGTAGCGGCCTTCCTGCCGGCCGTCGATGTCGTCGATGTGGGTGTGTTCGGCGTTGAGATCCAGCCGGCCTCGACGCGGTCGAACGCGGTTCCGCGCAGGATCATGGCGCCGGACTCGGCCTCGCCGCGGAAGGCGGTGCGCATCGTGCCGTTGGTGCGCATGCCGCCCTCGAAGCGGCCGCGGAAGAGCGGTGGCGGACCGGTGACCAGCCCCTTGAGGATGCCTCGGTTTCCGGGTCCGAGGAAGGGCAGGATGACCCAGGGATCGAAGCCGGACTGGAAATCGAGCTGGAAGTCCTTGTGCCCGAGGTTGACGGAGAAGGTGCCGCTGAAGGGGCCGGCGTCGACCCCCTCCCCCATGCGTCCGGAGATGTTGCGCAGCTCGATGCGGTCGCCGTCGCGCACGACGTCGAAGCCCGCCTGCTCGGCCAGCACGTTGCGGCAGCGGGCGCCCTGGAGGTTGACGTGACCGGAGAACTTCCGGTGCGCCTCGGCCAGGGGCACGTCGTCCACGGCCACCTCCACCTGGAACCCCCCGGAGAAGGAGACGCGGAGCCCGGCGAGCTCGTCCCGCAGGCCCGAGGGGGAGAGGGCGAGGAGCTGGTCCGGGTGCAGGCTGGAGCGGACGTGGGCGCTGATCCGTCCGGCCTTGAGATCGTATCCGCCGGACAGCTCGAAGCGCCCGGTCTGCGAGACCACCTTCGCGGCGTCCACCTGGAGCCGGCCCTCGTGCATCCGTCCGTGCAGCACGGCGCTGTCAAAGCGCTGGCCGTGCACGGTGAAGGGGGCGTCGGCATTGAGCGCCAGCCGGACGGTGCCGTCGGCGGGGCGGAGGGTGTCGACGTCGAAGTCGAGTTCCAGCCCGGGCGGGGCGGTGTACTCGACCCGGTCGAGCAACCGGTACACCGACTCGATCTCCTCGAGGCTCTTCTGGATCGTCTCCACGGCGCGGGCGATGTCGATTTTGCCGGAGCCGCCGCCGCGGTCCACCACGCGTCCGCGCATGAGGGTGTCGAAGTGGAGGATCCGCGCCTTCAACTGGTGGACCACCAGTCCGTCCGGAACCAGCCGGAGGCGGGTCTGCAGCCCGTCGATCTTCATCACCTTGCGCCCGTTGCCGACGCCCATCTGGTGTTGCAGGGTGCAGCCGGACAGTTCGATCTCGTCGAGCACGGTGGCGTCCAGGCGACCCGCGAGCAGGTTCCGCCAGGACAGTCCGAATCGGGCCTTGCCGGCCGTGAACATGGGAAAGAGGGGGTCGCGCGGCGAATACCAGACGACTTCGCGGGCGGTCACGCCCTCGTCGAACCGGAGGTCCATCCGGCCGATGTCCAGCAGGATGCCCTGGCGCGCGGCCTGGTGGATCAACGCCTCGATCACGGAGCGGGGAAAGCCGAACCATTGCAGCCAGGCGGCGGCGGCGACGCCCATCAGGACGAGGACGAGGAGCAGCCGGCGCAGGAACCGCGCGAACCGACGGGGCCAGCCGTGCCGGCGGGGCGGACTGGGCTCAGGGGGCGGCATCCGGCGGCGCGCCTGCGGGGGTCGACGGGACGGGGGGTTCCGGGAGGACCAGGGATTCGAGGAAGGGGGCGAGGTCCTCGTCGGCGAGCACGAACACGAGATCCTGGCCGCGGATCATCGCGAAGGTTTCCCCGGGACCGGCGCGGCCGCCCAGCAGGAGGGCCCGTCCGAGCCCGGACCGGCCGGAAAGGCCGAAGGTGACGGACACGGAGGGTTCGGCGAGGCCATAGCGGGCGAGGTCCGTCGCGTCCGCCTCCACCAGGCGCCGGGCCTCCAGGCGCGACGCCGCCGCAACCAGCGCGTCCACGGCGGTGGCGGCCACCCGGACGCCGTTGGTCTCCGCGGTCCAGGCGGCCTCGGCGCCGGCCCGCACCAGGGAAACCGTCGCGGTGCCGTTGCGGCGCTGCAGGGAGAGGATGTCGGCGGGGTCGAGGGCGAGCACCTGGTGGTCCCGGTAGTCCAGGGCGCGGCTGGAGACGTGCCGGATGAGTTCGGGGACCACGGCCACCCACGAGTCGTCGCGCAGGGAGTGCACGACGACGGAGTTGTCCGCGGCGCGGGCGGCGTGCACCTCGAAGCGCTCCACCTTGTCCGGCGTGGCGCCCGTGAATTCGATGGCGTAGAGCGGGGCCTGGTCCTTCGCCCCGCCCGCGTCATGCAGGAAGTGCGCGATGAAGGAATCCTTCCAGATCTTGACCACCTGCCCGATCTGCAGCACGCCGGCGGGGTGCTTGACCGGCTCCTCGATGTTCCAGCGGGTGCCGTCCGCCGTGCGTTCCAGGCGCACCGACTGCCCGGGGCCGGTGATCTTGATCTGCCGGATGCCCCGGATGTCCTGCGTGAGCAGCTTGCGGTCGCGCAGGGCGTCCACCTCGTAGTCGGCGAGCTGGCGGATGCCCTCGGACACCGCGAACACCGCCATGACCCCGTCCACCTTGGCGTAGAGAAGGGCCTTTTCGCCGTCGATCGCCTTCCCGAGGGTCAGGCGCACCGGGAACGGCCGGCCCTCCATCCAGGCGCGGATGACGTGCTTTTCCTCTTCAAAGCCGAAGCCGCCCGCGGCGGGGTTGTCGTCCGAGACGAATTTCTCGACGCGGAGGGTTCCGAGCAGTTGCAGCAGGCGGGCGATGCCCTCGGGCAGCACCCGGCCGGACACCGGCTGGCGGATCTCCCAGGCCCCGGTGTCCCCGCGCGCCAGTTCGACGAAACCGGCGGGGCGGCGCAGTTCGATGCGCGTGAAATCCTTGGGGTTGCAGGGAAACACGCGGGTGTCGCGCCAGGCCTGCGGATCCTTGGGAAGGATGTCGAGCAGGTCGGACTCGACCGACATCACGTTGCGCCCGCCCGCCTCCATCACATAGACCTCGTGGCCGAGCGGGGTGTTGCGTCCGACGAGGATCTCGCGGCGGCTGCGCTCCAGGTGCAGCGTGATGCGGACCAGCGGATCGGCCAGGCCGAAGTCGTTGTAGGTCATGTTGCGGGCGCGGATGTCGTCCATGGTCAGGAGGGCGCCGCGCCCGATCTTCTCCAGCCGGTCGAGCAGGCGCTGGATGTTGGAGGCGTCGGCCCGCATCCCGGTCGGCTTGGAGAGCATCCACACCCCGTCGCGCAGCGCGGCGGAGAGGGTCTGCCCGCCCTGGACCACGTCCAGAGCGACCACGGACCTGGCGTCGACCTGGAACGCCTTCCGGCCCTTCTCCCGCAGATCGTCGGTGGAGGGCACGCGCCGTTCCAGAAACCAGACCAGGCCGGCGGCCAGCAGGACGGCCAGGAGCAGGCGGAGGGTGAGGCGGGACGGGCGCACGGGGTCAGCTCCTCCGCCGGAGCCAGACCAGGCCGCCCAGCAGCGCCACCAGGCCGGGAAGGGCCCCGACCAGGGCGAAGAACAACAACTGGATGTCCTTGCGCTCAAACTCCAGCCGCTGTTCGCGCAGGGGCTTCCCCGGGATCTCGACCGGGCTCTTCGGGCCCTCCGCCAGCCAGCGCACCGCGTTGACGAAGAGGCGCATGCCGCCGCCCGAGAGGGGCCGGTTGGTGGCGAACTGGGAGTCGCCGATGACGACCAGGCGGGTCGGGCTGACCGAGACGGTGCGGCTGTCCGCCCCTTTCTCCACCGCTCCGGCGATGTTCACCGGCCCGCGGATGTCGGTCGCGGGATCGAAGGTGATGGGGTAGGATTGCAGGTCCTTTTCGGCCCAGCCGTTCTTGGAGCAGGAGGCCAGGTGGGTGAAGCGGGGGCGGTCCTCGGGCTTGACCCGGTTGTCGTCCCGGCCCTGCAGGCTCTCGACCGACCGGGGCAGGTTGAACATCGACATCACTCCGTCGAGGTTCTGGGTGACCGGATGGCGGGCGTAGTGGTTGATGATGAGCTGGGTGCCGTCGAGGGTCTTCACCGCGTCGACCACGAGGTCGTTGCCGAGTTTCACGCCCCAGTCCTCCAGCACCGGTTCCAGGCCGGTCTCGGTCAGGCGGTCCAGCAGCATCAGGACCCGGCCGTTGCGCGAGGCGAGGTAGGCGCCGAGCAGGTCGATTTCCGGCTGGGAGAGGCGGAACTTCGGCCCGGCGATCACCAGGGCGGCGCAATCCGCGGGAACCCCGGTGTCCAGGTTCATCTGCAGAGGGCGCACGTCAAAGTTGTCCTGCTCCAGCAGCTTGCGGATCTCGGCGTACCCGCGGTTCGGCTCGTAGTCGTCCAGGTCGCGTTCGCCGTGCCCCTGCAGGAAGTACACCCGGGGATGCACCGGATTCAGGACGTGCAGCAGGGCCGAGGTGTATTCCGCCTCGCCGCGGAAGACCTGGGGTTTCGGGGCCGGCGCGCCGTCGGGGCCCGGGGGCATCACCGGGGCGCCGGCCTCCTCGGCGGCCAGGTCGGCCACCCGGACCACCCGCTTGTTGAGGGGGCTCGCCGCCCACAGGACAAAGGCCTTGTCCTCGGTGGGCAGGTTGTAGGTCTCCACCAACTGCCGCACCCGCGAGGTATCGGCGTCCGGATCGACAAACTCGGCGCGCACCTTTCCGCTGGTCGCGGCGTACTCGCGCAGCAGGCTCTCGCACTCGGTGTACAGCGGATGCTCCCGGCTCATCACCAGCACGGCCTGCACCTCGTTGGTCAGGCCCCCCAGCAGCGCCCGCGTGCGGTCCGAGAGCTGGTAGAAGAGGCTGGAGCTGATGTTGGTGCGGGCGTGGTGACGGCGGGCCAGGTGGTTGGCCAGGCCCCACAACAGGCCGGAGAGCAGCAGGGCGAGGCCGACATGCATGCCGATGACCGTCTTGCGGCCGCGCGTGCGCCAGACCCCCCGCACCTGCGGGCTGTCGGGAACGGGGGTTTTCGGGGTCACCTCCATCGCCGGGCCTCCACCACCTTCACCGCGGCGAAGAGCAGCCAGGCGGTCGAGCTGAGGTAAAAGACGACCGGCCGGGTGTCGATGACGCCCTTGGTGAAGTCAAACATGTGCAGGATCGCGGAGAAATACCCCGAATGCTCCCGCATCCAGGGCAGGGGCCCGACGTAGACCATGAACCCCGCCAGGAAGAACATGGTCAGCACGGCGAAGGTCATGATCGCCGCCAGGATCTGGTTGGAGGTCAGCGCGGAGAAGAGCACCCCGGCGGCCACGAACATCATGCCGATGAGCAGCCCGCCCAGGTACGACCCGGCCATCGCGCCCGCATCCAGCGCGAGCGGCTCGGAGCTGAACTGGTTGACCACGTACGGGTAGGCCGTCGTCGGCAGCCACATCACGATGTAGAACACCATCGCGCCGGTGTACTTGGCCAGCACGACGGCGGTGTCGCTCACCGGGGCGGTCATCAGGGTCTCGATCGTCCCGTTGCGCTTCTCCTCCGCGAAAGTCCGCATGGTGATCACCGGGACGGCGAAGAGCACCGAGATCCACACGAAGGCCGAGGCGTGGATGGCGCGCAGGAACTCCACCGCGGTCGCCCCCTGCTTCAGGATGTTGATGTTGAACCAGAAGCCGAACCCGACGCTCACCAGGAAGAACACGGCGGTCAGATAGGCGACCGGGGAGAGGAAATACGAGCCGATTTCCCGCGCGGCCAGCGGACGGTATCCGTTCATGGTTTCACCGCCTCCGCCCCGCTGTCGGTCAGCCGCACAAAGGCCTCCTCCAGCGTGGGCATGCGCAGGTGCAGCTCCCGCAGCGGCCAGCGGCGGGCCGACGCGCGGGCGGCGAGCAGTTCGCGCGGATCGCCCCCCATGGCGCAGGTCACCTCGAGGCGGCACCAGCCGTCGGCCAGGTCGAGCGCACCCGTGCCCTCCACCCCGGGCAGGCCCGCCAGATCCGCCAGCGCCTCGTCGGCGCGCACGCGGACCTCGCAGTATACCACCGGCTTGGCCCCCTCCACCTGCATCAGATGGTCGGTCGGCCCGCTGGCGATGATCCGCCCGCGGTTGATGATGATGACCCGCTGGCAGGTGGACTCCACCTCCGGCAGGATGTGCGTGGACAGCAGGACGGTGTGGAGCCCGGCCAGCCCGCGGATCATCTCGCGGATCAGCCGGATCTGGTTGGGGTCCAGGCCGATCGTCGGCTCGTCCAGGATCAACAGTTCGGGATTGTGCACCAGCGCGTCGGCGATCCCCACCCGCTGGCGGTAGCCCTTGGAAAGCTGGCCGATGATACGGTCGCGCACGTCGGTGATCCCGCATTGCTCCAGCACCTTGGCCACCGCGGCCGCGACCTGCCGGCCCGGCACGCCCTTGAGCTTCGCCCGGTAGCGCAGGTACTCCGTCACGCGCATTTCCGGATAGAGGGGGCAGCTTTCCGGCAGATACCCCACCCGGCGGCGCACCTCGATGGAATCGTCCAGCACGTCCAGACCGGCCACCTTCGCGGTCCCGCCGCTCGCCGGCAGGTAGCCCGCCAGGATGCGCATCGTCGTCGACTTTCCGGCGCCGTTGGGGCCCAAAAAACCCACGATCTCCCCCTTGGCGACGTCAAAGCTGATTTCGTCGACCGCGGTGCAGCCGGCATATCGCTTGGTGAGTTGCTGGACGTGGAGCATGGGGAGGTCCTTTATCCTAAACCACCCCCCCGTCAATCAACTGCAAACTCCCCGGGAGGCAAGGTTTCTTGACGGACGGTCAGGACGGCAGAATCCGGTAACAGGCGATCGAATGCCGCCCCCCGTCCCACTCCACGGGGCGCAGATGCTTCTCCAACGTGAACCCCCGGCTCTGCAAAAACGGGAAAAACTCCTGCGCGACCGAGCGCCCCGGTTCGGTCAGGCGGATCGCGCCCCCCGGCCGCACCAGCGCCCGGAACGTCCCCGCCAGCGCCTCGAAAAACCGCCGCTCATAGGCCACGTCCGATCCGATCAGCAGGTCGTACTGCTCGTCCAGGGGCGGATCGCGCCAGTCGATCAGGCGCTCCGGCGGGGCCGACGGATGGTTCGCCAGCCAGTTGTGCCGCGCCAGTTCCAGCGCGCGCGGCTGGAAGTCGCTCACCGTCACCCGGCACCCCGAGCGCGCCGCCGCGATCCCCGCCAGCGCGGGCCCGCAGCCGATTTCCAGCGCCGAGGCCGCGGCCGGCGGAGGATCCTCCAGCAGCCATTCCGCCATCGCGATCGACGACGGCCAGATTTCCGACCAGTAGGGCAGGCGCTCGTCCTTCACCTCCAGCGACTCCGGCCCCTGCGCCAGGATCTCGTCCAGCAGCCGGTCGAGATCCGGCACCCGGTGCAGGATGAAGGGCACGCCCCGCACCACCACCTCGCGGCGTTCGAGCGTATAGCGCTGGTCGATGGGCAGGGGGTTGTTCACGTCCCGCCGCCCCTACACCAGACCCCGCCCCTCCCGCAAGGACCAACCGGACGGGCATCGCCCCGTGCAAAGAAATACTGGCCACGGCGGCGCAAAGCGTGCTAGGCCTCCCGCTCCATCCAGAGGTATCCCATGCAGGCAGGCATCGTCGGTCTCCCCAACGTCGGAAAAAGCACGCTCTTCAACGCCCTCACCGAGGCGGGCGCGGAGGCGAGCAACTATCCGTTCTGCACCATCGAGCCCAACGTCGGCATCGTGCAGGTGCCGGACCGCAACCTGGAGATCCTCCGCTCGCACATCAGGAGCGAGAAGATCATCCCCTCCGCCGTCAAGATCGTCGACATCGCCGGCCTGGTCAAGGGCGCGAGCGAGGGGGCGGGCCTGGGCAACAAGTTCCTCGCCCACATCCGCGAGGTGGACGCGATCATGCAGGTGGTGCGCTGCTTCGAGAGCGGCGACATCGTGCACGTGGACGGCGGGGTCGACCCCATCCGGGACATCGAGACCATCGAAACCGAGCTGATGCTGGCCGACCTCCAGGCGGTCGAGGGCATGCTCCACAAGTCGCGCAAGCTCGCCCGCGGCGGCGACAAGGAAGCCCAGCTACGCGGCGACATCCTCGAGAAGTGCGGGCAGGTCCTCGGCGAGGGCCGCCCGGCCCGCGTGGTCATGAACGAGATGCACACCGCCGACGAGAAGAAGATGTTCGCCTCGCTCCAGCTCCTCAGCGCCAAGGACATCCTCTACGTCGCCAACACGGACGAAAACGACCCGCACGGCGAGGGCGCCCAGGTCAAGCGCGTGAAGGAGTACGCCGCCAGGAGCGGCGGCAAGGTGGTCACCGTCTGCGCCCGCATCGAGTCCGAGATCACCGAGCTCGCCCCCGGGGACCGCAAGGAAATGCTCGACTCCCTCGGGATGGACGAGCCGGCGCTGCACAAGGTGGTGCGGGCCGTCTACGACCTGCTGAGCCTCCAGTCCTACTACACCGCCGGCCCCAAGGAGATCCGCGCCTGGCCCATCCACAAGGGCTGCACCGCGCCCCAGGCCGCCGGGGTCATCCACTCCGACTTCGAGCGCGGCTTCATCCGCGCCGAGATCTACACCGTCGCCGACCTGCAGGAACACAAGACGGAGGCGGCCATCCGCGCCGCCGGCAAGATGCGTGTCGAGGGCCGGGACTACGTCATGGGCGCGACCGACGTCTGCCACTTCCTCTTCAACGTGTAAGACCGTTGACTCCCCCGCCTGCTACCCTCTAGGATGGGGCATCATGGCGTCGACACCCCCCACCCTTCCCGGCGACTACCACACCCACACCCGCCTCTGCCACCATGCGGAGGGGAACCCGATCGATTACGTGAACGCGGGACTGGCGCTGGGACTGGAATCGGTCGCCATCACCGACCATCTGCCCTCCCCCCATGGCTACGACCCGGAGCATCGCATGGCGATGGCGGACCTGGAGGCCTACGCCGCCCTGGTGGCCGAGGCCCGCCTGGCCCATCCGGGCCGGGTGCTCCTCGGGTATGAGGCCGACTATTACCAGGGCTGCCACTACTTCCAGCGCACCTTCCTGGAGCAGCAGGATGTCGACCTGGTGCTGGGCTCGGTGCACTTCCAGAACTTCTGGGCGCCCGTCGAGTCGGAAAAGGGCCTGTTCGACAAACGGGAAATGGAGCACGTCTGGCGGCGCTACTTCAAGATGGTCGGGCTCGCCGCGGCGACCGGGCAGTACCAGGTGATGGCCCACTTCGACCTGCCCAAGAAAATGGGCGACACCCCCGCGGACAACTTCCTGCGCGACGTCGCGCAGCCCGCCCTGGACGCGATCATGCAGTCCGGCGTGGCCATCGAAATCAACACCTCCGGACGCCGCCACGAGATCCAGGAATTCTATCCCTCCGGCCTCCTCCTGCAGATGGCCTGCGAACGCGGCATCCCCGTGGTCTTCGGCTCGGACGCCCACCGCCCCGGCGACACCGGACGCGACTTCGCCGACGCCGTGGCCTTCGCGAAAAAGGCCGGCTACCGCGAACGGGCCGTCTTCGAGAAGCGCAAGCGCCGGCTCGTTCCGCTGTGACCCGCATGAACGCCCGCCGCTTTCCGGGCCGCCCCGGGGCGGCCCGGCCTCCCTTCCGCCCCTGATTCCAACCCCTCCCGGAGACTCCCCATGCTCAAGCAAGGCATCCTCAACCCCGCCATCAACGACCTCCTCAGCCGCGTCCGCCACACCAACACCCTGGTCATCTCCGATCGCGGCTTCCCCTTCTGGCCGGAGATCGAAACCGTCGACATCTCGCTGATCGACGGCGTGCCCACCGTGTTGCAGGTGCTCGAGGCGATCCGGAAAAACTTCGTCATCGGACAGGCCTTCATGGCGCGGGAATTCCAGGACCACAACACCAAGGCCGTTCGCACCTCCTTCGCCAAGGCCCTTTCCGGCATTCCGGTGACGCACGAGCCGCATGTGGAGTTCAAGAGGCGCGTGCCCCACGCCATCGGCCTCATCCGCACCGGCGACACGACCCAGTATGCCAACCTGATCCTGGTCTCGGCCTAGGCCCGCATGCCCCCGACCTACCACCTGTGGACCATCGGCTGCCAGATGAACGAGGCGGACTCGCGCCACCTCGGCTCGCAACTGGAGGCCCTGGGGTTTGCCGCGACCGACGACGGCGCCGCGGCCGACCTGATCGTGCTCAACACCTGCGTGGTGCGCCAGCAGGCCGAGGACCGCGCGGTGGGGCGGCTGCAACAGGTCCGCAAGGCCAAGGAATCCAATCCCGGAATGATGGTCGGCCTGATGGGCTGCATGGTCGGCCTGAAGGAATCGGCGCGGCTGCGGGAACAGTTCCCGTTCGTGGACGTGTTCATGCCGCCGTCCGACACCGCCCCGCTGATGAGCTTTCTCAGCACGAAGGGCTTCGGCGAGGAGGCCCGCCTGCTCGACCTGGGCGAGAAGGCGGTCCGCGACGCGATCCAGGACGGTGACTACCGGCTGCCCGCGCCCCTGCGCGGCCGCGCGGCCGCCGCCAACGTGCCGATCGTCCTGGGCTGCTCCCACGCCTGCACCTTCTGCGTCATCCCCTACCGGCGCGGCCCCGAGCGCAGCCGGCCCGCCGCGGACATCCTGCGGGAGGTCCGCAGCCTCGCCGCGCAGGGCGTGCGCGAGATCATGCTGCTCGGGCAGATCGTGGACCGCTACGGCTGCGACTTCGCGGAGCCGTACGACCTGGCCGGCCTGCTCGGCGAGATCTCCGCCATCGACTCCCTCCTGCGCATCCGCTTCCTCACGGGACATCCCAACTACATGACCGACCGGATCCTGGCGGCCGTGCGCGACCTGCCCAAGGTCTGCCCGCAGCTCGACCTGCCCGTGCAGGCCGGCAGCGACCGCGTCCTGCTCAACATGCGCCGCGGCTACACCGCGGACGATTACCGCCGCCTCATCCACCGGGCGCGCGCCATCGTGCCGGACGCCGCCATCCACACCGACGTCATCGTCGGCTTCCCCGGCGAGACGGAGGAGGATGTGCAGGCCTCCCACCGCCTGCTGGAGGAGCTGGAACTCGACAAGGTCCACCTGG
Organism: Kiritimatiellia bacterium; assembly: GCA_046346795.1. Lineage (GTDB taxonomy): Bacteria > Verrucomicrobiota > Kiritimatiellia > SS1-B-03-39 > UBA6053 > JAXMHJ01. The sequence goes on from JAXMHJ010000037.1 coordinate 24,388, forward strand.
CCAAATACTCCGTCCGCCCCAAGACCATCGCCGCGCGCACCCTGCCCGACGATGTTCCGCCGGAGGAAAAGGAGCGGCGGCGCGTGCTGCTGGACGACCTGCAGGAGCGGATCCAGACGCGCAAGAACGCACCGCTGCTCGGCACCCAGGTGGAGGTACTGGTCGAGGACGAGGTGGGCGGACGCTGGCGCGGCCGCACGCCGCACAGCCGGATGGTGCTCTTCACCGATCCCCGCCCCCTGCGCGGCGCGCTGGTCCGGGTGAAGGTCGTCCAGACCGGACCCTGGTCGCTGGTCGGCGAGGAGGCGCACATCCTGGCGCCGCCGTTTGAGACGCCCGCGGAGGCGACCCCGCCCCGCCGCCTTTCGGAATTCCGGCTGCAGCCATGACGGCTCCTCCCGTCCGCACGACGCGCCCGCCCCCGGGTCCGGTCCGCGCGCTGCTGATCAGTCTCCTGATCTGCCCCGGCGCGGCGCAGATCCGGCTGGGACACCGCAAGACCGGCTGGGCCCTGATCCTCCTCTTCCTGGGCGTGTTCGGCCTCTACATCCGGCAGACGGTCCTGCCCCTGCTCGACTACGTGGCCGCCCTGCTGGACGCCGGCGCGGAGCCGGAAATGCCCGCCGAACCCGGGGAGAACCTCCTCTGGCACACCCTGCTCCTCGCGGTGTACTTCGGCATCGCCGCGCACGCCCTCTGGCTGGCCTGGTCCGTGCGCCGGCGGCGCGCCGGCGACGCGCCTCCGAACGAAGCTGACAAACCGGGGGAAACGGGGATATAACGCCGCCTGCAACACCCGGAAACCGCATGCAAAAAATCCTCATCATCGGCGCGACGTCCGCCATCGCCCAGGAAACCGCCCGCTGCTACGCGGCGGAGGGCGCGGAGATGTTTCTGGTGGCCCGCCATCCTGAAAAACTGGCGGCGCTGGCCGCCGATCTGCGCATCCGCGGACAACAGCGGATCGAGACGATGGAATGCGACCTGCTGGATTTTGACCGTCACGGCCAGATCGTGGACAAGGCCTGGGCCGCGCTGGGGGGGATCGACGCGGTCCTCATCGCCCACGGCACGCTGGGCGACCAGAAGAAGTGCGAGGCCGACTACGCCGAAGCCGAGAAGGAATACCGCTCCAATTTCCTGAGCGTGGTCTCCCTCTGCACGCCGATCGCCAACCGCATGGAAAAGCAGGGCCGCGGCACCCTGGCGGTCATCTCCTCCGTCGCGGGGGTGCGCGGACGGCAGAGCAACTACGTCTACGGCAGCGCCAAGGGCGCGACCTCGCTCTACCTGCAGGGGCTGCGCAACCGGCTCTTTTCCAAGGGCGTCCAGGTCGTCACCATCCTGCCGGGTTTCGTGGACACGCCCATGACCGCCGCCTTCCCGAAGGGGCCCCTGTACGCCACCGCGGCCGCGGTCGGACTCGGCGTTCACAAGGCCATGAAGAAGGGCCGCAACGTGGTCTATCTGCCCTGGTTCTGGCGCTGCATCATGGCCGTCATCCAGGCCATTCCCGAGACCATCTTCAAGAAACTCAAATTGTGAGGCGACCCGTGAAAAAACTCCTCCTTTCCCTTCCCCTGGCCGTTCTGGCGTCGGCCGGCTGCGACGACGCCGACGGCGAGTTCAGCCACAAAGCCCCCGCCGGCCAGGGCTCGCTCATCGTGGACAACCGGACCACGGCCCGGTTCGAGGTGTTTGTCGACGGCGAAAAACTCGCCCGCGTGGGCTCCAACAACGACCGGGCGTTTGACCTGCAACCCGGGGTTCACCGCGTCGTGATCGACGAGGACGACGGCCGGCGCGGCGAGGGCAACGACGTGGACATCCTGGAGGGGCGCCTGACCGTGCTGCGCATTCAAAGCGACTTCTCCGACTCCTCCGAACTCGACCTGGACATCTACCTCGACAACTGAGCCCCCCCGCGATGGACTGGATTTCCCAACCCGAAGCCTGGGCGGCGCTGGCCACCCTGACCGTGCTCGAGATCGTTCTCGGCATCGACAACATCGTCTTCCTCTCGATCCTCTCCGGGCGGCTGCCCGCCGGGCAGCAGCAGAAGGCCCGCATCACCGGCCTCGCCCTGGCCATGGGCATGCGCATCCTGCTCCTGCTGGGCATCCAGTGGATCATGAAGCTGACCGATCCGCTCTTCACCGTCTTCCACCACGCGTTTTCCGGCAAGGACCTCATCCTCGGCGGCGGCGGACTCTTCCTGCTCGTCAAGGGCACCACCGAGATCCACCACGCCCTGGAGGGGGCGGACGAGGAGCACGCGTCCGGCGGCGGCGCGAAGGCGGTCTTCGGCGCCATCCTGTTCCAGATCGTCATGATGGACATCATCTTCTCCCTCGACTCGGTCATCACCGCCGTCGCCATGGCCAAGAAGTTCCTCGCCGTCATGATCCTCGCCGTGATCATCGCGGTGCTCGTCATGATGATCTTCGCGCGCGCCCTGAGCGAATTCATCGAACGCCATCCCACCGTCAAGATGCTGGCCCTCAGCTTCCTCATCCTCATCGGGGTGACGCTGGTGGCCGAGGCCTTCCACGCCGAGATTCCGAAGCAGTACATCTACTTCTCCATGGCCTTCTCCATCACGGTGGAGATGCTGAACATCGCCGCGCGCCGCCGCCGCGCGCCGGTCCGGCTGCACAAGCACATCAGCGACGGGGCGGCGGGCTGAGAACGGGTCATGCGCCCCCTCGGCCACGCGCGGGAGCTGCATCAGGAGGCCGTCCGCCTTCTGAAGCGGCACCTGCGCTCCGGGGCGCCGGAGGATCTCCACCAGTTCCGGGTCCGGCTGGAAGCGGCTGAAGGCCCTCTTTCACCTGGCGGACCGTCCCCGCCGCGCGTGGACGCCCTACCGGGAGATCTTCCGGTGTTCCTCCGCGCTGCGCGACGCGGACGTGGCCGCCGCGTCCGGACTGACCGGCGGCCCGCCGCCGGATGGCGCGGCCTTCCGGCGGCGGGCGCGGGCGTTCACGAGGGCCTATCCCGCCCTGCCGGGGCCGTCCGAGGAACAGATCCGCCCCCTGCGACTCGGCGCGGCCGCGGCCTCCGTGGCGGGCGGGCTGGACGAACTCTCGGCGCTGCTCGGGCGGACGCCCCCCTGCGCGGCCTGGCACGGCATGCGGAAAACCGGCAAGCGGATCCTGCACAACCACCGGCTCCTCAAGAAGGCGCTGCTGCCCGCGCCCCTGCGGCGGGCCCTGGAGGAGATGGACGACCGGATCGGGGCGTGGCACGACCGGATGGCGGCGGGAGACGGGCCCGGGGCGGCGCGGCGGCGGGCGGCGGTGCGGCGGGCGATGGCGGCCGTGCGAACGGAGCTGGCTAGTTCTTCTTTGGCGGCGCGCTCTGCTCCGGATTGAGATACCGGGAGAACATGCGCTGGAAATTCAGGTCGCGGTACAGGCCGGCGTAGATGGGGCTCATCAGCTCGCGGCGCATCTGCTCCGGCGTGGCGAACTCGGAGGCGAGCTTGATCCATGCGATCGCGTTCTCGCTCTTCTCCTCCACCAGGTGGCAGCGCGCGATGCCGAAGGCCACGTCCACATCCTGCGGCAGGCGGCGGTTCAACTCCTCGAGGACCAGCCGGCCCTCCATCGGACGGCCCAGCTCCAGGTAGCAGAGGCCCAGCGCCTTCGCGGCGACCACGATGCCGGGGTTGCGGTCGACCACCGGGGAGAGCACCTCCACCGCGCGCTCGTAGCGCCGCTGGTGCTGGAGCAGCAGGCCGTAGTTCACCCGGGCGTCGTCATAGCTGCCGTTCAACCGCACCGCCTCGGCCAGGTGCTTCTCGGCGCGCTCGGTGTCGTTCTGCCGCAGGTAGGCGATGGCCAGGTTGTTGTGCAGCTCCTCCTTGTAGGGGTCGCGGCGGATGAGCTGCTCGTACAGGACGATGGCCTCGGTGTTCTTCTTCTGGCTCATCAGGACCGAGCCCAGGAGGCTGTTCGCGTCAAAGTCGTCCGGGTTGCGCTGCAAGACCCGGCGGAGCTGCTCCTCGGACTCGGCGAAGGCGCCCATTTCGATGAACTTCCGCGCGGCGTTGATCAGGTCGTACGAGACATCGTCCCGCGAGCGGATCATCACGGGGCGTTGGCCGGACATGCTGACGGCGGTCGAGTCGGCGAAGCTTTCCCCGGTGGCGCCGTCGAACACGCCCGCCACCTGCACGGCCGACAGGGACATGATGCCGTTGGTGGGGATTTCGAGCGGAAGCCAGCCGGTGTAGCCGAGGGTGCCGTCGTTGAGGCGGACGAACTTGGGTTCGTACCCGGACAGGACCACCGCGGGAACGTTCTCCTTGCGCCGGTTTTCCATCACCCAGACCGCGGCCAGGGCGAGCAGCAGGGCCAGCACGGTGATCAGGGCGCCGGACACGATCTTGTTGCGGGTGATGGACCGGGCGCGCGTCAACTCCAGTTGCACGGGCGGCGGAGGGGGCTCGGGCCGGACGGTGGAACTCGTCCCGTAGATGTTGCTGGAGATGATCTGACGTTTGCGGGCCATTCGCTCACTGTACCGCCCCGGCCCTCGCCTCGTCAATGCAAGCGGTGTCGACCGGGTGAATTTGAAGCTGCAAAGAACACCCGGAGAGGCTAGATGTGCGAACCTCAAACCCGAACCCAGGACCCCTCATCATGGCCACCTTGAACCGCCGCCTGTTCCTCAAAACGTCCGCGGCCGCCGCCGGGATCGCCGGATTTCCCTCCCTCCTCCTCGCCCAGAACGGCGAGGCCAGCCCCAACAAACGACTGAACATCGCCTGCATCGGCGTGGGCGGGAAAGGCGCCGGGGACATGCCCGAGGCCGCGGAGGGCAACAACATCGTCGCCGTCTGCGACGTCGACGACCGCAACACCGCGAAGGCGGTCCAGCAGTTCCCCGGGGCGAAGCCCTTCCGCGACTTCCGCAAGATGCTCGACCAGATGGGCAACCAGATCGACGCGGTGACCGTGTCCACCCCGGACCACACCCACTTCCCGGCCGCGCTGGCGGCCATGCAACTGGGCAAGCACGTGTGCGTGCAAAAACCCCTCGCCAACACCATCTGGGAGGCCCGGCAGCTCAAGGCCGCGGCGCACAAGTACAAGGTCGTCACCCAGATGGGCATCCAGGGGCACACCAACGAGGGCATGCGCCTGCTGCGCGAGTGGATCGAGGCCGGCGCCATCGGGTCGGTGAAGGAGATCGTCTACTGGACCAACCGCCCCATCTGGCCGCAGGGCATCATCCCCACCCGCCCGGCCGCCTGCCCGGATTACCTCGACTGGAACCTGTGGCTGAGCACCACGCCCGACATCCCCTACTTCGAATACGCCCTCAACGGCGCCGACGTGAAACGCGGCCCGGGCCCGCACCCGTTCAACTGGCGGGCCTTCTGGAACTACGGCTGCGGAGCCCTCGGCGACATCGGCTGCCACGCCATGGACGCCGGGTTCTGGTCGCTCGACCTCGGCTTCCCCGAATCCATCGAGGCGCAGACCACCGAGTTCGACGAGGCCACCGCCCCCAAGCAGTCCACCCTCACCTACCAGTTCGGCGCCACCGCCAAGCGCGGCCCGGTGAAGGTGTCCTGGTACGACGGCGGCCGCATGCCGCCCAAGCCGGCGGAACTCGGCGAAGGCCGCGAACTCAACCCCGAGTGGGGCCAGCTCTTCGTCGGCGACAAGGGCACCATCTACGTGAACGACGCCTACTGCAGCAGCCCCCGCCTCATCCCCGAACAGGCCATGAAGGACTTCAAGCGCCCGGACAAGACGTACGACCGCAGCATCACCCCCGGCCGGCCGCAGGTGGAGTGGACCCGCTGCATCAAGGACGGCAAGACCCCGGGCGCCAACTTCGACTACGCCGCCGCCCTCACCGAAATGGTCCTGCTCGGCAACCTGGCCATCCGCACCGGCAAAAAGGTCGAATGGGACGCCGGGGGCATGAAGGTCAAGGGCAACCCCGAGGCCGACCGCTTCATCAAGCGCGTCTACCGCAAGGGCTGGGAGCCGGTGCCGGTCGTCTGATCCGTCCGGGCAAACCGCCGGTTGCCAGACGACCCGCGATGCGCTAGACGCCCGTCATGCGCATCGCAAAGGAATTCAGATGGGAAATGGGCCACCGGCTGCCGCTGCACGACGGCGCCTGCCGGAACCTGCACGGCCACTCCTACAGGCTGGTGGTGGAGATCGAGGGCGAACCCGACCCCGCCACCGGCATGGTCGTGGACTTCCAGGACGTCTCCGCCGCGGTGAAACCGTTCGTCGCGGAGCTGGACCACGGCTTCCTGGTCCAGGACTCCGACGCGGACCTGCTCGCCTACCTGCGCCGCAACGACCTCAAGCACACCGTCATCCCCTTCCCCTCCACCGTGGAGAACCTCTGCCGCCTGTTCGCCACCCGCCTCGGCCCGTTCTTTGCGCAACACGCCGCGGCCCGGGCGCTCCGCATCACCATCTTTGAAACCCCGACCTCCTCGGCCACCCTCGAGATCAACCGACCACCCCCTCCCTCCACATGAGCACCGTCCGCTTCGGCATCATCGGCTACGGCAACATGGGCCGCCATCACGCCTCGTATCTCACCAAGGGCGAGGTGAAGAACGCAACGCTCACCGCCGTGTGCGACGAGATCTCCGGCAAGACCGTGAACCTGCCCGGCGTCGAGGGGTTTGACAACCTGGACGCCTTCTGGAACAGCGGAGCCTTCGACGCGGTGATCATCGCCACCCCCCACCCCTCGCACGTGAAACTCGGCGTCGAGGCCCTGCGCCGCGGCTTCCACGCGGTGGTGGAAAAGCCCATCGGCGTGCACAAGAAGGACGCGCAGAAGCTGATCGACGCCCACACCGACAAGAAGCTCGTGCTCGCGGCCATGTTCAACCAGCGCCCCGACCCGCGGTTCAAAAAGGTGCGCGACCTGGTGACGTCGGGCGAACTCGGGGAGCTGCGCCGCGTGGTCTGGATCCTCACCAACTGGTTCCGCTCCGAGGCCTACTACGCCTCCGGCGGATGGCGCGCCACCTGGAAGGGCGAGGGCGGCGGCGTGCTGCTCAACCAGAGCCCCCACCAGCTCGACCTGCTGCAGTGGATGTGCGGGATGCCCTGCCGCGTCCGCGCCTTCTGCCACCTCGGCAAATACCACCACATCGAGGTCGAGGACGACGTCACCGCCTACCTCGAATACCCCAACGGCGCCACCGGCGTGTTCATCACCACCACCGGCGAGGCCCCCGGAACCAACCGGCTGGAAATCACCGGCGACCGCGGCAAACTGGTCGTGGAAAACGGCAAAATCACCTTCTGGCGCACCCGCACCTCCGTCGCCGCGTTTTCCAAGGCCGCGAAGGGCGGGTTCGACGCGCCCGAGGTCTGGGAGATCGCCGTGCCCGCCGAGGGCGAGAGCGGCCAGCACAAGACCATCCTGCAAAACGTCGTCAACGCGATCCGCGACGGCGAGGAACTCATCGCCCCCGGGTCCGACGGCATCCACTCCATCGAGCTGGCCAACGCCATGCTCTATTCCTCGTGGACGAACGGCACGGTCGAGCTGCCGCTCGACGGCGACGCCTACGAGGCCGCGCTCAACGAGCGCATCGCCAACTCGACCTTCGTCAAGACCGTCCGCGAAGTGGTGCAGACGGACATGAGCAAGACGTTCTAGTCGCCCCGCAGCCGCAGCGACCAGACCGGCTTGCCCTCGAGCAGCAGCTCGAATCCGCGCGCCTCCTCGTTCCAGCGCAGGCGCTCGCCGAGGTCGACCGACAGGTCGCCCGTCACGTTGGGCGAGGTGTACACCGTCTGCCAGAACAGCCCGTCCTTGATCTGCACGCGGAAGTAGTCCTTCACGTAGCGCAGGCGGTGCATCCGCGCCACGAAGGCGTGGTCGGGACTCTCGGCGGTCTGGAACCCGAGGACCGGCTCCTTGAGGATGAACAGGCCCGCCGCGGTGAGCAGCGCGAAACCGGCCAGCCCGACCGCCCAGGAGGGGATGAAGATCCCGCGCGAACCGCGGACCATCCGTTCAAAATCGCGGGCCATGGCGGTTCCGGGGCGCGGCTTACGGCGCGGCCGGGGCCTCGGGCGCCTTCGGGGCCGCGGGGGGCTTCTCCGGCCCGTCCCCGAAAAGCACCGGCATGCGGTAGCGCGAATCACGGTAGGCCAGGAAGATCATCAGGCTGATCAGCAGCGAGGCGAACACGTTCGACACCGTGACGACAAACCGGCGGCTGGGCCTGCGGCGGGCGATGATCTCGTACAACGCGAACATCACGTGCCCGCCGTCCAGGATCGGGATCGGCAGCAGGTTCATCAGGGCCAGGTTGACGTTCACCAGCGCCACCAGCGAGAGAAGCTGCATCCACTCCGTGTTGGCGATCTTGTAGAGCACGCCGAAGATCATCACCGGGCTGCCCAGGCCGTCGAACGCCTGCCTGGCCTCCTCCTTCACGGTGAACGCCCGCAGCGTGCGGAACATCGCGCCCGAGAAGCGCTTCACCTGCTGCCAGGGCGTGGGATGGGTGATGACCGAGGTGTCGAAGGCGATCCCGATCATGTGCTTCTGGTGCTCCTCGTTCCAGAGGGGCCGGATGCCGACCTCGAAGTCGCGCTGTTCGCGTTCCCGGTGCAGCGCCATGCGGATCTCCCGGCCGTTGCTGGCCCGGATGAGGGTGGAGACATGGCCCACGCTCCGGACCTTGACGCCGTCGACCGTCACGATCTGGTCGCCCGGCAGCAGCCCGGACTTCTCGGCGGGCAGACCCGCCATGAGATTGCCGATGCGAACGTCCTCGGCGGGATCGAGACCGCCCAGGTAGCGCTGGTCGAACACGCCCTTCTCGGTCTTCACGGTGACCGCATTGAGCTTGTGGTCGCGCAGGAACTCGATCTCCACCTCCTTGCGCAGCGCGACCTCGATCTGGAAGCGCTCCCACGTCTCCACGTCGTTGCCGCTGGCGCGGATGATCTCGTCGCCCACCTGGAAGCCCGCCCGGGCCGCCGGGGAGTCGGGCTCCACGAATCCAACGGTGGGCTTCTGGTTGATGGGCGCGCCGCGGATGCCCACCTTCCAGATCACCGTCGCGAGGATCACCGCCAGGATCATGTTCATCGTCACCCCGGCCACGGCGACCAGCAGCTTCTTCTGCGGGGTCACCGGCGGCAGGGGCGCCTCGCCCTCCGCGGGTTCCTGGACCGACGGGTCCATCTGCGGCAGGGACACGTAGCCGCCCAGGGGGATCCACGCGATCTTGTAGAGGATCCCGTTGACGGTCTTCCTGACGATGGCGGGCCCGAACCCGATGGAGAACGCATCCACCTTCAGCCCGCATTTGCGGGCCACCCAGAAGTGCCCCAGCTCGTGCACAAAGATCGTGAAACCGAAGCAGAACAGGGCGACGGCGATCTTGAAGACGACTTCGAGGGCGACAAGGACTTCGGGAGGCATGATTGGGCCAAGATACCCGGAAAACCGAAGGGTTCAATGCGCCAGTGCGAAAAGCTTGGATCGCGCGGACACAGAATCATGGAATGGGGAAGGACAACCCGCCCGAAGCGCCCCCGCCCCACACGGAGCGCCACCACCGCCCCCGCACGAAGCGCCACCGCCCCCGCACGGAGCGCCCCCGCCCCCACACGGAGCGCCACCGCCCCCACACGGAGCGCACGCCCCGGTGGCCTCGGGTTGCCATCGCCTCGATGGCCCTCCCGCTTCGCCCCCGCAGCCACCGCCCCCGCACGGAGCGCCACCGCCCCGGTGGCCTCGGGTTACCATCGCCTCGATGGCCCTCCCGCCGCCCCCGGCCACGCGCACGGAGCGCCACGCACCCCCGGTGACGCTCGGGTTGCCATCGCCTCGATGGCCCCTCCCGCTTCGCCCCCCCCCGCAGCCGCCCCGCACGGGCGCCACCGCCCTCGGTGGCCTCGGGGTTGCCATCGCCTCGATGGCCCTCCCGCTAACCCCCCCGCAGCCACCGCCCCCGGCGGGCGGGGATTTTAAAGCGAAAATCCGCCATTTGCCCGCATTTTCCTGTTTCCGCGGCCGGCATCGGCTGGCCGCTGCTCCAACCCCAGGACTCATCTCCATGAAGACCACCCCGTCTCCGGCCCGTCGCATCCTCTTTCCCTCCACGATCCCTGCTCACCGGCCCTGTTCGGCCTGTTCGCCGCGTGCAACGACGGCGGGAGCAGCCGGTCAAGGACATCGGCGACAACAACGCAAACGTGGTGCTCGCCTTGGGCGACAACATCACCGACGGCAGCTGCCACCCCGCCGGAGCCCCCTATCCGTCGCGGGTCGCGGGTCTCACCGGGAAGTCGGTCATCAACGCCGGCACCTGCGGGGAAACCGCGGGCGAAGGCGCGGCCCGGGTGAAGGGCCTGCTGGACAAGCACCACCCCGGAACCCTGCTGGTCCTCTACGGTGCGAACGACCTGATCCAGAGCAAGGGCCAGAGCGAGGCCATCAACGGCCTGCGGGCCATCATCCAGGCGGCCAAGGCCAACAAGACGCGCGTCTATGTCGCCACCCTCCTCCCCATGTACGGCGACCACGCCATCTTCAACGGCGGCGTGCAGGCGCTGAATCCGCAGATCATCTCCCTCGCCAAGGCGGAGAAGGTCGGCATCGTCAACCTCTCCAAGGAGTTCGGCGACCGCCGCGAACTGATCCAGGAGGACGGCCTCCACCCCACCGACGCCGGCACGCAGATCATCGCGGCCGCCTTCGCGGACAACCTCTGAGGCCGCCTCCGCGGCCGGCGCGCGATTTTTTCCCAATCGGTGCTTGCCAGCGAAGTCTCTTTTCCTAATATGCGCGCCTTGCAGGTTCCAGCGTGGCTCAATGGTAGAGCGGGTGGCTGTTAACCACTAGGTTACAGGTTCGAGTCCTGTCGCTGGAGCCAACTTTTTGCGCCCCTCCGAAAGGCGGGGCTTTTTTGTGCCCGCGACGCGTGACGATTCTCCCGTTCGCCCCAATCCGGAACCCGCCCGCGGCCCTCATTGATTTTTCGTGAACTTTTTCCTTGCGGCATTCCATCCGTGTCCCAATAGACCCCACTATCCGTTTGAGGAGTCCCAAGGCCCCCTGACGGTTCAACACTCACACGGTCTAACCCGGGACGACCAGCATGACGATGGACTATGACGACGAGGAGAGCATCTTCAACCTCGGCTCCGGCTGCCTGGTGCACGGCGACGAGTACATGCAGGAATGCTCCAACTGCGGGGGCGAGTTCTGCACCAAGTGCTTCCGCGGCACCGTCTGCGAGGAGTGCGCCACCGAGATCGAAGCCGAGGCGGAGGAGGAGGAGGATCCCGACTTCGACGACGTCGAGGACCTGGACGACCTGATCGGCAAGGACGAGGAGGTCGAGAAGCTGCTCGAGGCCGAGGAGGAGATTCCCCCGGAAGACCTGGTCGACGAGGAGCAGGTCGAGGAAAAGGAACCGGTCGAAGACGAGGTGGAGGAAGGCTCGGAGGAGGCCGACGACGAGGAGGAGGGTGACGAACCCCGGAAGCCCGCCAAGGCGGATGGCCGACACGCCGCCCCGGCAAAGGGCGCTGACGCCGGCCGCAAAAAGTCCGCGCCGGCCAAGACTCCGCCAAAAGCCCCCCCCGCCAAGGCCCCGGCCAAACCCGCGCCAAAACCCGCGGCCAAAACTCCCTCCAAGCCAGCGCCGAAAGCCCCGGCCAAGGCGGCCAAGGCCCCGCCGAAAAAGAAGAAGTAAACCGCCCGCCGGGAAGGGCAGCCGGTTCGAAACCCACCGGGTGAGCCTCAAACCACCGCGGCGGCTCAGCGAGGTTCCGCCAGAGGCGGACAGGCTGCTTCGCCCTACCATCCTCAGGGTAGGGCGAACCCACCGGGTGAGCCTCAAACCACCGCGGCGGCTCAGCATGGCCGCCTCCTCCGCCCTCTGTGCTCCCTGTGTCCCCTGTGGTGAAAATCTCCCCTCGGGAAACCCGGAGAGGTGCGCCCCGTTTCCGGTGACCGGAACCCCGGGAACCAGCGAGTTCCGGTGACCGGAACTTTCGGATTTTCCCGCCCGGCCCGCGTCGATGAGCATCATTTTGCTGTCTATGGAGGTCGAGAGGTCGGGATCACTCGTGGACGGGCGGGCTTGGGATGCGATTGAGATTGAAGTGCCGGGCTGCGCCAACAAAACCATTGAAAACATTGGTGCCCGGGGGGGGAATCGAACCCCCACGGCCCTTTCGGGCCTTCGGATTTTAAGTCCGATGCGTCTGCCAGTTTCGCCACCCGGGCGACACTCCAGCAGTTACCCGGCACGCGCACCGCAGCCGCAAGTGTTTTGGGATTTTGCCCTTCATTCTGATTCCACGCACGGCCGGAATCGGTTAGAAACACCACCTCCGCCCCATCCCCTGCCCCGCCCCACCGCCTTGAACATCCTCCACATCGGCCACTCCGTCGACCGGGTCGACCGGCACGTCGCCCTCGCCCTCCACGCCGCCGGCCACGCCATCGAAGTCGTCGCCGATCCCGGCAGCCCCGCCGAATCTGCCTGCCGCGCCGCCGGCGTGCCCGTCCACGCCTTCTCCTTCCGTAACCGACTCGACTTCGCCGCCGACCGCCGCATCCGCGGCCTCCTCGCCGCACGCCCGTTCGACATCGTGCACGCCTACACCAACCGCGCCCTCGCCTCGGTAATCGCGCCGTCCCGCGCCGCAACCGGCCCGCCATCGTCGCCTACCGCGGCACCATGGGCCACCTGAGCTGGTTCGACCCCGGCGTCCTGGATGACCTACCTGCACCCGCTGGTGGACCGCATCGTCTGCGTGTCCGACGCGGTCCGCGGCTACCTGCGCGGCATGTTGATCCCGGAGCGCAAACTGGTCGTCATCCACAAGGGCCACGACCCGGCCTGGTACCGCGGCGCAACCCGGGCGGACCTCGCGGAATTCCACTTCCCGCCCGACGCCGTCATCGCGGGATTCGTCAGCAACGTCCGCCCGTCAAGGGCGGCGACGTGCTGCTGCGCGCGATGGAACGCCTCCCGGCCGATTCCGGCTGCACCTCCTCCTGGTCGGCGAAATCCGCGACCCGAAGGTAGCCCGCCTCGCCCAAATCCCCGCCATCGCCGCCCGCATCCGCCTCTCCGGCTTCCGCACGGACGCCACCCGCCTGTCCGGCGCGTGCGACTTCTTCGTGATGCCCTCGGTCGAGCAGGAAGGCCTGCCCAAGGCCGCCATCGAGGCCATGGCCCAGGGCGTGCCCCCCGTCGTCACCCGCGTCGGCGGCATGCCGGAACTGGTGGAGGACGGGGTCGGCGGCCTGATCATTCCCCCGCGCGACGATCAGGCCTGGCGGAGGAGCCATGCTGGAAGCTCGCCTCCGACCCGGCGCTGCGGTCCGCCTCGGCGCGGGCGCGGCGGCGCGGATCGAGGAACCGTTCCACGTAGACGGCACCGTGCGCAAAACCATCGCGCTGTATCAGGACCTGCTCAAAGATAACGCGTGAAACCGGCGACGCGCTCCGCGTCCGGCCGCCGGACCATCGCCTTGATCAGGTTCAACGCGGACTCATGATCGCGCAGGTCCAGGATGCCGTTGTGCGCGTGGATGTAGCGCACCGGGACGCCCAGCACGACGCAGGGCACGCCCTCGCCGGCGAACTGGAAGGTGGAGGCGTCCGTGCCCCCGCTGCGGCGGACCGCCACCTGATGGGCGATCCCTCCTCGCGCGCGACCTGCACGGCGAAATTCGCGAGGCCGGGATTCATGAGGGCGGTGGGATCGAACATGCGGATCTGCACGCCCCGCCCAGACGGCCCTGGCATTCGCCCTTGGTCGCGCCGGGCGTGTCGTCGGCCGGCGGAGCCTCAACACCAGGATCACGTCGGGCTTGAGATGCGCGCCCATGGTGCAGGCGCCGCGGGTTCCGACCTCCTCCTGCACCGTACCCACCGCCACCACGTCGCAGGGCGAGGCCGCGGGGGCGGCGTGGAGTTCCTGCATCGCCTGGATGGCCACCGCCATGCCGGCGCGGTTGTCGAGGCCTTGGCCATCACGCGGCCGGCGGACAGGAGCGGGTGAACGGGGAATCGGGGGCCACCGGATCGCCAGCCTGGATGCCCATCGCGCCTGCGGCCTCCTCGCGGTCGCGGGCGCCGACGTCGATGGTGAGCGCGTCGACCGGCAGGATCTTGCTGCGCGCGTCCTCCGCCAGAAATGCGGGGGCGTGGCGCCGAACACGCCGGGAACTTCGCGCCCGGAACGGGTGAGGATGCGGACCCGCTGCGACAGCGGGGTGTGGGTCCACCAGCCGCCGACCGGCACCACCGAGATGAATCCGTCGCTGGAAATCCCATGCACCAGGAAGCCGACCTCGTCCATGTGTCCGGCCAGCAGCACCTGCGGCCCCGACGCCCCCGGTCGCCGCGCGGCGACGCCGCCGAATCGGTCGGTCGAGGGCGAAACCCGCCAGCTCCCAGGCGAAGATCGCGCGCACCGCGCCCTCGTGGCCGGAGACCCCGTGGGCCTGGGACAGCTCGTTCAGCAGTTGGAGGGCCTTGTCGTTCATTTGCGCCCCGACCGGTCCGGATTCCTTGGACGACGTCTCGAGCGCCGCGGGGGCGGTCGTCTCGGGTGCCGTCGTCCCGGAACACAGCTCGCGCAGCAGGAGGAATCGCCTCCTTCCAGACCATCTGGAGGTTGGTGTCGACCCCGCCGTGCTCGTCGTAATAGGTCGACCGCGTGGACCGCGCACCATGCCGGCCAGCTCGCCGGCGTTGTTCAGCACCGAGGCGGCCGCTCGATCCCTTGGCGAAGTCGGCGGTGATGTTCAGCTCGTGCGTCTTGCGTTTGCCCCGGTTGGAATGGGTGACCTTGTTGCTCACCACCCATGCCTTCGGTGAAGGTGTTGAAGACGCCCACCGGATGGCTGAGCACATAGACGGGGTCGCCGATGTCGATGTCGTCCGCGATCCGCAGCGGCGTGAGCCCGCCGGCCTCCACCTGGATCACGGCGAGGTCGTTCAGCCGGTCGGTCGCGACGATCCGTTTCACAGGAACAACCCGGCCGTCCGGCAGGCGCACCCCGAACCCTTCCCCCTCCTTTTCCGAGGCCCCTTCGACCACGTGGTAGTTCGTGGCGATGTACCCGTCGGGATGGATCACAAAGCCGCCGGCCGAATTCTCGTGCCAGTGGCTGCAGCGGCCGCACTTGTAGGCGCGCCCGACCAGGACCACCGACTTCAGCGCTTCGCGATACAGCTCGTCGGGGGGAAGCACCCGTCCGGCTCCGGGCTGCAGTTCGACCTGCGTCCGCTTCAACGGGGAGATCTGGGATTTCACCTCCTCCACGGTCAGCACCTCCTTTTTGTCCACCATGCCGCCGAGCGACTCGGCGAAGGTGTTCGCGACGGACTGCAAATCCGTGTAGGAATCCGAGGGCGAGGCCGCGGAGGTCAGGGAGGACAGGGGGATCGACAGAATCAGGATGAGGTTTTTCATGGCATTCCGACCAGTAAACGGCAAGAAAGGTTCAAATTCAACCCGCATTCACCGAGGCTCATGAACGGCACCTTTCTCGAATACCTTTCCATCGACCCCGTTTACTACATCAGCCACGTGGTCCTGATCACCTTCTCCATCTGCCTGCACGAGTACTCCCACGCCTTCTATGCGGCCCGGCTGGGCGACCCCACCCCCCTGCTCACCGGCCACCTGACCATGAACCCCTTCAAGCAGATGGGCTGGATGTCGCTGGCGATGCTGGTGTTCTTCGGCATCGCCTGGGGCATGGTGCCGGTCAATCCGCGCAACTTCCGCCACCGCCACGGCGACGCCCTGGTCGCCATTGCCGGCCCCGCCTCCAATCTCTTCCTGTGCGGGGTGTTCTCGCTGCTGCAATCCATCGTGGCGGCCGCCCGGCTCGACGACGGCGGGGTGCTGATGAAATTCTTCAACGTCGGCGCCGTGGCCAACGGGGCGCTCTTCTTCCTCAACATCATCCCCGTCCCACCCCTCGACGGCTTCTCGGTGGTGGGCTCCTTCTTCCCCGGCCTCAAGCGCTTCGCCTACTCGCCGCAGAACGCCGGCATGATGAACATGATCTTCATCGTGCTCCTGATGAGCGGGTCCCTCTCCTTCGTGTGGGACGCCGGGGAATGGCTCAACCAGATGTTCGTCTTCTGATTACTTGACGCTGGCGCCGGTCGCGGGCAGCTCGCCGTCGGTGGTGACGAGGCGGAGCTTGCCGTCGATCGAGGCCGCCAGCAGCATGCCGTTGGATTCGACCCCGCGGATCTTCGCGGGCGCGAGGTTGGCGACGATGACGATGACCTTCCCGGGCAGTTCCTCGGGCGTGTAGAACAGGGCGATGCCCGCGACGATCTGGCGCTTCTCGCCGCCCACGTCGAGCTGCAACTTCAGCAGCTTGTCGGCCCCCTGCACCTTCTCGGCGGCCTCGATGCGCGCGGTGCGCAACTGGACCTTCGCGAAGTCGGCGTAGGTGATCACCTCGACACCCGGGATGGCGGCGGCCGCGGGGGCGGGAGACGGCGCGGGGGCGGGTTTGGCAGGGACGGCGGGCTGGGGTTCGGTCATGGCGGGTTTCTCGGGTTCGGGGGGAAGAATGCGGGGGAAGAGGGAGGCGGGAGGCTGCACGCGGGTGCCTTCGACCAGCACACCCCAACGGCGCAACTCGTCGGTCGTGGGCTCGGGGGACAGCCCGATCGCGCCGCGCAGGTCGGCCACCTTGCCGGGGATGACCGGCGCGAGCAATGACGCGCAGACGCGCAGGCACTCCAGGGCGGTGCGCAGCACGACGCCCAGGGTGGCGGTGTCGCCGGCCTTGGCCAGCTTCCACGGGGCGCGGCCGTCGAAGTACACGTTGATGTCGCGGATGGAGCGCAGCACCTCGCCGATGGCGAGATCGGGGCGCAGGCCGTCCATGTTCGTCGCGAACGCGTCCGCGGCGCGCACGGCGGCGGCCCAGATCGCCTGCTCGGGTCCGTCCGCGGGCGCGGGGGCCGCGGGGATCACGCCGCCGCAGCCGGTCTCGACCAGCTTCAGCACGCGGCTGAAGAGGTTGCCGAGGTCGTTGGCAAGGTCGGAGTTGTAGCGCTTGACGAAGGACTCGGGCGTGAACGACGCGTCGGAGCCCAGGGCCATCTCGGCCATGAGGTAATAGCGGAAGGCGTCCACGCCGTGGCGGTCGAGGATGTCCATCGGGTTGACCACGTTGCCGAGCGACTTGCTCATCTTGTCCTTGCCGCTCAGCCACCAGCCGTGGGCGAAGACGGTGCGCGGCTGCTCCACCCCCATGGCCTTGAGCATGGTGGGCCAGTACACGGTGTGGGTGGTCAGGATGTCCTTGCCGATGAGCTGGATGGTCGCCGGCCACCACCTGGCGAAGGTGGCGTCGTCGGAGCGGTAGCCCACGCCGCTGATGTAGTTCACCAGCGCGTCGAACCACACGTAGGTCACGTAGTCCTTGTCAAAGGGCAGTTCGATTCCCCACGTCAGCCGGGCCTTGGGCCGCGAGATGCAGAGGTCCTGCAGGGGCTGGCGCAGGAAGCCGAGGGTTTCGTTGCGGCGCACCTCGGGCAGGATGAACGAGGGGTTGTCCTGGATGTGCTGGACCAGCCAGTCCTGGTACTTGCTCATCCGGAAGAAGTAGTTGGTCTCGCGGATGCGCTTGATGTGCGGCAGGTCCTCGGGGCGCTTGCCCTCGGGCAGGTCCTTCTCGGTGATGAAGGTCTCGCTGCGCACGTCGTAGAGCCCGTCGTACTCGGCGCGGTAGATCTCCCCGCGGTCGTACAGGTCCTGCAGGATCGCCTGCACCACGCGGGTGTGGCGCGGCTCGGTGGTGCGGATGAAGTCGTCGTTCGTGATGTTCAGGCGCTTCCACAGCTCCTGGAAGCGCAGCACCGTCTCGTCCACGTGCTGCTGGGCCGGCACCCCGCGCGCGGTGGCGGCTTCCTGCACCTTCTGGCCGTGCTCGTCCGTCCCGGTCAGGAACCAGGTCGGCCGCCCGGCCAGGCGGTTGGCGCGCGCGAACACGTCGGCCAGCACGGTGGTGTACGCGTGTCCGATGTGCGGCTTGTCGTTGACGTAATAGATGGGGGTGGTGACGTAGAACGAATTCATCCGCACGCCCCTAGGCGGCTCCCGCGCGGTTTTCAACGTTGGAGTTGGGCCGGGTACAACACCCGCCAAAGAACCAACTCCTTTGCCGGGACAGCAAGCCGCCACTCGCCACGCGGATCTACCGCGCTTAAGCACGAGCTACAGGCCCCGATCCGAAACGTTCCCGGAGGGAACCCCAGCCTGTAGCCGGTGGTTGAGCGAAGCGACACCACCGGTCAACGTCCCCTATGCCCGCATCCCGACGGGATGCCAGCGCGTCCACCCGGACGACCGGGTATGAACGCTCCGTTTGCAGGCCCCGGCCACGAAGGCTGCGGCTGCGCGCCCTGGTGCGGCAGCTCGCTGCCGCCCGAATTGGCGCGGCTCGCCGCGCCTCCTTTCGCCCGTCCAGCTCAATCCCTATGAGCGGATCTTCCCGTCGGGGTGCCGCAAGGGGTGGGGGCAGGCCTAAAGTCCTCAAGGTTAGCGAATACCACGGCGAAGAATAACGTGGGATGAATTGGCTACTGGTGCTGGGATTCATAAGCTTGGATCCGCTTTAAAGCGCCATTTGAGCTAATGCGCTTTTTGGAAACTCTGCAAGGGCTTGCTGGTAGTATTGCTTGCTCTTGGTGCCATTGCCGATCTGAGCATGACACACCGCCAAATTCACCAATGCCATTTCGCGGAAGGACATTCGTGCGCTTATGATTAGCAAATACCGAAATCGATCCAATCCAAGCATGGCGTGTATAGAATTTGCATGCAGCCTCGAAATGAGGGACGGCTTGCTCGAATTGGCCTTTGACCACTAATGCCATTCCGCGGCGGTTGGGGCGTTCCACTGCATACTTCGTGATGGCTTCCAGTAGCACAAAGAGTACGACCCCGATAAAAGGTGCTAACCGCGAGGGTTCCAAGATACGCGGCCACGTCCATGAACACGAACAAGATCAGCACCCGAAAAAAGCGCGGACTCCCATGCAATGGACCTGATGACTGGAATATTCTTCATGAAATCAACGCTCTGTCAGAATTGGAGTAGATCTCTTCAGTGCGCCCGAGGATGCGAGTCGCATCGGAATTGGGGACACGCCGGAACTGGGGGCATCCCTGTATTTACATAGTGGCATCGTTCGCCTGCACGGTAAGATCAACATCCGTGCCTTCGCGCAGACCGGATGCGAAATCGGGCTTGCGATGGAAACGCACGGAATCGAGAGTGCGATGCCCAGGCACGGGTTCGGGCCGTTGTCGGACGGAGGTTGGACGAAGGTTGGCGGGTGACGCTGCGGGGCGGCGGGATGGGCGGGGCGGGAGGAGGGTCGGCCACGGAGGCGTGGCTCCGGGCGGCGGACCGTTGGAGGCGAAGAACGCTTCCGGGGACCGGAAACACATCGACGAATCGTTTCCGGGAACCGAAACGGTCCCGGGCCGGGCGGGCTGGACTGCGGGAAGGCGGGCATGCGAGGCAAAACATACTCCTCGGCGGGGAGGAATGGCGAGGCAAAAGCTCGGCGGCGCGTACACCTGTTGCGAGGTTTTTGATCAACTGCGGCTTGGACGGGGGGCGTGGTTTATTCGGTTCTTGTTTCAAGGCCCTTTCCACGGGTAAAACGGGGCCGCGCTTCGCGTCCCCTTGCGGAAAAGCGGTGTCGCGCTGCGCTTGCCCCCGCACTCCAGAGGAGTCGTTGGCCGAGCCATGTCCGCCCTCGTTCATTTCGCGGCTTTCGCGTGTTTCGTAGTTTCCTTTCCCGCCGGTTTTTTTTGCCGCAGCCGCAACCTCCATGGCCGGGGTTGTCCGCGAAGCGGGAGGCGCCGCCGGAACGGGGCGATGGAAGCGCCGGGAAAGATGAAGCGATCCGGAGCCGGCCGGCGTCAGAACCGGCGCCCCATCCCCGGAGTTCCCATGCGCGCCCTGTCCCGTCTGTTGCTTTTTCCTGACCCTTGGCTCCGCGGCCCACGCCGGCGGCACGGAGGGTTTGTCCACCTTCGGCGGCAGCGGAAAAGCACAGGCGATCCTGAAGGCCGACCGGGAGGTGGTCCTGTTCGAACACCAGGGCGCGGGGTGCCTCACCCACTTCTGGTTCGGCGGCAACTTCGACGGCGTGGAGGACACGCGCATCCGCTACTACGTGGACGGCGAGGAAAAGCCCTCCATCGACATGCAACTCTATCTGGGCCACGGCATCGGCTTCAACGACAACCACGCCCCCTGGGCCAACCGGTACGCTGGAAAGATCGGCGGGCGCAACGGCATCTTCAACAACTACCGGATTCCCTTCGGCACCGCGGTGAAGGTCACGGCGCAACGATCCGCCAAGGCGAAGAACGACCCCGCCATCTGGTGGATCATCCGCGGGGTGGACAACCTGCGCCCGACCCTCGGCGGAGTGGAACTGCCCGCCACCGCGCGGCTCAAACTGCTGCGGGTGGAGGACCGGGTCGTCCCGCCGCTGCAGGAATTCCCGCTGGTGGACGTGCCGGGCAAGGGCGCGGTGTTCCAGGTGACCATCGCCGCGGAGGCCCAGGATGGACCCGACAAGCAGTTGAGCTATCTGGAGGCCTGCATGCGGGCCTACACCGACGGGAAGGAGGAGCCCATCCTGCTCTCGTCGGGCCTTGAGGACTATTTCCTCGGCACGTACTACTTCGACACCGGCCGCTACTGCACCGACACGGCGGGCCTCACGCACTTCGACAAGCCGGCCGCGCGGTTCTCGGCCTACCGCTACCACGATGCGGATCCGCTGTTCTTCCAGAACGGCCTCCGGCTGACCTGCCGGAACGGCGAAACCGAGCACGGAACACGCGAGGGTCCCATCGCCTACCGGAAACCGCCGGACACGAAGTACACCACGTACGCCTGGGTCTATCAGTGGTGAGACCGCCGGCCGGCGCCGGAATCGCGGGTCAGGCCCCGTTCCGGCACCGGGGAGATGGTGGAAACACCTACCGGAACGACTCGGCGCGCTTCACCAGCTCGGCAAGCCCGGGTTCGGCGGGATTCCAGGGTTTGCCGGGATGGATGATCGCCACCTGGCAGGATTCGGCGGCCTCGACCAGTTGGCGGTAGGTGCCCGCCTTGAGATCGGCGACGAAGGCCTGCTTGTTTTCGTTGTAGCCGAACATCCGGTCGTTGATGTTCCGGCACTCCCCGCAGCTCGGGCAGCGATCGGTGTCGATCCAGGTTTCGTCGGGGTTGCGCACGACCGCCACCGCGGCGGGCGGGGCCGGGGGCGGAGCGGGCTGCTCCGGGGCGCCGCCGGCCGGGGCGACGGGAGCGGCCGGGGCCGGTGCGGCCGCAGCCTTCAAGCCCGCGATCTCGCGCTGCTTCTGTTCCTCCCAGGCGGCCTTCTCGCGGGCGAGCACCTTCTCGGCGATCGAGTTGTGGATTCCGCCCTGCTCCTGCAGCCGGTGCCAGAAGGTGAGGCAGCGCACCGCGCCCTGCATCAGGCGGACGTGCACGACGAGCCGGTGCAGGACGTTGTCCGCGTCCACGGCCAGGATGTACGGGACCCGGCCGGCGGCCGCCTTCGGGTCGAGGGCGAGCCAGTCCCGCGCCGGGATCATGGCCGCGTTCCAGCGCTCGCGCGGCACGCGGGCGAAGTGGGGGTCGTTCCGCCGGTCGCAGAGCGCGAAGTCCGCGAAGGTGAAGGCGATCGGACCGCCCGCGCGCTGGAGGTTCTCGTCGGAGTACTCCAGGGGCATGACCGGCCAGTCCGCCTCGGGCTGCGGGTTGTCCTCCAGGGCGAACCGCGCGGCCTGGTTGTCGCCGGCGTACGGGTCGTAGGTGAAGGCGGGGAAGGCGCGCGACTCCATGGCGGCCGCGGCGGCGAGAAAGGCCGGCAGGTCGCCGGATTGCGCGCCCGCGCCGGAGTAGATGCTGAAGAGGCCCGCCCCGCGATGGGAGAAGGCCCGGGCCACGCGCCCGCGCAGGGCGT
>JAXMHJ010000038.1:0-46240 GCA_046346795.1 Kiritimatiellia bacterium
GACGCGGTCCTGGTTGATGACGCGCAGGGTGTGGAAACCCATGTGGCGCGGATCGTGGTAGTCGGCGAAGCTGAAGGTGTGGCGGGAGTCGAGCCAGCCGTGGTCGGCGCGGCCCCGGTCTTCGGACGGGCGGAGGGTGATGTTCATGCGGCAATATGGCACAGGACGGCGCGGCGTCCAGTGGCGCGGGCCGCCGGATTTTGCGAGGGCTACTTCATCCGGATCAAGGCGGGGCGCTCCGTCGCCGCCTCGATCCTGGCCATAGCCTCCCGCACACAGGCGGCCTTCCGCAGGCTCAGCTTTTGGGGGAAATCCACCTCGCCTTTCTCGAATTGATCCGCCGTCGCGCGCAGGTGCGGCAGGACGGTTTGCGCGTGCGCCCCGTAGCGCTCGAGAATCTTCAGGATGGCGGGGGTGCGGTTCTCGCTGGACCACGCCGTCTGCGAGCGCAGATAGTCGGCGCACGCCTGGATGCCCTCCTCGACATGGTGGGTGGCGAGGACCTCCAGTCCGTCGAGTCGCACCCCGTCGGCGAACATCTCGCCGCTGGGCGCCGGCTCGACCACGGCCCGCAGGATGTCGGGGAGCAGCGGGCGGATCTGCTCCAGCGTGAGCCGCTGGTAAACACGGCTGAGCTGGCTGCGGGCGTGGCCGTCCTGGTTGTGCAATCCGCCTGCGACCGCCTTGCGCAGCGGGTCGAGGTCCACGCCTTCGAGGGCTTTGCGGTCCGCCAGCATGCGTTCGAAGACCACCCCGCACAAGTAGCGCTGCTCCATGCCGCGCGGGTCGTCCGGCGTCGCGCCCGCCGCGAGGCGCTCCAGCAGGCCGGGCAGGACGGGCGCCGCGTCCCGGCCGATGGCGGCCAGGGCTTCGGCGGCCTTCACGCGCAGCCAGAGGTTGGAGTGCGAAAGCGTCTCGCGGAGCCGCGGCAGCGCCGGCGCGGCGGCCCCCTTAATCGCCACCAGCGCCAGGCACGCCCCCAGGCGCGCGTCCAGCCCCGGCGAGTCGAGCAGGGCGGCCCCCGCGGGCAGGCGCGCCGTTCCGCCGGTGGCGAGTTCGGTGGCGGCGCGTCCGCGGACCACGGGCGACCACGACCCGAGGCGCGCGAGCAGTTCGTCGTCGGCCAGCCCGTGGTAAAAACCGGTGCGGTCCTTGTTCGACCAGCCGCGCCCGTCCGCGATGACGCCCTGCGCGGTGACGGCGTCCAGGCGCGGCGTCACGCCCGGCCGCCGGCCGGTCAGCGTGATCTTGCGCAGGGGCAGCGCGTAGCCGAGCAGATACGCGCCGGTGGCGTCGCAGCCCGCGTAGCTGTCGTTGCCCGGCTGCGGCGGGCCCTGGTGAGCAAAGGTCCCGTCCCACCGCCGGGCGAGATCATGGTACCAGGCGCCGAACCCGCCCATCCACGCGCCGGTCGCTTCCGGACCGTTCTGCGCGATGGCGGGCAGCGACCACAGCAGGTTGAAGAAGTTGCCCGTGTGCCCGCAGTCGCGTTCGGCCCCGTGCGACGCGAGCGCCATGCGCGCGAAATACTCCGCGCCGGCCGGTTCGCCGAGCCGGTCGAAGAGCACGGCGGCCATGCCGCATTTGCCGTTGTCCTCGTGCGTCTGCGTCCACGCCTCGTGGTCGCCATAGGGCACCGCCCCCTTGCCGATGTAGAAGCGGATGAGCCGCGCGCTCAGCCCGACGGCCCGGTTGACCTCCGGATCCCGCACGCCCGCGTCCCGCGCCAGCACCAGGCCGATGGTGAGCGGGAGGCCGGGGGCGTTCATCATGCCGTAACCGTTCAAGCGGCCGTCCGGGCGCGCGAAGCCGTGGCCCCACGACCCCACCGCGCTCTGGCCGTTCGCCGCCTCCAGGGCGAGCCGGCGCAGGCCGGGCAGCACCGACGCGTCGCCGGTCGCGCCGATGTATTCCGCCAGCAGCATCATCACGTACCCGTAATGCCAGGTCTGCATCGAGTCCGCCTTGAACCCCGCCGCCCATCGCGCCTCCCGTTCCACCAGCGGCAGGTGCGCCGGGTCGCCGGACGCGAGCAGGGCGAGGGCGTTGAGCGAGCGCGTGATGGGATTCTGTTTTCCCGCGTAGCCCGGTTCGGCCGCCCGCGCCGCGAGCACCCGGATCCCTTGTTCCAGAACGCGGCGCGACTTCGGGCAGTCATACGGCGCGGTCGCGGAGAACGAGCCCAGGACCGGGAGTTGCACCACGACCGGCTCCGTCCTGCCGGCGCGCCAGCGCGTGAGCGCAAGGCGGCCGCCGCCCGCCTCCGTCTCCGCGGCGGTGACGGCGCGACCGAGTTCCGTGCGCGGGTCGAAGGCGAAGTCCTTCCCGCCCGCGCCGAGCAAAACGTCGCCGGCCTGGAGCACGCCGTCCGCCGGGGAGCCCTTGTCCACGGTGGTGACGGCGATCTGGCGGGCGTCGGTGGTCACGAGCGTGTCGCAGTACATCCAGCCGCGCGCACCCGTGGGCCCGAGGTTCCAGTCGTGCGGCGCGTTCGCCGGGATGGTGTCGCCCCGGGTGAAGTCGGGGATCTCCGTCAGCCGGCCCCCTCCCGCCGCGGCGGCGGGAACCGCCAGACCGGCCAGCACGGCGAGCAGCCGGATGGCTCTCATGGCCGCCGCCCCCCGTTGCGCTCAAGCTGCAGCAGGGCCTCTGCGAACGCCCGCCCCATCAGCGCGAAGGTCTTGGCGCAGCCGAGATAGTGGTAGCCCGCGTTGGACGCCCCGCGTTCCCACCGGGCCGCATCGGCGGGCGGTATGAGCCCGGCCTCGAATTTTTTCATGTACTCGTTCTTCTGCTCCTCGGTCATGTTGCCGCCGGCGTTCGCGTGGTCCTTGTGCTTTGTGTCGAGGAAGTGCCGCATCTGCCGCACCTGGCCGCGCTTCGCGTCGATGGCCGCGAGTTCCTCCGCCCAGAAGGGCGCGGTTTCGACGGCCACCACGGTGCCGGCGAACTCCGGCATGGCGGCCGGCGCCGCCATGGCCCGCCGGAAGGCCAGCATGCCCGGGGACGGGTTTTTGACCCCGTCCACGCCCATCACGCCGATCACGAACGGCAGCCGGGGGGCGGCGAGATCCTTGCGCACGTCCCGGACGAGGTGGGCGAGGCATTCCGTGTACGCGTCATAGTCGTGGTCCGGGTACACATGCCCGTCGACCATGTCGTTCCACCCCTGAAGCCACACGAATCCCGCCAGCTCGATGCCCCGCGCCGGGTCGTAGTCCGG
Source organism: Kiritimatiellia bacterium (assembly GCA_046346795.1). GTDB lineage: Bacteria > Verrucomicrobiota > Kiritimatiellia > SS1-B-03-39 > UBA6053 > JAXMHJ01. The sequence continues at coordinate 3,224 of JAXMHJ010000038.1, forward strand.
CACCACGCGCCCGGGATCGGCCAGCACCTTCTTCACATGCTCGATCATCAGGCGGTAATACACCCCGGTCTCCTTCGCCTTCTCCACTTTCCAGGCCTCGAAGTCCTTGGGAATGCCGTGCCCCTCCTGTTTGGGATAATTCTCGCGCTGGAACGCGCTCGGCACATACGGCCCGGCGGAGGGCGGGCGGAAATCCGTGTGCAGGCTCTTGCCGCCCCACGCCGTCTTGATGAGGAGCACCGGCTCCTCGTACGCCGCGTCCATCGTGATCCCGAAGGTGAATTCCGGGCCGATCTTGCCGCCGTCCTGCGCGGGCTCCGGGCGCGAGCCGTACCCCGCCGTCAGCGGGCCGAATCCTTCGCCGTTCCGGTCCCCCCGGCCGGTCAGGTAACTGATCCACGCGCCCGCACAGACCACCGGCTTTCCATCCGGGCCGCGCATCTGCTTCAGCAGCGGCGCCGTGGCGGGATCGTCGCCGATGTAGTCGAAGGTCTCCACCCGCGCGTGGCCCTCCATGTTGGATTGCCCGGCGAGGATGTAGACCTTCATCGGTTTTTGCGCCGCCGCGGGAGACGGAGCGCCCGGAAGCGCGGAGAGGGCGGTGGTGAAAAGCAGGATGTGCCGCAGGGGTGTCATGGGGATTTCTCCGGGTCGGCCGGGCGCGCCCGCCGCCGGAAACCTTGACGCGCGGCGGACCCCATCATTCACCGCATTCCGCCTTGCTTCGGCCGTTCCGGACGCTTGAATGGCGGTCAACCGCCGGAGGTCCCCATGGCCGCGATTCAACGCATCGACACGCACCAGCACCTGTTCTATCCCGACCGGTTCGCCTACGACTGGGCGGCGGGCATCCCGGCCTTCAAGGACAAGGCGTTCACCCTGGATCAATATCGCGCCGCGGCCGCAACCTGCCCGCTGGCGGGGGCCGTCTTCATGGAAGTTGACGTGCGGGAAGGGCAGGGGGATGCCGAATCGGCTTTTTTCAGCGGGCTGGCCGACGACCCGGCGAGCGGGATCATCGGGGTCATCGCCGCCGCGCGCCCCGAACGGGACGACTTCCAGGCGCAGCTCGACCGGCTGGCCCATCCGCGCCTGCTCGGCCTGCGCCGCGTGCTGCACACGCAGCCGGACGACCTGTCCACCGGCGCGATTTTCCGCCGCAACGTCGCTTCACTTGGCCGCCGCGGGCTGACTTTTGACATGTGCTATCTCGCCCGGCAGCTCCCGCTCGCCGCCCGGCTCGCGGACGCCGCGCCGGACACGCAACTGATCCTCGACCATTGCGGGGTGCCGGACACCGCGGGCGATCCGGCGGCGTGGAAGGCGTCCATCACCGACCTGGCCCGCCGCCCCAACGTGACCTGCAAGATCTCGGGCATCATCGCCTACGGCGGTCCCGAACGCGCCAACGCCGCCACGCTTCGCCCGTTCGTCGAGCATGTGATCGCGTCCTTCGGCTGGGATCGTGTCGTGTGGGGCAGCGACTGGCCGGTGTGCGATCTCGCGTCGTCCTACGCCGGTTGGGTCGCGGTGCTGGACGAGATCTGTCGGGCGAGCCGGCGGATCATCTGGCCAGGTTGTACGAGCGGAACGCCCGGCGGATTTATTTCGGTGAAGGCGCAAAAAAGCCGGCCTGAAACCAGGCCGGCGTGCGCATCGGGACCGGGTCCCGCTTACTTCTTGCTGACGCGGTCGGCGTATTCGCCGGTGCGGGTGTCGATGCGGATGCGGTCGCCGATGTTCACGAACATGGGCACCTGGATCTCGTAGTGCTTGTTGGTCGTGGCGGGCTTGAACACGTTGTTGACGGTGTCGCCGCGGGCGCCGGGCTCGGTCTCGGCGATCTCCTGCTCCACGAAGATGGGCAGGGTCACTTCGATCGGCTTGTCGTTGTGGAAGAGCACCTGGCAGTGCATGTCCTCCTCGAGGAAGTACTTCTTGTCGTCCAGGATGTCCGCGCGGATGTGGATCTGGTCGTAGGAGTTCTGGTCGATGAAGACGAAATCATCACCCTCCTTGTAGGAGAAATTGAGGTCGCGGGACTGGAGGTTGCATTCCTCGATCTTGTCGACTTCGCGGTAGACCTTCTCGAAGGTGGCGCCGCTGATGATGTTTTTGAGGCGGGTGCGGTAGACGGCGCGGCCCTTGCCCGGCTTGGTGAATTCAAACTCGGTGATGACATGGGGCTGCCCGTCGATTTCAATCTTGAGCCCCTTGCGGAGGTCGGAGGTGGTGTAGGCCATGGGTGTTCCTTTGTCTTTGGATGAAAGAGCCGGGCCTTTTACGGATTGCGGGGCCGCAAGGCAAGGCGGATATTCGGCCGGTCATCCCTCGCGGTCCATCGGCCCGCCCGGATCGAGCATCGCCAGGTTGCGCAGGCGCCGGACGACGGCCAGCAGGGACAGGCCCAGCCAGGCGGAGGCGATGGTGGTCAGGAGGCTCATCAGGGAGGAGAGGGCGCTCCACATCATCATCTCGTCGGAGTTGGACCCGGTGGAGGCGCGCAGGGTCATGATCAGGTAGGGAATATGGCTCACGATGACCGTCCCCGACCAGAAGAGGAAGGAGAGGACGATCCGCCCCGGCAGCAGGCCCCGGAGCTGCAGGCCGGCGGCGAAGACGAAGGCGGGGAGGACCAGGCCCATGAGGAAGTGAGCGAAGGCCATGAGATGCGCGGGAAGGAAGGAGGAGGACATGATCTGCCTTGGGGCGGGGGTTTGCCGGTCGGGGGTTTACCAGGCGATGTGCACGCCTGCGGAAAAATACACGCCCGCCCACTCGGCCTCGCCCGCCCGGGAGCCCAGGTAGGAGATGTCGCTCTTGACGAGGTCGATCTGGTACCCGACCCCGCCCACCAGGGAGGTGGATTCGCCGACGGGGTGGGAAAATTCGACCCGTCCGAGCCCGGTCACCGCGTCGTTGAATTCCAGGGTGGCCAGGTCGGCGTGCGCCTGCCCGCCGGCGTCCACCCCCACCCGCGCCAGGTCGATCCCGCTGTCGACCAGCAGGTACCGGAGCCCCAGTTCCAGGTGGGTGGTGATCCCCTCGGGCGTGGGGGAGCGGAAGATGACCGAGGCGCCCAGCGGGATCACCGAGACCTCTCCGGAGGCCTGGGCGCCGGCCGCGCCCCCGGATCCCGTCCGGATGTACTCGTCGTCGTTGGCGCCGTACATCATGCCGCCGGCGGACAGGGCGAAGGCCATGGTCTCGGTGTACCAGGAGCGCCATTGCACCTCCGCGCCGATGCCGTCGGAGAAGAGGTCGCTGTTTTTGGGCTGGGCGTAGAGCCCCTGCAGGGAGAGGTCCCCGGCGAGGACGGGGGCGGCGGACAGCAGCAGGGCGGACAGCAGGGATCGAACGGACATGGGTACCTCCAGGACCGCGATCACAACGGAAAACGCGGGGGAAAGCAACACGCGGATGGGCGGTTCAATTTCCGGCCAGGTCGAACCCGGCGCAGTGGACGACGAAGCGGGTGGTGCGGTCGACGTCCTCGCGCAGCCGGGCCAGTTCCCGGTCATAGGGGTTGCGCACGGCGTTCTCGATGGCCCCGGGCAGCACCGCGGCGGCGGAGGGGATGTCCGGGGCGGACACCCGGGCCGCCGGGCCGGGACGGGCGGGGGTGCGGGGGAGGAGCAGGGTCAGGCCGGCCGCCAGGGCCAGGGCGGCTGCGGCTGCGAGCCGGACGGGGCCATGCCGCGGGGCGGGCGCGGGGCGGGCGGCGGGTGCGCGCAGGGCCTCGCGCAGGACGCGCGCGGCGAAGTCGGCGGAGTCCGACGGAGGGGTCGCCGTCACCGGCTTGCGCAGGAGGGTTTCCAGGTCGCGGCGGGAATCGGAGGCGGGCGGGGTCGGTTTCACGGGCTGGTTCTCCCTTCGGGGATCGGAACGGAAAAGGTGGTGGAGCGGGTGGCGAGGGCGACCAGGCAGTCGCGCCATTCGGGATGGCCCGCCAGTTCGCGGGCGAGGGTGTGGCGGGCGCGGTGCAGCAGGACCTTGACGTGGGTGACGGTCAGGCGCATCGCGGCGGCGGCCTCGGCCACGCTGAAATTCTCCTGGTAGTGCAGCCACAGCGCCGCGTGCTGGCGCTCGCTCAGGTGGGCGCGCATCCAGGTCCAGAGGCCGCGGGCGTCCTCCCCGGCGGAACAGTCGCGGTCGGGGGTGGCGTTGTGGGCCGGTTCGGCGGCGGCCGCCACGCCCGGCGGCGGGGCGCGGCGGACATGGTCGATGAGGCGGCTGCGGCAGATGGCGAAGAGCCAGGGCAGGAAGGGGCGCGCGGGATCCCACTGGTGGAGGGCGCGCCAGGCGCTGACGAACGCGGCCTGGGCCACGTCCTCGGCCGCATGGACATCCCGCAGGCGCTGCGCCGCGTAGCGGACGAGGCGCGGGTGGTGCCGGACCACGAGGGCCTCGAACGACGGCGGGTCGCCCGCCCGCGCGCGGCGGGCGAGCGACTCGTCATCGGCGTCCCGGGGTTCCGGCGTCACCGCGGGCTCCGCAGCTCAGAGCGCCCCGCCGGCGCGGATGTCCACGTTCACGTGCTTTTCCATCTCGCCGATGATCTCGCGCACCGGGAAGGACATGGACACCTTGAAGTGGCTGCCATCGACCACCGGCTGGACGCGCTGGGCCAGCGTGGCCAGCTCGGGCTTCTTCTCGCGGTTCATCTGGGCCATCGCCAGCAGGCCGGAGAGCATGGCGTTCATCTGGGCCGCGGCCTCGGGGGTGCGGGTGGTCACGCTGAGGGTTCCCTGCATCTGGCCGGCCTGTTCGCCCACCACGATGGAGCCGGCGACGATGTCCTTGACCATGGCGGCCCTGGGGTCGTTGACGCCCAGGTCCTGCAGGTTGGCGGCGGCGGCGAAAAACGCGGGGGCGCCCTGCGGCAGATCGATGGCGGCGTTGGCGGGGTTGAGCGCGCCGGCCTTGCCCCGCACAACCGCGGCGGCGCGGGCGACAAGGTCGCCGCTGCGGCCGAGGATCACCACCCGGTCGTCCAGGATCGCGCCGAAGGTGCGGGCGTCCCCGTCCTTCTTCCCGTCGATCCAACTGTGGATATCCTGCCCGTCCTCCCGGCGGGTTTTGTAGGAGTCGTTGGCCTTTAGCAGGGTGATCAGCGTTTCGCCCTTGAAGGTGCCGCGGAACAGCGCGATGCCGTCCTCCTCGCGCCGCGAGGAGCCGTACAGGGTGACCGAGGCGATGTCCTCCGCCGGGTCGAACTGGAACATCTGGCGGAAGGCGGCGAGCTTGTCCTTGACGCGCGGGTCGACCAGCTTTCCTTTCATGTATTTGCCGAGTTCGGTTCCCTTGAAGGAATCGAGGTCGGCATGCACGACCCAGCGGGCGTCGGCGGCGACATCGGCGGGATTGACGGGCGCGGCGCGGACCGAAACGGCGAGCGTGGCGGCGGAGAGGAGCATCAGCAGTCTGTTCATGGAGGCACCTGGGGTGGGGTTGTTGGCCGGAGATACGCGGGCCGGGGGGCGGAGGTTACAACCGGGCGGCCGTCACGGCATGAGCAGGAGCGAGCCGGTCGTCTTCCGGCCCTCCAGGTCGGCATGGGCCCGGGCGGCGTCGGCCAGCGGATAGCGCGCGGAGATCCGCGGCCGGAGGATGCCCTCGCGCACGGCGGCGAAGAGGTGGGCGGAGATTTCGTCGAGGGCGTCCGGTCCCGTCGCGTAGTGGAAGAGGGTCGGGCGGGTGATGGAGGCGGACTTGGTCCCGAGCAGCGCGAGAGGAAGGGTCGGGCGCGCCCGACGACTGGCCGAAGAGCACGAGATGGCCGCGGAGGCCCAGGCAGTCGAACGACTTCATCAGCGTGTCGCGCCCGACGCCGTCGTACACCACCGGCACGCCGCGGCCGCCCGTTTCGGCGCGGACCACCCGGGCGAAGTCCTCGCGCGCCGTCACCACCGGGACGTCGCAGCCGTGGGCGCGCGCCAGGTCCGCCTTGGCGTCGGTGCCCACGGTGCCGATGACCCGGGCGCCGATGCGTTTCGCCCAGGAACACAGCAGCAGCCCCACCCCGCCGGCGGCGGCGTGGACCAGGATCGTGTCGCCGGCCTTCACCCCGTGGGTGCGGAACAGGAGGTATTCGGCGGTCATGCCCTTGAGCAGGACGGCCGCGGCCACGTCGTCGGGGATGTCCGGCGGCAGGCGCACCAGCGCGGTGGCGGGCAGGTTGCGCGCCTCCGCGTAGGCGCCGGGCGGGCCGGAGCAGCCAGGCCACGCGGTCGCCGGGGGCGAAGCGGGTGACGCCGGGTCCCGCGGCCTGCACCACCCCGGCCGCCTCCAGGCCCAGCCCGCCCGGAAGTTGCGGGAGCGGATAGAGGCCGGTGCGGTGGTAGATGTCGATGTAGTTCACCCCGATGGCGGTGTGCCGGACCCGCACCTCGCCGGGTCCCGGGTCGGGCAGGGCCACGGTTCGGAGCCGGAGCACGTCGGGGCCGCCGCATTGTTCAAGGAGGATCGCCTGGGTGTTCATGGAAGGGGGCCTCGGGGTTTGTGGTCGGCAAAACGGTCAGTGCGGCGGGGGCGCCTCCCCGGCCGCCGCGGGGCGGCGGTTCCGGTTGAGCCGGATGACGGCGCTGCCGGCGAGGGCGGCGGTGCAGGAGGCGAAGAGGATGGCGAGCTTGGCGTCGTCGAGCAGCCCGGGCCGGCCCTCGAAGGAGAGGCCCGCGACGAAGAGCGACATGGTGAAGCCGATGCCGGCGAGCAGGCCGACCCCGGCCATGTCGGTCCAGTTGGCGCCGCGGGGCAGCTCGGCGATGCGGCAGCGGACGGCGATCCAGGAGCGAGGGTGATGCCCAGCATCTTGCCGGCCACCAGCCCGAGTTCGATGCCGAGCATGTGCGGCGCGTGGAACGCCTTCGCGAAGCTGTCCGGCAGGACCACGCCGGCGTTCATGAAGGCGAAGAACGGCATGATGAACATGACCACGGGCGCGTGCAGCGCGTGGATGATGCGGCGCAGCGGGCTGCGGGCGAGGCGCACCGCGTGCTCGGTGGCGGAAAGGTTGTCCTCCAGGCGGAAGCCGTCCCCGGAGATGTACTCCTGCACCGCGCGCGGGCGCAGCCGTTCGCGCAGGGGGATGGCCAGGGCCATGATGACCCCGGAGATGGTGGCGTGGATGCCCGACTTGAACATGAAGTACCAGCTCGCCGCGCCCAGCGCGAGGATGACCCAGTCGCGGTCGCCGTACGCGGTGCCGCTGAGGCGCGTGTAGGCCCGGGCGAGGGCGACGAAGAGGATGGAGAGGCCGATGTACGGCAGGATGACGCCCTCGGAATAGAAGATCGCGATGACCAGGATGGAGCCGAGGTCGTCCACGATGGCGAGGGCGGTGAGGAACACGCGCAGGGAGAGCGGGACGGACCGGCCGAGCAGGCCGAGGATGCCGATGGCGAAGGCGATGTCGGTGGCGATGGGAATGCCCCATCCGCCCCGGACCTCGGGATGGTGGCGGGTCAGCAGGAAGTAGATCGCGGCGGGGGCGGCCATGCCGCCGATGGCGGCGACCACGCTGAGGGCGGCGCGGCGCAGGCTGGAGAGTTCGCCGTCGATGACCTCCTTCTTGATCTCGAGTCCGATGTAGAAGAAGAAGACCGACATGAGGGCGTCGTTGACCCAGTGCTCCAGCGACTTCCGCAGGGCGAAGGCGCCGACGTTGACGCTGACGGGCGTGTGGCGGAAATCGAAGTACCAGGCCGCGTGCGCCGAGTTGGCGAGCCAGAGGGCGAGGGCGGTGGAGCCGATGAGCAGCAGCCCGGCGAACAGGTGGTTGTGGGCGAGCCGGGAGAACAGGCTGTTCTCGTGCGCCTCGAAGACACGGCGGAGATCACTCATGCGGAACCGGGCGGGCGGGGCGGGTCAGGGCTGCGTCTGTCCGGCGGGGACCGGTTTTCCGGTCACGGGAAACGGGTGGATGCGGTAGCTGCGGGTCGCATAATCCGGCGCGTCATCCAGGAAAACCATGTGATCGCCGGCGGCCTTCAGGTTGATGGCCTTGGGATGATATTCGAAAAACTTGGCCCCGCGCGCCTTGCACTGGACGCTGTAGAAATTGCCCGGGACGGTGTTCCACTGAAGCTCCGCCCCCTTGGAGGAGCGGGTGACGACCAGGTCCACGCGGTTGACGGGCTCGCGCGGCTTGACCGTCTCGACGCATCCGGCGAAGGGCAGGATGACCGCCAGCAGCAAAAAGGCGGTGGGGGCGCGCATGGGAATCCCGGGGGCGGCGGACTTATTCGGTGGCGGCTTTGTCCGGCTTCGCCGTGACCGGCCCGGGGCGCATGGGGGCGGGCTCGGGCTTCACCTCGGCGCGGGGCGCCGCGCGGGCCGGGGAGGGGGTCAGCGGCGCGGTGCCGGCGGAGGCGTCGTCCTCCTTCTCCAGCGCGGCGGAGAGCTTGGGATCCACCTCGCTCAGGGCCTTGTTGCGGGGCTGGTCATACCAGCTCTCCTTGCGGCGGGCGGCGTTGAGATCCTCGATCTCGAAGCCGTGCCGGCTGGCGAAGAAACGGTAGTCCGACCTGGAGAAGTTCAGCGCGCGGCCGACGGTGTTGAGCATCTCGGCCGACTTTTCCGCGGGGGCGTTGAGCACCTGGGGCGACCAGGCGGAGGCGGTGTCGATCAGGGCGCGGGTCTGCGCGTTGTCCTCGCCCACCACGATGGTGCGGGCGCGCTTGGCGCGCAGGAATTCGCCGGAGTTGAAGGAGGCGGTCGGGATCTGCGTCCAGGCGCCGTTGTTCCAGGCATGCACGAAGGGGTCCGCGGGATTGCCCGGAAATTCATAGGGGAAAGCTTGTAAGAACGGGGTAACGGTCCTGGATGTGGTAAGCGCAGGAGTGTTGTAACGGTCGGGCACGATCAGCAGCGTGTACCCGTCGGAACCCTGGCTGGAGGCCATGGCGAAAGCGCTGGCGGCCACCGGCAGGGCGAATGCAAAAATGGCGAAACAACGTTCTTCATGACTGGTCAGATCCTTTCTGAGGGGTCGGAAGTCCTGCGGATGGCATGCAGAGACCCTCAACGCCAAATGATCCTTCTTGATCGGAAACCGGGGGAAGAATGCAAGAAAAATCAGGCGGGATCGGGCGGGGCGGCATCGTGCCCGGAGGAGGGTCGCGGCCTTCCGGGCAACGCCGGGGCTCCGTCCCGAAGCCCCGAGCGCGGCCGGGCGACCCAGCCGGTGGTCAGGCGCGGGAAAACCGGGCGCGGAGACGCCAGTGGGATGCGGTCGAGGAGGGGGCACCCCGCCGGGCGACAGGACCAGCAGATGCCGCCGGGCCATGGCGGCCAGTTCGGGCTCCAGATAGCCGATCTTCACCACGGTGACCTCGTGGTCCAACGGATCGAGCCCCAGCGCGAGGAAGTCCCCGCGCAGATGATAGGGGCGCCGCCAGGCTGGAGCAGGCGATGATCCGGACGCCGCCGCAGCGCACCACGGCCTGCGGATTCGCCCCGTCCACAAAACGCTCCAGGACCCCTCGCAGCAGCCGGACCGCCGTGCGGGGTCGAGCACCGCCGGCGACAGGCGCACGCGCGCCGGGCGCGCAGCCGCGCAGGAGTTCGACCGCCGGGGCGTCGGGGATCGAAGGCGAAGATGGCCGCGGCCCGGCCCTCGGCGGGCCGGAACGCCGGGCCGGCTCGCCGCCGAGCCGTGCTGCGTCTACCTCCCCGCGCCGCCCCGGTCGAGGTTGTCCGCCGGCATCGCTCCAGGAACACGGCGCGCCCCCGTCCGCCAGCGCGCGGTCCAGGCATTCCGCGCCGTTCCCGTGTCCGTCGAACCGAGACCCGCCGCGCGCCGCCCAGTAGCGGCGGGCGATGCCCTCGGCCACCCCGGCCACGGCCGCGGCGTCGGTCCCCGTACCGCCGCGCCCGCCATCGCGCGCGGCTGGTCGGCCCAGGCGTAACCGACCCGCAGCGAGGCGTCCCACACGCCCGGGCGGCGCGACTCCTCCTCCAGCGGCGCGTACAGCGAGCAGCCCGGTTCGCAGGTGGTGCTGCTCATTTCGCCCGAGACCAGCACGGGGATGCCGACGCGGGCGCGCACCGGCCGCACCCTTCGTTTTGCGCCCGCAGCGCTGGCCGGACCGCCCGCTCTCGCGTCCTCCATCCAGTCGAGGTGGGGCGTGGTGCGGCGAGTCCCCGCCGTCAGGATGTCGGTCATCGCGACCAGCCGGTCGGTCACGTTGCCATGGAGGTCCTGGCTGCACGTCACCAGGGCGTTCGGGGGCAGATGGTGGCGGATCGCGGCGAGCAGGTCGACCTCGGGGTCGTCCAGCTCCTCCACGCCCATCGCGCCGTGCACGTCGAAGTAGAAGGCGTCCACCGCCCCCGCCAGGATCAGCCGCTTGACGATCTCCGCCTTCATCGTCTCGTAATCGGCCCGGCGCACCACCCCTCCCGGCAGGGCACCGGAAGTGGGCGAGGGGCGCGGGCCGGATCGCCGCGAAATCGGGCGACGACAGGAAGGGATAGCGCGCGAGCATCTCCGCGCCGCGCGTGGCGGTGAAATCCTCCAGCGTCGAGCGCAGCGGCGAGAAGGTTCCGCTCTCGATGTGGATGCCGGCGATGGCGAGGCGCATGGCGTCCTAGGCCGGGGCGGCGTCCAGCGCGGCGCGGGCGGCGCGGACCTTGTCGGGGTCGGCGGTCTTGATCTCGTACTCGCGGCCGCGGGTGTAGTCGCCCATGAAACACGACTCGTTGCGGAAGCGCATGGCACTCGGCCGGGCGGAGCGGGCGCTGAGGTGCCGCCTCGCGCACGCCGGCGGCCCGCACGATGGAGCCGATGTTGGCGGGGGTGACGCCGCCGCCGGGCATGAGCGATACGCGGTCGCCGGCCAGCCGGACCAGCCGGGTGATGGCGTCGAGGCCCGCGGGCACGTCCGGCGCGCCGCCCGAGTGAGGATGCGGCGGATGCCGAGGGCGGCCACGGCCTCGAGGGCCTCCGGCAGGTCGCGGCTCCATGTCGAACGCGCGGTAGGTGAGGTCGAGCGGCCCCGCCGCCTCGACCAGCCGCGCGCAGGCCTCGCGGTCCACCGCGCCGTCGGCCCGGAGGCAGCCGATGACCACGCCGTCGGCCCAGGCGTCGCGCGCCGCGCGGACGTCGTGGAGCATCGCGGCGGTCTCGTCGGCGTCGAACAGGAAGTCCCCGCCGCGCGGCCGGATGATGACCATGAGCTTGCGGGGAAAGGCCGCGCGCACCGCGCGGATCATTCCGAGCGACGGCGTGGTGCCGCCGTCGGGCAGGTTGTCGCACAGTTCGACGCGATCCGCGCCGCCCAGCGCCGCCGCCCGCGCCGAGGCGGGGGAGTCGATGCAGATTTCAAGGGACATCATGCGCGGCAGCATAGGAGCCGCCCCGGCAAAAGCAATCCGCGGGAAGGCGGATGAGAGGGTGGAGGTGCCGCCCGGTCTCACGTGGACGCGAATTCAGCCGGCCGGGGAAGGGGATACCCCCGTTTTGAACCGAATCATCACTCTGTAATGCGTGCAACGGCATGCGCTGTGCCGGACCCGGGCGGTAATGTCGTGCGGGATACCACAGGGTGGGGCCTTCATTTTTGTTCGGTTCGCGTTAAATCTTCGGAGTGCCGCAGGTCATCAGGGTTTCCATTAGCGCATGAGAGGGGTGGTATCTGATGTAGCACAAACTCCGCATCCGGTACTGTGCGTCTACCACATCGTGGTATCCGACATGGACGCGCAATCAAATCCCAGTGTGATGATCCCGGCGGGGCTGGTCCCCGCTCTGGAGTCCGCAATGCTCGTGGATTCCCATGATGCGCCCCGGGAATCTTCCAATCACATGAACCGTATCCCGGGAGGGGGACACGACATGCATTTCTTCGTAGCCGGATTGAGCTTCAAGACCGCCCCGGTGGCGCTGCGCGAGCAACTCGCCGTCGCCCCCAAGGACCAGGCCGCCGCCGGAAAGTCCCTGCGCGAAGCGGGCGGACTGGGCGAGGTGGTGCTGCTCTGGACCTGCAACCGGGTGGAAATCTACGGCACCTCCCATCTGGTCAACGGCAGCCTGAAGGCGCTGCTGCAGCTCCTCACCGCCGAGCCGCTCCACATGGACCTGGACACGCAGGCTTATTCGCACACCGGCGAGCAGGCGGTGGAGCATCTCTTCAAGGTCACCTCCGGGCTCGACTCCATGGTGCTGGGCGAACCGGAGATCACCGGGCAGATCAAGACCGCGTACGAGACCGCCCGTCAGGCGGGGCTCACCGGTTCCACCGTGAACCGCATCTTCCAGAAGGCGCTGCAGACGGCCAAGGCCATCCGTTCCGGCACGGAGATCGGCCAGGGCGCGGCCTCGGTGGGCAGCGTGTGCGTGCTGCGGGCGGAAACAATTTTCGGCAGCCGGCTCGCCGACAAGACGGTCATGGTCCTCGGGGCCGGCAAGATGGCCGAGACCTGCGTCCGCCACTTCTGGAAGAAGGGCGCGCGCTCCATCATCGTCGCCAACCGCACCTACGACCGCGCCGTCGAACTGGCGGGCCAGTTCTCCGGCGAGGCCGTCCACTTCGACCGGTTCCATGACGCCATGCGGCGCGCGGACATTGTCGTCACCTCCACGGGGTGCCCGGTCACCGTCCTGCATCCCGAGGATCTGGAGCCTGTCATGCAGGCCCGGGAGGGCCGCCCCCTCTTCATCATCGACATCGCGGTGCCCCGGGACGTGGATCCCCGCGTGGCCGGCATGCCGAACGTCTTCCTCGACGACATCGACGACCTGCAGGAGACGGTCCGCCAGAACGTGCGGCACCGCCAGCAGGACATCGTCCGCTGCCAGGAGATCCTGCGGGAGAAGCTGGACGAGCTGGCCGCCGACGAGGAAAACCGCCGCCAGGCGGAACAGCGGGCCTTCCGCCCCGCCGCCACCCGCAACCCCCGGGTCGTGGAGGCCGTCCCCGCGGGGTGCTGAAACCGCGGAAAACACTTTACCGGCGCAACTCACCGGTTCATGCATGAGAGACAACCCATGGAGAGAAACAACAGGAGAACGATGATGAACAAAAAACTGATGCTCAGTGCCGTGGCCGGCTTTGCCGCCATGGCGGCCCAGGCCGTGTCCGGCCCGGGAATCAAGAACTGCGGCCACAACTTCGCGGATGACGCGGAGAGCGTGAACGCAAGCGTGTGGAACACCTCGGGAGAAATCTGCCTCCCCTGCCACGCCCCGCACGGAAACCAGAACAAAACCCTGGGCTTCCAGACGGTGCTGTGGAACCACAGTGTTCCCACCAACACCTACGTGGTCTATTCCAATCCGGCGTCCATGAACGCCGTGGTCGGACAGCCCAGCGGGGCCACCAAGCTCTGCCTGAGCTGCCATGACGGGACGGTCGCCCTGGACAGCTTCTCCCGCGCCACCGGCACGCATTTCATGAAGAGCAGCGGCGGCACGGTGCCCATGTTCACCTTCGGCACCAACCTCTCGGCGACCCATCCGCTGTCGTTCACCTACGACACCGCCCTGGCCACCGCGGACGGCGAGCTGTTCGATCCCTCGGACGCGACCCACCTCACCGCGCTCGGCGGCACCATCGCGGAAGACCTGCTGATCGGCGGCAAGTTCGAGTGCGCCTCCTGCCACGACGTGCACAACAAGGACGGCAACGACGCCCTGTTGTACATTCCGAACGACGAGAGCGCCCTCTGCCTGACCTGCCACGACAAGTAAGCCGGTAGTGTCGACACAGACCCTGTTGCGGCTCTCCGGAGCCGCAACGGGGTTTCTTTGTTTTCCATTTGGGGGAGTTTGACAGGGAGGAGGGACGAACCCATTCGGTTCCGGAAAGGCGTCCATCATGAAAACACCCGCACCCTCGCCACATGAGGGCGAAGTGAATCGCGTCAAGCCCGCCGCCCGCGGGCGGAAATCGAAGTCATCCAAACCCGCGGCGAAGGGCGTTCCCGCGAAGCCCCGTCCCGCGTACGACCGGCGCAAACTGGCCGGCGTCTGCACCGACGACATGAAGCCCTGCCATGCCTTCCACTGCCTGCGGGAGGCCATGGGCTGGACCCGGCAGGAGACGGCTTCCATCCTCGGCCTCTCGCGCAAGGCGGTGGAAAGCTACGAACTCGCCTGGCGGAAGGTGCCGGACCGCGTCTGGAAGCAGGCCCTGACCGTGGCCGCGATCCAGCGCAAGTATCCGCTGGGGACCCAACCGTGCTGGGAACTCACCCACTGCCGGGACGAGGTGCGCGAGAGCTGCCTCTGCCGCAAATTGACGGACGGGCGATTCTGCTGGATGACGGTGACCAAGTGCTGCCGGTTGAGCCTCCGGGGCGAGGAGATGGGATTCAAGCAGTGCCTCTCCTGCCCGGTCGTCCGCCAGTTTGTGCAGGTCGGCGCCGGTCCGGCGCCGCAGAGCCCGACCGGCGAAGGCGCCACCACTCCGGCGGAGATCGCCGGGTAGGGTCCCGCCATCCGGGGCTCACCCTCTGCAACACCTCAGGGTTCCGCTGCGCTGCGCGCCGCCGCCTCCTTCAACAAGGTCAGCGGAACCAGCACCGCCACGAACACCGCCTCGATGCCGCAGGCGATCATGAAGCCGAGGGCGATGCCGCTCGTGAATCCGTAGGAGTGCAGGCCGACCCCCAGCAGGTTGACGCCCAGCCAGGCGCCGAGCACCCAGATCACCCCGATCACCGATCCCGCGGCGAAGCCCCGCGGCCCGATCATGCGGCAGAGCCGGGCGTGGAACAGGATGGCCGACCAGAGCACGATCACCAGCGCGCCGTTCTCCTTGGGATCCCAGCCCCAGAAGCGCCCCCACGACTGGTCCGCCCAGATCCCGCCCAGCATGGTCCCGAAAAACGAGAACATCAGCCCGAAGGCCAGGGTTCCATGGACCATCTCGTCGCTTTCCCGGAGTCGCGAATCCGACGCCGGCAGCCACATCCGCTGAAGCAGATGCACATGTCCCAGCAGCCCCGCGACGCAGCAGCCGGCGTAGCCCAGCGAAATGCACACGACATGGGTCGCCAGCCAGAAATTGGAATCCAGCACGGCGACCATCACTCCCATCGTGTCCCCCTCGCTCTCGAAGCGCCCGGACACCAGCAGCAGGGCCAGCCCGGAAACGCAGGACGTGAGCAGCCCGAGCCGGCTGCGCTGCACCGCCTCCACGCCCAGCCCCAGGAGGGCGCCGGCCCACCCCACGAAGACGAAGGTGGAAAAGAGATTGGTGACGGGCGGGCGCTCCATGATCTTCATGCGCGCGAGGATGCCGGCGGTGTGGGGCAGCAGGGCCAGCGCGACCAGAGCGACGGCCGCGACATACAGCCAGCGCTTCCGCACCACCACCGAGGCCAGCGCCAGCAGGAAGGCGATGCCGTACAGCCATTCGGCGGTGTAAAACAACTGCGCGCGGTTGTACCAGACCTCGAACGCCAGCCGGTCCCCGGTCCCGCGGTTGGTGATCCGCGCGGTGAGCGAGGAAGCCAGCGCATGGGCGGCCAGGTCGAACGGGACCTGCTCCCCGGCGGCGAAGGCGGCGGCCAGATCGGCGAACGCCTGGAGATCCGCGAGCGCCTCCGGCTGGTTTTGGGCCAGCGGAAGCGCTTCCGGAATCGTGACCCAGGCTTCGCCGCCGGTCCCGGGCCTGGGCAGGAGGGCGGGCCCGGCCGCCCGGGCTCCGCGCATGTGCAACCCCAGGGTCACCGCCAGGCGGGAGAGATCCTTCTGGTAGCCGGTCCACTGCTCCGCCGGCAAATCGCGAAACGGTTGCGCCAGCCGCTCCAGCTCGTCGCGACGGGCCAGCACCTCCAGGGGCGACCAGGGCGCGGCCCCGGGCTCGAGCCCGAGATCCTTGCGCAAGCCCTCATCGGTGACCGCCAGCTCCGGAGACCGGCGCAACGCGTCCAGGCAGGTGCGCAGGTCGTGGTACAGCACCGCGTTGTTGTACAGGCCCACCAGCTCCTTCTCGACCGGCGTGCGGTCGTCCTCCTTCAGCTTCCACGCCGCGCGGGCCAGCCGCTCCAGCGCCGGCAGCGAAGGCTCCAACTGCGCGAAACCGTACCGTTTGCGCCCCGCGGCGGGGGGAAGCTGGATGGCCTCGGCGACCTCCGGGTTGTTGATCAGGAAGATCTCGTCGTCTCCCGCCCCGGCGGGGGTGAACATGGTCCGGGCCAGCCAGTCGACCGCCGGCCGGTTATGGTACGTGCTCTTGCCGGAGAGTTGCAGCAGCGTGTGACGCGCGAAGGAATCCAGCGGCATCACCCGTCCTTCGGACAGGGCGGGCAGACGTCCGAAGGCGGAGAGGTTCTTCACCTCGGCGGGCATGGCCCGCGGGGCGCCGGCCAGAAGCAGGAGGACGACGGCTTGTCTCATCACGGATGAACGCCTCATGACCGTCCCCTCCCCCCGCCGGTTTGCCGGCGCAGCCGGTAGGCCAGCCGGCCGGTGTAGTGAATCGCCATCCCGATGAAGGTCATGAAGGTGGCGACATACGGCATGACCCGCCCGTGGTTCTTCACCACCGCGAGGATGGTGGCCTGCCGTCCGTCGGCGAATTCCTTGTAGGAGGATTGATAGAAGGTGTGCCCCCGGTAACGCAGGGGTTTGTTCATCGAGATCGTCACCTCCCGCTCCAGATCCCCGTCCTGGATCGACACCCGGCTGGAAAAGCTGCGCGCCATGCTGGTGCCGGGGTGCATCTCCCTCTGGAAATCGATCAGGCGGATGACCGCGGGCAGCACCATGGATTTGCGGCGCAGCCGCAGGGAGATGTTCCCATCCGTCCCGGCGAGTTCAACCGGCCGGGTGTCATTGCCGTGCAACAGGACGCGCTCGGAGCGGCCGGAAAACGAGGTGGAGGCCAGCAACCCGGGCCGGTTGTTTCCGGCATCGGTTTCGGTGGGCAGTCCCTCCAGGGAGACGGCCCCGTCCGCACTGAGCGGCGCGGATCCGGAGGTGGATCCCTTGCCCACGCGGCTGTGGGCGTGCACCGTTTCGACGCGGAGCTCGAGCCCGAAGTGCGGAAAGGAGACCGGCATGCCGGGGCGCAGGGCGGCCAGATCGACGGCCTGGATCGTGCGGGCGGTTTCCGGCTCCCCGCTGCGCCAGACCGACAGCTCCCATTCCTGTCCGGAGCCGGAGAGGTTGGTCGCCTCGCCTTCAAAGAGCATCAGTTTGGACCGTTCGCCAAAGAGAAAGGTGACGGCGCCCGCGGCGAGCATGAGGGCGAGACCGCCATGGGTGAGCACGTACCGCAGCGTCAGGTGGCCCGCACCGGTGATGACGATGAAGGAGGCGGTCAGGTTGAGGAAGAGGATCATCATGACCAGTTGTCCGCCGGGCATGGGGAACCAGCCACCCCCCAGGAAGCCCCACGACAGGTAGAAGCGCTCCTGCGCCTGGTAGATGCCGTGGTCCGCCTGGTAGAGGGTCCCCCAGATGGTCAGCACCATCAGGAGGAAGAGTCCGGCCACGGTCAATTGCAGCGAGGACATGAGACGCATGATCCGCGCCGGCAGATAGGCGGGGGGCGGTTCACGGGGACGACTCCGGTTGGAGGGACAGGCAAAGCGAGCGAAACGCCTCCCGCACGGCGGCGAGTTTGTCCGGCGGACCGGTCAGCTTCACGAACGCGGTCCGGCCGGGGAGACCGACCTTCCCCACCAGCATGGATTCGGCGCCGTCCCCCGGCGGTCCGAGCAGGGGGCGAAATCCACCAGCACGCAGCCGAAGCCGCCCGTCGTTTTTTCCGGCTTCAGGCCCTGCAGGAAATCCCGGACTTTCGCCTCGTCGGACGGGTCCAGCCTGATCTGCTTCATCCAGCGCCGGACATTGGCCTCCAGCCCGCCCGCATCTCCTTCCATCACGCTGATGGTACCCCGCCCGGCGCCGTCCCAGCCGGGGGAAGGAACGAGGCCAGGGTCATGGCGCCGCCCGCCGACTCGGTCCACCCCGCCGGAAGCGTCCATTTCAGCCGCGAGGGGGCCGGGACGGACGGGCTTGCGGTGGAGGAACCCGCCGGCGTAACGTGGATTTCCGTGTAGGTGGTCACGCGGGGAGGTTGTTCCCCGCATCCGACCGCCAGAATGGCGGCCAGGATGGACGGGCAGGTGTGTCTCATGAGGGCTCCGGGAAGGTGGGCGGGGTCGCACCCTACCACAACGTGGGGGGTCTACCGCAAACGCCAGGTTTGGAAAAGGACGGCTCGTCCTGAAAAGCACATGGGAGAATGCCCGATCGGGCACCTTCCATCCGACGGCGGCCGCGACCGGGTCGCGGTGCCATCATGGTTCCCCTTAGGCCAAGAAAGGGTGTGCCTCCGATCACACGGTGTGGTAGGTTTGCCGCCATGAAACCCGGCAAGGATCTTCGAAAGATGCGTATGAACGTCTTTAGCATGTCCCGACTGGCTTTGGCAATTTGCGTCCTGGCCTCCGGCTGCGCCACCCCGGTCAGGAAGCAGGGTCCGGCGCTGTTCTGCCCCCCGCCGCCCGATGAACCGCGCCTGCAATTCCTCACGGTGATCGGGTCCTCGCTGGACATCGAGAAGGAGAACAAGTTCCTGTCCTTCCTCACCGGGCAGCGCGAGCAGCCCAAGGCGTTCATGAAGCCGTACGGGGTGGCCACCGAGAAGGGCAGGATCCTGGTCTGCGACTCGACGGGCGGGGCGATCGAGGTGATCGACCTGGTGAACCGCAAGTTCGACATCTGGATGCCGGCCGGGGGCGGGGCCCTGCTCCGGCCCATCGACATGGCGATCGATGCGTCCGGAACCCGTTATGTGGCGGACGCGGACCGCGGCCAGGTCGTGATCTTTGACCCGGCGGGAAACTGCATCGGCTCCATCGGCGACAAGGAAACCATGAAGCCGACCGGGGTCGCCGTGGGGGGCGGACGCCTGTACGCCACCAATCTCAAGAAGAGCTGCGTGGAGGTCTACGACACGGCGACGCGCAAGCTGCTGTTCTCCATCCCGCGGGAGGGGGCGGAGAAGGACGCGCGCATGTTCGCCCCCACCAACATCGACCTCGATTCCGAGATGCGCCTGTATGTCTCCGACACGGCGGGGTTCCACCTCAAGGTGTATGACGCCGAGGGCAAGATGATCCGGAAGTTCGGCGAAGTCGGGACCTCGTACGGGCAGTTTGTCCGGCCCAAGGGCATCGCGGTGGACCGGGAGCACCGCATCTACAACGTGGACGCCGCGACGGAGCTGGTGCAGATATTCGACGATCAGAACCGGTTGCTGCTCTTCTTCGGAAAGGGCGACGACACCCACGCCCCGCTGGTGCTGCCCGCCGGCATCTGCATCGACTACGAAAACGTGGACTATTTCCGCCAGTATGCCGAGCCGGGATTCGAGTTGGAGTATCTGGTCATCGTGGTCAGCCAGCTTGGCGAGCAGAACCTGGTCATCTATGGCTTCGGGCACAAAAAGTAACCCGCCCCGGGAGCGCACCGCCCCGCGGCGCCTGCTGCGGGCCGCCGCCGGCTACCTGTGCCTGGTGTCGATCATCGGATGTGCGACCCCCCGTTCCCGGCATGAATGGCTGACCCTCTTTTTCGACGGGGTGCCCCCCGAGGGAGGCGCGCCCGCGGCCGAATCCGGGACCCCGAAGCCCCGGAAGCCCAAGGAAAGCCCGGTCACCCCCAAGCCCGCGCAGGTCTTCGTCGTGCACGACCCCTACAAGGAAAAATCCTGCGCCGAATGCCATATCTCCAAGTTCTCCCAGAAACTCACCGGCGGCATGCTGGAGGTCTGCTTCAAGTGCCACGACAACTTCCTGGAGAAGGCGGTCTCGAAGCATGACCCGGTGAGCGGAGGCGAGTGCACGCAGTGCCACGAGCCCCACCGCGGCAAACTCGCGAAACTGTTGAAGCTGCCCACCCCGCAGGGCTGCTACGAGTGCCATGACGACATGACCAAGTCGCCGGTCACGCACGATCCGGTCAAGGAGGGGTCCTGCCTGGAATGCCACGACCCGCATGCGTCCAAGAACAAGAAGCTGCTCAAAAAGCCCACGCCCGAAGGCTGCTATGAATGCCATGACAAGGTGGCGGAGGCGGAGTTCAAGCATGATCCGGTGGCCGAGGGCTCCTGCCTGGAATGCCACGACCCCCACGCCGCCAAGGTCAAGGGCCTGCTGAAGAAGGCCACGTCGCAGGGTTGCTACGAATGCCACGACGACCTGTCGAAGGCCAAGTTCACGCACGATCCGGTCAAGGAGGGTTCCCGCCTGGAAGGCGAAGATTCCCCGC
This sequence comes from Kiritimatiellia bacterium, assembly GCA_046346795.1. Taxonomy (GTDB): domain Bacteria; phylum Verrucomicrobiota; class Kiritimatiellia; order SS1-B-03-39; family UBA6053; genus JAXMHJ01. Next base: position 23,454 of record JAXMHJ010000038.1, read on the forward strand.
ACGCGTCCAAGTTCAAAAGGACTGCTCAAGAAGGGCGGGAACGGGCTCTGCTCGAGTGCCATGACGAGGCGGACACCCTCAAGTCGGACGCGCATGCCCGGACGCCGGAGGCCGCCTGCACCCCCCGCGCCACGATCCGCATGCGAAGGAATTCTTCCTCAAGGACGCGCCGGCCGGGGAGAAAGCCCCGTGATCGCCCCGCGCCGCGTCCTGCTTGTTCTGATCCTGGCCGGCGCCGCGCCCGCGCAGGCGCGAACGCCCGGCAGACGGTCGTCGAGGAGCCCCGCCTCCTGACCCTTCGTCCGGCGCGGGCTGCCCCGCTGCTGGACTACGAAAGCTATCAGGTGGAAACGCGGAATCAGGACGGCCGCCACACGGTGGACGAGACCTGGTCCCTCCAGCCGGGCGGCAACTGGGCCCTCGCCGGCTCGGTGTATCATTCCTCCCGCTCGCCTTCGACCTGACGGGGGAATTCCTCCCCGGGAGCACCGGGAGTATGACTACGAGGGGTGGCTCGGGGTCCGGGAGGCGGACGGAGGGCGTGGACAAGAACACCTCCGGCGGTATGACGCGCGCGACGCTGCTCCGCCTCAAACCGCGGCCGCGGTGGAACCAGCAGCCGCCCGGCAGGAGTTTGACCGGCATCTCGACTTTTTCACGCGCGAGAGAAGCCTGGACAGCACCCGGTGGGCGGTCAGCGGCGGCTACCGGACGATCCCGCGGGAATTGAGCTTCCAGTATTCCAGATCTGGACGAGGACGTGACGGGGGAGCGCGATTACACCCGGCAGGAGCAGTTCAAGGTGAAGGCCGCCCTCGGCGGCTGCCACGGAGAGGACACCGAGTTGCAGTACAACTCGGGACCTGCTGCATTCAGGTGAACAGCGGACCCTGCAGGACGGCCAGATCAACGAGATCCGCCTGCGCGACCACCGGAGGCCGAGCATGGAGAAGGACGCCCGGCTCAGCTCCTCGGGCTCCTTCAACGACCAGGACACCACCGCCACCCCACGCAGCGGGTTTTATTGGAACGAGAAGCTCAACCTGCAGCATCGCGAAAACCCGAAACGTGCAGCGGCCAGTACTGGATGAACCGCCGGACGACCGATCAGACCGAGTCCATGAGCCACTTCGGCCAGGCCGTCGTCCGCCACCAGTTGTACCAGAGCCTGTCGCAACCTCGGCGGATGTCCAGGGCAACTATTCAAGCATGGACGGGGAGGAGACCGGCCCGGACATGGGCCAGGCCTATGCGGATGAGGTCTACACCAAGCACCTGCGCGAAAGCGCGCTCCCTCAACCAAAGCGCGTCGATCCATCTCCGCCAGACCCGGAGTGACACCGGCGGGGTCCGGGGAGGAGTCCGCCCTCGAAATCGTGCAGGACGAGGCCATGCTCCTTTCCAGCCAAGGCCCACCACGCTTGTCCTGTCCGGACGTGGACCGGGGGTCCATCCTGGTCACCGATCTCACCGGCGGCCGCGCGGCCTACCAGGAGGGGATCGACTCGGGTGGTGACCCGCGGCGCTCACCGAAATCCAGCGCATCATCGGCGGGGCCACTCCCGACGGCAGCACGGTAGTTCTGGTCGATTACGCGGGGCGCAATTCAGCCGTCGGACGGCTCTTGACATCCGAGAAGGCCTACTCCGCCCGCCTCACCTCGAGGACCACCTCCTGCTGCATCGCCTGCCAGGGAGGAACCTGCAGAATCATGGCAGCGAGTCCAGCCTGTTCCCGACCCAAGGCTGTTCCGTCGATGGCACGGAGGCCGGTCCCGGCTGGTCGAAGACGGGCGTCGAGGTGGACGACAACAACTCCTCCGATTTCCCGTACCATTCCCTGCGGGTGGCTGAGGACATGACCTGCTCCCCCTCGCGACCACCTCTGGTGCTGACCTCAGCAACACCTGGCGCGATTATGAGGAGACCGGCGAGGAGTGCGAGGAGACCCTGTCCCTCATCGGGCACCTGCGCTCCCAGTTGACCGGGGCCCTGTCCCTCGGCCTGTCCGCCGGATTCCTGAAGGAGCAAGCGTCCCGAAGAAACGCGGGACCGCACCACCTACCAGGCCGACGCCGCGTATCGCTATGGAAAGCTGGACCTCAGCACGGGGTACGATTACAACGCCGACAACCTGGACGTGGAAGACCGAACAACGGCGGATCTGGTTGCGCTCCAAGAGGTGGTTCTGAGATGGCCCCGCGGCATCGCATCCCGGCGGGGACCGCGCCGGCGGCGTCCGCCCCGCGTTCCTGGCCGGCTGGTGCCGGCGCCGGCCGCACGGGGAGTTCGCCACCACCCTCCCGGTCTGGCCTGTTCCACCCGCCCTCCCGCGTGGCGCTGGTGGGGAGATCCGTGACCCTTCCGAATACGACCCGGCCCTCGGCGTGGGACCGCGTGGTGAACACCCTCGCCGGAAGCGCCCGCGGCCGCGAGGCCTTCGTCCAGCCGCAGGGCCTCTCCGTCGACGAGACGGGAAACCTGTGCGTGGCCGATCCCGGAAGCGGCGCCGTCGTCTGCCCTTCGACCGCCTCGGGGCCGGAGGATGCGGTGCGCGGACGGCAGACCCTTTCAAATGCCCGCGGTGGCCTGGAAGTGGACGGGATCATGTACGTGGCCGATTGCCGGCTGGGGTCGGTGGTGGCTTCGACGGCGACGGCCGCCAGCGCTTTGTTCTGGGAGGAACTGCGGCAGCCTGCCGGCCTGGCGCTCGCGACGAACTCCTCTGGGTGGCCGACGCCGGACGTTCACGCCCTTTTCCAGTACAGCCTGGACGGCAGGCTGCTGGCCACGTCGGCCGCCGGGGGGGAAGGACCCGGGGAATTCAATTTTCCGACCCATCTTTGCTGCGGACCGGAGGGACGGCTTTACGTGACCGACCTACGAACTGCCGATCTTACCCGGATGCGCAGGGAGGCTGCCTGGGGGTCCGTCGGCCGGAAGGGCGGCGGCATGGGGCAGTTCAACCGGCCGAAAGGCGTGGCCGTGGACCGCCACGCCCATATTCGTCGTCGACGCCTTCGACAACGTGCAGATATTTGACGACGCGGACCGGCCTTGTTGTATTTCGGCGAAGGCCGGACAGGGTCCCGGGGAATTTTTTGGCTCCCCCTCCGGCGCCGCCTTCGACGGGCGACCGGCTCCACGTGGCGGACACCTACAACCACCGGATACAAGTTTTCAAAACCTGGACGTGCCATGAAGCCCCGCACCGCCCTCCCCTCCCCTTGCCGCGCTTGCCGCCGGACTTCTGCTCGTCCACCCGGGCCGCGCCGCCCAGCGCGCGGACACCATTCTCAGTTCCCGCACAACCTGTCGGCAAGCGGCCCCGGCGAGGTTCGCGCGCAAAGCGAGGCCGATGTCTGCGGATTCCGCCACACCTCCCGATCGCGCGGCATGATGGGACCGCTTTGGAACCGCTTCGACGCCCCCCGGGGCCTACATCCCCACACCAGTTCCACCAGCAAGGCCGCCCCCGGACAGCCCACGGGCTCCTCCAAACTCTGCCTGAGCTGCCACGACGGCACCGTCGCCCTCGGGATGTCCGCAACCGCCCGGGCAGTTCGCCCTCCGCGGCGGCTCTTCCAAGCCGATCGCCATGGCGAAAGGCGTCACCCGCTTGCCTCCCGGCCCGTCCATGCTGGGCAAGACCCAAGCGTCCGACGACCACCCCGTCTCCTTCCCGGTACGACGCCTCCCCTCGCCCAGCGCAACGGGGAACTCCGCCATCCCTCCACCCTGAAAAAAGAAGTCAAGCTGGACCTCCACGGCGAGGTGCAGTGCACGTCCTGCCACGACCCCCACATCGCCCGCTTCGACAAATTCCTGGTCATGGACAACTCGCGGGGCGCGCTCTGCCTGGATGCCACGATCCGGACTACTGGGACAACGCCGCGCACACCGACGTCCTACGCGGACCGGGAAAGGCCAGAACCCCTGGCCGGCGTCGGAATTCAACAACGTCCGCGACAACGCCTGCGCCAACTGCCACCGGACCCACACCGCCGGCACACCCGAACGCCTGCTGACCTTTCCGGAACAGGTCGACACCCGCCTCGTCTGCCACGCCGGCAATGTGGCGCGGAAAAACATCGAACGCGAGGTCCGCAAACCGAGCGCGCACAATGTCCTCGCCTCGACCTGACGTGCACGACCTGGCGGAGAACATCGCCGACTCCCCGAGCACGTCGCCGAATGCAGCGATTGCCACAATCCGCACGCCGCGCAGGGGCCGATCGGCCGGGACCGCGACCTCTCCGGCACGCTGCTGAACGTCCCCGGCGTCACGTCGGAGGGCGCCGTCATTCCGGCCATCCAGCAGGAATCTCGAACTCTGCTACCGCCGCCACGGAGACGATCCCCGCCACCCGGTCGCCCTTGATCTCCCCGCCAGTTCCAGGAGACCAGCGTGCGCCGCAGTTCGCCTCCAACACCTCCTTCCACCCGGTGGAACTGCGCATGTCGGTGGAGCGTCCAGCCTCAAGAACACCCTGACCGAGTCCAGCCTGGTCACCTGCACCGACTGCCACAACAACGACCAGGGGCCGGGCGCCGGGGGCAAGGGCCCGGGCGGGCCGCATGGCTCGATCTACAAGCCGCTTCTGGAACGGCGGCTGGAAATCAAGGACGGGCTGAAGGAGAGCGCATCCGCCTACGCCCTCTGTTACAAGTGCCATGACCGGAACAGCATCCTGAAGAACGAGAGCTTCGCGGGACATGCCAAGCACGTGGAGGACGCCAAAACCGCCTGCACCACCTGCCACGATCCCCACGGCGTCGAGGGCGCGGCCAACCTGATCAACTTCAACCTCCGCGAAGTCACCCCCCTCAACGGCCGGACGAGCGGCTAATCGATGTACGGGCACGGGGCCACCTGCACCGATCCGCCACGGTCAGGAACACGACGCCACGGGTTATGACGCCCTCGGCCAGCCGCCCGCCCCCTCCTGCCCCTCTTGCGCGGAGTCGCCGAAAACCCGCCTCCGCCTTTGCGCGATCTTCGTCCTTCTGGCCGCCGGCGGTCGGGGCGGATCCGCCGGCGGTTGCGTTGCAACCGGGCCGGACACGCCGGACGAGAAGGCGGCCTGCCCCAGCGATCCGGACTTCTCCGCCCTCCGGCATGCGCCGGAACTGCCACGGACGGATCTACGACCAGCAGATCGCCTCCATGCACGAGCAGTCCTGGTCCAACCCGGTCTTCCAGGCGCAGTATCTTCAGGAGGTGGTTCCGCACGCGCTGGACAGCCTCGACCTGTTCAAGCGAGGCCCGCTCCTGCTCCGCCTGCCACATGCCCGTCGCACACCTGCAGCGGCGAAGGTGGTCACCCCGGAATGGTCCCCGCGAACACCGGGCGTCACCTGCGACGCCTGCCACACCATCGCGGGCTACGAGGGCGATCGTCCCGGGCAACGGCAACTTCATCTCCGTCCCCGGCCTGCAAGTTCGGTCCTTCCGGACTGCTCTCCACCTGGCACCACCAGTATTCCGACCTGCAGACCAGGAGCGAATTCTGCGCCACCTGCCACAATGCGCACAACCGAAACGGCCTCGAGATCAAGTCGACCTTCACCGAATGGAAGGCCAGCGTCTACGCCGAAAAGGGCATCCAGTGCCAGGACTGCCACATGAACGAGAAGGGCTTCCTGGAAAAGGGCCTCGCCGATTTCGCGTCCGGCAAATCGGCCTCCATGACCGTGGGCCACGCCCCGCAGCGCGACCGCATCTACGCCCACCACTTCCCGGGCGCGCGCACCCAAACGCAGATGGAGGGCGCCCTCAAGTTGAAGATCGAACCTCCCGCCACGCCGGTCCGGGCGGGCACTTCCGTCGAAATCGGCCTGCTGGTGGACAATGTCCTCACCGGCCACAAGATGCCCTCCGGCAGCGCGGAGTTGAGATACATGTGGATTGAATTCCAGTCCGGCGGCACCGACGGCCGGTCGCTGGACCTGGTTCCCCTTTCCGCGCCGGAGAGCAAGGGGTACGACGTCAGCTCCGCCCGGCCGGCCCCGGAGGACCCGCTGGGCACCTCCGTCCCCGCGGGCCGGCGGGTGTACCGCGCGGTGTTCACGGATCGAAAGGGAAGGATGACCGGGTCGCTCCTGGAGGCGGCCAGGGTGCTCTTCGACAACCGGCTGAACGCGGCCGAGGTGCGCCGGGAAGCCTACACGCTGGCCGTCCCGCATGAGGCGAAAGGCGACCTCGCCCTGACCGCCTCGCTCTACTACGCCCCCTATCCCCTTTCCTTTGCCAAACGGCTGGATCTGCCCGCCGCCAAACCCGTCCTGGTGGCCCGGACCGGAATCCAACTGCGGGTGGAGGCGGCGAAAGCCCCGTAGGCATCATGGATTCCCCGGTGCCAATATCAGGCGCATTCAGCACAATATTTCGAACAGCCCCGGGTAGACTTGCTCCGGGAGGAGGATCTAGATGAGCAGACAATTTCCGTATGTACTGGCCTTGTGCGGCTGCGCGCTGCTTGCCGCCGCCGATCCCGGAGGGGGTCTGGCCGTGTTTCATCCGAACCGCGAGCCCACGCGGATCGCCCGCGGAATCGACGGCCAGGTGGCGGTGTCCGATCCCTCCCAAAATTCCGTCTTCATCTATGACGGCGGCTTGAATCTGCTCGGCGAACTCAAGCAGTTGGGCACCCCGCTCGGCGTCGCGGTGGACGGGGACGGCCGCATCTATGTCGGCAATGACGACCGCGACAACGTGGAAGTCTACGACCGCTCCGGAAATCTGATCCGGTCCGTGGGCGGGGGCGTTCTCAAGAAGCCCAGCGACCTGGCCCTGGACCTCGCCGGCAACCTGTACGTCGCGGACAGCGAGCAGGACCGCGTCTCCGTGTTCGACGCGGCGGGGACCCTGCTCCGGCACATCGGCGCCACCGGGACCGGGAACGGCCGGTTCATGTTTCCGGTGTCGCTCGACATCGCCTATCCCGCGGGCGCCGCCGGCGGCGAGCTGGTGGTCGCCGACCAGGGCAACGGGAGGGTGCAGGTGTTCGACCTCGCGGGCACCTTCCTGCGGAAATTCGGGACGAAGCCGACGGAATTCACCACGACCTGGACCAACTATTTCAATTCGATCCAGAGCGTGTCGGTGGACGATCTGGGGCGGATCCACGCGCTGGACGCCTACCTGAACAAGGTCCAGGTCTTTTCCCCGGAGGGGGTCTTCGCGGAGGCCTACGGCGAATTCGGCACCGATCCGGGCCGGATCAACCTGGCGCTGGACATCGTGTGCGCCGGCGACGGCCGGGTGCTGGGGGCGAACAGCGGGAACGGCCGGGTGGAGCCGTTCTTCACCGTTCCGGCCACGCGGGTGGTGCTGTCCGCGGACACGGTGGCCGAATCCGCTCCGCCGGGCACGATCGTGGGAACCCTGTCGGCGGATCCGCCCCCCCCGGGCGGTTGCACCTTTGCACTGGTGACGCCGGCCGGGCGCGCCGGGGACGCCTTCGTGCTGGAGGGCAATGTCCTGAAAACCGCCGCGCCGCTCGACTTTGAAGCCTCCGGCGGCGCCTACCACCTGCAGGCCAAGGCCCGGTGGAACGGCTCGGTCAATCTGGCGTATGGCACGCCGCTGACGGTGCGGGTGGTGGACGGAAACAACGCGCCGACCGGGGTCACGCTCGACCATCATGCGGTCTACGAAAACCAGCCGCCCGGCACCCGGGTGGGGCGTCTGTCCGCCCTGGACCCCGACGCCGGCGACTCCGTCTTCACCTTCGCGCTGGTGGACGGCCCGGGCGGGGAGAACAACGGGCTGTTTTCCATTCAAGGGGACGAACTGCTCACCGCCGCCCCGCTTGACTTCGAGACGATCGCGGACCTCAGCGTACTCGTCCGCGTGGCGGACGCCGCCGGCGCGAGCGCGACCAGCGAGGTGGCCGTGGTCGTGACGGACATTGGCGAGGTGGGCGACCTGGACACCGACGGGGACGGCATCCCCGACTGGTTCGAGCGGGATGTCTGCGGCTCGACCACCAACCTGGCGGCGGCGGCCGACAACGATGGCGACCAGGTGTCCAACCTGGACGAATGGGTGGCGGCCACGGATCCCCGCCGCGCCGGCTCGCTCCTCGCGCTCAACGGGGCGGAGACCCCGCCTTCGGACGTCGTCCTGTACTGGGAAAGCCCTCCGGAGGCGGAGGGTCGGTTGTACGACGTCGAGTTCGCCACCGACCTGATGTCCCCGGTCTGGCATCCGCTGGCCATCGGCATCCCGGCGCAGCCCGGCATGAATGTCTTCACCAACCACGTCCATGACGCGGAGTCGCGCGTGTACTACCGCATCAGAGCCCGCCTCAACCCCTGAACAACATGAAACGCCAATCCCACATTCTGGCCGCCGGGTTCGGGCTCTTGCTCCTTCTCACGTCCGCATCGCCCGCCGCCCAATACGGCCGCCCCAACACCACCTCGACGCCCGGCACCTGGGTGGCCACCGGCGCCGCCACCCGCCATGAAGCCATCGACGAGGTGACCCCCAACGGGGACACCGACTATATCACCAGCACCGGCGCCTCCACCACGGGGTACTTCAACCTGAGTGGCGTCACCGATCCGCTGACCAGTTCGGGCCATATTCTCCGGTTTGCCGCCAGATCAACCGGAACGGATGGCACCGTCGAGCAGGTCCGCATCCGCCTCTATACCACGGGCGGTACGTCCATCACCGCGGGATCGTATGTGACCGTCGCCCGCAGCGCCACCACCTATACAACCTACTCCGTGACCCTGACCGCGGCGGAGGCCGACAGCATCACCAATTATGGCGCGCTCCGCATCCGCCTCGACACCCAGGGGTTGGCGGGGACCGAAACCATCCGGGTCACCCAGGCCGAGTTTGAAGTGCCCAACGCTCCCACCGCGCCGATCCTGTCGGCGCCCGCCGCGCCGTTCGCCACCATCGACACGACAGCGGCGACGCTCGGCGCCACGCTTGATGCCAATGGCGGCCAGGCGATCACCTCGCGCGGCACCGTCTGGGGCCTGGCGGCCAACCCGACCGGCAATCTTCTGGCCGAAGGCGGAACCGCCCTGGGGGCCTTTTCCCATTCACGCACCGGCCTTTCCTCCGCCACCCACTACTACTACCGCGGTTATGCGGTGAACTCCATCGGGACCGGTTATTCCGCGGGAGCCGACTTCTGGACCGAACCCGATCCCGCCACCTCCGCAATCGTCGTCGCGGCCACCACCGCCAGCGTCCAGTTTTCCTGGACCAACGGGAACGGCGGACGGCGGGTCGTGGTGGCCCGCGCCAACGCGCCCGTGTCGGTCCCACCAACCGACGGGGTGGTGCCGGCGGCCGACGCCGCCTTCGGAGTCGGAACCGATCTGGGCTCCGGCAATTTCGTGGTCTATGAGGGAACGGGGAACACGGTGGACATCACCGGCCTGACCGCGGGGACCACCTACCATGTGGCCGTGTACGAATACGCCGGAACCTGAACCTGGCCAACTACCAGACCCACACGCCCGCCACCGCCTCCCAGGCGCCGGTCACCCCGGTCCGCCGGTCCTCCTGTATCCCGCCGCCCCCGGGGCCACCATCGGCACGAACACCGCGACGCTGGGCGCAACCATTCTGGCGGACGGCGGGGCGGCCGTCACCGAAAGAGGAACCCTGTGGGGCACGGCCGCCGCACCGACCGCAAACGGACTCGTCGAGGGCGGTACCGCGCTGGGCGCGTTTTCCACGCCCGCTCCGCTTCGCGCCCGCGACGCACTATTACTACCAGGGGCTACGCCATCAACACCAACGGCACCGGGTACTCGCCCGATGGTGAATTCTACACGGAACCTTCCAGCCAGGCCTCCAACGCAAAAATCCTCTCCCTCAAGGCCACCTCCTTCACGGTCTCCTGGACCAAGGGGGCCGATTGCGCCGGGTCCATCGTCGTGATCCGGGCCGCCGGACCGGTGAATTCCGATCCAGTGGACGGCATACCCCACACGGCTGGCTCCACATTTGGCACGGGGGCGCAGTTGGGCACCGGAAATTTCGTCGTTTACAGCGGGGCCGGAACCAGCGTGCCGGTGACGGGCCTCACCCCCAACACCCTGTATTCCGTGGCGGTGTACGGTTACGTCGGATCGGCCGGAGCGATCAATTACAGGCAGAACGCCCCCGCCGCGACCGGCACCACCACGACGTGGAACGGTCACAACGGGGTCAACAACATCTCCACCTGCAACACCTGCCACTTCCTGCACAACGGCAGCACGGTCGCCAAGGGGGCCGAACAGGAGGCGATGTGCAAGACCTGCCACAACCCGACCGGCGCGGCCAAGACGATGGCCAAGGTTTCCATGCACTCCATCACGGGTTCTCCCAATCCGATCGACTGCGGGACCTGTCACGACGTCCACAATGGTTCCGGAACGCTGTCCGCCATCACCGGGTTCAATTCCCACTCCGGAGTGACCGCGCCGAACCTTTCCTATTTCCGCGTCACGACCAACACCGTGCCCGGATCGGTGCAGGGCGTGCTGCATGCCAGTCCGGGCGATCTGGCCTTCACCACCGGGGATCGCAACGGCGCCTGCCAGGCCTGCCACCAGAACACCGACTACCACCGCAACAACGGGACCGGGGATTACACCCACTTCGCCGGCCAGGACTGCACCGCCTGCCACCTGCACGGGGACGGTTTCAAGCCCACCGGGGGGTGCACGATCTGCCACGCCACCGCCCAGGACAACAGCGACGGCGCGCCCACCCGCCGGGCGGTGGTCGGCGAGTTCGCCCTCACCGCCCACCATGTCAAGGGAGGCGCGGTCACCGACGACGACTGCAAGGTCTGCCACTACGAGGGGATCGACATGGCCTACCACAAGAACAACATGGTGGACCTGCGCGATCCCGACAACGGGACCAACCGGATCTCGTTCGTGTCCTTCACCCGCAACACCGCCTCCGACGTCCTGGAGACCTGGGTGACCGACGTGCAGGACAAGTTCTGCATGCACTGCCACGACGCCGACGGGGCCACCTCGACCGCGTTCAACACGCCGCTGCGCCCGTTCAGTTCGAACACCAAGGACTCCATGAACGTGTTCACGCAGATGAATCCCTCGAATCCGTATCACCACGCGGTGCGCGCCCCGGGGACCAACGCCTACTGCGCCCCCAGCGCCACCAACACCAACAAGATCACCATGCAGCCGCCCTGGAACCAGACGGCCACTCACGAGTGATCTCCTGCTTCGACTGCCATGCCGCCAACGGTCGGAAACGCCAACCAACGCATGATCCGGACCGCGATCGACTTCGACGCCATGCAGAACAGCTCCTCCCCCACCACCGCGCTCGGAACCAGCGTCGAAACCTTCTGCAGCCTGTGCCACAAGAACACCGTGTACCTCACCGCGAGCAATCCGGTCACGGTGGGCAGTCATTTCCGCAGACACGGTGCCGGCGAAGACAACCATATCGCGTCGAACCGCGCCAAGCTGGGCTGCATGAGCTGCCATGCGGGGACGCGCGACCTCAGCGGGTCGTCGTACGCGAACGGCGCCGCCCCGGGCATGATTCACGGCGGCAACTTCGTCTGGCCGGCCGGGGCGGGTGGAAGCTATGCGAACGCCCCCTCCGACGCGTTCCTGCAGGGCGGTTATTTGCGGGGTTGGTACCGGACCTCGGGCGGGGGTGGAAGCTGCACCGCCCAGTGCCACGGCACGGAGACTTACTGATCCACCGCCGGATCAGGGAGCCGCGGAGACCCCGACCTGGCTGGAGTCCTCCGCCATCTCCACCGTCTCGATCGAGAAACGGCCCGCGCCGAACATTTCGTCCAGCACGTCCTGCGGGGCGGAGCGGTAGCGCAGGGTGGCGGTGACCCGCAGGGGGCCCTTGACGCCGGCCGGCAAGGGAATCGCGTAGGATTCCGTCACGGTGCCCTTGGGCGGGATCAGTTTCTCGAAGACCATCTTCTCCGCCTCCCAGGGGCGGTAGGTCACCCGGCCGTTCCGGTCCGCGAGGACGGAGTGATACATGACCGCCTCCGGGTCGACGCGGCCCTTCCCGTCCACCGCCCCGCTGCGATACAGGACCGAGCCGTCTTCGCCGGTCACCCGCAGGTCGATCCACACCTGCCGCAGTTCCGTGATGCTGGTGGGGATGGCATGGCCGGCGCTGACGTTGGTCACCTCGACCCGGATCGCCAGGGGTTTGCCGGGAACCGCCGGCTCCGGTACGCGCACGGCGATGGTCGCCGCCCCCTGCAGGCGCGCCAGCGCCTCGGCGGCATGTCCGGCCGATACGCCGGTGTCGTCCGCGTTGGTGTTCGCGCCGGCAAAGCGATGGGAATGGACATCCGGCCGCGGATCATGCCTTCCGCGGCGATCCCGGGCACGCCGCGGGCTTCATGGTTTTCGCCACCCGTTGTGCCTGCTCGACCGTGCGCATGTGGCAGTCCTGGCACTGGATTCCGGCCGCGGCGTAGGGGCCCTTCCGCCATTCCTCGTAGGTGTTCTCGATCACCAGCCCGTTGTGCGGGTGCAGGAGGGTGTGGCAGGCGGAGCAGAACTCCGAGCGTTCGTGCAGGGGGGAGGGCGCATTCTTGTGGCTGGCCTCGTCGCTCGGATCCTTGAGCGGTCCGAAGCGCGCCTCCCCGGGGGTCAGCAGAAGGGAGGCGTTGCCGCCCCCGCCGGCGTGCACCGTGCGGACGTCGGAGGCCAGATGGCAGACTTCGCAGGTGACGCCCTCGTCGGTGAGGAAGGTGTGCTTCCCCGCTCCGTCCTTCGCGGCGGGCTGCTCTCCCGCGGCCACCGCGCCCGGGGCGTGGCAGGCCGTGCAGAACAGGTAGGTCTCCTCGCCCGCCTCCTTGCGCGCCAGTTCGGCGAAGGCGCGGTAGAGTCCGTCGTGATGCGCCCGGCTGTGCATGGAGCCGCGCCAGTCGCGCTCCTGCGTCTTGTGGCACTCGGCGCAGTCGCCCGCGCCGAAGAGGTCGCCGGGATCGAGCAATTCCCCGCCCGCCCCGGCGAGCCGGCTGGGGGGAAAGGCGCGTTCCCCGGCGTGGGCCGGGGCGGCGAGCCCTCCCGCGAGCAACGCGATCCGGATCAGCGCCTGCGGATGCGGGAGGGCGGCGCGGGTCATTTCGGTTCGACCCTGTCCGCGGGCGGCGGGGCGGCAGCCGGTTCGCGCGCGATGCGGGCCTCGATCAGCATCACGTCGAACTTGTAGCCGCTGCCGAAGTCGGCCTTGGTGTCCACGACGCCGGAGACGGCGACCTCGTCCTTGAGCACGGGCAGGTCGGCGGTGGTGACGGTGAGGTCGTTGGTGCCCTCCCGCACATGGACCCAGTTCCGGCCCAGGATGTTGGCGTTGACCTTGGCCACGACGCCGCGGACGCGCACGGTCCTGCCCTTGAGGTCGGCCGCCCCGGCGATCACGTCAGGGATGGTCGTGGCGGGGCCATCGGGCAGCGCGTCGGCATACTTGCCGGTGGCGATTCCGGCCGCGGCCGCAGCCTCCCCGGGCAGGGCCGGGTGGTCCTTGGGCAGGCCGCCGGCGGCGCCGGGATTCAGCGGGGGGTGGCCGGGGGGGAGTCCGGTGCCCGGGAGCGCGTCCTTGGACACGCCGGGCATCTTTCCCTTGCGGGCCTGGCCCACGAAGAAGATCTCGGGGAAGGTCCGCTTGAAGGTCGGGCTCTCGAAATTTTCCATCAGCAGTCCGCCGGGCGGAATGGTGACGGTGTCGCCCTTGGCGATGTCCATCTTCGGTCCGGCCACCCAGGTCTTGCGGTCGCCGGAGTCGATGTTCATGTAGGTGTACTGGTCGGTGCCCATGGTCTCCAGCACGGTGCCGGAGAAGCCCTTGGCGGGGTCGGTCCCGGCGGCCTCCTCCGCGCACATCCCCGCGGGGCCCGCCAGCAGGCCTGCGAGCAACAGCAACCGGGTCAAGCCATGGCGTCGTTTCTGCGTTTTCACGTCGTTCGTCCTTTTTGTTGAGTGGGTCCGCCCGCCAAGCGGCGGGGAGCGGGTTGCGGATCGGCTTGAACCTGAAACCGGTTCAGGCTACAAGTCCCCTATACGCGGACGATTGGCATTCTGCAACCCAGACGGGAGCCGGATTGAACGTTGTAAAAAGGAAGTGATCCATGATGACCCTCTCCACCACGACCAGTTACGCCATCCAGGCGCTCGCCATCCTGGCGGCGCCGGATTGCCAGCGGACGATGATCTCCCAGGTGGCCAGGGGGGCGGGCGTGCCGGCGCCCTATCTGGCCAAGATCATGAAGCGCCTGAACGACGCCGGGATCGTGGTTTCCAAGCGCGGCATCAAGGGCGGCATCTGGCTGGCGCGCCCCGCGGAATCCATCACCCTCCTGGAGGTGATGACGGCGGTGGACGGCCCGGAATACCTGAACGGTTGCCTGCTCGGGCGCGAATTCTGCGGAGATGAGCGGGCCTGCCCGACCCACGCCTTCTGGAAGCCCGTGCGGGAGCAGATACGCGCCGAACTGGAGGCGCATTCGCTCGCGGACGTCGTGGCCTTCAACGCCACCGGGAAGGGTTCGGTCAGGGCGGCGCTGGAGCCGCGGATTTCGTCCTGATTTCCGATTGACCGGCGACGGGTATGTGGATATCCGTGTCCGCTTTCTGGAGGCACGCGTCCGCGCGCTTCCGGAACCGCCCGGGCAGCGGTCCATGTCCCGCCGCGAGGGACGCCGGAACACACGTCCCGGAGGGCGCCGGATTACGACAACCAACGTGTTCGCAGGGGAGGGAGCATGAAGAATACACTGCAGGTCCTGTTCAAGAACTGGCTCAGCCTGGTCGGTCTCACCATTTTCTTCGGAGGATTCCTGTCGGCCCTCGTCCTGCTGGGCGCCGACATGCTGGCGCCGTTCAGCAACTCCTACGCCGGCATCTTCACCTATGTCGTCGCCCCCGGATTCATGTTCACGGGCGCCGCCATCGCCGTGCTGGGGGCGATGCGCCACCGCCGGCGGATCGCCCGCGGACAGATCACCGCGCTCCCGGTGATCGACCTCAACAACCGGCGCCACTTCATCCAGTTGATGGTGTTCCTGCTCGCCTCCTTCGCCTTCCTCCTGGTCAGCGCGCTGGGCGCCTACAAGGCCTACCATTTCGCCGAGTCGGTGGAGTTTTGCGGCACGACCTGCCACTCCGTCATGAAGCCGGAATACGTCGCCTACCAGAACTCGCCACACGCCAACGTCAAGTGCGTGGAATGCCACATCGGCCCCGGCGCGGACTGGTTCGTGAAGTCGAAGGTGGACGGGCTGTACCAGGTGTATTCGGTGGCCTTCGACAAATACAGCCGCCCGATCGGCACCCCGCTGCACAACCTGCGCCCCGCCGACGAAACCTGCACCCAGTGCCACTGGCCGGCCAAGTTCTTCGGCGCGGTGGAGCAGGTCCGCACCTATTCCATGCCCGACCAGACCAACACCCCCTGGACGATCCGCATGCTGATCAATGTCGGCGGCGGCAACGAGCAGCACGGCCCCGCCCACGGCATCCACCTGCACATGGCGCTGGAGAACAAGGTGGATTACATCGCGACGGACGCCAAGCGGATGAACATCCCCTGGATCCGCCAGACCGGCAAGGACGGGAAGGTCACCATCTACCGGGACAAGGAAACCGGCAAGGACTTCACCCCGGAGAAGGTCGCCGCCTCCGAGACGCGCCGCATGGACTGCATGGACTGCCACACCCGCCCCAGCCACCGCTACCGCTCCCCCAACGAGACGCTCGACCAGGCGCTGGCGGGCGGCCTGATCGACCGCTCCATCCCGTGGATCAAGAAGAACGGCGTCAAGGTCCTGACCGGCAAGTATGCCACGGAAAAGGAGGCGCTGGACTCGATCCGGAGCGAACTGGAAAAGACCTATCCCGAGAAGGGGGAGAAGGTGGAGCAGGCCATCACCGCGATCCAGAACATCTACTCCATCAACATGTTCCCGGAGATGAAGGTGAGCTGGAAGGAATACCCCGACAACATCGGGCACAAGATCACGAAGGGCTGCTTCCGCTGCCATGACGACAACCACGTGAGCGAGGACGGAAAGAAGACCCTGAAACTGGACTGCAACACCTGCCACACCATCATCAGCCAGGGGCCCGGATTGAATCCCAAGGGCATCTCCTCCGAAGGCCTTGAGTTCGAGCACCCCGAGGACATCGGGGACGACTGGAAGGAAACCCCGTGCAGCGACTGCCATGAGGGGGTGCCCGTCGGGTAAAACCCGATGGCGAGGCACGGCGGGGTGAACTTGACAACTCCCCACCGGCCCAGCAAGGGATGCTCGTATCCATTTTCCGGGAGGGAAGCCGACCGGGCAAAAAACACAAGGAGAACTGACATGAAGAGCATGGTTATGACCTGTATCCTGGCCGCCTCCATGGGCGGGCTGGCTCAAGCCGAATCGCCGGATCCGGCCCTGTACGTCGGCACCAAGGCCTGCGGCATGTGCCACAAGAAGGAAGAAGCCGGCAACCAACTGGCCAAGTGGCAGGAATCCGGCCACGCCAAGGCCTTCGAGCGCCTGGCCACCCCCGAGGCGAAGGAAGCCGCCAAGAAACTGGGCATCGACGATCCCCAGAAGAGTGGCAAGTGCCTCCAGTGCCACGCCACCGCCTACAACTTCACTGAAACCCTCGCCGGGATCGAAAAGATCGCGGTGGAGGACGGCGTGACCTGCGAATCCTGCCACGGCCCCGGCAAGAACTACAAGGCCAAGGAAACCATGAAGGAACGCGAAAAGGCGATCGCGGGCGGCATGATCTACCCGGCCACCAAGCAGTGCACCAAGTGCCACAACGACAAGAGCCCCACCTGGAAGGCCGACCGCTTCACCAAGAAGGACGGCACGAAGGTCGGCTTCGACGAGGAGCAGGCCTACGACAAGATCAAGCATCCGAACCCGAACGTGAAGCACGACAAGTAAGTCCGGATATCCAGGTCCCCACCGGGACCGGAGCGACGCCCGCGGCGGAGAAATCCCCCGCGGGCGTTTTGTTTTGCGGCCCGCGACCCGGCGAGGAACCGCCTGTCAACAGGATGGGACGGGATGAGGAATCAGGCCTTCGAGGTTGCGGCTGCGAGGAGAATTTCAACAGAAGATCACGAAGATCGCGAAGTACGGCAACCTTTGCTGCCGTTGCTTCCTTCTGTTTCAATTCTGATCAGAAGACGGCAAAGGCAGCAAAGAACAACAGGCCGCCGGAGACCCATCCTGTTTACTTTTCACGCCCCTTTTTCCAGCCTTCCGGCATTCCTCATAACTCACCCCTTCTTCCCGGGCTCATGAATTCCCGTTCCATGTTCCACCGCCGCATGAGCCGGGCGGGGCGTCCCGCCCCGGCTCAGAGGACCGAGGAGAGCATCGCGTAGACGATCCAGACCACCACCACCACGCCGACCGTGAGGGCGGTCCAGCCGAAGAGGCGCATGCGCCGCACCACGGGCGCGGGCAGCGGGTCCTCCAGATGGGACTCCAGTTCGCCGCTCGCCAGGAGCCGTTCGTACTCCTCCGGCTTGTCGATCTTGAGTTCCTCGACCGTCATCTGGCCCGTGAAGATCACGGTGTCCATCGGGAACTTCTCGGGACGCAGGTGCGTGTTGAAGAAGTGGATCGTGAAGATGAAGCCGGAGGCCAGCAGCGCCTCGTCACTGTGGATGATCGTCGCCACGTTGACCGCCCAGCCCGGCAGCAGGTGGGTGAAGAATTCCGGAAACCACAGGAGCAGACCGGTGGAGCCGATGACGATGATCCCCCAGAACACGGCGAAGTAATCGAACTTCTCCCAGTAGGTCCAGTGGCCGTAGTTGGGGCGCGGGCCGCGGCCCAGGAACCAGCGGATCGACTGCGCGAACTCGCGGAAGTCGCGCCCGGTCGGCAGCATCGTGTTCGGCCCGAACAGCAGGCCCTTCCAGCCCCCGGCCGCGCGCCGCTTCACGAAGATCAGGCTCCACACATGCACCACGTACAGGCCGAACATCACCACCGCCGCCGTGCGGTGCAGGAAGCCGGCCGTCTCGAATCCGCCCAGCGCCCGGGAGATCATCGACGCCCACGGCGTGTACGAGAACTTGAGCGTCAGGCCCGTGACCGTCAGGGTCAGGAAGCTGATGATCATCGTGGCGTGCGAGATCCGGTCCACCCGGCGGAAGCGGCGGAACATCCGGCCGCCGGCCGCCGCGTGGCTCTTCTTGTGCGCGCGGCGCATCGCGAAGGTGCGCGGCAGCCACAACAGGGTGTGCAGGCCGCTCGCCGCGAAGACACCCACCAGCAGCGACGTCATGGCCCAGAAGGCGTAGTACATCACCGGGTACTTCAGGCGGTCGTGGTGGTTGGCGTGGGCGAAATAGTCCGCGAACTTCGGCGCGGCCGTCGGGTGGCACTTCTGGCAGGTGCCCAGGGCGTTCGCGTTGCTCAGGGTGGAGCGCGGATCCGACTGGGGGAAGATGGAGTGCGCCCCGTGGCAGTCCTGGCATTTGGCGGTCTTGGCGAACCCGAGAGCCGAGACCTTGCCGTGGTAGGTTTCAAAGTAGGCCTCCGCCAGCTCCTCGTGGCACTTGCCGCAGACGTCCATGGTCTCCATGCGGAAGGCGTCGCGGTCGGTGCGCGCGATCGAGTGCGCCGAATGGCAGTCGGCGCAGACCGGCAGCTTCTTGTCGGTCTTGGCGGTGGCGTGGATGCTTTCGGCGAACTGGTCCCCGATCCCGTGGTGGCAGTTGGCGCAGGTGGCGGCGATTTTGGTGTGGTTGACGCTGGATTCGGGGTCGGAGGCCGGCAGCTCCATGTGCGCGGTGTGGCAGTCGGCGCAGGTGGCGGTGACGGTCAGGCCGCTCTTGAGCAGGCCCTGCCCGTGGATGCTCTCCTGGTAGTGCGTGGCGATGTCGTGCTGGGCGCCCTGGTAGCGCTTCGCGGCCTTCTCGCCCTCGCGGTGGCAGCGTCCGCACAGCCCGGGCACCTTGAGCGGGAAGGTGTCGGACGCGTGATCCTTCTGGCTGCGGATGCCGTGGTCGCCGTGGCATTCATGGCAGGTGGGGGCGTTCGGGTCCTTCTCGGTGAAGAGCTGGCCGTGGCGGCCGCGCAGGTACTGCTTCACCTGGTCGCCGTGGCAGGAGGCGCAGTCCACCTTGTTGGTGATGGTCTCGCAGGGGCGTTCATGCGAGGCCTGCACCTGGCTGTGGCACTTCGCGCAGGCGATCTCGGCGTGGATGGAGCCCTTGGTCTCCGCCAGATCGACATAGAGCGACCGCCCGTCCCTGGCGGCCTTGAGATCGGCCTTGCCGTGGCAGCTCATGCAGTCGCGGTCGGCCATGCCCTGGCTGTAGAAGACCTTGCGGACGCGGTGGGGCTGGTGGCAGTCCGCGCAGGCCGGGAGCTGGTGCGGGGCCTCCTCCCAGCGTTTGCCGTCGACCACCTTGCGGTGCACCTCCTCGATCATCGCATGGCACTTGGAGCAGGTGGTGGCGATGGCCTCGCGCGCAATGGTGGATCGCTTGTCGTCGGCGGGCAGGATGTGGTGGGCGGTGTGGCACGACACGCAGCTCGGGGCCGCGATCAGGCCCTTTTTGAACAGGGCCTCGCCGTGGATGCTCTCGGTGTAGTTGGAGACGACATTGTCGGTCGGGATGTGACGGTCCATCTGGACCGGCGCGCCCTCCTGGTGGCACTTGCCGCAAAGCAGGGGGATGTGCTGCGGGGCGACGGGCGACTTCGGGTCGCGCGGGGGCAGGATGCCGTGGTTCCCGTGGCAGGTCTGGCAGCGCGGGGCCAGCTTGTCCCCGCGGGTGAGGGCCGCGCCGTGCAGGCTCTCCGCCTCCAGTTTGGCCTGGTCCTCGTGGCAGGTCGCGCAGACGACGGGTTTCACGTCGTCGTGGTCCTCCTTCATGCCCTTGAGGTCGGCGTGGCACTCGATGCAGTCCAGCCCGCCGTGCACCGAGTCGTCAAAGACCTTCGTCTCGAACTTCATGTCCGCGTCGCGGTCGTCATGACAGCCCAGGCAGGTCTTGTTGTCCTGCCCCCGGACCGCCGCCGCCAGCAGCAGAAACGGGAGGATCAACAGGTGGAGGTGCGGTGACGCGACCACGGGCTTCGGGTTCATGCGGACTCCGTCAGGGCTGCGGGGCTGCGGGATGCGGGGAGCTTCATTCCCCGCACCATGGCACAGATCCGGCCCGACCGCAGGTTTTCCCGGCCTGAGATCATCATGCGGGTTTCCCGGATTGACGCCTCCGGCTGCGGGTTCGCTTCCCTCCCGCGGCCGGGACGGACGGACTCCGCATTCGGGAAATCCCTGACTCCTTCCGGGGCAAAGCCCGATCCACCGTTCGGAAACTTTGCATTTCCGTTTCGCCCGCGTTTGGCCCAGTGTTCGACCCCATGGACAAAAAACTCGAAAATCTGAGAGCCCGCCGCAAGAAAGTCATGGAAGGCGGCGGGGCCGACAAGCTGGACAAACAGCGGGCGGAGGGCAAGCTCACCGCCCGCGAGCGCATCGACGCGCTCGTGGACCCCGGCAGCCTCCTGGAAACCGGCATCTTCGCGCAACACCGGGCCACCCTCTTCGGCATGGCCGGCAAGGAGATTCCCGCCGACGGGGTGGTCACCGGTTCGGCCACGGTGCAGGGCCGCCTGATCCACGTCGCCAGCCAGGACTTCACCGTGCTGGGCGGTTCGGCCGGCGAAATCCACTCCACCAAGGTCGCCGAGGCGATGCAGCAGTCGCTCAAGACCGGCTCGCCCTTCGTCTTCATCAACGACTCCGGCGGCGCGCGCGTGCAGGAGGGCATCGACTCCCTCTCCGGCTACGGCAAGGTTTTCCACTCCAACGTGATGCTGAGCGGCGCGGTGCCGCAGATCGCGATCATCTGCGGCCCCTGCGCCGGCGGCGCGGCCTACTCCCCCGCCCTCACCGACTTCATCATCCAGACGCGCAAGGCCCAGATGTTCATCACCGGGCCCTCGGTCATCAAGCAGGTCACCGGCGAGAACGTGACCTCCGACCAGCTCGGCGGCGCCGACACCCACATGGGCATCTCCGGGGTGACGCACTTCATCGCCGAGGACGATGCCGAGGCGATGCGCATCTGCCAGAAACTGCTCAGCTTCCTCCCCTCCAACAACATGGAGGACCCGCCCGTGCTCGAGGGCGACTTCCAGGTGCTGCCGGACCCGGAACTCAACACCATCGTCCCGCTGGAAGGCAAGAAGGGCTACGACGTGCGCAACGTCATCGCCCACCTGGTCGACCACGCCGACTTCCTGGAGGTGCAGGCCGGATACGCCACCAACATCGTGATCGGTTTCGCCCGCGTCTGCGGCCGCAGCGTGGGCATCGTGGCCAACCAGCCGTGCGTGCAGGCGGGCGTGCTGGACATCAACGCCTCCTCCAAGGCCGCGCGCTTCATCCGCTTCTGCAACGCCTTCAACATCTCGCTGGTCACCCTGGTGGACGTCCCCGGCTTTCTCCCCGGCGTGCAGCAGGAATACGGCGGCATCATCCGCCACGGCGCCAAGATGCTCTTCGCCTACTCGGCCGCGACCGTGCCCAAGGTCACCATCATCCTGCGCAAGGCCTACGGCGGCGCCTACCTGGCCATGTGCTGCAAGGACCTGGGCGCCGACCGCGGCTACGCCTGGCCCACCGCCGAAATCGCCGTCATGGGCGCCGAGGGCGCGGCCGAGATCGTGTTCCGCAAGGAGATCGCCGATGCCGGCGACAACAAGGTCGCCAAGCGCCAGGAACTCATCAACCAGTACCGCGAGGCCTTCTCCAACCCCTTCGTGGCCGCGGGCCGCCGCCTGGTCGACGACATCATCGAGCCCTCCGACACCCGCCGCATCGTCGCCCAGGCCCTCGACCATCTCCACACCAAGCGCGAAGTCCGGCCCCCGAAGAAACACGGCCTGATGCCGCTCTGACCGGAGCCCCATGAGCAGCAAACCCAGGGAAACCCCCGCCCAGGAACTCGAGCGCCTCCGCCTCGAACTGGCGGAGATGACCGCCCGGATCGGAAAACTGGAGGCCGAGGCCGCGCGGCCGAGGGCGCCCCTTCCGGACGAGCTGACCGACGAGGACCTCGCCGTCATCGCCGCCGCCGTGCACACCTACATGGGCGGCCCCGCGAACATCCAGTCCATCCGAAGACGCGCGTCGCCCTCCTGGGCGCAGCAGGGCCGGTCCTTCATCCAGTCGCTGCGCAACCTTCGCACCAAACCCAAGAACCACCGCCAGCCGTAACCCGGGACTCACCGTGAAACTCAAGATCACCGTCAATCAAAAGGTCTACGAGGTGGAGGTCGAATCCCTCGACGCGCAGCCCATGGCCCCGCAGTCCAACTTCTCCTTCGCCTCCCAGCACGTCCGCCCCGTGACCTACACCCCGCCGGTGCCGACCCCCCACTCCGAAAAACAGAAGATCATCCGCTGCCCCATCTCGGGCATCGTGGCCAAGGTGCTCGTCGGCGTCGGCGAAAAGGTCAAGGCCGGACAGGTCCTGCTCGTCCTCGAAGCCATGAAGATGGAAACCGACATCACCGCCTCCTTCAACGGACGCGTGTCCGTCGTGAACGTGAAACCCGGCGACGGCATCCAGGCCGGCGCCGTGCTGGTCGAATTTGAATAACCCCAACGAGTACCCCCATGATCACTGAACTGACCGACGCCGGATTCGAATTCGTGGACCATGTCGCCATCGCCGTCCCCGCCGGGGAACTGGAGGCGCAGGTCGCCAAATACAAGAACCTCGGCTTCACCGAACTCCACCGCGAGGAAGTCCTCGGCCGC
>JAXMHJ010000039.1:0-45730 GCA_046346795.1 Kiritimatiellia bacterium
GACCATGAGCTTCGGCTTGAATCCGTACTTCATGCGTCCCTTCGGCTACACCGAGGACTGGGGCACGCTGGTGCTGGCCTACGCGCCGGGGGGCATCACCGGGAGTTACGCCTTCGGGGATCTGACCGGGATCTCCAGCGACGGGATCGGGTGGACCCGGCTGGGAGACCAGACCGACTCCTTCCAGGATCCCGCCCTGCTGACCCGGAACACCTACCAGATCGAATACCGGACTGGTTCGGGCGCGGGCTACAACTTCACCCAGGGCGGCGGTGCCATCCTCCTGCATTACAAGCTGTCCGGCACCGTGCCCGAACCCGCGTCGGCCGGAATGCTGCTGGCGGGGGTGGTGCTACTGCGGATGCTCGACCGCCGTCGGCAAGTCTGAATCGTCCCGCCAAGCCGACCACCGGGTCCAGCAACGAGCCCCTTATGAGTGCAGTCGCGAGGCCCGGCCCAATCTTTGGAAGCCGGCCTTATTTTGTCATAAGTCGCTTGATCGTATAATATTATGTTTATATATTAAACCATATCCGGGCGCACACAGATAGGGGGATGGGTGGCGGAAGGAACCAATTATTTAGTAGGATTATCGTAATATATGTCATGATAGCTACGATTTTATTTGATTACCGCTTTGACGGGTTGAGGAACATTTGCGTAGTATTTGAAAATCTTGGGGTTTTTGCCTCATAAGGATTTCAAAAGATACAGATGAACCATGCCTAACCACGAGAAACCAGGTACTGCCATGAAACAGCATCCCCTGCTTTATTTTGGATCAGTTAGTCTTATTCTCTTCGGAGCCGTGGCGATGCCAGCGCATGGCGCAACCCAGACCTATCAGGACGGCAACGCGCTGAACACCTGGAACACGACCGACCTGAACTGGGACGCCGGGGTGGTCTGGGTGGACGGCAATGACGCCACCTTCGCCGGCACGGGCGAGGCGGTCACGGTGGGCACGGTAACGGTGCACAACACGGTGTTCAACAGCACCGGCTACAATTTGTCCGGGGGCACGATCACCCTGTCGGGCTCCGGCCCGACCATCACCGCCAACCAAAACGCCATCATCGGCAGCATCATCGCGGGGGGCAATCTGACCAAGAACGGCACGGGCGTGCTGACCCTGTCGGGCTCGAACACCTATTCGGGCGGAACCGAGCTGACGGCCGGCACGATTTCCGTCGGGGCCTTGAGCGGCATCGGCACCGGCTATCTTGCGGTGAAGTTCGGGTCGACCTTCCAATACACCGGCTCCGGCAGCGAAACTTCCACCGCCACGCTGTGGCTGGACAACGGGGCCTCCACCTTCGACATCAACAACGCCTCCGGCTCCCTGACCTGGAATGCCGGCGGCGGGACCCGCAACGCGGCCTTCACCAAGACCGGCGCGGGCACGCTGACCATGGGCGGGGCGTTCAGCGGCGGGGCGGCGGTGACGGTGAACGGCGGGACGCTCGTGTTGTCCACATCGAATTCCAACACCGGCGCCACCACCCTGACCTCCGGCACGCTGAAGGCCACCAACACCGCCGCGCTGGGCTCGGGCAATGTGGCGATGAACGGCGGGACGCTGCAACTGGCGACGGACACCGCGCACGCCAGCCGCAACGTGACGGTCGGGGGCGGCAGCTCGATCATTCTGGACCGCGCGACCGCCGGCGCGGGATTCAGCACGTCCTTCGGCTCGCTGACCTTCAACGACACCTACACCCTCAGCGTCAGCAAGGGGGCCAACGTCACCAGCGGCACCGCCACCTTGAATTTCACCGGCTTCCCGGCGCTGGGGGCGGCGGGCAAGACGGCGGGGTTCAATGTCGGCAGCGGGGTCGAGGTGCACCTTTCCGGCAGCCTGACCGGCACCCAGGCCTTCGCCCAGGTGGCGAAGTCCGGGGCGGGCACGCTGATCCTGAGCGGCAACAACAACTATTGGGATCCGGCCTCCAACACCGGATTGATCACCGTGAGCGGTGGCACACTCGACCTGCGCAGCCAGAACGATGGGGGATGGCACCAACTCGGCCAACAGCATTTCGCTCGATGGCGGGTGGCACCACGTTGCGGTTGGGCACCGACACGTCCCCGGGCAATTACGCCAAGACCACCCTCACGGGGGACGGGGTCATGATCCTCGCCGACCGGAACACCGCCGGGTCCGGCCTGACCAATCAGTTTGACACCCTCACCACCAACGGCGCCTACACCCTCAACATCACCGGGGGGTCGAACGTGACCAGCGGCACCGCGCAGGTGAACTTCAACGCCACGACCCTCGGGGGCAACGCCACCTTCAATGTGGTCAATCCCGCGGCGGGCTCCACCGTGATGAGCATCGGCGGGGCGATCGGCGAGTCCGGCGGGGCGCGCTCCCTGACCAAGACCGGCAACGGCACCCTCACGCTGGGTGGCGTCAGCACCTTCACCGGGGGAACCACGGTCAACGGCGGCGAGGTGATTCTGGCCAACGGGGCCGCGGGCGGAACCACGCGCATTCGCGGCGCCCTGACCGTGAACTCGGGGGCGACGGTCACCACGACCGGCGATGCCACCGGCCTGGGGTGGGTCGACCAGATCACCTCCGTGGCCATCAACAATGGCACAATCACCAGCACGGGCGCCATGCACATCTGGAACATCACCGGCGGGATCACCATGACCGGCGGCACCCTGCAGAGCAACGGCGGCGTGAGCACGACCTCCGGAAACCAGTTGGAATGGAACCGCACCAGCGTGGCCACCCTCGCCAGTGCCACCGCCACCATCGCCGGCCGGATCAACATCCGCTCCGACAATTCCTACACCACGGTTCCTTTCACGGTCGCCGACGGGGGCGCCGCGGTGGACCTGCTGGTCAGCGCCGCCATCACCCAGTCCACCGGGGGCATGGGCATTTCCAAAGCCGAGCCGGCCTGATGCAACTCACCGCCGCGAATACCTATAGTGGCAACACCACGATCAGCGGGGGAACGCTCAAGGTCACCGGCACGGTTTGGCTCTACACCGGCGGGCAATAACACCTCCGGGGTGGTCACCGTCCAGTCCGGCGCGGTGCTGAAACTCGACACCCGGTCCTACGCCGCCGGCACCCAGTCCCTGGGCATGCTGGCCGCCGGGGCGGGGCAGATCGTCGTCGACAACGGGACCATCCGCATGAACGGGACGACGACCTACGGACGAGGGGTGACGGTGAACGCCGGGGGCGCGACGCTGGAGGCCGCGACCGGGGCCAACTGGACCATCGACACGGTGAACGACAACACCAACTGGGTCTACAACAGCAACCCCTCGCTCACCTTCACCGGGCCGGCACCGGCACCTTCCAGAAGGTCTTTTCCGGAACGGGCGGGCTGACCAAGAGCGGGGCCGGCACCTGGAACTTCAGCGGGGCCAACACCTACTCCGGCGCCACCACCATCTCGGCCGGCACCATGGCCGTCACGGGCGGCGGCACGCTCGGCAACGGGTCCTACGCCGGGGCCATCACCAACGCCGGCACCCTTTACTTCAACTCCACCGCCAACCAGACCCTGTCTGGGGGGCTCAGCGGCGCCGGCACCCTGATCAAGGCCAACACCGGCACGCTGACCCTGTCGACCCGCAAGACCTACTCCGGAGGCACCACGGTCAACGGCGGCGTCCTGCAACTGACCGCCTCGAATGCCGCCTCCTCCACGGTCGGCTCGGGGCTTTGACCATCAACACCGGCGGGACCGTGGAGACCGGGGTGAACGCCTTCGGCTGGAACTACGACACCAACGTGGTGATCAACGGCGGCACCCTCCGGCAGATCACCCACGCGGAGGGCCCCGACAGCCACATGCGCAACGTCACCATGACTGCGGGCACCATGACCGGGGTCGACACCGCCAAGCAGTTCAACCTGCATGGTGACATCACCGTCAACGCGGCCGCCACCTCCAGCGTCATCTCGACCGCGCAGATCAATCTGAGCCCCACCTCCGGCGTGTCGGCCAGCGCGACCCAGAACACCTTCACGGTGGCCGACGGGGCCGCGGCAACGGATCTGAGCGTTTCGTCGGTGGTCGCCGGCACCTCCGGCCTGATCAAGGCCGGGGCGGGGGTGATGTCGTTGTCCGGCGTCAACACCTACACGGGCGCGACCACCATCAGCGCGGGGACCCTCGAACTCGGCGGCGTGGGACGGCTCGGATCCGGAACCTACGCCGGCGCCATCAGCAATTCCGGCACCCTGCTCATCAACACCACCGCCAACCAGACCCTGTCCGGCACCCTGACGGGCGCGGGATCACTGGTGAAGAACAACACCGGCATCCTGACCCTCTCCACCCCCAAGACCTACACCGGGGCCACCACAGTCAGCGGCGGCGAACTGATCGTCAACGGGACCGGCACCCTGAGCGGGACCTCGGCCCTGACCGTGGCCACCAATGCCACCTTCACCTACCTCCCGCCCACGGTGGGAACCAGCCTCACCCTCGGGGCCGGCTCGACCCTCAACCGTGCCTCCAGCAGCACCGTGGGCCTCAACTGGAATGCCGCGACCAGCAGCCGCATCGCCGCCGCCGGGGCCGCCACCATCGGAACGGGCGTGAAGGTCAGCATGACCGGTGCCTATACCTCCGGCACGCCCTACACCATCCTGACCGCCGGCAGCGGCCTGAACACGGGCAGCTACGTGGCGATCAACAACACCGACTACACCGCCGCGTTCACCCTGTCCCCGACCTCGGTGATCATGACCCCGACCACCACGGCCCCCCTCGCCGCCGCCTTCTGGAAAGGCGGGGCGAGCGGGTACGCCAGCGTCCTCGGCGTGGCCGGCAACTGGACCACCGACGGCGCGGGCACGGCCTCGGCCCTGACCCCCGGCGCCGCCGCCAACGTGTACTTCTCCGACAGCGGGGCGGTGGCGGGCAACCAGGTCAACATGACCCTGGGCTCCAACATGGCCCTCAACAGCATCACCGTGAACGGGGTCATGAGCCTCCCCTTCAACACCAATCCCGTCAGCGTGCTGTCCACCGGAGGTTACTCCCTCACCCTGGGCAGCACCACCGGATCCGGCATCACCATGAACCTGGGCGCCGGGGCGGTCACCCTGGACCCCGCCATCGCGCTGGGCAACGCCCAGACCTGGACCAACAACGCCTCCAGCACCCTGACGGTGAACGGGGTGGTCTCCGGGTGGCGCGGCCACCCTGACCAAGGCCGGGACGGGTGACACGATCCTCTCCGGAGCGAACACCTATTCGGGGGGAACGGTCGTCAACGGCGGGACCCTGACCTCCTATGGCGGGTCCGCGACCGGCACCAAGACCATGTTCGGGACCGGCGCGGTGACGGTGAACTCCGGGGCGACGGTGCGCTTCCTCGCCGATAGCACCGGCAACACCATGACCTACGCCAACAATTTCGCCGTGAACAGCGGGACGCTCAATGCGCAGGATGCGGTGGTCATGGTCAGCGGAACCCTGGCCTTGACCGGCGCCAACACGATCAATGTCGTCTATGGCGACAAGACCATCGCGTTCTCAAACGTGGTCGGCGGCGCCGGTTCGGTCACCAAGACCGGCCCGGGCTGGCTCTGGTTCGACAACACCGGCAACACCTTCTCGGGCGGCGTGACCGTTTCGGCGGGAACCTTCGCGGTCAACGCGGGCACCGGCGCCGGGGCCAAGAGTTCGTTCGGCACCGGGGATGTCACCGTCAACAGCGGCGGCACCGTGCGTGTCTATGCCGGCAGCACCGGCAACGCCATGAGCTACGCCAACAACTTCAACCTGAATGGCGGGGCGCTGCGGGCGGAAGACGCTGTCGTGACTTACGGCGGGACGATCACCCTGACGGGGGCGAACACGGTGGACGTGGTGCACGCCGGCAAGAACGCCATCTTTGCGAATCCCGTCGGCGGGACCGGTTCGCTCAGCAAGACCGGCAACGGCACCCTGATCCTCGCGGCGAACAACACCTATTCCGGTCCCACGACCATTGCCGGCGGCCCGCTTCAGGTCGGCAACGGCGGGACCACGGGCAGCCTGGGTACCGACACGGGGACCATCACCAACAACGGCACGCTCATCTTCAACCGGTCGAACGCGGTCACCCTCAACAACGTGGTGACCGGGACGGGCGGCGTTTCAAACATCGGGGCGGGCGCGCTGACCATCAACGGCACCCAGACCTACACCGGCGACACCACCGTAAGCCAGGGTACCGTCAACCTGACTTCCGGAAACCTGAACGGCACCGCCCGCATCGTCGTCGGGGCCTCGGGCGGGGTCGGAACCCCGGTCTTCAACATGTCCGGCGGCTCTGTGACCGCCTCCTCCTCGGGCGGTGCCCTGTACCTTGGCAGCACATCCGGTTTCCCGGGCGCGGCCGTCATTTCCGGGGGTACTTTCACCAGCAGTAACTCCACCGGCTACGTCATGGTGGGTGACAACGCCCCGGGTACCTATACCCAGACCGGGGGTACGGTGAGTACGGGCGGCAGTGTTTCGGCGGAGGGCTTCTGGATGGCGAACAACTCCGGGGGAACGGGCTCCGTCTTCACCATCTCCGGCGGCACCTTCAACGCCCCCGGCACCGCGCGGCTCGGGGTGCGTGGTTCCTACACCTTCACCCTCAGTGGCACGGGCGCGGTGAACATGGGCACCCTGTCGCTCGGTCATCCCGGCGGCACCACCAACAATCCCACCGGCCGCATCATCAATCTCAACGGCGGGGTGCTCACCCTGACCGGCGGGATCTCCTACGGACTCGGCACGCGGTGGTGAACCTCAACGGCGGTCTTCTGCGCGCCAACAGCACGACGGCCTCGTTCTGGAATAACAACGCCAGCGTGACCGCCACGGTGGGCGCGTCCGGCGCGACCGTGGACACGCAGGGCTACGAAATCACCGTCTCCCAGGTGCTGGGTGGCGCCGGCGCCCTGGCCAAGAGCGGCACCGGCACGCTGACCCTGTCCGGCGCGAACACCTACAGCGGTCCGCTGGCCGTCAACGCCGGGCACCTGCAGGTCACCGGCAGCCTCGGGGCGCTGAGCTCCCTGACCACGGCGGCTTCGACCCAGTTCAGCTACGCTCCCGGCACGCCGGCCACGCTCAACCTGGCCGCTTCGGCGCCGATGAGCCTGGGCAACAACAGCACCGTCGGCCTGAGCTGGAACACCACCACCAGCAGCCGGATCGCCACCACCGGCGCGGCCACGGTCGGAAGCGGCATCGGCTTCGAGATGGTCGGAACACCCAACACCGGCACCGAATACACCCTGCTCACCGCCGCCAGCGGGCTCAACTCGACCTATGTGGTCCGCAACAACTACAACTACGTGGTGTCCTCCTGGAACATCGACCCGTCCGGAACCTTCGTGAAGATGACCCCGACGGCGGTCGCGGCGATCACGACGGCCTACTGGACCGGCGGCCTTTCCGGGGCGGCGAACGTGTGGGCGGCCTCGGACGGGTCCTCCGCCAGCAACTGGGCCTCCACCAACGGCGCGGCCGTGCAGGTGCTGGTGCCCGGCTCGGGCGCGGATGTGATCGTGTCCAACAGCGCCCTGACCACCGCCCCCACGTCGACCACGCTGGGCGCGAACATGAGCGTCAAGAGCGTGACCATCTCCGACACCGTCAACGGGCTGGGGCTCAACGCCGACGGCTACACCCTCACGGTCGGCACGGGCGGGATCAGCATGTCCGCGAGCGTGCCGTCCAGCACCATCGGGGCGAAGGTCGCCCTCGGCGCCAACCAGACCTGGACCAACAATTCCGGCAGTCCGCTCACCGTGAGCGGGGTGGTCAGCGGCACCTCCACCCTGGCCAAGAGCGGAACCGGAACGATCCAGGTGACCGGGGACAACACCTTCACCGGCGCGCTGACCGTCAGTGCCGGGACCTTCGAGGTGGGCGGGGCCGGACGGCTCAATCTGGGTTCCTACTCCGGGGCGATCACCGACAACGGCACCCTGAGCATCAACACCTCCGCCAACCAGACCCTCTCCGGAGTCATTTCCGGCACCGGTGCCCTGGTCAAGGGCGGTGCCGGCACACTCACCCTTCCCATCCAGAACACCTATTCCGGCGGGACCACCGTAAACGGGGGCATTCTCGACCTGACCGGTGGCGGCGGGACGGGTGGCACGATCCGCGGAACCGTGACCGTCAACGCCGGCGGAACCCTCCGGCTGAGCGCCAACGACGTGACCGGTTACAACACCGATTCCACCCGTCTGGGCGTGATCAACCTGGTTGGGGGCACCTTGAACGTCAACACCCCCAGCGCGAACCAGACCCTGGGCAACGCCGTCATCAACCTGACCGGCGGGGCCATCACCGGGGCGGCGGGCAGCAACCTCGACTTCTTCCAGGGCAGTTCCACCATCAACTCTCTCGCCTCGGGAACCACCTCGACCATCAGCGGCACCAAGCTGGCCATCCGTCAGACCGGAGGGCTCACCATCAACGTAGCCGACGGCGCCGCCGCCACGGATCTCGCGATTTCCTCACAGATCTACAACAACGGATTTGCGGCGGAACCCCTGACCAAGACGGGCCTGGGCACGCTGCTGCTGTCCGGCAACAACATCAACACCGGCACCACCACCATCAGCAACGGGTTGCTGATCGCCAGCGGCGGCAGCGCCCTCTCGGACAGCTCCGTGGTTTCGATCGCCAACCTCTCCACTGCGGCCCTCCAGGTCAACAACACCGAGGAAGTCGGCCTGCTCTCCGGCGGCGGCGCCTCGGGGGGAACATCAGCCTGGCGAACGGCATCACCCTGACCACCGGCAACCAGAACGGCTCGGCCTCGTATGACGGGGTGATTTCCGGGACCGGCGCCGCCCTGAACAAGCGCGGCAGCGGCACCCAGACCCTCACCGGGGTCAACACCTTCAGCGGCGGGGTGACGATCCAGAACGGCACTCTGAGCGTTCCGTCCATCACCACGGCGGGGGTCGCCCAGCCCCTGGGCGCCGGCGTCACGCCCGTGGTCTTCAACGGCACCAGCGGCACCCTGGCCATCACCGGGTCGGGGACCACCGACCGCGGCCTGACCCTCTCCAACGGGTCCAGCACCCTGAGCGTCGGCGGCACGGTGAACATGAGTGGCAGCATCACCGGGGGCGACTCCGGGGCGACGTTCACCAAGGCGGGGGCCGGCACCTTCAACTTCACGGGGTCCGGGAGCTGGACGGGCAACTTCCAGATCACCGGCGGCGCGCTTTGAACTGACCGGCGCCGGGAGCATCCCGGGGGCGGGGTGACGACGCTGAGCAACGCGGGGACGAGCCTGAAGATCAACACCACCGGGACGATGCAGACCACCCGCGTGACCATCGCGGCGGGGACGACGGTGAGCCTGGAGGCGGGGACGCTGCGGCTGGCGGGCGGGGCGCTGGGCGGCAGCCCGGTGTACTCGATCGACAACGGCGGCAGCTTCAACTGGGGCAACGGCACCCTGGCGGTCTACGGCTCCAACACCACGGGGGTGACCGACCGCTCGGCGCCCGGCGGGGCGGTGACCGGCCCGGCCGTCAAGGAGGGCAACTATCTGTTCGTCAACGGAAGTCTGAGCCAGCCCGCCGGCACGGTGCTGGATCTGGGCTCCTCCTATCTGGCCGAAGGCAGCGTCCGCTACAACCAGATCCAGGTCACCGGCAGCCTGAGCATCGCCGGCGGGGCCTCGATGAACTTCGGGCTCAACCCCTACTTCATGCGCCCGTACGGCTACACCGAGGACTGGGGCACGCTGGTGCTGGCCTACGCCCCGGGGGGCATCACGGGGAGTTACGCCTTCGGGGATCTGACCGGGATCTCCAGCGACGGGATCGGGTGGACCCGCCTGGGAGACCAGACCGACTCCTTCCAGGATCCCGCCCTGCTGACGAGGAACACCTACCAGATCGAATACCGGACTGGTTCGGGCGCGGGCTACAACTTCACCCAGGGCGGCGGCGCCATCCTCCTGCATTACAAGCTGTCCGGCACCGTGCCCGAACCCGCGTCGGCCGGAATGCTGCTGGCGGGGGCGGTGCTGCTGCGGGTCCTTTCCCGCCGCAAGCCGGCGGCATTCGATCACTGATCGCCCCGGCGGCAGGGGTTTCTTCGGGGTCCGGATTACGGCCGGGGTATTACGGTCATATAACTTTCGACTTCTTTCGTACGCGGTCTCTGACATTCCAGTCCCACCATGAAGACACACTCCCTCTCCGCCATCTTGACCGCCTGCGCCGCCCTGCTGAGCGCCGAAGGCGCTCCCGTTGCCGCCAAGGTGACCGTTGCCGCCGACCGACCCGGCCACCGGGTTTCGCCCACCCTGTGGGGCGTGTTTTTCGAGGACATCAACCTCTCGGCGGACGGCGGGCTCTACGCCGAACTCGTGCGCAACCGCTCCTTCGAGGATTCCGACGAGCCGCAGCACTGGTCCCTCGCCAACGCCCCTGGAGCCGCGGCGACCCTCCGGGTGACGTGCGAGCAACCCTGGGCGGGCAATCCCCTCAACACCCGCAACAAGCGCTCGCTCCGTGTTGACGTCACCACCGCCACTCCCGCCTCTCCGGCCGGTCTCTCCAACGGCGGGTATTGGGGCATTCCGGTCCGCGCCGGCGAGGCCATGAACCTCGCGCTCGCCCTTCGCGGCGCGAACGAGGGCGGGCTGTCGCTCACCGCCTCGCTCGAATCGAAGGAGGGCAAGGTCTACGCCTCGGCGCCGATCGCGGCCGCCACCGCCGACTGGGCGGTGCGACAGGCCGTGCTCACCCCGGACACCACGGACACCGACGCCCGGCTCGTCCTCCGCGCCGCGGCCCCCGGCACGGTCTGGCTCGACCTGGTCACTCTCTTCCCCGCCAAGACCTGGAAGGGCCGCGCCAACGGCCTGCGCCCCGACCTCGCGGTCATGCTCGAAGACCTCCAGCCCGCCTTCCTCCGCTTTCCCGGCGGATGCTGGGTCGAGGGAGACACCCTGCGCGAGTCCTACCGCTGGAAGGAAACCATCGGGCCGCTGCAGGAGCGCCGCACCCAGTGGAACATCTGGGGCTACTGGGCCACGCACGGCCTCGGCTACCACGAATACCTGCAGCTCTGCGAAGACCTCAAGGCCGAACCGCTCTTCTGCATCAACGTGGGCATGTCCCACAAGGAGAACGTCCCGCTTGACCGCATGGGCGAGTACGTGCAGGACGCGCTCGACGCCATCGAGTACGCCAACGGCCCCGCCTCCTCCTTCTGGGGGGCGCAGCGCGCCCGCAACGGGCACCCGGAGCCGTTCGGCCTCAAGTATCTGGAGATCGGCAACGAAAACGGAGGCAAGGCCTACCACGAACGCTGGCCGCTCTTCCACGCCGCCATCAAGGCGCGGTATCCGGAGATCCGGTTGATCGCCAATGAATGGGCCGGCGGGCACCCCAAGGAGCCGCCCGCCGACCTCGTCGACGAGCACTACTACAACACGCCCGAGTTCTTCATGAACATGGCCGGTCACTACGATTCCTACGACCGCTCGGGCCCGAAGATCTTCGTTGGCGAATATGCCGTCACCCGCAACACCGGCGAGGGCAGCCTGCGCGGCGCCATCGGCGAGGCGGCGTTCATGACCGGCCTGGAGCGCAATTCCGACATCGTCGCCATGGCCGCCTACGCCCCGCTTTTCGTGCACGTCAAGCACCGCCGCTGGAATCCCGACCTCATCAACTTCGACAACACCCGCGCCTTCGGACTGCCCAGCTACTTCGTCCAGCACCTTTTCGCCGTGCATCGCGGGGATGTCGTGCTGCCGACCGCCGTGGAGGCGGCATCCTCCCCGATTCCGCTCCAGGGGGGCGCCATCGGAGTCGGGACCTGGCTCACCCAGGCCGAGTTCCGGGATATCCGGGTCACCCGGGATGGACAGACGGTGTATCAGAGTGATTTCAGCGGCGGCACCAAGGGCTGGCGCTTCGCCGGAGGCGGGGAATGGAAGGTTGTCGACGGCGCGCTGCGGCAGTCGGGCACCGGGGAGAACGTAAGGGCCGTGTTCGGGGACAAGGACTGGGCCGGGGGTTACACCCTGTCCCTCAAGGCCCGCAAGCTGGGGGGGAAGGCTTCCTCGTGATGTTCAACCTCCGCGACGATCACGATCGGAACTGGTGGAATCTCGGGGGCTGGGGCAATACGCGCCACGCCACGGAAGTCGGCGCCGGTGAAACGGGGTCCGCCGAGGAGGATCGAAAACAACCGCTGGTACGACATCCGCGTCGAGACCGCCGGCGGCCGCCTCAAGTGCTTCCTGACGGGCGCCAGATCCACGACGCCGCCCCCGCAAATGCGCTCCTTCTTTGCCAGCGCCACCACCGATGAGACCCGGGGCGAGATCATCCTCAAGGTCGTCAACGGCGCCTACGAGGCCCAGCCGGCGGACATCCGCATCGAGGGGGCCCGGATTCCGGACGGCCCCGCCGCCTCGCCGTGGTCCTGACCTCCGCTGGCGCGATGGATGAGAACTCACTCGATCAGCCCCTCAAGGTCGCCCCCCGACCCTTCGCGGTCAGCGTCAAGGAGGGCGTCCTCCGGCATGATTTCCCACCCAATTCGTTCTCGATCATCCGCCTCAACGTCGCGCATTGAGGTGTCGGCGTTCCGGCGGTGGACCCGGTCGGGCGGGGCCGGGCCGCCGGTCTTGAAAGGTGCTGTTCCCCATTTTGTTTTCATGTCCGTACAATAAGGGGCGGGTCCGCCCGTTGTCCATGGATCTGTCCCGTACAGGGTGAAAGGTACGAATGCCCTCCAACGTCTTGGTCTGCGTTTGCGGATTGGATGCACAGCCGGGGGATGGCGGGGGAGGGGGGTTACCGATTTTCCAAACCCGGGCCTTATGAAATCACTTCCTCAGGAGGATGGCGCCGGAACGGGTGCCCGCGCGGACGGCCCCACGATCCATTTCACCCTGACCCGTCTTGCGGTCTGGAGTCTTTCGATCATTGTCGGAACCGCCCTGATCACCCGCCATTTTGGCCACCATGTCTTCCCGGACTCCCCGCGGCGTCCCGGGCGCGCCGCGGTCTTCCCGCGCCGGGACCTTCCTCCAGCCTTCCGGCGCCCTGGGGCGAACTGGAGACCCAGGACATCGAACTCGAACAGCCCGAGGAATACGTCTCCTTCGAGGCCACGACGAACCGGGTGGTTTCCTGGACCTTTCCGGGCAGCGATCCCGCCGGTGCGCCTCCTGTTGCAGGAATGCGGGCTGGACGCCGGGGACATCGACGCCGCCCTCGCCCGTGCGCGGGAAACGCCCCTGGCCACCGTGGTGAATCCGGACGACGGGGTGGTGATGTCGCTGTCGCCCGCGGTCCGCTCCCGCCTCTACACCCGGCTCGCCCAGTGGCCCGAGAACAAGCTGATGCGCCAGCCCTATCATTTGCAGGAGGGCGTGTTCGAGGGCTTGTTCGCCCGGGCGGCGTGGATCCCGCCACCGTGGACCTGCTCCGTCGCCTGATGTACCGGCGCGGCGGCAACTGCTATTTCAGCGACCCCGAGGTGCTCCTGCACCGGCTGCCGTCCGCAGAGGACCGGCTCCACCTGCTCAAGGCCCTGACCTACCAGACCGCGGTTCTGGTCCGCATGCGTCTGCGGCCGGAGAGCGACATCGACAAGATCTCGGCTACTGGTGCACCGCCCCGGGCGTCAGATCCAAGGACCTCGCCCCCTGCTGGAGTCGCTCCAGAAGGTTCCCGGCGGCGGAACGATCAGCCTGCTCTACCTTCTGCCCCCGTTCGCCCGCGAGCGTCTGTACACCTTCCCGCTGCCTGGCAGCCCGGCCGATGCCCGGGAGGACTGCCACTGGAGCGCGTTGAATTTCTTCAGCGACGTTCCCGACGACCGCCTGAAGGACCTCGCGTATGCGAGCAACTACATCCAGGAGAATTTCTACCGCATCGGCAAACCTTCCATGCCCGGCGACCTGGTGTTCCTGCAGGATGCGGAGGGAGGGGTGATCCATTCCGCCGTCTTCCTCGCCGACGACCTGGTCTTCACCAAGAACGGCATCAACATCGGCCAGCCCTGGATCATCATGCGGATGTCGAAACTGCTCGCGGTCTACACCTTCAGCACGGAACCGACGGTCGTATACTACCGCCGCCGGGCGATCTGAGCCTTCCCGGGGCGAACTTCCGGCCGCCATGGCGGCTGCGGCCGCGGCGAAAACCCCGCAGGCGGCGGATAAACTGGAACGTCCGGCCGAATTGGTGTATTTGGGGAGACCCCCATGCGCCGATACAACCAGACCCTGGCCTCCGCACTCCTGTTTGCGACGGCCCTCTCCGCCCCCGCGGCCAACGTGCTGTTCGTGGTCGGCAACACCACCCTCAATTCCGGCGACAGCGCGGTCAATACGCGCCTGCAGGGGTTGGGCCACTCCATCACCCTGGTGGCCGGCCCGGCCGCGAAGGTGGCGGATGCGACGGGCCGGGACGTCATCCTCGTCTCCTCCACCGTCGCCCCGGCGGATGTGGCCGCGAAGTTCACCCCGGTGGGCGTGCCCCTGATGTGCTGGGAACCGGGGCTGCTGGACGACCTCGGCATGACCGGCCCCGCGGGCGCCGACGCGGGCACCGCCGCCGCGCAGACCCAGGTGCGCGTGGTGCGGGCCTCCCACGCCATCGCCGGGGGACTTTCCGGGCAGCCGGTCATCCTCGGTTCCGCCCAGACCCTCACCTGGGCCGCCAACCTGCCCTCCGCGGCGCAATCGGTGGCGACGCTCGCCGGCGACGGCAACCGGTCCGTCCTCTTCCTCTATGAATCCGGCGCCCTCATGTCCGCCCGGTCCGCCCCCGCCCGCCGCGCGGGTTTCCTCCTGCAGGACACCACCGCCGCCGCGCTGAACACCAGCGGATGGGGCTTGTTCGACCGCACCCTGGCCTGGCTGCTTTCTCCGCCGGCCGCGCCGAGATGGATCGACCCGACCGAGGCGCCCGAGCCCCCCGGCCCCTGTTCGCGCGCCACCCCGCTGGTTTTCTCCGAGATCCACTACCATCCGCGCGACCGGGCCGATCTGCGCGACCTCGAGTTCATCGAACTGTACAACACCGAGCCCTGGCCGCGCACCCTGGACGGGTTCCGCATCAGCGGCGAGGTCAGCTACACCTTCCCCTCCAACACCGTCATCGCGGCCAGCGGCTTTCTGGTCGTCGCCAAGTCGCCCGCCGACCTGCAGGCGGTCTACAACCTGGGCGGTGTGCTCGGGCCCTACGCCGGTTCGCTCTCCAACGCGGGCGGGACGATCCGTCTGCGGCACTGGAGTCACGACGCCGTCCTGCTGGAAGCCGCCTACAACAACGCCCCGCCGTGGCCCGCGCAGTGCGACGGCGCCGGGCACTCGCTGGTGCTGGCGCGGCCCTCCTACGGGGCCGCCGATCCCCGCGCCTGGGGCCCCAGTGCCTATCTCGACGGCTCCCCCGGCTCCGCCGACGTTGCTCCGCAGGCCGCCGAAAACGCCCTGGTCATCAACGAGATCCTCACCCACACCGATCCCCCCCAGGTTGATTTCGTGGAGATCTACAACCACGGCACCAACACGCTCGATCTGTCCGGCATCAAGCTGTCCGACAACCCGGCCACCAATTTCTTCTCCTTCGCCTCGGGCGCGCAGATCGCCCCCGGGGGCCGGGTGGTGGTCACCCAGGACAAGCTGGGCTTCAACCTGAGTTCGGCCGGGGAGGAATTGTACCTGTGGAATTCCGCCGGCGACCGCATCCTCGACGCGGTGAAATTCGGCGCGAAGGAAAATGGCTGGTCCTTCGGGCGCTGGCCGGACGGCCACCCGGAGTGGCACGAGTTGTCCGCCAACACGCCCGGAACCGCCAACGCCGGCCTGCGCATCCGCGACGTGGTGATCAACGAGGTGATGTACCACCCGATCACCGAGGACCCGCGCGACGAGTGGATCGAGCTTTACAACCGCGGCGCGGCCGCAGCCGATCTGTCCAACTGGCGTTTCACCCAGGGCGTGGACTATACCTTCGCCGCGGGCACGGTGATCCCGGCCGGCGGGTACCTGGTGGTGTCGGCCGACCGCGCCCGCTTCCTTTCCCGCTACCCGGCGGTCGCCCCCGCCTCGGTGGTCGGCGACTGGTCGGGGTCGCTCTCCGGCGTCGGCGAACTGATCCGCCTGGCCAAGCCCGACGACCCCCTGCTGCCCCTGCAGGACTTCGTTCCGGTCGACGAGGTGACCTATGCGACCGGCGGCGCCTGGCCCCCGTGGGCGGACGGCGGCGGAAGTTCGCTGGAGCTGACCGACCCCGCCTCCGACAACCGCCGCGGCTCCAACTGGGCCGACAGTGACGAGACCGCCAAAGCCCCCTGGACCACCGTGGCCGCCACCGGCGTCCTCGACAACGGACTCAACACGCCCAACGAGGTGCACATCATGGCGATGGGCCGGGGCGAGATGCTCGTGGACAAGATCGTGGTGAAACGCAGCACCGACGCCGCCAACTCCACCCGCGTGTCCAATTCCGACTTTGAATCCGCCCTCACCGGCTGGACGATCCAGGGAAACCACATCCGCTCCTACCGGGACACGACCCAGGGCGCCGACGGCTCCTCCGCCTCGCTGCGCATCGTGGCCAGCGGCGGGGGCGACAACGGGGTCAATCGCGCGGAGAGCGCGCTGACCACCGCGCTGGCGGCCGGCAACACCGCCACCCTCCAGTTGCGGGGGCGCTGGCTTCGCGGCAATCCGCATGTGCTGATCCGGCTGAAGGGCAACTACCTCGAAGCCTCCGGCGTGCTGACCGTGCCGTCGAACCTGGGCACCCCGGGGGCGGTCAACAGCCGCCGGGTCGCCAATGCCGGGCCCGCGATCACCCAGGTCGCGCATTTTCCCGTCCTGCCGGCGGCGTCGCAGGCGGTCACCGTCACCGCGCGCGTGTCCGATCCCCAGGGCCTGGCCGGCGTCAGCCTCAAGCGCCGCCTCGACCCGGCCACCTCCTACACCACGACCGCGATGCTGGACGGCGGGGTCGCTCCGGACCAGGTCGCAGGCGACGGCATCTACACCGCCAGTCTGCCCGGGCAGGCCGCCGGCAGCATCTCCGCCTTTTACGTCGAGGCCGTGGACGCCGGGTCGCCCGCCGCCACCACCCGCTTCCCCGCCACTGCGCCGACGTCGAGCGAGTGCCTGGTCATCCACGGGCAGACCCTGCGCACCGGCGACTTCGGTTCGTACCGCCTCCTGCTCACCCAGGCCAATCTCACCGACTGGACCAACCGCCAGAAGCTGAGCAACGAGATGGAGGACTGCACCGTCGTGTACAACAACCTCCGGGCCGTCTACGGCGCCGGCATCCGCTACCGGGGCAGCCCCTTCATCCGGCCGCAATACGTCAGCCCGATCGACAACTCCCTGATCGCCGCCTACGTCTTCGCCTGCCGGAGGACCAACCCCTCATCGGCGCCGACGAATTCAATCTCGACGCCCTGGAGCAGCCGTCGCGCGATCCCACCCTGCAGAGCGAGCGCATGATGTACTGGATGGCCGAGAAGCTGGGCGCGTCCTTTTCCTATCAGCGGTACGTCCACTGCCTGATCAACGCCATCCCCCGCGGCAACATCATCGCCGACACCTTCCAGCAGGATCCGGCGTATCTCTCCACCTGGTTTCCCGGAAGCGAGGGAGGGGAGCTGTTCGAGGTCGACGACTGGTTCGAGTTCAACAACAACAGCCAGGTCACCCGCGAGTTCAACGAGAACGCCCAGCTCCTCAACTACACCACCACCGGCGGGGCGAAGAAGCAGGCCCGGTACCGCTGGAGCTGGGAAAAGAAGAACTACGGGAACACCGGCGACAGCCACCAGACCATCTACGACCTGGTGGACGCCCTCAACCAGACCGATCCCGCGCTCTACACCCAGCAGGTCAAGGCGGTCGTGGACATCGACTCCTGGATGGAGGATTTCGCCGTCCGGCGCATCGGCACCGACTGGGACGGCTACGGCTACTACCGCGGCAAGAACACCTTCCTGTACCGCCCCCCGGGCGGCAAGGTGCATCTGGCGCTGTGGGACATGGACTTTTCCATGGGGGCGGGGAGCCGGAATTTTGACGCGGGCCTGCTCACCGAGATCAACGATCCCACCCTCAACAACTTCTACGCCCATCCGGAATTCAGCCGGGTCTTTTACAACATCCTCCGGCAGGCGGTGGACGGGCCCATGACCTCCGCCGTGTTTGATCCCGTCGCCGACGCGCATTACCAGACGCTGGTGGCCAACGGCGTGCCCGCGACCGATCCGTCCGCCATGAAGTCCTGGCTGCAGTCGCGCCGCACCTACATCATCAACCAGATCGGCGCGATGTCCTCGCCCGCGTTCGCGATCACGACCAACGGCGGGGCGGACTTCTCCACCGCGTCGAGCGCGGTCACGCTGGCCGGCACCGCCCCCATCGAGGTCGCCGGGATACTGGTCAACGGCCGGCCCGCCGCGCTGAACTGGACGTCCACCTCCGCCTGGTCCCTCACGCTGTATCCGGTGAGCGGCGCCAACCCCGTCACGCTCACGGG
Organism: Kiritimatiellia bacterium; assembly: GCA_046346795.1. Classification (GTDB taxonomy): domain Bacteria; phylum Verrucomicrobiota; class Kiritimatiellia; order SS1-B-03-39; family UBA6053; genus JAXMHJ01. Next base: position 18,530 of record JAXMHJ010000039.1, read on the forward strand.
AGTGGACCGCGCCGGGCGGCCCGTGCCCGGCATGGCCGATGCGATCACGGTCACCTACACCGGGTCGAACCCCCAGCTGGCCGGCAACCTCGTCATCACCGAAATCCACTACAACCCGCTGGCCCGGTCCGGTTTCGCCGACACGCAGCTCGAATTCATCGAACTCAAGAACCGCGGCGCCGCCAGCCTGAGCCTGTCCGGGGTCGCGTTCAGCGCGGGCATCACGTTCGCGTTTGCGCCCGGCTCCACGCTGGGTCCGGGTCAGTTCGTCGTGCTCGCGTCCGACACCGCGGCGTTCAGCGCCGTGTATTCCGGGGTCACCCCGGCCGGGGCGTACACCGGCCAGCTCAGCAACGGCGGCGAGACGGTCACCCTGACCGACGGGCTCGGCGGCGTCATCACCAGCGTGACCTACGACGACGCGGCCCCGTGGCCGCTGACCCCGGACGGCTCGGGGCCCTCGCTGGTCGTCGTGGATCCCAATCCCGTGCCGCCGCAGAACAACGCCGCGGCCTGGCGCGCCAGCACCAACCCCCACGGGTCCCCGGGGGCCGACGACCCATGACCGCGCACGACCCCGCCCGGGTCCGCATCACCCCGGCGACATGGATCACCCTGGCGCGCCTGGTCGGGGTCTTTGTCTTCATCCTGCTGGTCACCTACCACACGCTGGACTTGCGGAAGGGCGCGGCGGACTCGGTTTTCCGCGTCTGGGCCTTACAGCTCTTCCTGGTGGTGGCCGCCACCGACTTCCTTGACGGCTGGCTCGCGCGCCGCCGGAACGAAATCACCGCGCTGGGCACCTTTCTGGACCCGGTCGCCGACAAACTGCTGGTCGTCAGTTCGCTGATCCTGCTGACCAAGCCGTCCCTGGCGGCCCTCTCACCCCGGTTTCCCGTCTGGTTCACGTGGCTGGTCATCAGCCGCGACCTCTATCTGTTCGCCGGGGCCGTGCTCGTCCACGCCACCGGCGTGCGGCTGCACATCAAGCCGCGGCTGTCGGGAAAGCTCGCGACCCTTTTGAACCTCGCCGCCATCGCCCTCGTCCTGGGGCGCGCGGGCGGTCTGCCGCTCACGGCGACCCTGTCCGCCGCGTCGGCGGCGACCCTCCTGTCCTGGATCCAGTACACCTTCGACGGTCTGCCCCAGGCCTTCCGGCATCCGCCCGGACCGGATCAGACGTCGCAGAGATAGGCCGCCCGGCGGAGCGCGGCGATCTTGTCCCGGCGGGTCGGGATGAATTCCTGCCCGACCAGTCCGCGGTAGCCGGTGGCCTTCAGCGCCCTCATCACGGCCGGATAATGGATTTCCTGCCCGGGAAGGTCGAGCTCGCCCCGGCCCGGCACCCCGGCCACATGGACATGGCCGATGTAGTCCTTGAAGGTCCGGAGACGGGTGATGAGGTCCCCCTGCATGATCTGCGTGTGATAAAGGTCGAAGAGGATCTTCACCCGGTCGGAGCCGACCCGGTCGATCACCTCCGCCGCCCACTCGATGGTGTCGCACTGGTAGCCGGGGTGGCCCTTCATCTCCACGTCCACCCGGCTGTTGAGCACTTCAATGCAGAGGTTGATCCCGCGTTTTTCCGCGTGCCCGGCGATTTTCTTCAGCGCCTTCACGCAGTTGGTTTTGGCGAGGTCGTCTGGGATGTTCTCCCGCATCCCGGAAAAGGTGATGACATTCGGGAACCCCGCGTCCGCGGTGAGGTCGATGCGTTCCCGCAGGATGGCGAGGCAGCGTTCATGGTGTTTCGCATCATTGAGCCCGGTGACGAATCCGTGGCTCGGCGTCATCCCGCAGATCAACCCGTGTTTGCGGATGACCGGCCAGTCCTCCGGTTCCAGGATCTCCACCGATTCGAAGCCCATCGCCCTGGCCTTGCGGGCGAGGGTGTCGAGTTTCATCGGCAGGTGGCACCAGTGGGCGACCGACTGGCGCAGGGGCCCCTGGATCTTCCAATCAGGACCTGGATCTTGCGGGGCGGGGCAATGATACTTCGGCATATCGACTCCGGGTGTGGAAGTGAACCTTCGACTATTTGGCGGGCCGCGGAACGAAGCAATGGCAAACAGGCGGATATCCGCGCCGCCGAAGCGGCGGTCCATGGCCGGATGACGCTCCTTGCCCGCATGGAGTATCGCTTTGATTTCATTGAAATCGTATCTAAATAACGGTACCCTGAAACACCAAATCCGCATGTACACCCAGGAGCTGCCATGAGCCCGCGCCTCTCGTCCCATCGTCATGTTCTGATGGTCGTATTCCTTTGCGGAGGTCTATCGACGGCATCGCATGCCGCCACGCAGACCTATCAGGATGGGAACGTCCTGAACACCTGGAACACGACCGACCTGAACTGGGACGCCGGGGCGGCGACCTGGACCGATGGCAACGACGCCGTATTCGCCGGCACGGGCGAGGCGGTGACCGTGGGCGCGGTGTCGGTGCACAACCTGCAGTTCGACAGCACCGGGTACACCCTCTCCGGCGGCACGATCACCCTGACCGGCGTCACGCCGACCTTCACCGCCAACCAGGGCGCCGTGATCGGCAGCATCATCGCCGGGACCAGCCTGACGAAGAATGGCGCCGGTGCGCTCACCCTGTCGGGCGTGAACACCTATTCGGGCGGTACGACGATCGCGGACGGGACGCTGGTTGCGTCCAACACCGCCGCCCTGGGAACCGGCATGGTCACCCTGAGCGGCGGCACCCTCCAGCTCGCCACCGACACGTCGCACGCCAGCCGGAATGTGACGGTGGGGGGCAACGCGGCCATCGTGCTGGACCGGGCCACCGCCGGGGCGGGTTTCACCACCACGTTCGGCACGCTGACCTTCAACGACACCTTCACCCTTTCGGTGAGCAAGGGGGCCAATGTCACCAGCGGCACCGCGACCCTCAACTTCACCGGCTTCCCGGCGCTGGGCGCGGCGGGCAAGACCGCCGGCTTCAACGTGGGCGCGGGCGCCGAGGTGCACCTCTCCGGCAGCCTGACCGGAACGCAGGCCTTCGCCAAGGTGGACAAGTCCGGCGCCGGGACGCTCATCCTCAGCGGCAACAACAACTACTGGGATCCCGCCGGGAACACCGGGCTGGTCACCATCAGCGGGGGAACCCTCGACCTGCGCAGCCAGAACGCCATGGGGGACGGCACGAACGGGGGCAACAGCATCGCCCTTTCCATGGCGGCCGGCACCACGCTGCGCATCGGCACCGACACGGCGCTCGGCAACTACGCCAACACCACGCTGACCGGGGACGGCGCCACGATCCTCGCCGACCGGGCGACGGCGGGGGCGGGGCTCACCAATCAGTTCAACACCCTGGCCGTCAACGGCGCCTACACGCTCAACGTCCTGGGCGGGTCGAACGTCACCAGCGGCACCGCCCAGGTGAACTTCAACGCCACGACCCTGGCCGGCAACGCCACCTTCAACGTGGTGAATCCGGCGGCCGGCGCCACGGTGATGAACATCGCCGGGGTGGTCGGCGAATCGGGCGGCGCCCGCTCCCTGACCAAGTCCGGTTCGGGCCGTTTGAACCTGGCCAGCGCGAACACCTACACCGGTGGAACCACCGTGAACGGAGGCGTCCTGGCCCTGGGCACGGGCGGCGCCACCGGCACCATCCGCGGCACCCTGACCGTCAACACGGGGGCGTCGGTGGTCTATACCGCCGCCAACCCCTTCGGCTACACCGCCGGGGTCTCCGTCAACGTCCTCAACATCAACGGAGGGACCGTCGGCAACGCCGGCTTCGGAAACCATTTCTGGAACAGCTTCCAGCTCAACATGACCGGCGGCACCCTCAACCTGGGCGGCACGATCAATGAATTCCTGAGCCCCACGGTGACCGTGGCCGCCTCCGGGACCACGGCCCAGATCCTGGCGGCGGAAGCAGGGGCGGTTCTGCGCCTGCGCGACGGCACCTCCGGCACCTTCAACGTGGCGGACGGCGCTCAGGCGGTGGACCTGCTGGTGACCGCGCCGATCACCTATGGCAGCCTGACCAGCGGCATCACCAAGACCGGCGCGGGCGTCATGCAACTCACCGGCGCCAGCAGCTACAACGGCAACACCACCATCAGCGGCGGGACGCTCAAGATTTCCGGCACGGGTCGCATCTACAGCAACGCCCACAGCACCGCCGTCGTCACGGTCCAGACCGGCGGGGTGCTGGAACTCGACACCTGGTCGTATAGCGGAACAACCCAGTCTCTCGGCATGCTGGCCGCCGGGGCGGGGCAGATCGTCGTCGACAACGGCACCCTCCGGATGAACGGCGCCACCACCTACGGGCGCGGCGTGACGGTGAACGCCGGGGGGGCGACGCTGGACGCCGCCGCCGGGGCCAACTGGACCCTCGACACCGTGAATGACAACACCGCCTGGGTCTACAACGGCAACCCATCCCTGACCTTCACCGGGGCCGGAACCGGCGCGTTCCAGAAGGTGTTCTCCGGGACGGGCGCGGTGACGAAGAGCGGGGCCGGCACGTGGACCCTGTCCGGCGTCAACACCTACACCGGGGCGACGACCATCTCGGCGGGCACCCTGGAGATCGGCGGCGCCGGGCAGCTTGGCGCCGGGACCTACGCCGGCGCGATCACCAACAATGGCACCCTTCAGGTCAACAGCAGCGCCAACCAGACGCTGTCCGGGACCATGACCGGCACCGGGGCGGTGATCAAGGCCGGTGGCGGCACGCTCACCTTCTCCACCCAGAAAACCTACACCGGCGGCACCACCGTGAACGGCGGGATTCTCGATCTGACCGGCGGCGGCGGGGCCGCCGGAACCATCCGCGGAACCGTCACCGTGAACAGCGGCGCCACCCTGCGGTTGAGCGCCAACGACGTAACCGGATACGCCACGGATGCCACCCGGCTCAGCACCATCAACCTGGCGGGCGGCACGCTCCATGTCGCCACCACCGGTGGCACCGGGCAGAACCAGACCCTCGGCAGCGCGACCATCAACATGACCGGTGCGGCGATCACCGGTGTCGCGGGCAGCAACCTCGATTTCTTCGCCGGCGGTTCGGCACTGAACACTCTCGCCTCGGCGACCTCCTCCACCATCAGCGGGGTCAAGCTCAACATCCGGCAGACCTCCGTCACCTTCACCGTCGCCGACGGCGCGGCCGCAACCGACCTGGACGTCTCCTCCCAGATCTATGGCGGCACGCTCATCAAGAGTGGAGCCGGGTCCATGCGGATGTCCGGCCCGAACACCTACACCGGCGACACCACCATCAACGCCGGCACGCTGGAACTCGCCGGGTCGGGGCAACTCGGGGCGGGCAACTACGCCGGCGCCATCGGCAACGCCGGCACCCTGGTCATCAACACCACCGCCAACCAGACCCTTTCCGGGACCCTGACGGGCGCGGGATCGCTGGTAAAGAACAACACCGGCCTCCTGACCCTTTCGACACCCAAGGCCTACACGGGGTCCACGACCGTCAACGGAGGAGAACTGGCTGTCAACGGGACCGGAACCCTGAGCGGCACCTCGGGTCTGTCCGTGGCGGCGGGCGCGACCTTCAGCTACCTGCCGGCCGCGGTGGGCGGCACCCTCGCGATGGGGGCCGGCTCCACCCTCGGCCTCGGCAACGTCAGCACCCTGGGCTTGAACTGGAACACGACGACCAGCAGCAAAATCTCCGCCCTGGGCGCGGCCGTGATCGGCTCGGGCGTCCAGGTCAGCATGACCGGCGCCTTCACCTCCGGCACGCCCTACACCCTCCTCACCGCCGGCAGCGGGCTGGACTCCGGCAGCTACACCGCGATCAACAACACCGACTACACCGCCGCCTTCACCCTGACCCCGACCTCGGTGATCCTCACCCCCACCGCGGTGACCGCGCTGACCTCCGCCTATTGGAAGGGGGGGACTCCCGGCAACGCCGCGGTGATGTCGGTTGCCGGCAACTGGACCACGGACGGCGCGGGCACGATTTCCGCCGTGACCCCCGGGGCCGCGGCGAACGTGTTTTTCTCGGACGGCGGGGCGGCGGCGGGCGACCAGGTCAACATGACCCTGGGCGTCAACATGGCGATGAACAGCATCACGGTCAACGGCGCCTCCGGCACCCCGGCCAACACCAATCCGGTGAGCCTGCTGGGGGGCGGGCCCAACACCCTGACCCTCGGGAGCACGACCGGCTCCGGGATCACGGTGAACACCGGGGCCGGGGCGGTCACCCTGGACGCCGCCATCGTCCTGGGCAATGCGCAGACGTGGGCGAACCATTCCGCCGGTCCGCTGACGGTGAACGGGGTCGTCTCCGGCGCCGCAGCGGCCGGTCTGACCAAGGACGGATCCGGCGTGCTGGTTCTCAGCGGCGCGAACACCTACTCGGGCGGCACCACCGTGAACGCGGGCATGCTGACCGCCTACGCCGGATCGGCCGCGGGGGCCAGGACCCTGCTCGGCACCGGGACGGTGACCGTCAACGCGGGGGGGACCGTGCGACTGCTCGCCGACAGCACCGCGAACGCCATGTCGTACGCCAACAACTTCGCCTTGAACAACGGCACCCTGATCGTGGAGGATGCGGGCGTCACGATGGGCGGCACCCTCGCCCTGACCGGAGCCAGCACGGTCAACGTGGTGTACGCCGGCAAGAGCGTGTCCTTCTCGAACGTGGTCGGCGGCGCCGGTTCGGTCACCAAGACCGGCCCGGGGTGGCTCTGGTTTGACAACACCGGCAACACCTTCTCCGGCGGCACGACCGTGTCGGCCGGCACGTTCGCGATCAACGCCGGCACCGCCGCCGGGGCCAAGAGCTCGTTCGGGACCGGCGATGTCACCATCAACAGCGGCGGCACGGTGCGTGTCTACGCCGGCAGCACCGGCAACGCGATGAGCTACGCCAACAACTTCAATCTCAACGGCGGGGCGCTGCGCTCGAGGACGCCGTCGTGACCTACGGGGCGCGATCACCCTGACGGGCGCGAACACGGTCGACGTGGTGCACGCCGGCAAGAATGCGATCTTCGCGAATCCGGTCGGCGGGGCCGGTTCGCTCAGCAAGACCGGCAACGGCACCCTGATCCTCGCGGCGAACAACACCTACGGGGGTCCCACGACCATTCTGGGCGGACCGCTCCAGATCGGCAACGGCGGGACCACCGGGACGCTGGGCGCCGACGCGGGCGTCATCGCCAACAGCGGCACGCTCCTTTTCAACCGGTCGAATGCGGTCTCCCTGGACAACGTGGTGACGGGAACCGGCGGCGTTTCCAACATCGGGACGGGCTCCCTGACCCTCAACGGCACCCAGACCTACACCGGCGACACCATCGTGAGCCAGGAACGGTCAACCTGGCCACAGGTGCGCTCAACGGCACCGCCCGCATCGTGGTCGGGGTCGCGGGCGGGGCAGGAACCCCGGTGTTCAACATGACCGGCGGCTCGGTCACCGCGGGGACGGCCGGGACCGGAAACGCCATCTATCTGGGCACGGCCGCCTCCCTGCCGGATCGTTCGCCATTTCCGGCGGCACGTTCTCCACCAGCAGCACCTCGGCCTTCATCACGATCGGGGACAACGCCGTGGGCACCTATACGCAGACCGGCGGAACGGTGAGCACCGGCAGCGCGTCCGGCCAGCTCTGGATGGCGAACAACGCCGGCGGGACCGGATCCGTGTTCAACCTCTCGGGGGGAACCTTCAACGCCGCGGGTGGCGCGGTTCTCGGGGTCCGCGGGTCCTACACCTTCACCGTCAGCGGCACGGGCGTGGCGAACATCGCGACGATGCAGCTCGGCCACACCGGCGGCACGACCAACAATCCGACCGGACGCATCATCAACCTCGACGGCGGCACGCTCCAGTTGACCAACGGCTTCAACTACCAGAGCGGCACTGCGGTGGTGAACCTCAACGGCGGCACCCTGAAGGCGGGCGCCTCCACCACCACCTTCTGGAACAACAGCGCCAGCGTCACGGCCACCCTTGGCGCGGGCGGAGGCGTCGTGGATTCCAACGGCTTCAACATCACCGTCAACCAGGTGCTGGGCGGGGCCGGTGCGCTGACCAAGACCGGCGCCGGCGTGCTGACCCTGGGTGGTGCGAACGTCTACACCGGGGCCACCAACGTGAATGGCGGAGGGCTGACCGTCTCCGGCGCCGGCACCCTCGCGGGGACCACTGCGCTGTCAGTGGCCGGCGGCGCGGAATTCCGGCACCTGCCGGCCGTCCAGGCCACCGTGCTGACCCTGGGCACCGGGGCGACCATGAACCTGGCCTCGGGGAGCATCATCGGCCAGACCTTCGGCTCCACCATTGCCGCGCCCGGAGCGGCGACGGTGGGCTCCGGGGTGTTCCTCCAGATGAGCGGCGCCTATGTACTGGGCAACACCTACAACGTCCTGACCGCGGCCGGCGGCCTGGATGCGGGCACGTTCAACCTGCAGTTGATGAACAACACCGATTTCTCCGCGGTGCTGGGACAAAGCGCCACGGCCGTGACGGTCACGCCCGTCAGCCAGGCGCCGATCAGCACCGCGTACTGGAAGGGTGGCCTGCCGGGCGGTCCCTCCGTCTGGGGTCTCTCCGGCGCGACCGCCAGCAACTGGACCCTCGACGGGGCGGGCGCCCCCACCTCGGTGGTGCCGGGCGCCGCCGCGAACGTCTTCTTCTCCGACACGGGGGCCGTCGCGGGCGACCAGGTCAACATGACCCTCGGCGCCAGCATGGCGGTCAACAGCCTCACCTTCAACGGCCCCAATCCGGCCACCCTGTTGAACACCACCGGCCAGACCCTGACCCTGGGCGGTTCCGCCGGGGCCGGCATCACGGTGGGCCCGGCGGCGGCGCCGTCACCCTCAACCCGGCCGTCATGCTCGCCGGCGCGCAGACCTGGACCAACGACAGCGCGAACACGCTGACCCTGACGGGCGCGCTCACCGGCTCCGGTCTGCTCACCGTGGGTGGGCGCCGGAAACACGCTCCTGTCCGGCAACCTGAACAACGGCGCGGCCGGGTCTGACCAAGACGGGCGGCGGCCTGCTCACCCTCACGGGCGCGAACGGCAACGCCTTCACGCGGGACCGGTGACCGTGGCGGGCGGAACGCTCCTCCTGGACAACGGCAACGGGTCCACCACCCACTACAACAGCGCCAACTTCAACATCAACGGCCCCTCCACGCTGACCTTCAAGAGCTCCGCCGGCGCCGGCTCCCGGAACGACCTGAACGCCCGGACCTTCACGTTCGACGCCACCGGCGGGGGCACCGTCAACACCACCGGACCCATCAACTGGGTCGTCAGCAACAGCACCTTCGTGACCAACGGCGGCGCCACGGACACCCTCGCCACCAGCATCAACCTGAACTCCGGGTCGATCACCTTCAATACCGCGGTGCGCGGGACCGGCCTGGTGGACCTGGATGTGACGGCGGCCCTGGGAAACAGTGGCGCGGCGGTGACCAAGAACGGCCCCGGCATCCTGCGGTTCGCGGGCAGCAACAGTTTCGCCGGCGCCCTGGCCATCAATGCCGGCACGCTGATCATCGCCAGCTCCACCGCGCTGGGCACCTCCGCCAGCGCCACCACCGTCGCCGCCGGGGCGATGCTCGACCTCAACGGGCAGTCGGCGGGCGCCGAGGCGCTCACCCTCAACGGCACGGGCATCCTGTCCGCGGGCGCGCTCATCAACTCCAGCGCCGTCGCGGCCGGCCTCAACGGAAACGTCACCATGGCCACCGCCAGCAGCATCGGCGGCAGCGGCGACATCACCCTGGGCGGCGTGGTGAGCGGTCCCGGGCTGGAGAAGGTCGGCGCCGGCACCTTGACGCTCTCCAACGCCAACACCTTCACCGGGGCGGCCACCGTCAGCCAGGGCGCGCTGCTCATCAATGGAACGACACCGGCCGCCGGGCTCATCAACGTCTCCGCCTCGGCCACCCTGGGCGGGGGAGGATCCGGCGGGGTCGCCACCCTGGCGGACGGGGCGGTGCTTTCGCCCGGGAACGCGGATGGCAACACGGGCAACCTGTTCATCCTCGCCGGCCTGTCCATGGCGGCCGACAGCGTGTTCCGCTTCGAACCGGGCACTCCCTCCAACTCCTACTACACCGACCCCGGCAGTTCCTACTTCACCGACCACGTCACGGTGAACGGGGCCCTCACCCTCAACGGGCGGATCCTGGTGGCCTACCCGGCCGGATCTCTCGTCCTACGACCTGAGCACCGCCGTCGCGGGCGACCGCTGGCTGGTGGCGAGCTACACCGGCGCCCTGACCGACAACACCCTCGAGATCGACCCCGCCTCCGCCCCCCTGGCCCCGGGGCTGGTCTACCAGGTCAACACCACCTCCAACCCCGGTTATGTGTACGTCGAGGTGGCCGTGCCCGAGGCGGGCAGCGCCGCGCTGCTGGCGCTGGGCCTAGAGGCCTGCTCCGCCGCCGGTTCCGGTGACCGGAACGTGTTTCCCGCGGATGTTCCGGTGACCGGAACGTCCGCCGCCGGTGATTTTCCGTACGACAGCTGCGCCGGTTTGGCCGGGAAGCATACCGATCGGTATCGGGCGGGTCGGTTTCACAAATGGTTTGACATGCATGCACGGCGCACATATTCCAGGGCCTAGCACGGGGGCCATGTGAAAAACCAATTCTTCGCCTGCTGGCGGGTGCGGTCATGACATACGCGCCGGTATGCCGCGGCGCGGCGCTTTTCTGGGACGGTGACGCAACCACCGTCAATTCCTTGAGTGACAACACCAGCATCGCCGCCATGAACTGGCTGTCCGGCGGCAACTGGGATAATGGAACCACCTCCGCTTCCCGGACCTCGTGGACCGCGGGCGACACCGCCACCTTTGGCGGCGCCCCGGCCGGCACGCAGACGGTCACCCTGGGCGGCGGGATTTCCGTCGGCGCCCTGACCGTTGGCAACGGTTACCGGATCTCCATCACCGGCACGACCTACAACCAGTTGGGGAATCCCTCCGGCGACATCACCCTCGCCGCGGGAGCCACCTTGAGCGCGGATGCGGCGGGCAACAACGCCCACAACATCGGCACCCTCAATCTCAACGGCGGCACGCTCACCTCCATCAACGGGCCCGCGGGAACGGCCAACGACGGCGGCTTTGGCAACTGGGTCTTGAACGCCGCGGGCGGCGGGGTCTTCGTGGGCGGTTCGTCCGTCTCCACGATCAGTTGCTCCACGATCGACGTGGGAACAAGGACCTTCACCGTGAACGACGCCACGGGTACGGCGGCGACCGACCTGCTGGTGTCGGGCCGCATCTTCAAAGGGGCGCTGACCAAGGCGGGGGCGGGCACCATGGAAATCACCGGCGCCAACACGTACACGGGCGCCACCACCATCCTTGCCGGCGGCGGGACCCTGCTGGTCTCCGGCGCGACCGGCGCGCTGGGGAGCGGGGCCATCAGCGTCGGCGCCGGCGGAACGCTGGCCTTCAACACCTCCGGCAACCGGACCCTCGCCGCCAGCATCAGCGGGGCGGGGGCGGTCACCCGCCAGACCACCTCCGGCGGGCGCTATTACCTCTCCGGTAACAACAGCGGCTTCACCGGCGTGTTCACCCAGGTGTCCGGGGGGACGGGCGACCTCCGCTTCGATTCGGCGTCGGCCGGCAGCGCCGCCGCGCAATGGGTCATGAACGGCCCCTGGATGGTGTTTTTGCTGGGCACCAACACGCTGCATCTCGGCGCCCTTTCCGGCTCCGCCAACACCTGGAATGACAGCACCAGCGGCACCACCACGCTGTCGGTCGGCGCCCTTGGCCTCGACACCTCCTTCTCCGGCAACATCGGCCAGGGGGGCGGCGGGCTTACCGCCCTGACCAAGACCGGCGCGGGCCGTCTCACCCTGACCGGAGTCAGCGTTTATTCCGGCGCCACGCTGGTCGAGGGCGGCACCCTCGCGCTGGGGGCGGGGGCTCGATCAACAACTCCGCCAGCATCACGATCGGCGGCGGAGCGGTGTTCGATGTGAGCGCCGTCGCCTTCACCCTCGGCAACGGCAGGATCCTGACGGGCACCGGTTCGGTCAACGGTTCGATGGCCGTCGCCTCCGGCGGCATCCTCTCCCCGGGCACCGCCGGCAGCGGCACCCTCACCGCCGGCAACAACCTCACGTTCAACGGCACGGGCACGATCAATCTCGGACCCCTTTCCAACTACACCGCCGCTCCCGCGCTCAACATCGCCGGCAACCTGGTGCTGAACGGCGCGGCCGGGGGGGTGACGGTCAACCTGCCGACGAACCCGCTGGCCAACGGAACCTACCACTTGATCGGGCATGGCAACGCCCTCGCCGACCTGTCGAAATTCACCTTCGCGGGCGGACCGCCGCTGGGCGCGCGCCAGAGCGGGACCTACCAGAACAACGCCAGCATGATCGATTTCGTCGTCGCCGGCGACGCCCCCCGCTGGACCGGCGATGTGAGTTCCGCGTGGAGCACCGCCACCCTGGCCGAGCCCAAGAACTGGAAACTGATCACCGCGCGGCACCACCACCGACTACATCGCCGGGGACACGGTGCTGTTCAATGACAGCGCGACCGGATCCACCACGGTGGACATCGCCGCCGATGTCAGCCCCACCAGCACCGTCTTCGACAACACCACGAAGAACTACACCCTCCAGGGCGCCGCCGGCATCTCCTCCGGCACCCTCTTCAAGAGCGGATCGGGCGCGCTGACCCTCAACAACGCCAACACGTACGCGGGGGACGACCCTCTCCGCCGGGACGGTCAACCTCAACAACGCCGGCGCCCTCGGCGCGGCCGCCGGCGCCCTGACCATCGCCGGCGGCATCACCCTCGACAACACCAGCGGCGCGCCGATCACGCTGGTCAACAACAATCCCCAGGGCTGGAACGCCGATTTCACCTTCACCGGTTCCAACGACCTGAACATGGGCGCCGGCGCGGTGACCCTGGGCGGCAACCGGCAGGTGACCGTCACCGCCGGAACCCTGACCGTGGGCGGCGTGGTCGGGGGTGGTTTCGGCCTGACCAAGTCCGGCGCGGGGAAACTCACCCTCTCCGGGGTCAACGCCTACTCCGGCGCCACCGCCATCAACGCGGGCACGCTGGAGATCGCCGGGGCGGGCCAGTTGGGCTCGGGCGCGTATGCTCCGGGCATCGTCAACAATGGCACGCTGCACATCAACAGTTCGGCGAACCAGACCCTCTCGGGCGTCATCAGCGGGGCCGCGGGCGCCCTGGTCAAGTCCGGGGCCGGCACGCTGACCCTGACGAACGCGAACACGTACGGGGGCGGGACGACCATCTCGCCCGGCGGGGGTACGTTGCTGGTTTCCGGTCCCGGCGCGGCCCTGGGCGGCGGCAACATCAGCGTGGGCGCGGGCAGCACCCTGACCTTCGCCACCACCGGCAGCATCCGGACCCTGCCCGGAAACATCAGCGGCGCGGGCAGCATCAACAAGGGCGGCACCTTCCGCTACTATTATTCGGGCGACAACGGCGGTTTCGCCGGGACCTACACCCAGACGGGAGGAGACACGAGTTTCCTGGCCGCGACCGCCGCCAGCGCCTCCGCCCGCTGGGTGATGGACGGCGCCTGGATGGTCTTTAATCTGCCGGCCTCCGGCACCCTCCATTTCGGCGCGCTATCGGGCGGCGCCAACACCTGGAATGACAGCACCACCGCCGTCACCACGCTTGAAGTCGGCGCCCTGGGAACGGACGGGGTCTATTCCGGAATCATCGGTCAGGGCTACGGCGGGGCCACGGCGCTGACCAAGGTGGGCGCCGGCCGGCTCATCCTCACGGCCGCGAACGTCTACACCGGCGCCACCACCATCGGTGGAGGGGTATTGCAGATCGGCGACGGCGGAACCACGGGATCGCTGGGCACGGGGCCGGTGACCGACCACGCCTCCCTGGTGTTCAACCGCTCCAACGACCTCACGGTGGCGCAGAACATCGACGGGACGGGCACGTTGACCCAGGCCGGGCCGGGTACGTTGACGCTCGCCGGTGCGAACAGCTACGCGGGGACGACCCTCGTCAGCCAGGGCACCTTGCTGCTCAACGGCACGACGTCGACCGGCGGACTCATCGCGGTGTCGGCCGGGGCCTCGTTTGGCGGCGGCGGGAGCGGGGGTGGTCACCTTCGCGGGGAGCGGGCGTTTTCAGCCCCGGGCGGCGGACATGTCGGACAACCAGATGGATCTCGGCGGGCTGAGCCTGGCCGGCGACACCGTGCTGACGTATGAGCTGGGCACGCCGGGTGCGGTGGCGGATTTCTATTACGACCATGTCAACCTGTCCGCCGCTGACCCTCGCCGGCAGCCTGCGGATCACCGCGGTCGACAACGCCAACACGTCGTTCGGAACGCCCGTGGCGGGCGACCGCTGGCTGCTCATGGCCTATCCCGCGGGCGGGGGCATGCTGACGGACAACTCCCTCACGGTGGACACCGCGAATTCCCCCGCCCTCTCCGGCGGACTGGTGTATGCGGTGGACACCTCCATCGACGGGGCCGTCTATCTCACCGTGGCGGTGCCCGAGGCCTCCACCGCCCCGCTGGTCCTGCTGGGACTGGCCGTCCTGCTGCGGCGTCATGTTCATCGCACCTGAAGGATCCCGCCCATGTTCGCCACCCTCGCCCCCACCGCCCCCATGGCCGAAAAGCTGGCCGCCTCCGCGTTCACCCTGTTCGCCGACGCCGGCATCAACGAAGTCAACCTGGACGAGGTCGCCGCCCACGCGGGCGTCACCAAGGGCAGTGTCTACCATCACTTCAAGTCCAAGAAGGAGGTGATCCTCGCCGCCTGCGACCACTACTACGGCTCCTGGACCGCCCGCATCCGCGAGGAGATGGCGCTGCTGTCCGATCCGGTGGACCAGCTCGAGGCCGTGCTGGCCTTCTCGGTGCGGAGCTGCGTGGCGGATCGCAAGAACCGTGTGTTCACCGCCGAGATCTTCGCCCTCTCGCTCAAGGATGCCGACATCCGGGAGAGCTGGGCCGGCTTTTACGACCGCGCCCGCCGGATCTACATCGATCTGCTGGCCCGAGCCCCGGCCGCCGCGAAGCGCACCTCCGCCGAGATCCGCACGCGCGTGAACCTGATGCTCGCCACCATGGAGGGCATCAAGCAGCGCGCCTCCTTCGAGCCCGAAATCGCCGCGCCCCGCCTCCAGCGCGAGACGGTCGCCTCCCTCATGGGGATCCTCGGGTTGTAGGATGAGCTCCCGCCTGAATATCCCCCCGTCCGGCCCGTCCATACTCGCAAGTATGGTCCGCCGCCGCCCCTCCTTCAAACCCCATCCCCACGGAGCCCTGACATGAAGATTGGATTCCACACCGACGCCTTCAATTCCGCCTACTGGAGCTTCGACAAATGCCTGCAATGGGCGGAAAAAAACGGCGTCCATCACATCGAATGCGGCGTGATTGACGGATCGAGCTGGATCCACGGCCTCGGCTACCAGCCCCACGTGGCCCTCAACGAGGATCCCATGCTGCTGCGCCGCAAGATGGAAAAACACGGCGTGCGGTTCTCCCAGATCGACGCGGCCTATCCGCTCTCCGGCGCCGACGGCCCGACCCACGGCGTGCCCTACGTGCTCAAGGCCATTCCCTGGGCCCACATCGCCGGCTGCCCCTGCATCGCCACCACCGACGGCCTGCACAAGCCGGCCGGCCTGACCGACGACCAGGCCATGGACCTGATGAAGTACAGCTACGGGCGCATCATCGAGGTGGCCGAGGCCTATAAGATGATCATCACCATCGAGGTGCACGGCTACTTCACCACCCAGCCCGACCGCATGGCGCAGATGCTCGCTTTCTGCAAGAGCCCGTACCTGCGCATGAACATGGACACCGGCAACACCTTCATCGCCGGGCGCGAGCCGCCGCAGTTCCTCAAGCGCTTCATCAGGAAGGTCGCGCACGTGCACGTGAAGGACGTCAGCGAATCCCTTGCCGCCGCCGTGCGCGGAAACGCCACCGGCATCGGCATCAGCCAGTGTCCGGTCGGCGACGGTGTGAATGCCGGCAACATCAGGAAGTGTCTCGCCCTGCTCCACAAACAGGGGTTCGATGGCGTGCTCAGCATCGAGTGCGAAGGGCAGGGCGGGCCGATGATCGAGCAGTCCCTGGCCTGGCTGCGCAAGACCCTGAAGGAACTCGGCATCCCCGAAGAAGCCTGAGGCCGGCCTTCCGTTCCCCGTCACCCGTCCCCCGTTTCCCCTTATCCATCAGGAGCCAGTCATGAACACAGCCGTCGACGCCGACATCCCCCAGGGCATGACCGCCACCACGCGGCGCATGCTCTTCTGGGCGTGCTTCACCGCCATCGCCGCCACCTCGGCGGTGTTCGCCATCCGCGGCCAGGTCATCATGGACTGGGCCCGTGAGTTCGGCCTGAATGAAACGCAGAAGGGGGAGATCCTCGGCGTGGGCCTCTGGCCCTTCGCCGGGATGATCGTCCTGGCCAGCCTGCTGGTGGACCGGGTCGGCTACGGCAAGACGATGGCGTTCGCCTTCGTCTGCCACATCGCCTCCACCGTGATCCTGCTTCTGGCCAAGGGCTACTGGTGGCTGTATGCGGGCACCTTCCTGGTCTCGGTGGGCAACGGTGCCGCGCAGGCGGTCGCGGATCCGGTCGTGGCCTCCATGTACCGGAACAACAAGACCACCATGCTCAACATCCTGCACGCCAGCTGGCCGGCGGGGATGGTCGCGGGCGGGATGCTCGGCATCTTCCTGGAAAAATCCAACCTCGACTGGCATTGGCGCATCGCCATGCTCCTGCTGCCGATGGGGTTGTACGGGTTGTTCATGCTGGGCCGCCACTTCCCGGTTCACGAGCGCATCGCGGCCGGGGTGAGTGATCGCGAAATGTACCGCGAAACCGGCGCCATCGGCCTGTGGCTTGTCCTGGTCTTCCTGCTGGTCGAAACCGGGCGGATCCTCGGGCTTCCGCCCTGGTTGGGGCCGGCCGCTTCCGTCGTGTGCGCCCTCGGTTTCCTGGCTTATACCCGGTCCTTCGGACGACCCATGCTCCTGTTCCTGCTGGTGCTGATGATCCCCCTGGCGACCACGGAGCTGGGCATCGACAGCTGGAGCACCTCGCTGATGGAGGTGCCGATGAAGAAGATGGCCATCCACGCGGGGTGGGTGCTGGTGTACACCTCGTTCATCATGATGATCCTGCGCTTCTGCGCCGCCCCGGTGGTGCGTGTGCTCACGCCGCTCGGGGTGATGATCGCGAGTTGCGCCCTGGCCTGTGCCGGCCTGGTCGCGCTCAGCAAGGCGACGGGCGTGGGAATCCTGCTGGCCGCCACGATCTACGGGATCGGGAAGACCTACCTCTGGCCCACGGTGCTGGGCATCGTGGCCGAGCGCTTCCCCCGCGGCGGCGCGCTCTCCCTGAATGCGGTCAGTGCCGTGGGCATGATGAGCGTGGGTGTCGCCGGCACGGTCTTCCTGGGGCTGATCCAGGACAAGGCCGTGGAACGGCGGCTCCTGGAGGAGCAGCCCGCCCTGCATGCGCAGGTTGTGAACGCGAAGCCGAGCGTGCTGGGCGGGTACCAAGCGGTGGATCCCGGCAAGGCGAAAGCCCTTCCGGCCGCCGACCAGGAGGTCATCACCGCCCTGACCGCCAGGGCCAGCCAGCAGGCCGTGGCGACCGCCGCGATATTCCCCGCCGTCATGCTGATCGGCTATCTCGGCCTCTTCCTCTTGTTCCGCAAACAGGGCGGCTACAAGGCCGTCGCACTCAACCCGAATGGAGAATCCCCGTGATCCGCTCCCGCCGCTCCTTCCTCGGCGCCTCGCTCGCCGCCGCCTCCGCCCCCCTCATCCTGCCCTCGCGCGTGCTCGGCGCGCTCTCCCCCTCCAACACCATCAACGTGGGCGTCATCGGCCTAGGTGACCGCGGCTCGCAACACCTGCAGACGCTCCTGCCCATGCCCGGCGTGCGCGTGATCGGGGTGTGCGACGTCCAGCGCAAAAAGGCGGAGCACTGGAAGACGCAGGTCGACCGCGACCAGGGTGACCAGGCCTGCCTCGCCGTGCAGGACGCGCGCGAACTCATCGCCCGGCCGGACATCGACGCCGTCTTCATCACCTCGCCCGAAAACTGGCACGCCTTCCACGACATCTGGGCCATGCGCGCCGGCAAGGACGTCTACGGCGAAAAGGGCATCGCCCTCACCGTGCGCGAAGGGCGCGAAATCGTGACCACCGCCCGCGGCCTCGGCCGCGTCTTCCAGACCGGCACCCAGCAGCGCTCCCAGGGCCAGTTCCGCCGCGCCGTCGAAATGGCCCGCAACGGCTACCTCGGAAAGCTGAAGAACGTCCAGGTCAGCGTCCCCAGCGGCCTCGGCCACTTCCAGAAACTCTCCATCGTCAAGCCCTCGCCCGTTCCCCCCGACATCGATTACGACCTCTGGCTCGGCCCCGCCCCCTACACGCCCTACGACGAAAAGAAGTGCACCTACTACTGGTACTTCATGAGCGACACCTGCGCCGGCTGGATCCAGTCGTGGGGCATCCACCACATCGATATCGCCCACTGGGGCTGCCCCGAGTTCGGCCGCGGCCGCGTCACCGTCGAGGGCGAGGCGCAGTTCCCCACCGACGGCCTCGCCGACGTCTCCTACGCCTGGCGCGTCAAGTACACCTCCGCCGGCGGGCTCACCATCGACTACAAGAACGACGAGGCCCCCGGCTACGACCACGGCGTCCGCTTCATCGGCGACGAGGGCTGGGTCCACGTCACCCGCGGCGGCATCGACGCCAACCCCAAGTCCCTGCTCAACCTCGTGCTCAAGCCCTCCGACCTCCACGAGCATGTCAGCAACAACCACATCGACGATTTCTTCTCTTCGATGCGCACTCGCCGCGACCCCGCCTCGCCGGTCGAAGAAGGCCACAAGGCCAACACCCTCACCCTCATCGCCGACATCGCCACCCGCCTGCGCCGCAAGCTGACCTTCGACTGGGCCACCGAGAGCTTCGTCGACGATCCCGCCGCCGACCGCATGCTCTCCCGCGCGCACCGCGCCCCCTACGTCCTCTGAGGAACCCATCATGCAACTCCCCCGACTCCTCTGCCGCCTCGCCGCCCTCCTCGCCTGCACCGCCGTCCTCGCGCAGGCCCCGGGAAAATTCGACGATCCCCCCGCCGCCTTCACGCTCGACCAGGCCCTCGCCGCGGTCGGACGCTACCAGCCCGGCGACAGCCGCCAGCCGGTCAACGCCCTCGACCGCGAGGTCATGCAGGCCACCGCCACCCCGGCGGCCCGCGCCGCCATGTCCGCCCGCCTCGCCGCGCTGCTCGCCGACCCCGCCTCCACGCCCATGTGCCGCAAGCTGGTCTGCCACCAGTGGCTTCCGCTTGTGGCCGGCGACGAGGCCCTGCCCGTGCTGAAGGCGATGCTCGCCACCGCGGGTCAGGAGCAGACCGCGCTCGACGCGCTCGCCCGCCTGCCCGGGGAGGCTGCGGCCGCGACCCTTCGCGGCGCGCTCGCGAGTCCGGAGCCCAAGGTGCGCGACATGGCCGCGGAACTCTGCGGATTCCGCGGGGATGCCGCGGCGGTTCCGGCGCTGATCGCGATGGCCGGCCAAAGCCCCGCCGCGGTGCGCGCGCTGGCGCGCATCGGGACGCCGGAGGCGGTGAAGTTCCTGACGGACAAATCGGACTGGTCGGACCCATCGGATCGCGTCTTCGCCCTCGCGACCGCCGGCATTGAACAGCCGCTGTTGCCGGCCGACCAGCCGCGCAACCACCGCATCGCCGGACTGGCCGCGGCCGCGCGTTCCGCGGACGGCGTCGCCACGCTCTCCGCCGCGCTGCAGGATGCGGACGAGGCCGTGGCCGCCACGGCGGTGGTGCTGCTCGAGACCTCCACCGACCCCAAGGCCACCGCCGCCCTCATGGGCGCGTTGAAGGCCGCCTCACCCGGGCGCCAGGCGAATCTGCTGGAAGCCCTGGCCAACCGGGGCGACGCCGCGGCGCTGCCCGCCATCGCACCGCTGGTCTCCGGTACCAACATGCCTGCCCGCATCGCCGCGCTGCGCGCGATCGGTCAGCTCGGCGGACCCGACGCCGTCGCCGCGCTGGTTCCCGTCGCCCTGTCGGATGACGTCGAAGCCGCCGCCGCCGCGCGGGACAGCCTGGTGCGTCTGCGGGGCGACGCGGCGGCAGCGGCCCTGCGCGCGGGCGCCTCCGCCGGTGATGCGAAGTCGCGCGCTTCATCTTTCCCTGCTGGCGTCGCGGGCCGACCCCGCCGTTCGCGATCTCCTGTCCCAGGCCGCGGGTGACGCGTCGCCGGAGGTTCGCCGCGTCGGCTGGTCCGCGCTGGCCGATCAACCCGCCGCCGCCGATTACCCGCGCATCCTCGGCCTGCTGATCGCCGCCACCGAGCCTGCCGACATCGCCGGGGCCGAGAAGGCCGCGTTCAAGGCCGGTTCGCTGCTCGAAAGCGCCTCCGCCCGCGTCCAGCCGGTTGCGGCCGCGATCCAAACCGCGCCGCCGGCCGCCGCCGCGTCGCTGGCCCGTCTGCTCGGATTGTTTGGCGGGCCCGAGGCCATCGTGCCGCTGCGCGAGGCCGCGGCGCGCGACGCCACCCGCGACGCCGCCGTGCGCGCCCTGTGCGCGTGGAACGGCCCCGAGGTCATCGGCGATCTCCAGACCCTCGCCACCGCCTCCGGAAACGCCACCCACAAGGCCCTCGCCCTGCGCGGCCTCCAGCGTCTGGCGGCGAGCGACAAGCTCCCGCTCGACGCCCGCCTGCGCATCCTGCGCGAGATGCCCTCCGTGACGAAGGATCCCGCCCTGCTGGAAGCCGCGGAGCAACCCGGAAACGCTCGATCCCTCCGCGCGTCTGGAGTCGGCCATGCCCCCGGCTTCGCCCCTGCCGCCTATCTCGACTGCGGCGCGGCGAACGCGGCCGGCAAGGGCGGCGCAACCTTGCGCAGACGCAGGGCAGGCCTATGCGTTCACGGCGTCCGAATCGACCTCGCTCTCCGTGGCGACGGTCGCTTCGGCACCACCGTGTCCTTCGCTGAGGGCTGCGCCCGGCCGAAGGATTACCTCGGCTTCTCCTGGTGGATGGCGACGGCGGAGGCCGCAGGCAGTCGGTCCGCATGGGCGGCGGCGAAGCCGGTGGGCGACCGTCCTGCCGCCACCGCGCCGCTGGCCTATCTCGCGGGCAAGCCCGTGTGGGCGCAGGCGCTGCTGCCGGTCGAGGTGACCGCGGCGGACGCCGGTGTCATGAACGTGGAATTCGTCAAGGAGGCCGGCCCCAACGCGGTGGTCGGGGAAGCCTGGCTGCTGGAGGAGACCGCTCCCGCCACGCCGCCGCGCAAACGCGTCGTCCTCGTCACCGGCGACGAGTATCCCGGGCATCTGTGGCGGCAGACCGCGCCTGAACTCGCAAAAATCCTCTCGGCGGATCCGCGACTGGAGGTCAGCGTGGTCGAATGCGGCATGTTCCTCGCCTCGCCGCTGCTCGACCGGTTCGACGGCGTCGTGCTGAACTTCAAGGAGCAGGGCGGTCCAAATCTGCCGGTGGAGGCCTGGAAGAATCTCCAGCGAAACACGGAGCAGGGCAGGGGACTGGTGCTCTTCCACTTCGCCTGTGGCGCCGCGCAGCATTGGGCCGATTACGAAGCCCTCGTCGCCCGCGTGTGGGATCCGAAGCTGCGCGGTCACGATCCCTACGGGCCGTTTGCCGTGCGCACGGTTGACACCCATCCGGTGACGAAGGGGCTCGGGGTCATCCAGACCACCGACGAACTCTACACCTGCCTGCGCGGCGACCGCGAGGTGGAGGTCATCGCCTCCGCCACCTCAAAGGTCGACCAGAAGGAGTATCCCATGGGCCTCGTGCACCTGCCGGGCAAGGGCCGCGTCTTCAACTGCACCCTCGGCCACGACCTCAAGGCGATGGAGTCCGCGGGCGTCCGCGAAATGTACCGCCGCGGCGTCGGCTGGAGTGTCGGGCTGGAACCGTGACCATGCGGTCCTGAACGTTTCGGCCGTGCCCGCCGCCCGCGCGGCGAGTCGGGGCGGTTCCGTCGCGGCCGTCACGGCCCCGCCCGGCTTCAGCGCTTCGCCGGCTTCTCCTCCGTCAGGGCCTGCCAGGGGAGGTGATCCCACTGAAGGGCGTCCGAGGGCGCGCGGGCCGCGGCCGCGACGCTCTTGGGCATGGCGATGCCGAGGCGGCCTCGATAATGCGACACGACGCGGGCATAGACCGGGCGGAATCTCCCGCGGCCGTCCGGGGACACCTTGACGCCGTCCGGGGCTTCGGCCCCCAGGTTGTAGCCGGCGGTGAATTCGAATCCCGTGGCGAGCCGGTTGTCGAACGCGGCGTAGAGATCCACGCCCTGGGTCCAGGCGGTCTCGCAGGCGTCGGCCAGAAATCCGAGGCCGAGCTGGGTGTGCTGCTGGTCGCGGGCGCTCTCCTGGCAGACGCCGGCGGGATTGATGTAGCGGGGAATCGCGCCGTTGCCTTCGCCGTGCAGGGCGTATTCGACCGCGCGCCGGAAGAGATCATGGTCGTCCAGATGCACGCCGATGCTCATGAGGGTGAGGATCATCGACGCGTCCCAGTTGCCGTTGGCCTCGGGATAAAAGTCCCGGCAGAGCGGTACATAGACCCGCCTCATCATGTCGCGGAAACGCGTTTGCCGGTCCGCCGGCCAGGCGGCGCCGGTGTGGCGCAGCAGTTCGGCCGCGTTGCAGAACTTGTGCCCGGTGATGCCGGCCAGCAGGCGGGCGTCGTGGCCGGAGAGGGACAGGAGCTTCTCCGACCAGGCGTCGAGGAACTCCGCCGCCCGGCGGGCGTGCTCCGGATCGCCGCCCAGCGCCCACGCGAGGGCGTGGGAGTAGGCGCGGCGGGAGTCCAGCCCCAGTTCGAAGGAGCCTTCCCAGCGTCCTCCCAGATCGCGGACCACATGCGCGCGCGGGGAGGGATGGTGGCGGGGGGACAGTTCGTCCGAGGCGAGCAGGGCCTTCCAGCGCGAGGCCCACGGCTCCTCGCCGCGCTGGATGCGGGCGCGGACATCGTCGAGTTCCGCGCGGCTGTCCAGCAGCCCGGGGTGGACGAAGGGTTTGCGCGGGGGCGGTTCGACGCGCAGGGTGCGATACGCGGGTTCGGTCGCCTTCCAGCCGCCGCCACCGGGTTGCAGGGCGACGACGCGGATCTCGGCGGGCCACGGGGAGCGTTCGGGACGGCGGGTGAGGCGCAGGAAACCGTTTTCGACGTTCGCCGGCCCCGACACCACGGCGAATTGCACGGGCAGCCCCGACTCCGCCCCGGCGCTCAGCGGCACGCGGTCGGTGAAGAGGCCCACCACCTCCGGCGGCTCGAAGCGCAATGACTGCGCGCGCCCGTCCGGCGAAGGGTAGGGGACACGCAGGGTGCCGGCTTGCACCGCTGCTCGGACGCGGCCGTCGCCGGGCGTGGACGCGACGAACCAGGCGTCGCGCGAGCGCCATCCGAACCCGGAGCCGTCGAAGGCCAGACGGAAAACGCCGGGCGAGACCTCCTCGAACGGTCCGCGCACCAGGTGCACCGACACGGGGTGGGGCGTGGTGCCCACCTTTCCCCCGGCGCCGATGCCGTCCGGAATGCGCGGGAAGACCGCGCCCGCCAGCTCCAGCGCGTCGCGGACGAGGCCGGTTGCCAGGGCAGCTCGACGATGCCGCGGGCGAGAGTGCGCGCGCCTCCGGGTCCGGCGAAGGTCGTGAACTGGGGCGCGCGCCGGAACTGCCCGATGCGATGCGTGCGGCATCGCTTCGCGATGTCGGGGTTGGGAAACCAGAAGCCGGGGTCGCGCGAACGGTCGAACTCCGCGCCGCGATCACCGGCGCGTCCGCCTCCGCCGAGGAGGCGGTGTCCAGCGCGCCCTGCGCGGCCTCCACGGGCTTGAGCTGGCCGTGCCCGTCGATGCGCAGGCGTGTGGCGGCGCGGAGGTAGTCGATGATGAGCCGGGTGAGGCGTTCGTCCGACTCGAAGTGGCCGCCGCCGGCGTCGAGGGCGAAGCCGATGAGGTTGCGGGTGTCGTCCGCGCGCCGGCCGCGCGCCCATTCGCGCTGGTTTTTCCAGCTCGCTTCGCGGTCGCAGGGTTCGCCCGGCCGCGCCCATTCCTCGAACTGGCCCTTGATGATCAGCAGCGGGATGCGGGTCCAGTCCCCGGGCGCGTCGGCGGGCCGGCCCGGCAGGTGGGATTTGACCGACACGACGCACGCGACCCGTTCCGGCCGCCACCAGGCGAGCCCGACGGCGAAGGGAACTCCGGCGGAATGGCCGATGGGGATCCACGGGGCGCGTTCCAATTCCGCGCAGCCGGATTGCCGGGCCAGGCGGGCCAGCGCGGCATCAAGGTGTTCCAACCCGCCGTTTTTCGGGTCGACGCCCTTGTCGAAGGGGCGCGAGCCGTCGGATGCGGCGGCGATCCAGGCGATGGCGAGGTTTTCCTCCCGCGCCATGCTGCGCAGCGCCGGGTCCTCCAGCAGCGGTTTTTCCAGCAGATTGTCGAGCGCGAGGATCAGGCCGCGCACCTCCTTGACCGCCGGGTCGATGTGCAGGCGCACCGAAGCGTCGGAGGGTTCGATGGGCGTGCAGAACTCCCAGGTGGCCGCGCCGGCCATGTGAGCCCAGGCCGCCAGCAGCCAGAAGTGGGGTCGGAAAATCATGACCGCCCTGCATGGGGCGGCGGCGCGCGAATGGCAAGCCCAACCAGAGGATCATTCAAGGCGCCTGGACGCCGTTTCCGTCGCGACGATGGTTTCAATCGATTTTCGCGGACGTGGTGAGACGGAAACGATTCTCCGGTTCAAGTCCCAAGTTGCTATTCATGCGCTTCGCATCCCAATTGGGAAACGTGATGGCAATACGATTCCGTTGCCGGGAAGGGCCCCCCGATTCCCGTCCGGCCTCCCATGTATCCGGCCGCGGCCGCAGCCGCCCCGGCCTCGACTTTCCCCGGTCGCGCGGTTATGCATGCAGCACAAGGAGACACGTCATGAACATCCATCGTCTGATTCCCCTGCTGGTCGCCGGCGCGGTGCACGCCGCTCCGCCGAAGATGAACCTGGTCGCCATCGTCACGGACGACCAGGCGGCGTGGACGCTGGGGTGCTATGGCGGGAAGGAGATCCCGACGCCCAACCTGGACCGGCTCGCGGCGTCGGGCGCGGTGTTCGAAAACTCGTTCGTGCCGACGCCGGTGTGCTCGCCCAGCCGGGCCACCTACATGACCAGCCTGCTCGGCACGCAGATCGGCTTCACCGACTGGCTCACGGACGACCAGGCGCTGGAACACGGGGTGACCCCGGCCACGCCGACCTGGCCCGCGATCCTGGAGCGCAACGGCTATGCAACGGGGCTCGTGGGCAAGTGGCATCTGGGGTCGGCGGAAACCTCGCGGCCGTGGAAGAACGGCCTGCGGGAGTTCACCGGATACCTCGGCGGCGGCTGGGCTCCCAACAAGGTGAACTTCATCGACGAGAAGGGCGGGAAGCACAATCCCCCCGGCTTCTCGGTGGAGATCTGCACGGACCTGGCGATGCGGTTCGTCGACACCCACAAGGACGGCCCCTTCGCCCTGCTGGTGCATTACCGCGAGCCGCACGCCCCGTACGCGCCCATGCCGGCGGTGGACATGGAAACCTCCCGCAAGGCGGACCTGCGGGTGCCGGACGTCCCGGACCTCAAGCAGCCCTACACCACCAACCACCGGCGCGATTATTACGCGGCCATCGCGGCGGTGGACCGCAATGTCGGCCGGCTGCTCGACCACCTGGAGAAGGCCGGCCTGGCCGGGAACACCATCGTGACCTTCACCGGCGACCACGGCTACAACGTCGGCGAGCACGGCATACAGCACAAGGGCAACGCCCGCTGGATCACGACGGACCGCTTCGACAAGCCGCGGCCCAACATGTACGACACCTCCATCCGTCCCCCGTTGATCGTGCGGTGGCCCGGGGCGGGCAAACCGGGGACGCGCGTGCGCGAGTGGGTGACCAATGCGGACATGGGGGCGACGGTGCTGTCGATGCTCGGCGTGGAGAAGCCCGCCGGCGCGCTGCCGCGCAGCCGCGACTACTCCGCGGTGGTCAAGGGCGGCGCGCTCGACCCGGCCGTCTTTCCCGAGGAGCTGTTCGGCCAGTACGACCTGGTGAACTTTCCCATCAAGGCCCGCATGCGCATGATCCGCACGGCGGAATGGAAGCTGATCCTGTTCCTCGGCATGCCGGAGCGCAACGAGCTGTACCACCTGGCGAAGGACCCGGGCGAGCAGACCAACGTGTTCGGCCAGGCCGGCACCGAGGCGGTGGTGAAGGAGCTGACCGCGAAACTGCGCGGGCAGATGGAGCAGATCAAGGATCCCGCGCTGCCGTTGCTGGCGGCGGGGAAGAGCTGAATCCCCTTTGACTTTGTCCGCCGGGCGGACGTCTAAAGACACCATGAAACACTTCATCGTTCTCGCCGCTACCCTGTTCACCCTGGCCGCCCCGGCACCCGCCGCCGACCGGCCCAACATCGTCGTCCTGCTCTCCGACGACGCGGGCTACCACGAGTTCTCCATGCAGGGGTCGAAGACGATTCCGACCCCGCGAATCGACTCGATCGCGAAATCCGGCGTGTACTTTTCCAACGGCTACGTCTCCGGCTGCGTGTGCAGTCCCACGCGCGCGGGGCTGCTCACCGGTCGCTACCAGCAACGCTTCGGGCATGAATTCAACATCCCGCCGGTGTACAGCGAGACCAACGGCCTGTCGCTGGACGAGACCACGCTCCCCGCCGTGCTGCAACCCGCCGGCTACCGCACCATCGCCATCGGCAAGTGGCATCTCGGGTACGCGCCGAAGTTCCATCCGCTCGAGCGCGGCTTCACCGACTACTACGGCTTCCTCCAGGGCGCGCGCAGCTACGTTCCCCTGCCGAAAGCCAGCCGCCTGAATCAACTGCTGCGCGACCGCAAGCCGGTTCCCGAGAAATTCGACTACCTGACCGACCACCTCGCCTCCGAGGCCGCGGAGTACATCGCGAAGAACAAGGACCGGCCGTTCTTCCTTTATCTCGCCTTCAATGCGACCCACGGGCCGCACCAGGCGACCTAGGACGACCTCAAGGCCGCCGGCGGCAACAAGATCGCCGCGATGACCATCGCGCTCGACCGGGCGGTCGGCGTCGTGCTCGACTCGTTGAAGAAG
>JAXMHJ010000004.1:0-206559 GCA_046346795.1 Kiritimatiellia bacterium
TCGGCGATCTTCTGGATTTCCCCGATCTGCGCCTTCACGCGGCCGATCTCGCCCTCCTTGGCGGTGATCTGCTGGCTGATGTTGCGGAGGCCCTGCACCTCCGCCTCCACCTTTTCCAGGCTGGCCTGCTCGCGGGTGGCCTGGACGTGCGTGTAACCGGCCCAGGCGAGCACGGCGGCCAGGAAACAGACCAGCCCGGCGAACACGACGGGTTGCCGGCGCTCCGCATCCCGCTCCTTGAGGATGGCCTTGGGCATGAGGTTGAGTTCGATCGGGCAGCGGGAGACGCCGCGAAGCGCCAGCCCCACCACCTCGGACAGCTTGTGCGCGTCGGACTCGATGCTCTCGCCCGGGATCTGCTCGGAAACGGTGACGCTCTGGAAGGGATTCAGGTAGTCGACGGGGATCTCGAGCTTTTCGGACAGGAAGGTGTCGGCATGGGGGATGATGGAGGTGCCGCCGGTCAGCAGGATCTGCGCCGGGGAGTTACCGGATTGCTGCCCGCGGTAGAAATTGATGGAACGGGTGATCTCCATGTGCATGCGGGTCATCACGCCGCGGACGCATTTGGAGACCTTTTCCTGCACCTCGTCCTCGAGCGGCTCGAACGCGCCGCCAAAGGAAACCACCGCGTTTTCCAGCTTGAGCTGCTCGGCCTGGTCGAAGTCCAGTTCGAACTCCTTCATGATCTGCTGGGTGATGGCGTTGCCGGCCACGGGGATGCTGCGGCTGAACACCTTGCCCTCGTCGAGGAAGATGAGGTTGGTGGAACGCGAGCCCATGTCGAGGACCAGGGTGCAGCCCTCGAGGTCCGGGTAGTTCTTGCGCACCGTGTTGAAGATGGCCATGGGGGCCACGTCCACCACGTCCACCACGAGTCCCGCCCGGGTGACGGCGTCCACCGTCTCGGCGAGGATCTCCTTCTTGATGGCGACGAGCAGGACCTCGATCTCCTCCCCGGACCGGTTGAGGATCTGGTAGTCCCACTCCACCTCCTCGATCGGGAACGGGACGTTCTGCTGCGCCTCGTAGCGGACCATGTTGTAGATCTTCTCGCTGTCCACCGCCGGCAGCTTGACATAGCGCGAGAAGACGGACTGGCCGGACACCGAAAGCAGCACGGGGCCCGGCTTGATGCCGGTGTCGGCGAGCAGCTCGACGATCGACGAGACCAGGAAGGAGGAGCGGGAATCCTCGTTGGCCGGATCCACGCCCAGGGGGGCGGTCCCGTACCGGAGCAGCTCGAGCGTGCCGTCCTTCAGGCTGGTGAACTCGGCCAGCTTTCGCCGGCGCCGACGTCAAGGAGAGGATTCGTTTGGACATGCGGGGATGCGGGGAAGGGCTCAGTTGGCCGGCGCGGCGACGGCAGGCCGGATCGTGGGATTGGCGTCCGGATTCACGTTTACGTGGGGGTCGAACGCGGCAGCAGCTGCCCCCTTCACCGGATGCTCCTCCACCAGCAGTTCTTGGCGGCGGGAACCGACTCCTCGGAGACGATCACGCCCTTGAGCTTGACCTGCATCCCCACCTTCTCGATGTCGCCGTAGCGGCGGAAGGTCGAGGGGGCAGAACATGTTGCTCTTCCAGCCGCGGCCCATGGGAATGTCCACGTAGGTGACCTCGCCGCGGAAGAGATTGTACTGGCGGCCGGTCGGCCCCACGTCCTCCTTCGTCTTCGCCTTGAGCAGGACATAGTAGTTGAAGGTGACCTCGTCGGTCCAGGCGGGGGCGGTGTCAAACTCGGCTTCGACCTCCAGCCAGTTGGAATTCGGAGGAACTGTTGCTCCGCCGCCCTTGACGCGGACATCGTATTCCGGGGTGGAGGCGGGCGAGGCCTTGGGCGGCTTGACCCGGATGTCCCGGGAGGCTTCCGCAGGTTGCTGGCCTTGCACGGCGGCCGCCGCGAGCAGCGTCAGCCCGGTGATGGCGAATCGAAGCATGTTCTTCATAAGGTCCGCTCCCGTTGATTGCATGGAACCGAAGATTGCAAAGACGCTACGACTTCGCGGGTTGCGCCGTCAATAGAAACATGAATAATTCCGGCACAATGCACGGCGTCCCGCGCACTTAGGGGTTTTCCCGATGCGCCGTGCGCAAAGCTAGGCAACGGGTGTCCTCCCCGCCAGGGCCCGGGCGAGCGTCACCGGATCCATGTGGGACAATCCGCTGCCGGTGGGGATGCCCGAGGCCAGCCGCGACACCAGCAGGAAAGACCGGAGAGGCGTTCGCGCAAATAGGCAAGGTGGCCTCCCCTCCGCGTCCGCGCCGGTGGCCAGGATGATTTCGCCCGGCTCGTCGCGGATCGCGCCAGCAACTGGCGCAGCCGGTCACGCACCGCCTCCCCCGCGCAGCGAGCCGGCTTGAGCAGAAATAGCGCCCTTCGAATCCCGGCATGCGCTGGAGCATCCGCAGTTCGTCGAGCGTCTCGACCCGCAGAGCAGCCGGTCGCTGCGCTTCGGATCGGCGCAGCTCCGGCACAAGGCCTCGTCGCGGTCGGTGAGATTGCACAGCAGGGGCGTGGGCGAGCGTCCGCGACGCCAGGTCCAGCGCGCCCGCCAGTTCCTGCCAGGGTCCGGTCCAGCGCCAGCCCCCGTGGCCATGCTCGGCCGAACGCCGCCCCACCCCGGGCAGGCCGGCGAGCGCGCGGCAGAGACGGTCGAACGCGGCGGACACGGGTCTCAGAGCCCGAGCGGGAGATTCATGCCGGGGATGCCGAGGGGCTTGGTCACCCTTGCCCATCTCCTCGCCCATCATCTCGCGCGCCTTGCCCAGCGCGCCTTCAAGCGGCGGCCGGAACCCAGGTCCTCCAGCATGGAAACGTCCGAGGGGATCGACCGCCTTGGGGTCGATGCGGATCTTCGCGATGCTGCCATCGCCCTTGGCCGTGGCGGTCTGCGCCCGCCGCCGGCGGAAAATTCGACTTCGCGCTGGCCCAGCTCGGCCTGCACGTGCTGCATCTTCTCCTGCGCTGGCCTGGGCCTGCTTGAGCATCTTCATCACATTCATGGTTCGTCTCCATCGGGTTGGGGTTCGGCGGCGCCGGCGTCGATGTCGACGCGGATGATCTTGGCGTTGAAGGCTTCCAGCACCTGGCGCACGGAGGGTGGTCGCGCCACGCGCGCAGGTCCTCGCGGAGGCGGCGACAGGGGCGCGGGCGGGCTTTTCCGCCGGGGCCGGCGCGGGCGCGGCCGCGGGCGCGGGACCGCAGGCCGCGCCCGGCCGGCCAGTTCAAAGCGGACGCGCACGTCCGCCGCGTGGCTGCGCGACAGATACCGTTCCACCGCCGCGGTCTGCAACCCGGCGCCGAGATCCCCAACCGGTCGGCATGTGGCGGGGTTCCAGACCGATGGTCAGCAGCCCGCCCTCGAAGCGCGACCGGCGCGGGTTCACCAGCAGGTGGCGGAGCAGCGACACCGAAACGATGGCGGCGCAGACGGCGTCCCAGTTTCCGCGCAGCTCGGCCAGGACGGACGGACCGGGCAGCCGGCCGGGCGCGGCGGCGGCCTGCGCGGACCCGCCGGAAACGGCGCGGAGGCCGGCGGGGCGGCGGCAGCGAGGCCGGCGGCGGCGCCTCGGCTACTTTTATCCGGTCCGGGCTCGGGCCCAGGCCGTTCTTGAGCTGCTCCACCTGGCGGATCAGCTCCTCGAGGTAGCCACGCTGGCGGCGCGCGAGGCGCGGAGCAGGATGACCTCGAGCAGGGTGCGGCGGGACAGGGAGCCGCGCAGGCGGCCCTCCGATTCGACCAGGATCTCGATGACGCGCAGCAGGCGCGAGGCGTCCAATGCCGCGGCCTGGTCGGTCAGCGCGCGGGCCTGCGCCTCCGGGAGGTCGGCCAGATGGTCCTTGCGGCGGGTGAGCGCGTACACCACGACGTCGCGCAGCATCGCCAGCAGGTCGGTCATCACCCGGTAGAGGTCCTTGCCGCTCGCGCGTCGAATTCGGCGACGAGGTCGAGGATGCCCAGGGCGTCGCCCCGGGCCGGCCCCGGCGAGATCGGCCAGGCTGCGGTGGGAGATGAGGCCGAAGATGTTGGTGACGTCCTGCTCGGTGACGCCGCCGGCGCAGGAGGAGGAGCTGGTCGAGCGCGGACTGCGCGTCGCGCATGCCGCCGTCGGCCCCGCGCGCGATGGCGTCGAGCGCGTCGTCGGCCTGGAGGCCCTCGGCGTCCACGATGTGGCGCAGACGCGCGGCGATCTCGCGGCTGGAGATGCGGCGCAGGTCAAGCGCTGGCAGCGCGAGAGGATGAAGTGGCGGGGACCTTGTGCGCCTCGGTGGTGGCGAAGATGAACTTCACGTGCGCGGGCGGCTCCTCCAGCGTCTTGAGCAAAGCGTTGAAGGCCCCGGTGCTGAGCATGGTGCACCTCGTCGATCACGTAGATCGCTGAAGCGGCCGCGGGCGGGCATGAAGCGGGCGCTGTCGCGCAGGTCGCGCACCTGCTCGACGCCGTTGTTGGAGGCGCCGTCGATCTCCATCACGTCGAGACTGTTGCCGGCGGTGATCTCGCGGCAGGAGTCGCACGTTGCGGGAAGCCGGTGCTCATGCCTTCTCGCAGTTCAGCGCCTTGGCGAAGATGCGGGCGGTGGAGGTCTTGCCCGTGCCGCGCGGCCCCACGAAGAGGTAGGCGTGGGCCACGCGCCCGGTGCGGATCGCGTTGGCCAGGGTGGTGACCAGGTGCGACTGTCCCACGACGTCGGAAAACGTCTGCGGGCGGTACTTGCGGGCGATGACTTCGTAGGCCATGGGGAGGGGGGCGCGGGCAAAACACCGGACAGGAGGCTCCGGCCAGAACAATCCACGGCGCCCGGGCTCATGACTTATTGCTGCTGCCTTCCGGCCCTGACAAGGTTCGTCCGCTCCCGCCGCATGGCGTCCAGCCATCAACACCTGCCTGTCCAGTGTCTTTGACCGCGAAGGAGGGGCGTAGCAGGAGCCCCGGGGATTGCAAGCGTGAAGGGCTCCGCCCTCTGACTTCCGACTTCCGCCCTCCGCCTTATTTCGGCGGGCGGCGGATGATGAAGGCCTTCTTCTTGGTCGTGGGCGCGGAGGGGGACTGGGTTTCCGAAGAATCGTCCAGCTCGATCTTTCCGCCACCGCCGACGCCCGGCTGCTGGACCTCGCTCACGATCTCGCGCAGGATGGTGTTGTAACCCTTGCCGTCGTCCATCTCCTGCTGGAGGGTGTTCAGCGACGTCTCGGTGCCGGGCACGTCGGCCCCGGAATTCTCATCCTCGACCGCGAGCACGGTCGCGCCGACGCGGATGCGGTCGCCGGCCTTGATGCGGGCCATCTCGATCTTCTCGCCGTTGAGGTAGGTGCCGTTCTTGGATTGCAGGTCCTTGGCGAAGTACTCCCCGTCCCACAGGCGGATGCCGCAATGCATGCGCGAGGACCGTTCGTCGAGCACGGTGATGTCGGCATCCGGACTGCGGCCGATGGTCAGGGGCTTGTCCGCCAGCTCGTACACGGTGCTGGTCCCGTCAGCTTTTTTGAGTCGGATGCGAAGAGGCATGGGGGAGGAAACTCCAGTGGTTTTGCGGGTATACTAGCGTCAACCGCGGAAACGGGCAAGAGCAGATCACGCGCCCCCGCGCGCCAGCAGGCCGCGGAAGTAGTCGATGGTGGGCACCAGCCCCTGCTCGAGCGGGACCTCGGGTTCCCAGCCCAGCAGGCGGCGGGCGCGGTCGATGAGGGGCTGGCGGATCTTGGGGTCGTCCACCGGCAGGGGCTTGTGGCAGATCTCGGAGGCGGAGCCGCACATCTCGCGGATGCGGAGGGCGAACTGCAGGACGGTCATCTCATGGGGATTGCCGATGTTCACCGGGTCGTGCTGGTCGCCGGTGCCGAGCAGGAAGATGCCGCGGACGAGGTCGGACACGTAGCAGAAACTGCGGGTCTGCGAGCCGTCGCCGAAGATGGAGAGGGGCTGGTTGCGCAGGGCCTCCATGATGAAGGTGGGCACGACCCGGCCGTCGTTGGGGCGCATGCGCGGTCCGTAGGTGTTGAAGATGCGGACGATGTGGGTGTTGACGCCGTGCGTGCGGTGGTAGGCCATGGTGATGGCCTCGGCGAACCGCTTGGCCTCGTCGTACACGCCGCGGGGGCCGATGGGATTGACGTTGCCCCAGTAGGACTCGGGCTGGGGGTGCACGAGCGGGTCGCCGTAAACCTCGGAGGTGGAGGCGATCAGGAAACCCGCGCCCTTCGCCTTGGCGAGACCCAGGGCGTTGTGGGTGCCGAGCGAGCCGACCTTGAGGGTCTGGATGGGAAGCTGGAGGTAGTCGATCGGACTGGCGGGCGACGCCAGATGCCAGACATGGTCCACCGGCCCCGGAATGGTGATGTGCCGGGTGACGTCATGCTCGATAGTCGAATTCGGGCCGCCCTCCCAGGTGGGCGATGTTGTCCAGGCTGCCGGTGAGCAGATTGTCCACCACGATGACGCGATGCCTTCGCGAGGCGAGGTCGGAAAGATGGGGCCAAGCCTGCTCCCCGATGACCACGGATACGGGTTATTTTGCTCATAGGAGGCGACCGGATATTCAAACGGGCCGGGCTTTGCAACCTGTTTCCACCCGCCCAGGGTCATTTCGCGGTTGGCGACGCCCTCGACGATCTGCGGATAGAAACCGGCGATGAAGTCCTTGAGTTCCGGAAACCAGGCCTCCTCGTCGTTGGGATCGCGCTCGGCCGTGACCAGGATGTACGCCCACCGGTGGGAACGGCCGAAGAGCACCCGGTCGAAGGACATCCGGAACATGCGCACCAGGTGGCGGGCGGTCCTGAGTCCGTTGCCGACGAACCAGTAGGCGTAATAGCTGTGGCCACGTGCCCCGGGACTGTCGGCGGAGGGTGGGATGCTCCTGCTGCATGAGCAGGATCTTGACCAGCAGGGCGGCCTTGCGGCCGGGAATGGCGACGTCGATGAACTTCTGTCCGGTGATGGTGTTGCCCCCGCCGCGCATGCACACCTCGGAGCGGTGGATGGAGACGCGCTCCCCTTACCGCTGAGGACGTACCCCGCCGTGATCACCCGCGCCCCTTGGGATGGTCATACCGGGACTTGAGGATCTCCGTGTCGCCGGCAGATATTGGGCCTCCCACCGCGGCCATGGGGCCGAGTTCGCCCCCGCACTTGGTGCACTTGGAACCGGCCGGCAGGTTGTCGACGGTGTACGGGATCTCGCAGCGCACGTTCTGGCAGAAACGCAGTTCCCGGCCCGCCATTCCCCCACCTTGACGGGCAGCCGGCAGGTTGATCGAGCGTGTCGACCAGCCGGACGTCCACCGTGAAGGCCAGCAGCAACGCCATCGCGCCCACGATCACGATCAGGTTGAGGGTAAGGTCGGAAGCGATGGATTTCCATTTTTGATCCATTCCCGGGGGCTGGCGTTGAGCGTCCGCCCACGCCCACCAACGAACTGGTAGGAGATGACGAAGAAAATAGGTGGAATAGTCGTGGTAGAGACCGCCGGCCAGATTGCGGCTGAACCCCTGGTCCACCACCACCACCGTGGTGATGCGGACCACGTTGCCGACGATGGCGATGGGGATGGAGGCCAGGAACAGCGCCCATTTCCGCCACAGGCTCTTCTGCGTCAGATAGGCGTAGACGGCCGCGATGGCGGTCAAGGCCAGCAGCGAACGGAGCCCCGAGCAGGCATCCTCCACGGAGTAGCCCGGAAATTGCGGGTCGTCCACGAAGAGGATGCTTGGCCCCGTTCTGCACAACCCGATTTTAGGCCTGCAGCACAAAGGTCGGCCTTGAGGGTGGCGAACATCACTTGAGAAGGTGAGCTGGTCTAGAAAATGGAGCGGCGCAGAAAACGGGAAGGCGCAGGGGGAAGATCAGGAGCTACGCGACCTGCCACCCGAACAGGTAGAACGGAACCGCCCAGACCAG
The DNA here is from genome assembly GCA_046346795.1 of Kiritimatiellia bacterium. GTDB lineage: Bacteria > Verrucomicrobiota > Kiritimatiellia > SS1-B-03-39 > UBA6053 > JAXMHJ01. The sequence continues at coordinate 7,904 of JAXMHJ010000004.1, forward strand.
CAGGACCAGGGACAGCACGGAGATGTGCGCGAACTGGCTCTTGGTCCATGTCATCAGCAGGGCGGCGATGACCATGCAGAACCGGTCCGGCTCTGTCGCGTTGACCTTGGGGGCGGCGATGATCCGCTCGCAGGATCGGCTACGATGGCGATCGACACGGGGGGATCAGATATCCGTGGGAATAATGCCGCCGTAGGACAGGTCGGATTTCCACCGGGCGATCATCCACCCGATCGCCGACCGCCACGTACATGTTGATGTCGGAGGTGTTGCCCAGTGGTAGGAGATGAAGATCGGGGTCGCGGCGATGCAGAACAGGCCGATGCGCACCAGGGCTTGTCCACCGGCAGGGCGGCAAGCTGGAACCGCTCGCTCCACAGCAGGGCGCCGTCGACCCAGTTCCTCCCGCAAGGGGAAATCCGGGACGCGTCGGCGGCTTTTGGAATCGGAGCTGTACACCTTTTCAAGGTAGGTGTCCCGCCCCGGCGTGTCAAACGACAGGAACGGAATGAATCCGCGGACGCGGCTCAGACCGCGGGCAGATGCGCCGAAAACCAGGACGCCAGCTCGTCCACCCCGGCCAGCCCGCACGTCCGCGGGCCGCCGTTTTCCGGCCCACCATCGAAGTGCAGCAGCCCGCCCTTCCCGCCTCGATGTCCCGCGGGGTCGCCCTGCTCCACGAGCAGGAGAGATCAGGCCAAGCTCGCGCCGCCCGCAACAGAACCCGGCTTGGGTTTCCGGTCTACGCAGGCGTCGGCCTCGGTGGGGACAGACCGCCGCCCGTCCAGGGACAGGCCTTCCGCGGTCAGCGAATCCGCCATCCGGGCGTGGATCGCCCTCCAGCATCCCGGGCGGAATCGCCCCGGTGGCCACGCCCTTCTGATTGAGTGATGAGAACCGCCGCCAGCGCTGTCGCGCACCGCCAGGCGGGTCAAATCAGCCTGTAGGTGGAAGGCCTCCGGAACGGTCATAACGGGCCGGATGCGGGTCGGCGTTGACCACCCCGTCACGGTCGAAAAATACGCAGGGCCGCAACGACGGGGATTCAATAGTAGTAGGAGAGGCTGAGGCCGAACTCGAGGTTGTGATCGTCGCTCTGGCCGTTCTTGTCCTGTACGCATCCCGCTGGGGAATAGGAGTACTCACCCGCCCAGGGAGTGGTGCTCGGTGACCATGTACTTCAAACCGCCTTCGATCTCCCGAACGAGTCCACCTCGTCGCCGTCATCCTGGCGGGCCCAGAGGTATCCGACGCCCAGGCTGGCGTAGGGAAGCACCGATCCGTTGTCGTAGGTATCCTCGACGTAGAGCAGGGTCTCGGTGGTGTCGCAGAAGCCGGAATCCATGTGGCCGACCAGCACGCCCACTTCGCTGAAGGGATACATCGCGACCCCGAAGGCGAGTTCGTAGTTCAACGCGGTGTCGTCGTCCTCCACCTCGGGATCGATCATCGCATTCAACCGGAGCACCTGGCAGTCGCGCTCAAACGGGCCCGGGGTGGACGCTTGGGCAAACGGGACGGAGAGCAGGAGAGTGGCGATCAACAGGCTGCGTTTCATGACAGGTCCTCGGGTTGTGTGTGCCTTGATACGACCGATTTGTAGGGTTTCGGGAGGCCGGTTGTCAAACGGCAACTTGCGCCCCCGGGGGCCCGGGAGCAACGACGTTTCGTGGCAAGGACGCGACGGAGGCGGGTCGGTGAAACGCCGTGGCACCCCGGGGGACCCGGACTCAGGCTCCGGCGAGCTGGCTGTCGTGCGTCCGCTCGAAGCGGCTGATGCTCTCTGCGTACTGGAGGCTCATGGCGATGTCGTCCAGGCCGTTCAGCAGGACCTCGCGGGAGGCGGGGTCGTACTTGAAGGGATAGGTCATGTCGCCGTCGGGGGTGTGCAGCACCACCTTCTCCGCCTGCAGGTCCACCGTCGCCTCCAGCCCGGCATGGTCGCGCACCAGGGTGAAAATCTCGTCCACCTGCTCCGGCGCCAGCTCGACCGTGGCGATGCCGTTCTTCACGCAGTTGTTGCGGAAAATGTCGGCGAAGCCGGGCGTGCGCGACGCCCCTTCGCCCGCATACGGGGCGATGACCGCGCGGTAGCCGTCCTGCGCCAGCGCCCACACCGCGTGCTCGCGGCTGGAGCCGCAGCCGAAGTTGTTGCGGGTGACCAGGACCGAGCGGCCCTGGTAACGGGGCGCGTTGAGTTCGAACTCCGGATTGTCCTTGCCGTCCGGCAGGTAGCGCCAGTCGCAGAACAAGGCGGGGCCGAAGCCGGTGCGCTTGATCGACTTGAGGAACTGCTTGGGAATGATCTGGTCGGTGTCGACGTTGGCGGTGTCGAGCGGGGCGATGATGCCGCGGTGTACGGTGAAGGGGGTCATGGGATTCTCCGGAATTAGTGCCAGGTGCGGATGTCGACGAAACGGCCCTCGACGGCCGCGGCGGCGGCCATCTCGGGGTGACCAGGTGGGTGCGCCCGCCCTTGCCCTGCCGCCTCGAGTTGCGGTTCGAGGAGTGGACGCTGGCGCTCGCCCAGGTTGAGCTGGTCGGGGTTCATGCCCAGGCACATCGAGCACCCGGCCCAGCGCCACTCGGCGCCGAAATCCTTGAACACGCGGTCCAGGCCCTCGGCCTCCGCCTGCTTGCGCACCGGCATGGACCCCGGCACCACCATCACCTGCACGTTCGCCGCCTTTTTGCGGCCCTTGACGATCGCGGCGATGGTGCGCAGGTCCTCGATGCGCCCGTTGGTGCACGACCCGATGAAGATCTTGTCCACCTTCACCTCGGTCAGGCGCTGGCCCGCGTGCAGGCCCATGTAGGCCAGGGCCTTCTCCGCGTCGGCGCGCGTGTGGCCCGGCACCTTGTCGACATCGGGGATGGGCTGGTCGACGTCGATCACCAGCCCGGGGTTGGTGCCCCAGGTCACCTGCGGGGCCAGCTTGTCGCAGTCGATGGTGATGGTGCGGTCGAACGCCGCGCCCTCGTCGGTCGGCAGCGAACGCCAGACCTTCATCGCCCGCTCCAGCGCCTCGCCCTTCGGCGCGAACGGCCGGTTGCCGGCGGTGACGTACTGGAAGGTGGTCTCGTCCGGGGCGATCAGGCCGGCCTTGGCCCCGCCTTCGATGCTCATGTTGCAGACGGTCATGCGGCCTTCCATCGACAGCGCGCGGATGGCCGCCCCGGTGTACTCGTACACGAAGCCCGTGCCGCCGGCCGCGCCGGTGGTGCCGATCAGCTTCAGGATCATGTCCTTCGCGGTGACGTTGCGCCCGAGCTTGCCGGTGAAGTCCACCCGGCAGGTGCGCGGCTTCTTCTGGCGCAGGGTCTGCGTGGCCAGGACGTGTTCGACCTCCGACGTGCCGATCCCGAAGGCCAGCGTGCCGAACGCCCCGTGGGTGGAGGTGTGCGAGTCGCCGCAGACCATGGTCAGGCCCGGCACGGTGATGCCCAGTTCCGGGCCGATCACGTGCACGATCCCCTGCAGGTCGCTGCCCATCTCGTACAGCTTCACGCCGAACTCCCGGCAGTTCTCCACCAGCGCCTCGATCTGCGCCTTCGACACCGGGTCGCGCACGTTCATGCGGTCGTCCGTCGTCGGCACGTTGTGGTCCATCGTGGCGAAGGTCAGTTCCGGCCGGCGCACCTTGCGGTTGTTCAGGCGGAGCCCGTCGAAGGCCTGCGGACTGGTCACTTCGTGGACCAGGTGGCGGTCGATGTACAGCAGGGTCGTGCCGTCGGCGAGGGTCTCGACGACGTGACGGTCCCAGATTTTTTCGAACAGGGTCTTGGCCATGGGGCGCTCCAGCGGGTTGGCGGAAAGGGGGCCGTATTTGCGCAACCCCCCGCCCCACCGCAAGCAAAAACGCCCCCGGAGTGCGGGCGGGCTGCGGCTGCGCGCCGTTCCCGGAGGGAACCCGGCCAGGTGCCGGTGGTTGAGCGAAGCGACACCACCGGACCACCGGACCACCCGCGCCCCGCATCCCGGCGGGATGCCAGCAGGCGGGAACCATGCGCTTCGCGGGCTGCGGCTGCGACCAAATTCCGGCGACCGGAACACGCCCGCAAAAACGTTTCCGGTGACCGGAACTCCGGCGAATCCCGGCTGCGGAACTTGCCGGAAAAAGGGGACTATGTTCCCGTCAGAACCGTCCGTTTGATCCCGCCCACGCCGGGGCCGAGGCGGTTCATCACCGGCCGGAGGCCTTCTTCTCGGCGCTGATCTTCCGGAGGAGGTCGACCTCTTCCGCGCGGTAGGGCGTGCCGTCGCGGCGATACAGATCATGGAACCACGGGGAGTCTTCCGTCTCGGGTGTTTTCCACGACGCCCAACTGTAGCGGGTCTGGCTCTTGCCATCCACGAAACCCCAGTGGATCGCCCCGATGTCTTCCGAGGCCAGATAGGGCAGGACGGCCTCGAAGGTCGAGCCCGCCTTGCGCGCCATGTATTCGGTGCAGAGGATTGGCCGGCCGCCGGCCTGCGAACGCACGGTCTCGATCACCTTCTTCATGCCCTCCAGATCGGAGTAGCAGTGGAAGGTGATGATGTCGCTGCTCTCCAACTGTTCCCTGGCGATGGCGTGGTCCTCCGCCCGGAACCAGGTCCAGACGCCCGAGGTGAGCGGCTGCGAGGGATTGACCTCCCACGCCCATTTGAACGCGTCCCGGAGCAGGGCCAGATCCCCGTCGGGAGTTGCGGGCTCGCGCTGCTCGCCGGGGATCTCCGCCCCCGCGTCGTCGAAGCGCCGGTGGGCGCGGTTGCCCGGCTCGTTGAAAAGGTCCCAGGCCAGCACGCGTTCGTCCTCGCCGAAGCGGCGGAGCACCGTCTGCACATACCCGCGCAGGCGTTCTTGCAGTTCGGGGTCGCCGGCATACCCGCGCACGGCGGTCGCGCCCGGGCTCTGCAACCAGCCCGAATTGTGCGTGCCGGGGCGGGGATCCGGAATCAGCGTCGGAACCTGCGCGGGGCACAGCCAGCAGGCGTCGAAGAACACGAACACGGGTTTGATGCCGTTCGCGGAACAGGTCCCGATGAATTCATCCATGCGCGCCAGGAAGCCTTCCGGGTTGTCGTTGAAGGTCCGGTCATGCAGATACACCCGGCAGGTGTTGAGGCCCGTTTTGCCGGCCAGTTCGATCTCCCGCGCGATCGTCGCCGGATCCCACGTCCCGGAGCTCCACATCTCGTGCTGGTTGATGGCGGTGGAGGGCAGGAAATTGCACCCGATGCGCCAGCCTTCCCGCTGCCGCCACGCCTGCGCCTGCCCGACCGGCCACGGCCCCGTTCGCGGCTCCGCCAGCCCGGCGGGCGCGTATCCAAGCAGCAGGAGAAGCAGGGCGGACAGGCAACGGGGAGTAATCATGTCGCATTCTCTCGCCCCCGCCCGCGCCGTTGTCAAGGCCACCTGCCTTCTCGGCGGCCCCGCCTTCACTCCGCGCAACGTTGACACTCCCGCCGTCCGGGGGCAGTCTGGAGGAATCACCCGATCCACCCCCACTTGCCAGCACATGCCAACTCCCCTCAAAATCGCCCTCATCTCCCCCAAGGGGCCGCTCTACCGGCACCGCGGCGGCATCTGGAAGAAATCGCTGCGCTACCAGCCCCTGACCCTCACCACCCTGGCCGCGCTCATCCCCGACGACATCCCGCACACCGTGCAATGCATCGACGAGGGCATCGCCGACGTGCCGATGGACCTGCAGGCGGACCTGATCGGCCTGACCGTCATCACCGGCACCGCCTCGCGCGCCTACGCCCTCGCCGACCACTTCCGCGCCCGCGGCATCAAGGTCGTGCTGGGCGGCCCGCACGTCACGCTCATCCCCGATGACGCCGCGCCCCACGCCGACGCCATCGTGGTCGGCTACGCGGAGGACACCTGGCCGCAACTGCTCCGCGACCTCCTCGCCGGCGCCCTGCAACCGCGTTACGTGCAGAGCCCCGGCCTGAACATCGGCGGACGCAAGTTCCCGCGCCGCGAACTCCTGCCCTCCGACCGCTACCTCACCTCGAACGTGTTCGAGGCCACCCGCGGCTGCATCCACGGCTGCGACTTCTGCGTGGTGCCGACCGCCTGGGGCCGCAAACCCTACCAGAAACCCGTTGGCGAGGTCATCGACGATATCCGCCGGACCGGCGCGCGCAAACTCATCTTCGTTGACCTCAACCTGATCGCCCACCGCGGCTACGCCCGCGAACTCTTCACCGCCCTCATCCCGCTCAAGGTCCAGTGGTACGGCCTCTCCACCGTGCTCATCGCGCGCGATCCGGAACTGCTCGAACTCGCCGGCCGCAGCGGCTGCAAGGGCCTGCTCATGGGCCTGGAGTCGATCTCCGAAACCAACCTCCGTGCCAGCGACAAGGGCTTCAACACCCCGGGCGGCTACGCGCAGGTCGTCGAAAGCCTCCACGCCCACGGCATCGCCCTGCAGGGCTGCTTCGTCTTCGGCCTCGACGACGACACCCCCGACGTCTTCATGAAGACCGCCGAGTTCGCGGTCGCCGCCGGCATCGACCTCCCCCGCTTCGCCGTCGTCACCCCCTTCCCCAACACCCCCCTTTACCTGCGCCTGGAAAAGGAAGGCCGCATCCTCACCCGCAACTGGGAGTTGTACGACGCCCAGCACGTCGTCTTCCAGCCGCTGCGCATGTCCGTGGAACAGCTCCAGACGGGCATCGAGGCCGCCTGGAAACACGCCTACAGCTTCCGCTCCATCGTGCGCCGCCTCCGCCGCTCCCCCGCTCCTGGCCGGTGCGCCTCGGCACCAACCTCGGCTACCGCTTCTACGCCCACAACCTGGGCCGGTTCTACAACTGCGACTGGATCATCGGCCGCGAGTCCCCCGCCCCGCGCCAGCCGGCCGCCGCCACGCCATGAGGCTCACACTCGTCCATCCCTGCATCGGCCGCCGGCGGGCGACCGCTCCTAGATCCGCACCTGGCAGATGGAACCCTGCCCGCCGCCACGCTCGCCGGCCTGACCCCCGCCGACGTCGACATCCGGTTCTACGACGACCGCATGGAGGTCATCCCCTTCGATGAAAAAACCGACCTGGCCGCCATCAGTGTCGAAACCTACACCGCCAGACGCGCCTACCAGATCGCCAGCGACTTCCGCCGCCGCGGCGTGCCCGTGGTCATGGGCGGATTCCATCCCACCCTCCGCCCCGACGAGGCCGCGCAGCACGCCGAGGCCGTGGTCACCGGCGAGGCCGAGGAACTCTGGCCCCGCGTCATCGACGACGCCCGTCACGGCACCCTGCAGAAGTTCTACCGCTCCGAACGCCGCCCTCCCCTCGCGGGCCTGCGCCCCGACCGCTCGATCTTCCGCGGCAAGCGCTACCTGCCCATCGGACTGGTCGAGGCCGGCCGCGGCTGCCACTTCAAATGCGATTTCTGCGCCGTGCAGACCGTCTTCAACCGCAGCCAGACGCGCCGCCCGCCCCCGACATCCTCGCCGAGATCCAGGCGCTCAAGGGCAGCCGCAAGCTCTTCTTCTTCGTCGACGACAACATCACCTCGAATTTCAACCAGGCCAAGGAGTTCTTCCGCGCCCTCACCCCCTCGGTATCCGCTGGGTCGGCCAGGCGAGCATCAACGCCGCCCATGACGAGGAGTTCCTCGACCTCCTCACCCGCAGCGGCTGCCAAGGGTGTGCTCATCGGGTTCGAAGCCTCCAACCCCGCCAACCTCGCCGCGATGGACAAGACCTTCAACTCCGCCGCGGCGGCTTCACCCGCGCGCTCGACAACCTCCGCCGCCACCGCATCCGCGTCTACGGCACCTTCGTGTTCGGCTACGACGGCGACACCGCCGCCAGCTTCGGCGAGACCGTCGCCTTCGCCCGGGAACACGCCATGTACATCGCGGCCTTCAACCACCTGACCCCCTTCCCGGGCACGCCGCTCTACACGCGCCTCGAAGCGGAGCGCCGCCTGCGCTACGACGCGTGGTGGCTCGACGACCGCTACCGCTACAACCACATCCCCTTCCAGCCCGCCGGCATGTCGCCCGAGGAGCTCCAGGCCGGCTGCCTCTCCGCCCGCCGCCGCTTCTACTCCTGGCCGAGCATCGCGCGGCGCAGCCTCGACGCCGTCAACCGCTCCAATGCCTTCATGTGGCGGAATTTTTACCTCATCAACGCCCTGCACCGCGGCGACGTCGCCCGCCGCGACTCCTTCCCCCTCGGCGACGAATCCTGGGCCGGACCGCTGCTGCCCGCCGGGTGAATGAAACCACGAATGGACACCAATGAACACGAATAGAAATGGTGCAAACAGCCGGTTGGAAGGAAGTCCCGGATCCAATCGCTCCGATTCCACGCCTTGCGAAAATTCGAGTCCATTCGAGTCCATTCGTGGTTCAAATTCCTCTTCCGCGCCCGACCCGCGCGCCATCCCCGGCGGACTCAACCTGATCATCCTCCTGCTCCAGCTCGCCGCCCTCACCGCGTGCTTCACCGCCCTGCCGCGCCTCCAGAGCCCGTGGGCGGTGGCCGGGCTCGCCGTCGTCTTCGGCGTGGTCATGAACTCCGTCTACTCCATCATCCACGAGGCGGAGCACTCCATCCTCTTCCGCAACCGGCTCGCCAACGACTTCGGCGGCGTCTTCATGTCGCTCTTCTTCCCCGCGCCCTACCACCTCATCCGCCAGGGACACCTCGGCCACCACCTGCGCAACCGCTCCGACGACGAGGCCTTCGACCTCTACTTCGAGGACGACCACAAGCTCTGGCGCTTCCTCGTGTTCTACGGCATCCTCACCGGCGGCTATTACCTCGTGGTCGTCCTGAGCAACGTCGTGTTTCTCTTCCTGCCCTTCCGCAAGGACAAGAAATACTGGGACATCGACTCCCCCACCCGCGCCTTCATCCAGTCGCTCAACCCGCGCTACCGCCACCTCATCCGGCTGGAGGGCGCCTCCGCCATCCTCCTGCACACCGGCATCGTCTGGGGACTCGACATCCCGGTCGCGCGCTACCTGGCCATGTACGCCGGATTCGGCATCATGTGGTCCGCCATGCAGTACGTCCACCACTACGGCACCGAACGGCACGTCACCCGCGGCGCGCGCAACCTGTGGATCTGGCGGCCCCTCGACCTCGTCTGGCTCAACCACAACTGGCACCTGCGGCACCATGAACACCCCTCCGTGCCCTGGATCCACCTCCACCGCCTCGACGACGGCCCCGACGCCCCCCGCGGCTTCCTCCTCCGCGCCTACCTTCGCATGTGGGGCGGCCCCAAAAAGGCGGATCAGCGCGTGCCCAACCGCCATGACGGCAAGATCATTCCCTGATCGCATCGCCCGCCGCGCCACCGCCTGCTGGCGGCGCAAACTCGCCCTGTCCGCGCTGCTCGGCACCGGCTTCTGGGCCGGCTATTCCGTGCTGGGCCGCCACGCCTTCCTCCCGCTCCACGACATCCCGCTGCTCTGGCCCGACCGCGCCATCCCCTACCAGCCCGCCCCCTGGGGCTGGATCTACCTCACCCCCTTCCTGGTCAGCTCCGTCCTGCCCTGGCTGCTGCCCTCCGCGGAGGCCCTGCGCCGCTACGCCGCCGGCTTCCTCTGGCTCGTCCTGCCCAGCTTTCTGATCTTCCTGCTCTTCCCGGTGGCCGCGCCGCGTCCCGATCTCCCGGTGGCCGACACCGCCATGCGCCTCATCCGCGGCTACGACGGCCCGCTCAACTGCTTCCCCTCGCTGCACGCCGGCTTCCTGGTCTTCCACCTCGCGCTGGCCTGGCGCATGTGCGGACGGCGCGCGCCGCTGCCCGTCGTGATCGCCGCGCTGACCTGGGTCGTCGCGGTGCTGGTCTCCACCCTCGCCACCCGGCAGCACTACACACTCGATCTCGTCGCCGGCGCCGTGCTGGGCGCGCTGGCGGATCGACTGGCCTGGAGAACGCTGGCCTGCTAGCAGCCTGTTGAAAAAGTCCCGTGGCCGCGCGGGCCGGGATTGCGCCGGCGGGCAAGGCGCGGCGACGGCGGCGATGCCCAAGCGCATCGCCAAGGAGCCGCAACGCCGCCCGACGGATGCAAGAGCGGCCCGCCCGGAGGGTTGCGGCGCTTTTCCCGCCGGAGTCGGACGACGGCGGACAGACCGCCTTGGGGTATTGCCCCGTCGTCCGCCTGCTCCGCCGGGAAAATCGCTCGCAACGCGGCTCACGCGACTTTTTCAACAGGCTGCTAAGTTGCGGCTGCGGTCAAAATTCCGCCCAGAAACGGTCTGATCCCCCAGGCCGGCGAGAGATAGTGGTCCGCCCCCCACACCGGGCACACGATGCCCGGCAGATGCCCCACATCGCCCAGCAGCACCCCGCCCCTGTCGTTCGGCCCCAATCCGGAAAGCCGCCGGTGCGCCTTGCCCGCCCACGGATGCGCCAGATGACGCTCCACCGGGACCCCGTACACATGCACCACCCGCAGACCCGGCGGCAGCGCCGGCCAGGGCGCGCGATCACGCCTCGGAGCGCCGCGCCAGCTCGTCCAGCGCGCCACGCGGATGGCCGCGCCACCACAGATGCGCGCGCACCGCCAACCAGCGCAACGGACGCGCGCGCAGCCATTCCACCAGCGCCGTGCCGCGCACGATGCCGCTCAGGCTGACCCACGCGCACACCCCCGCGAACACCTCCGCCGCGTCCGGCGTCGACAGCGCGGCCCGCATATCCGCGCCACCCTTACTCAAGCTCACCAGCGTCACCCGCCGCCCGCGTCTCGCCGCGAGCCACTCGCGGATGATCCGCGCATTGTCCGCGAGACGCCCGAAACCCGGCAGCGGAATCACCTCCGCCGCACAACCCAGGCTGCGCGCCACCCGCACGATGCGCGCGCCGTCCGCGCCCGTGCCCCGGTGCTCGCGATGAAACGCCCCCGGGACGATGCCGATCAAATCCGGCGCGGGCGGACGCGATTCCATCGCCGCGCCCGCCGACCTCAGGAAGGCTGCGTTTGCAGGCGCGCGAATCACCCGCGAGTACCAGACGGCCGTCGCGAACTCCAACCCTTCGCGGCGCGCGATCTCATTCAGGGCCGCGGTGTCGGGCACGTCGTTGTCCGACCCCGCCCACGCCTCCGCGCGCGCCAGCAGCGCCTCGTCCTCCGTCGTGCGCGGCCCCATGCGCGTCACGCCTTGGCGACGCGACGCCGCAGCCACCAGGCCACCGCGACGCCCGCCAGCAATCCCGCCGCGCCGCCGCCCAGGCCCGCCCACCGGGCCGTCTTTTTCACGGCCAGGGTCAGCACCGGGTTGTCAAAGGCCGCCACCGACACATGGAAGCCCGTGACCAGCCAGCGGTCGCCGCGTTTCGCAATGACCGCGGTGAAGACCGAGTTGAAGGGCAGGTCCGAGCCGTCCATCAGGATGAAGTGATCGCGCAGGTTGCCCCACGACACCGCCCAGTCGCCGTACACGTGCCGCCCCAGCACCTCCGGGTTCGACTCCACCGACCGCACCACGCGCCCGTCGCCGTTCATCATGCGTTCGTGGAACGCGCGCACCTGCTCGCGGCCGCGGCACACCTCGCCGTTCTGCCAGGTGACCACCACGTCGGGGTCCAGGTGTTCGAGGATGCCGTTGATGTCGGCCTTGCGGAAGCTGCCGACGATGCCCTCGCGCAGCGCGTCGATCGCCGCGGAGGACGCGTCGGTGGGCGGCGCGGGCGACTGGGCGCGGCCAGGCAGCATCAGGAGCAGGAGGGTCAGGCTTGTGGCGAGCAGCGTCTTCATGGGGTCATCCGGGGTGGGCTTGTTGTTGAACGTCCTGAAGCCAGGAAAAGTAGTCGCGGAGGGGCTGGTCCGGGCCGATCATGCGCGCGGGGTCATAGCCCACGCCGCGCAGCAGCCCGTAGTCCGATTTCAGAAACTGCTGGATGAACCAGCGGCGGATGTGCGCGTTCAGCGGGTCGACGCACGCCCGCGCGGCGGCGTTGGCCGAGCGCCGACCCCAGACCACCACGCGCAGCCGGACCGCGGCGGGGCCTTCCGGAATCACGCTGACCATGCCATGCGTCACGCCCCGCTTGAAGCGCGCGCGGGCGAGGATGATCGTGCCGAACCACGAGGTGACCGTGAATTCCAGCTCCTCCCCGGCCAGCTTCCGCGTGAGGCGGTCGGCCAGCGACGTCCCGGCCACGCCGAGGCGCAGTCGGATGCGGCGCGCGTGCGGGTGCGGCGCATCCACCTCCGGTCTGGCCAGCAGCACCTGGTCGTGCGCATTGCGGAAATCGCCGGAGGTCGAAGCCGTTGCCGCCGATGAGATACCAGGCGACGGTGTCCCGGATTTCGAAGGCGCGGGCGGGCGTCAGATCGGCCGGCGTGACCCCGTCGAAGAAGGGCATGGGGTGGAGCGCCTCCGCCCGGTTGAAGAAGTAGACCTGCCCGCCCAGTTCCGCCACCGGATAGACCGTCTGCCGGGCGAACGCGGGGATCTCCCCGCCAGTCGGGATGTGCGCGCACCGACTGTCCGGCCGAATTCCCAGCATGCAGCGGGTACACGATCCGATCGCCTTTCACGCAGCCGTTGCCCAGGTCCGCCCCCATGTGGCAGCACCGACCTCCCAGCACTGCGATCCGTCCCGTGTCCGTGCGGTATCCGACAAACGCCCTGCCGTCCGGTAGCGTCAGCTTCACCGGCCCCGCGGCCAGGTCCCGGACACTCCCCAGGCAGTACCAGCCCGCGGGGGAAACGGGAAAGCCGTCGACGAGGCCGGAGGTGGGGTCGGACAATTTCATGGGGTGACCGCGAGTCGTCCGGAGGCTTCCATCACGACGCCTCTTTGTCCAGCCCATTCCCCGGGCGCGTTGCACAGACGTCGCGAGGCGGAGATTTAACCACGAAGGACACGAAGACCACGAAGAAGTGGCGGGGCATTTACCAGCCGGTTGAGGAACCGCTTTGTATGGGATGCGCATTCCTCGAAACGCTGATTCTTGGGAAACTGCCCCCCGGATCATTACAGACTAAAAGGCTCTCTTCATGGCCTCCACCCTCATGGATCCCCCCTTCGTGAGCTTCGTGTCCTTCGTGGTAAAAACCGCAACTTGTCGACCGGCAATCGATTTGAACCACTGATGAACACGGATGGACACTGATAAGTCGGACCGCCTGCATGCATCAACGCCTCAAATCACCCAAAGAATTCCTTTTTGCCTTGGTGCCTTTGTGAGAAAACATCTTCACGGATCGCCACCTCAACCCGGACAAACCGCGCGAGTGAACACCACGATCCCCCAGGAGAAACCCGCATGTACCAGATCCAGACCGACACATCCTCTCTCCCCTGGACCCCCACGGGCTGGCCGGGGGTTTCCATGAAGATGCTCCAGCAGGTCGAGTCGACCGGCGGGATGACGGGGATGATGCGGATGGAGGCGGGGAGTGTGATCCCGGCCCACAGCCACACCCATTGCGACCAGATGGTGTTCGTGGTCGAAGGCGACCTCCTTGAAGACGGCGTGCGTCACGGGCCGGGCAGTTTCTTCGTCGCCAAGGCCGGCACTCCCCACGGCCCCCACGGCACCTCGGGCGGTTGCGTCCTCCTGTCCTGGTATGCCGGCCCGCCGGACTTCGTTCCCGTCGGCTAGAAGCCTGTCATCTCGAACCCCGCGCAGCGGGGGAGAGATCTGCTCGCGGAAGCGAGCTTTTGGGGTAGTTCTGAAAAGATTTCTCACCAAGGCGCAAAGGCACCAAGGATGGGAAAAACCCGGAACCTGTCCGGTCGCCGGAACTGATTTTAGGCACGAGTTCCTGCCACCGGAACACACCATCCTGGACGTTGGGGAGGCCGTGCCCGCATTTCGCATCCCAGCGGGATGCCGCCGGCCATGTTCACCCGTGATTGAAGAACTCCCGGCCGGCCGGGGATGTCCGTTTCGCCAACCCCGACGAGAAGCCAGTCATCTCGAACCCCGCGCAGCGGGGGAGAGATCTGCTCGCGGAAGCGAGCTTTTGGGACCGACGTGGCGTGCGTGCCGCCGGGCTTCGTCCGCCCTGAACAAGCCCGCTTGCGCGGGCAGATCCCTCGTCCCGCGGTAGCGATACTCGGGATGACAACCCCCTGAGCGGAAGCGATGGAACAAGCTGGACCGAATTGCACTTGCGTGTAACCCGAATCCCCGCTTACTTAGCAGCCAACAACGGGCGAGGGTAGGGCGCTAGCCCTCCCGATCGTTTAACTGGTGCAACGGCGACGCTCGCCAATGCCTTTTAAATCCGTCTGTCGTTTAAATAAGGGTGGGTCGATTCGGTGAGCAGGAAAACCGCCAGCGGCCCCAGCTTGGAAGTTGAACATGGTAAATATGAAGCTGAAAGGTTAAGGTGCCAAGATGCCATTAAAGGGTGGTCCAAGCGATAAATACGGCAACCGCTTCGAGGGAAAGTGGACGGCGTTCTGTCTTGCCAAGGTAATGGCCGAGGAGGCGGACTCCATATGCCTTGAACCTTTAGGAGCTGAAGGCGATGGGGCCGAATTCCTGCTTCGCAAAGGCAATGTCATCGAATATCATCAGCTCAAACGGCAGCATGCTCGCCAAGGGGACTGGAGTATCTCAGAGCTTGCGGGGAATGGTGTACTCCGTCATGCATTTTTAAAGACCCATGATCCAAATGGGCGCTATGTTTTCGTCTCGACGACTAGTACTGGAATACTGGCAACGCTCGTCGATGACGCACAGCGATCTGAATCACTCTCCGCATTTAAGCAGCACTTCCTAAAAGGTGACAAGGCAAAGGGCTGGACCGACCTCTGCCGTGAGTGGGCGTCCTTGATCTCTGAGGAGGCCGACAAAGAATCTTCAGACCCCGCAAAAGCATTCTTGCCGGCCCACGAACGTATCGCTTTCGAGCACATCAAGCGAATCGAGATCCGCACTACGGATGAATACACGCTTACCGAGATGGTGGTAGCCAAGCTGCGCAGTCTTGTCCGCGCCGATCCCGCTACGGTGCGCCAGGCGCTTTGCGACATGGCTCTGGAAAGCATCCATGCAACTCTCTACGCTGACGGCATCTGGTCCTACCTCGAGGGCCTTGGACACAAACGCGCCGATTACGCCCGCGACACGTCGGTTCTTGCTGCAGTGGATGAACTGAACGCTCGATACGAAACCATGATCAAGGGAATTGGTCGCGGCATTACGATCCCTCGCGATGAAGTCAGCACCATAATAAACATAATAAAGGGCGATGGTCTAAAGAAGTCTGCTCTAGTTTCAGGTGAGGCTGGCGTTGGTAAGACCTGCGTCCTTGGACAGGCAATCCATCGCCTCAGATCCGAAAAGATCCCGCATCTCTATTTCAGAGTCGACCGCCTTGAGCCTACCGACCTCCCGACGAACGTCGCGAAACAGCTCGGATTGACATCAACACCCCCAGAGGTCCTCGCCGGAATCGCCCGTGGCAGGCCCTGTGTGCTCATAATCGACCAACTCGACGCCGTGAGTCTAGTGTCCGGGCGGAATCCTGAATTCTTCGACTGTGTTCACGAGATCATCCGCCAAGCCGCCGCATTCCCCAATATGCGCCTCTTGCTCGCCTGTCGCCATTTCGACATCACAAAAGATAGCAGGTTGCGCGAGCTTGTTTCCGAAGACGGCTGGCCCAGGAAATCAACGTAAAACCTTTCACGCCCGAAGGCGTCAAAGCCGTGCTTGTGCAACCGGGCGCGCCCCATCCGATTATGGGGACAGACAGATTGGAATTGCTGCGTTTGCCCCTTCACCTTGCGCTATTTGCGGAGGTCATACACGCACCCGAATACGCCCCTTTCGTATTTGCCACCTCCAACCATATCTTTGCCGCATACTGGGATCTCAAACGGAAAGCTGTGGCGACCCGCGCCGGCCCGGGGGAGGACCAGTGGGTACCTGTTCTCGACCGCCTATGCGACAAAATGACGGAACGTCAGACTCTCTTCGCACTGGAGACCGAGGTCCTGGATGACCACGAACGCACCGTGCGGGCTATGGAATCGGAGAACGTCCTCGTTCTAGATTGCGGCCGCGTTGGATTCTTCCACGAAGGCTTTTTTGATTACGCGTTCGCACGCCGCTTCGAAACGCGAGGCGGAGATCTGATACAGTACTTGAAGAATGGCGAGCAGGGACTCTTCAAGCGGGCACCATTGCGCCAAATTCTTCTTCATACGCACGCTACAGACCATATCGGGTTCGTGCGCTCGCTTCGGCGAGTCATTCTGGACGCTTCGATTCGCTTCCACCAGCGCCGGTGCGCTCTTGAGGTGTCTGCGCGAATCGAATGCGCGTCGCCCGAACTGTGGGAACTGTTTCAAGATGTGTTGGCTTGCGCCGAGCCAGCGTTGGTCCGAGAAGTTTGGCGTGTTCTATGGGTAGCCGACCCGTGGTTCTTATTACTCCACGAGAAGGGCCTCATCGCCGCGTGGCTCAGGACTGAGGATCCCGAGCAAAGACATCGGGCGATGACGATGGTCCGCAATCACATCAAGATGCATCCGCGTGAGTGCGTAGACCTGCTCTCGCCCTATGTGGGTGTCTCCGACAACTGGAACGCAGAGATCATCCACATTCTCCGTCTGCACGTGCTAGCCATAGACAGGAGTGTTTTCGATCTCTTCTTGCGAATTCATTCGGCTGGTGCGTTCCAGGGTGAACGAAACGAGGAATTCTGGCTGTGCATGCATGACCTCCCCAAGCACCAGCCGGACTGGGCGGCCGAAGCACTTGGCCAATACCTTCGCAATGTCGTTGTAAAAATTGAGGCAGTGGAGGTTCGAAGCCATTTTATCCAAGATGATGGCCCAGGTGAACACTTGGTTCTTGAGATCGCAGATATGGCCCCGGCAGAATTTCTTAGGAAAGTACTGCCGGTATTCATAGAGGTAGTGCAACGAACAGCGCGCGAACGGGATGGCAAACTCACGATTGACCAGGTCTGGTACGTCCGCAACTATCGAGAGGAGCACCTCAGCATTGAGGAAAGTCTCCTGCAGGGCATTGAGAACTCATTCAAGACGCTGGCGAAAACATCCGTTTCCGATTATTTCCACTTCCTGAACATTCTCAAACCTTACGGGGATTACGACAGTGTGAACTTCATCATCGTGTGCGTCCTCGCAGTTGCGCCACGCGAATTTGCAGACCAAACAGTAGAGTATCTCCTGGCCAATCCCCAACGGTTGGAGTGTGGTTGGACCTGCGGCGGCGGAGGAGAATTTTCGTACTGGGCTGCACGCGAGCTCGTCACGCACGTTGCAAGCCAATGCACGGATGAAGCCTTCGCGATCCTCGAAGCACACATCGTGGATTACTTCCCCTGCTGGGAGAAATCGAAAAGTGGTTTCAAGCAAAGAGGGTACTGGCAGATGGTCATGCTACCGGCACTTCCCGCAGGGCGAATAGACCGAGAAACTGAAAGCACGCATTGAGGAGTGGGCGCGGAAGTTCCCTGATGGAAGATCGAGCCTCCGATAGCAAACAAGTTCTGTTGCGTTTGCTCGCCGATTAAACCTGCAGCCGTCTCGAGGATGAAGGATTTAGACTGGTTGAGTGCAATAGAGAACTTCAACACCGAAAATGCCTCCTGCTGCCGGCGGCGCTGCTTTGGAGAGGGCGGCGCGCACGAACTGTCGGGCGTATTGGAATCTGAGACCAAACGGGACCCAGTTCGTTTCGCCCGGCTCTCGCGTCGTGATTCCCATCCAACACGCACCCATACTATCACTCCCTGCTCCGAGGCCTTAAGGACTCAATCGCTGACAAAGACACGGTTCTCGCAGTTGTTCGTCGAGTTTTCGCTCTGCCCGATAAGCCAGGCCATCGATACCTTTGTGATGCCTTCGCCAAGTTTAGTGAAGACGAACTTCCTCTCGATATCCTGAGCATCGCAGGTTGGTGCGCAACCGAAGCCGAAGATCCTGTGAGCGATGACCTGAAAATACGCAGCTCCGGGAAAGATGAAGACCACCGTCCCCGTGACATCTTGGCTACAGCCATCAATAGCCCGGGGCGCCGCCGCTGAAACGGTCGGCACCTTAATTTATGACAAGGCTGAACGAGTCCAATTCTTCATGCCTTACCTTGAGAGAATGGCTGAGGACGCCACCGTAACTGTACGTTCTACTGTGGCGAATACCCTACTTTGCCTATTCAAACATGATGATATTCATGCGGTTGACCTGTTTCTCGTTTTAGTAAATACAGACAATGACCTACTGTTGGCAACACACCATGTTGACAAATTCCTGCACTATGCGAATTTCACGCATTTCCGCAAGGCCTCGGCCTGTACTCAGACGCATGCTCGACTCTTCTATTCCCGTTCGCGAAACAGGCGCGCGCCAAACCCGCCTGGCTCATTTTAGCAACCCCGAAGCTGGAGATGGTCGCCGAGTGTGTAGCCGGCGACGAAGCACAGCGCAAAGGTGCTGCGAGGGTCGCGGAAGCCAATCTTTTTATAACCGCGTGCACCGATTACGCTCACGCAACCTTATCGTTTAACGATCCTGTCAAGGTCATCAGGGACGAAGCTGCGGATGTTTTCGTAATGCAAAAAGGTCGGGATTTAGAGAAGGCCAAGTTGATCATAAGCATTTCTCGCCAGCGCCGCATTTGCGCCGAGAATGCGGATGACCTGATGTGGCCCCTAATGTAGTCCACCGCTGACATAGCGGAGGAGGTTCAAGGACGTGGTGACTGTGGTTTCGCATATGGAAGCGCTCGACAGCGCTCTACGCACCGCATGTTTGGCCAGGCCGACAAGGTCGCGGAGCTTGTGCTGAGAGTCTATCGCAAAAGATGAACGATGCCGCAGTACGCGCCCGTTGTTTGGATATCGTTGACCGCCTACTGGCTCGGGAGGTATATGGAATGACCAAAGAGCGAGTTAAACTGATATGGATGATAAACTAATCCCTTTTCAATATTGAACAATATGGTAAGACTCTGGCCGAAACACCGTGTTAGAACGGTGACGCCTACGCCGGTCTGTCCTGAACTGTGTTATCCTCCCATCGTCGTTTAATCATTTTGAACCGCCGCGCAAATGTCTTGCACGAACAGGGGAA
Organism: Kiritimatiellia bacterium; assembly: GCA_046346795.1. Taxonomy (GTDB): domain Bacteria; phylum Verrucomicrobiota; class Kiritimatiellia; order SS1-B-03-39; family UBA6053; genus JAXMHJ01. Next base: position 26,939 of record JAXMHJ010000004.1, read on the forward strand.
AGCGGCATAAGAACACAAAACGCATAGCGGAACGCCAAACTCCAGATGTACGTACTCAGAGAATTCTGCTGACATGATTTGGCTCGACGGGATTCTACGAGCGGTCATTTGGAGACCTTGCTCCCAACCCCTTTAGCCCTTATCTTTAAAAAATGTGGTGACACTATGGATATCGAAAATACCATGCTTCAGTGGTCTCAAACTGTTTATGGCGTTGCTCATTCCTTGCATCTCGCAAGTTCAATCAAGCTCGGGAATCTCACCGCCCTGATCGAAAGTCTTTCGGCAGCTGAGCAATGGAACCCATCTAGCCTTGGGTTTACGTCTTCGCTGCCTTCGAAGGAGTTTAAGGACGGGTCAATCAATTTAGACGGGAAAGACCACAAGGAGGTTTTCGGGATACTTTCCGAAAATACCGTCAAAATACTCTTTGTAAATCTTGCGGTATCGGCTGACGAATGCCTGTATCAACTCATAAGGGATGCTGGGACAGACCCACCGAACTACTTGACTAGCAAAGCTGAGTGGGTGAAGGCAAGAGTCTGCGAAAAGTACGAATGGGCTGCCAATGGAATGCTTGAACTTTGCGCCTCCTGAGAAATGCTTTGTCCATAACGGCGGGATTATCAACGAATCCGTGGTCGACATACTTAAGAAAGCTGGTGTTGACGACGCAAAAGACCCTAGTGGCCACGAGGTTTCACTCTCCTTCGGTGATCTGTTCCGTTACAGACGCGCTTACGCACCGTCTTTGTGAACTCCAAAAAATCAAAAGAAGTGGCTAAACCATCAATCCTCCGGATCTTCGAGATACCCAGCACATGTCGTTGATCCCGTCGTTCCAACACTCTTTTTTTCGTGAATCGAGGAATGCTTTTCAAGACAGCCAATCATCAAATAAATCACAACATCCCGCTGTTTTGCGCACATTGTCTCCTCGTCCCTCACCTCCAACACCCCTTCCGTCCCTCCCTGGCCGACAGCGTCGTGGGCTTGATGTCGCCGAGGCGCTGGCCGGTGGAGGCGAGGGTTTGCTGGTAGCGGGACCAGGCGTGGTCGGGGCCAAGGGAAAGGAGGGTGGCGCGGACGGCGTCGAGCCGGTGGAGGCGCGGCGGGTGGTGGGGATTGGCGTGGAGGGCGGATTCGAGTTCAAGCGCCACGTGCGATCGGGCGGATCGTCGCGGCGTAAAAGAGGGTGTAGGACGGGGGGGCTCCGGCCCGGTGGTCGGGGCGAGCAGGGCGAAGCCCCACTCGACCCGCGCGGCAGGGCAGGGACCTTTGAGCACGCGGTGGACGAAGGGCTCGGCCAGCTTCTCGCCACAGAGATCGGACGTCGACCTCGCGCCCGACGAACTCCAGGGTCGGGCAGCGGCCGCAAAGCCGGTCACACGCACAAGGTCGCCCAAGGCGTACCGGGTCGACCGCCGCCCGTGGTGATCAGCACCGAATAGGTCGCGCCGGTCTCCAGCTCCCACGCGAAACGGACGCGGCCGCCGGGTTCGACGAATTCGAAGAAATGCGAGGTGACCGTGAGCACCGGCGACGGGGCGTCGGGCCAGGGAATGCTGACCGCGCCCTCGGTCGCGAGCAGGCCCTTGGGAACGATCGCGGCCTGCGGGAAGAGGCGGGCGAGCCGGCGGGCGGGTTCGCGCGGAGGCGTCCGCCCAGCAACCTGATCGCCGCCAGCCGGGGCCAGATCGCTTCGGGCGGGGGTGATGCCCGCGCGTCCGAGCCTCGCGCATTCCGCCGCGCGCCGCGGATTTGACCGCAGCCGCAGCCTCGAAGGCCCGCGATCCCCCGCACCCGCGCCATCGGGCGGCGAACACGTTCCGCGCTCCAGATCGCGCAGCAGGGCCACGCGAATTCCGCCTGCTGCTCCAGCAGGGCGGTGAGGAACACCGGGCTCCAGATCGAGCACGAGGGAGATCCCGCCGCGCCCAGCAGGTGCAGCAGGGTGGTGTGACGCCAGGCGGCCGGATCGCGCAGGCCTCGCCACCGCCGCGGGCACGGCGAAGGCCCCGGCCAGGAGCGGGCGCAGGACGGCGGGCAGGTAGGAGGTGTCGGAGGCGAATCCGACGGGAATGCCGCCGGCGTGTGGGTGGCGGGCCAGGCCGGCGGGAGCGACCAGTAGGCGGCCCCGCGCCAGGCGGCCTGGCGGGCGCGCATGAACCCGGTGATCCACGGCCCCAGCGTCGCGTTGAACTCGCGCCGGAGGGCGGGCGTCCACGGGATGAGCTTGCTCCCGGAGGTGGTGCCGCTGGTGGGCAGGAAGGCGGTCGGGCGGCCGGGGGTCAGCACGTCGGCGTCGCCGCCGGCCGCGGCATCGATCCAGGGGAGCAGGCCGGCGTGATCGCGCGCGGGCACGGCGTCGCGAAAGGCCTCCGCGGTGGTCAGGCGGGCGTAGCCGTGCTCGCGGCCGAACCGGGTGCCGGCGTGCGCGCGCAGCAGGCGGGCGAGCAGGGCGCGCTGCACGGGCTCAGGATCGTGCAGCGCGCGGGCGAAGCGGCGGGTGGCGGGCGCGGCGGCGAGTCGCCATGCATTGCGGAGGAGGGCGGCGGCGGCGTTCATGCGCGCGACTCCGCGTCGAGCCAGGCGGCCGGTTTGGGCCGGAGATTGGCGCGGGCGAGGGAGGCGAGGCAGACCAGTTCCTCGCCGCGCACCCAGCCGGGATTGCGGTCCGCGAAAAAGCGCACGAAGGGATCGCGCAACCGTTCGGCGGTGAGATCCCCCACCCCTTCGCGCAGCGCGTAGTCCCCGGGCACGCGGACCACGCCGGTCGAGGGATCGTAGTCGTCGCCGAAACGCAGCCGGGCCAGCGCGTCCATGACCCGGCCCTCGAAGGCCGGCGCGGGCTGTCCGGGATGCGGGTGGAAGCGGTGGTAGAAGACGGGCAGGAAGCGGTAGGTGCGGTAGCCCTTGCAGACGTAGAACCAGAACCAGTCGGCGTTTGACGCAGTCCAGCCGGCGTGGCGCGCGAGGAAGCGCAGGAAGGCGCGCGGCAGGGCGGTGGTGGCGCGGTGGCGGGCGTCGATGATGGTGTCGCCCGAGTACACGGCGCGAACGGCGCGGCCGTCGACGACGGCCTCCATGACGTCGAGGGTGGAGAAGCCGGCGACGCCGCCCGCCGCGTCGCGCAGGAGGATGGTCCACGGTTTCCCGGCGAGGTCGCGGGCGAAGCGTCCGGCGTCGCAGTCGCGGAAGTGGCGGTCCATCAGGTCGCGCATGGAACGGCGGTCGAGCTCCGACAGCGCGGAGGTGCGGACGATGTCGGCCTGGAGCAGACGGGGTTCGCTCACAGCATCGCCCCCTCGGCGTGGAGCGGGCGGCCGTCCGGCGCCGGGCCGTTGTCGGACGACCCGAAGCGCACGCGGAAGAGGCGGCTGTGCAGCTCGCGGCGGGGCAGGTCCGGCAGCGGCGGCGAGGCGGTCGCCCTCGGCGGGGCCAGCACGAAGTAGTCCAGGCCGAGTTGTCCCGCCCGCGCGAGCGCGGCGTCGAGCAGGGCGCGGAAGACCCGGGATCGTCGTCGTCGACGAGCCCCAGCGCCCCGTAGGCCAGGCGCAGCGGCCGACCCGGCGGGCGGGAGGCCGGGCGGCCAGTCGACGGAAGGAGGCGTTGAGGTGGTCGGGCGCGCGCAGCCACGGCGCGAAGCCTTCCACGAGCACCTGACGCCGGGGCATGACGTTGCCAGCAGCTTTCCAGCACCGCGGATGCGCGCCCGTCGCGCGCGACCGGCGATGTCCTCCGCGCAAAGGCCGGGCGTGGCGGAGTCGTCTGCGCCGGCGAGGTCGGATGCGCCGACGACCGGAAAGAAGTTGCGCGCCGGTCCGTGGCGGTGGAGGCCCGGCGATCTCCGCCGCGCTGGCGGATCCGACCGCGATGCCGCGGGTGTCGGCGGACCGGCGGCGCGCGCGGGCCACCGGGAAAATGCGGGTCACGCAGGTGTGCAGCGGTTCGTAGGCGGGCAGGGATCGGCGTCCGCCGCGAGGTGCGCGAGGGCGGGCGTGTTGTCGGCGAGGATGGAGGTGAAGGCCGCGCGGCCGGGAGCGGGTCGAGAGTTCCCGGGTCAGGAGGGGTAGCGGGCCAGGGCGGTCGAGCGCCGCGCGCGGGGATCGATCCGCAGCGCGCTCAGGTAGCGCAGCACGGCGACCTCGCCGTTGAGGTAGGCGCGCGGTGGTCGCGGTTCCGGCGCCGACGATCTCCCGCCTTCCTCCGCCACGACCACCAGGTCCCCGCCCTCCACCCGCAGCGCCTGGAAAGAACGACGGCTGGCAGCCGGGACCGAAAGCCGCATGGGATCGGGCATGGCCACGCGTTGCATCAGCGCGACGAGGCCGGGGTCATCGGCGGGCGTGGCCAGAGCGGAGGTTCATGGGGCGGCAAATGGGAAGACGCGGCGCGGACGTATGGGCGGGGGTTTTATCGTCAGGAAATGCGGGAGGCAGGAAGGTTTGAGGTGGTGTCTCGCCCAGCCACCGGCTGCAGGATTAGATGCGCTCCGGCATCCGCGAAGACAGTCGCCCGGCAGGCTAGAACCATCCGAAAAAGGAGAGGCCATCCGGCGGGGTTGCATTCCTCATCCGGCAGCCGCAACGCCACCCGGCGAAAGGCGGTGCCGTCAAACGTTCCCGGAGGGAACCCAGCCTGTAGCCGGTGGTTGAGCGAAGCGATACCACCGGACCGCCCCACCCACCCCACCGCATCCCCGGCGGGATGCCAGCGAACGGAATCTTTGCGCCGTGGAGGGATCGTTTCATCCTGCCCATCCCGAGGAATGAAATCTCTCACGGAGGCACGGAGATCACGGAGGGAAAGTGGGATGCATTTCTCCGTGTCTCCGCGGCTCCGTGAGAACTTTTCGCCTCTTCCGGGAAAATTGTCTGCAAGCCATCCCATCGTTTGAATTTCTTTCGTAACACCAAGCATAGTGACGACATGGCAATGCAGGGCTCGACCTTGGTCGAGGCCGCTCCCCGGCCGGGGCCACGCGCGGCGTCAGCAAGCTGAAGCCCTCCAGCGCCGACTCAGGCGGCAGGCGGGGCGCCGCCCGCGGTCAGGGCACCGTCACCTGCAACGACAGGAACTTGGTCGTCTCCCCAGGCGCCAGGGGAACGGTGGCGCGGCGCAGGTCGTATTCGGCCGTTCCGCCCACCGACTCGTCGGTGACGCCGGCGGCGGACCACGGGTCGGCGGAGAGCAGGTCGTTCTTCCAGAGGACGACGCCGGTCACACCCGTCGCGGTCCGGCTCTTCCGGTAGGTGAGCGAGAGGCCGGTGGCGTCGACGGACGGAACCAGCACGCCGGCGCGGTCGTTCAGATCGGGCCGCAGCCCCTGGAAGAACTCGGTCTGGTTGGCCATCCCGTCCCCGTCGGCGTCGCCCTCGGGCAGGGTCGTGGACAGGCCGCTGAATCCGCCGATCCAGGTATCATACGGATTGCCCGCAGCCGCAATCACCAGGGCGAAGGCCTGGCTGGCGATTTCGCCCAGCCCGTTCACGCGTTCGATGACCAGGTTGTAGGCGCCCGCCGCGGGCGTGCCGCTGAAGAGTCCGGACGCGGCGTCGAGAACCAGTCCCGCCGGCACATCGCTCGCCGCGCCCAGGCGGTACTGCGGCGCCTGGTTGAAGACGCCGTTGCGCAGGTTGTCCGCGAAGGCCGTGTTCGCGGGATTGTTGCCCGCGCCGGGGGTCACCCCGTCGAGCGAGGCCTCGTTGTCGGTGACGGTGACGGAGGCGGTCGCGTCCGCGAATCCGGCGGTCGCGGCGGTGAGGGTGACGGTCTGGCCGCCGTCGGACGACAGGTCGTCCACCGCGGCCACCGCGAAGGTCGCCGTGGTCTGCCCCGCCGGCACCACCACGGAGGCGGGCACGGTGCATTCGGAGATGTCGGAGGACGTCAGGGTGACGGTCGTATCCGCGCCGGGGGCCGGGGTGATCGTGACCGTGCCGGTGGCCGCCGCCGCGCCCGCGTTCTCCGCGAAGGCGTTGGGGGCGACCGACAACGAGAAGCCGGAGGTCGAACCCGCGGCCACCACCAGCTTGTCGAGCTGGATGTTGCCCAGCGTCTTGGTCTGGTAGAGGAAACGGATGAAACGGGTGGAGGCGGCCGGAACGTCGGTGAAGGCCGCGTCGGCGGAACTCTTGTTGGTGTGGGTGCGCAGGGTGGTGTAGGCGCGCCGGTGTCGATTCCTGCACGAGGAAGGTTCCGGTCGTGGGCGACGAACTGCCGCTGTTGCCCATCAGGTTGTACTGCACCGACGCGGCCGGGCCGTTGAATTCAATGGTGAGGCTGTCGCCCGTGGTATCGAATTTGGCGGAGCCGGCGCCGGTGTCGCCGCCGAGCGAGCCGGAGTACGGCGTGCCCAGTCCCGAACCGGTGAACCCCGCCGGCAGCGCCGTCCACGGCCCGCCGAACGCGATGGGGAGCGAGGCCGCGGCGCGGACCGCCCGGTCCGCCTTCCGCGCCACCGTGCCAGACCCCGCGCGCCAGTTGCCCGCGACGCTCCCGCCGTCCTCCGTGTCGCCCGCGTAATACGCGGCCTTGCCCGAGCCGACCGGCCCGATGTTGGGCGTCACGGTGGTGTTGTTGCCGTAGCCGACCTGGCTGACCACGGCGCTCGCGGCGTCGAGCAGGCGCAGACTGTCCCCGCTGTTGCCGAGGGCGGGCCAGGACCCGGTGAAATACACGGACGAGGAGGCGAGCACCATGCGGCCGTCGTCGTTCGGATCGGTGTCGTCGGCGGGCAGGAGCGGATCGCGCGTCGCGCCGTTGTACACGACGATGCGCGTCCCGGCGGGGATGGCGTCCCACGACGCGGAGTCGGCGAAGACAACGCCCGCCCTGCGTGTCGGTCAGGGTGAAGTTGCGCAGGCTGCCGGACTTGAGGGTGAGGATCTCCCCCACTCGCCGCCGTTGGAGCCTGGCTGAACTCGTTGAGGATCGCCGGGCGGACGAAAGTGGCGTCGGTCGACCGCAGGTGAGGCGCGACGGCATAGGACCAGGACTGGCGGCGGTTCCGGTCGTCACGGGGCGGCTCTGCAACGCGACGGGGCCGGCGTACCATGGCGCGCTGGCGGAGGTGCCGTCATGCGCGGTGACGCGGCAGCGCCAGAGCTTCGCTCCGTTGGCGGCGGCCGGGGCCAGCGTGGCGGAGGCCGCCCCGGGCGCGTCGGTCCAGGCGGTGCCGTTGAGGCTGTACTGCCACTGATGGGCGAAGGTGAGCGACTGGCCCTCCGGATCGGTCGCGACCAGCCCGGTCACGTCCAGCGCGGTGTCGCTGTAGGCGGGGTCGGTCTGGCTCAATCCGCCGGCGGTGATGACGGGCGGCTGGTCGACGACCTGGATGGAAACCGTGGCGGACCGGCCCTCCGCGCCCTCGGAGTCGGTCGCCCGCGCCTGCAGGGTGTAGGCGCCGTTGGCGGGCGGAACCCAGTCGAGCGTGTAGGGCGCGTCCGGGTCGACGCCCAGCGAGGTGGCGCCCGCGAAGAACTCCACCCGGCTGACCGAGCCCGGCCCGCCGCCGAGGGCGAGGTCGGTGGCGGTCGCGGCCAGCGTCACCGTCGCGCCGGGGCTGAAGACGGCGCCCGCGGCCGGCGCGGTCAGGGTCACCTGGGGCGGCGGATTCACCGGCGTGGCGTCCGCACCGTACACCGTCAGGGTGGCCGAGGTCAGCGAACCCGTCGTGCCCGCGGTGCGGTCGGCGACCTTGAGCGTCCAGGTGCCGGTGGAGCTCTCGCCCCAGTTGCGCACGGTCATGAACCGCCAGGCCGTCAGGCGGTTGGTGGTGTCGCCGTGCTTTTCGCAGAGGCGGCTGACCGTGCCCGCCGGGCTGGTGAGGGTGATCTCCAACTGACCCTTGGGCACCGACGACACGGTGAGCTGCACCACGACGTGCTCCACCCGCAGGTTCGTCGACGAGAGGTCAAAGGTCCGAGTGACGCCGGTGGCGCTGTTGTCGGGAATGGCGGTGCTGGTGCTCTGCGCGACCGTGTTGGTCCGGTGCGCCCCCAGGTTGGTCCAGGTCTGCGCGAGGGCCACGGCCGCGGCGGCGTTGATCAGGCCCGCGCCGAACTTGTGGTTGACGTGGAAGCCGCCGCCGTTGGTGGTCCAGTCGGAGTCGGAAGGATTGACCTTCGTGGCCGAGGCCATGAGCACCTCCTGCACGTCGCGCCAGCCGAGATTGGGGTTGGCCTGCAGGATCAGCGCGGCCACGCCCGCGGCGGTGGGCGTGGCGGACGAGGTCCCGCCGAACGTCTGCGTGTAGTTGGGCTGGCCGCTGATTTCACCGGAGGTGGAGCCGGAGTTGTAGCCGACCGAACCCGAGCGGTCGGTGGTGGTGATGCCAAGCGCCGGGGTGTCGCCGTTCGACGGCGCCGTGACCACCACGTTCGCGCCCGGCTCGCTGTACCAGGACTGGCGTGACTGGCTGTCGAGCGCGGCGACGGCGATGGTGTAGATGGAGTTCGCGTAGCCGTCGTAGTTGGAGTCGTCGAGCACGTCGCCGCCGTTGCCCGCGGCCCAGAGATAGATGGTGCCCCGCCCGCCGCGGCCGGTTTCGGCGCCCGCCTTCAGGGCGGCCGAGGCCAGGGTGCCGGGGCCTTCCAGCGTGACGGCGTCGTCGTTCGGTCCCCAACTGTTGCTCTTCACCTGCACCAGCCCGGGCAGCCAGCCGAGCGCTTCGCCCTCCTCCGTGTCGCCGACCGCGGCGGAGATGAGGCGCAGGCCGACCAGCGTGGCCTCCGGCGCGCTGCCGGAAACGCCGACCCCGTTGTTGCCGCGCGCGGCGGCGTTGCCGGCGCAGGCGGTGCCGTGGTCGTCGTCGGTCGACGGATCCGGCGTGTCCGGCGTCGCGTCGTCCCAGTCGTGGTCGTTGACGGTGTCGACATTGGCCGCGAGGTCGGGGTGGGCGGTCTCCAGGCCGTCGTCGATGATGCCGATGCGGATGCCGGCCCCGCGAAGGCCCGCGCCGGGATAGTTCCAGACGGACTCGACGTTGATGTCGGTGCCGGCGAGCGCGCCCGACTGGCCCTGGTATTTGAGGTGCCACTGCGCCCCGACGAGCGGATCGTTCGGCATGGCGCGGCGCGCGTACTGGCGGGCGAGGATCGGCTCGGCCGTGACTCCGGCGTCGCGCAGATCCGCCGCGGCGACGAGGGCCTCGGGCGCGCTGGCCGCGAGGAACACTTGACACCCCGGCGCCGAAACCGGGGCGGAGGCGAACTCCAGCCCCGCCGCCCGGGCCGCCGCGCGGGCCGCACCGGCGTCGGACGCCTGCACCAGCACCTCGCGGGTCACGACGCGCCGGGTGTATTCGGAGCGCTCCCGGTCAGCGGATACAGGACCAGGCCGGGCTCCAGACCGGTTTCGCGGCGCACCCGCGCCCATTCGTCCAGCAGCAGGGCGGCGCGGTCCGGCGCCGGACCGACGGCGATGGTGCGGTCCTTGCCGGTGACCGGGTCGCGCACGACCAGCTCGTCCAGCGCCAGTTCGAACGCGCGCTCCATTCCCGCGTCGAAAACTCCAGCTCGTCCGGCAGGGCGGCGGGATCGGCGAAACGCCGCCGGGCGCGCTCCCGGGGCGTTCTGAATCGCGCGGACACCCGGGTCGTGCCGGCGGCGGCCGGCGCGCGGCGGGCCGATGCGGGAGCGACGGAGGACAGGCGCGGGCGCGGGCGCCGCAGCCGCAGCCCGGGAGGCGGTCGCGAGGCGGGCGCCGCGCCGCGCCGGATCCACCACCCCGGGAGCGCGGGGGACACCGCGGCGGGGGAGGTTGCGGCTGCGGCGGCATGTGCACCGTCGCGGGGTGGCGCGGAATCCGCCGTTCCACCAGGGAAAGGGCGGGCAGCAGAGAGGCACAGCGGGGCGAGCCGGAGGAGGAAACTGGGGCGCGTTTCATGAAATCCTTTGGGGTCATCCGTCAGCCCGGGCGAGGTGCAGAAGGAGGTCTATTCCACCCCCGCCGATTCCGGAAATCAATGCAGAACCGGCGCGTAACCGAGTTCTCACGGGCCGGTTCTTGGGTCGGGACGCGGGGCCGCCGGGGGAAGCGGCTTAGCTTTTGGCGTTTCTTGGAGGGCGGGAGGGGATTTGCACGGAGCGCCACCGCCGTCGGTGGCTGCGGGGGGCGAAGTGGAAGGGCCATCGGGACGATGGCTATCCGAGGCCACCGGGGGCGGTGGCGCTCCGAGTTGGGCGGTGGCGCTCCGAGGGGGGATTGATAGTCGGGACGGAGGTGGCGGATGAGGCCGGAGGACTCCTCGGTGGCGCGGGTGGCGTTGAGGGCGACGTGGCGTTCGACGGGGTCGAGGGCGCGTTCGAGGAGGGTGCCGAAGATGGCGGGTTCATTCCTTTTTGGAGGCCAGCGGCAGGATGCCCATCTTGCGGGCCTCCGCGACGGAGATGAGCTGGTACTGGGCCGCCTCCGGATCATCGGACTCAAACTTCTCGGCGTCGGCCGAGAGGGCCTCGGAGCCCGTCTCGATGGCGGCGTTGAAGGCGGCGAAGGAGGCGTTGTTCTTGTTGGCCTCGCGCACCTCGGGGGGGATCTTCTTCGCATCGAACTTCCGGAGGTCGGTGTTGCCCATCATGGTGGTTTCCAGGGCGACCGTGCTCGTGCCCGCCTCGTCGAGGTCGAAAGCCAGGAACATGTGTCCGGGCACCAGCACCAGGTACGGGGTGATGTTGATCTTGCGCAGGATGGAGGCGAAGAGCACGGTGCCGTCGACGCAGTTGGCCTGCTTGGCGGAGACGGCCTCGTCGAACAGGCGCACGTGCTGGCTCAGGACCACCCGGGATTCGGCCGAGGAGGTGGTGATGTCGCTGTATTTCATGCCGCGACGCTGCATCACGTTCCAGATGGCGAAGACCTGCTTGTACACCTCGTCCTCCTCCCCGCTCTGGTAGCCGGTGAAGGAATCCACGACGCCGGATTCCAGCGCCTCCTTGGTGATCTGGTCCACCCAGGGATGGTTTTCATTGACGTAGGCGGCGAACATGAAGCTCAGGTCCTCGCCCTCGGTGGCGGCGCCCTCTTCGGAGTCCACCGGCTTCCCGTTTTCGTCGGTGGGCATGCGGTAGAGGGGGCAGTCGTTGAGGGAGCGCACGGTGACGGTTTCGGTGCGGGTGCCGAGCGACTTCCCGTTGACAAACAGTTCCATGACCACGCTGGCGGGCTCGACCTGGCGCGCCTTCAGCAGGTTGTCGTAGTTCCAGCCCAGCTTGGGGAAGATGGAATAGTCCCCCGCCTCCTCCACGGTGGCGCTTTCCTCGCTGGCGGCGAACCACCTGGTCTCCCGCACCACCCGCCTGCGCTTCGCGCCCGCGGGCGCCGACGCCACGACGGCGCCGATCTGTCCGTAGGGATCGCCGATGAGGGAGGCGTCCCGCTCCTCGTCCTCGTCGGGCTTGACCGTCGCGGTGGCCACGACCATCGAGGGAAAGAGCTGGCCGTCCATCTCGATGAAGGGGGCCCACGAGGTTTCCGCCGCCTCCTCCTTCGCCTGCGACGGACCGGCCGGCAGTCCGGCCATGAGCACGATCATGCCTGCCGTAAACGCGCGCAACGTCTTCATATCATCCCCCCTTGTTGATGCGGGCACTGCATAGTGCGTCGCGAAGGGTTGGCAAGGGGAATCACCTCCGCAATTTCCGCCGCGGCCGCAGCCTCCCCGGCGGGCAATCCGGCCCCCGGCAGGCGTCTTGTGTTTTGCGGGCGGGTCTTGTATGTTTTCGCCACTGGAGATCCGCCCATGCGCCTGCTGATGTTCATCGCCGCCGTTATCCTGGCGGTCACCCCTGTGTTTTACCCCCGGGCCGCCACCGTCGAGGAGGAGCTGGCGCGGGCGCGGGAGAACGTGCGGATCGCGGAGGCGACGGTCGCGAAGATCGAGTCGGACCTCAAGAAAATGGAGGCGAATCCGGCCTCCGATCCCGAGGCGGTGGCGGCGCGCAAGGTCTACCTGGAGAAGGTGCGGAAGCTGCGCGACGAGCACCGGAAGATCCTCGCGCGCATGGAGCAGATGGCCACCGAGGCGGGCGTGGTGCTGGACGCGCCGAAGACGCTGGCGACCAACGCGGTGGAGGACGTCAACATCACGCTCAAGGACCCGGTGACGCTGGACGAGGTGGAGCTGATGGAGCAGGAACTCAACCGCGCGCTGGGCGAGTACGACGGCATCCTGCGCAAGTCGCAGGCGGAGCTGGCGGGCAAGATGCAAGAACTGCGGGCGAACTCCAGCAGCGCCCTGAACGAGATGGCCCAGGAGGCGGCCGCGGCGGCGGGCAAGTCGGGCGGATCAGGCGGATCGGGCGGCGCCGGCTCGAGCGGTGCGCAGGCTGGCACGTCGGGCGGCGCGGGTGAATCCGCCGGCGGCGGGGGCAAGGGCGCGGAGACGGCGGGGGGTGAAAAGACCGGTGGTGGCGCGGGCCAGCCCGGCGGCGAAAACGGCGGCAAGCCCGGGGGCGGCTCGGAAACGGCCGGACAACCGGGGGGCCAGCCCGGCGGAGGGGAGGAAGGCGCGACGGCGGGCGCCGGCGGGGAGACGAAGGGCGGCGAACCCGGCGGGGCGAACACCCGTCCCGGATCGACCGCGCCCAGCAACACCGGCGCGCAGAAACCGACCGCGCGGCCCGGGGCGGAGGACGACGACATCGTGGCGCGGCAGCTTCGCGAGGCGGCGGAGCAGGAGAAGGATCCCGTGCTGAAGGAGAAACTCTGGAAGGAATACGACGCCTACAAGAAGGGGTCCAAGTGAGCGCGCGTCGTCCCGGCCGGGCCGGGCTCCGCGGCATCCTGTTCTGCCTGGCGATCGGGCTGGCGGCCGGAGGGTGCGCCACGACCAAGATCGGCCCCACGACGCTGAAGCCGGCCCCCGCGCAGATCCCCGAGGAGCAGTTGCTGGACGTGGGGGTCAAGATCCTGGAGCCGGGCAAGGTGCGGCCCAAGGACGAGAAGAAGCGCGGCGAGGCGCAGGAGATCCGCGAGGCGGAGGCGAACTTCATGCCGGTGCATCTGCGGCAGACGATGGAGGCGAGCAGCCACTACGGGAACGTGCGGGTGATGCCGCTGGACATGGAGGGGCTGGACGTGCAGGTCACCGGCGAGATCGTCACCTCCAACGGGGAGGAGCTGGAACTCTCGGTGGAGGTGAAGGACGCCACCGGCACGGTGTGGTTCCAGAAGAACTACCGGGAGATCGCCGACGCCGACCACTACACGGGCACGCAGATCGGCCGGAAGGACGCCTTCCAGGACCTGTACAACTCGGTCGCCAACGACATCGCGGACTACAAGAGCGCACTGACCCCGCAGGAGCTCAGGCGCATCCGGGACGCCTCGCGCATGCGCTTCGCGGCCAGCTTCGCGCCGGACACCTACGGCGGCCACATCAAGGTGGACGACGGGGAGGTCGAGATCCTGCGCCTGCCCGCCGAGAACGATCCGCAGATGAAGCGCATCCTGGACATGCGGGAGCGCGAGTACATGTTCTTCGACACGGTGGACACGCACTACCAGTCGCTCTACCTGCGCATGTGGGCGCCGTACGAGAGCTGGCGGAAATCGGGGCTGGTCGAGCTGCTGGCCATGCGCGAGATCGAGCGGGACGCCTTCCACCAGAAGATCCTGGGCGGGCTGATGATCGCCGCGGCCATCCTGCTGGAGATGTCGGGCGCGGAGGACGTCAGCACCATCGAGGAGGTGCTGGTGGTCGGCGGGGTGCAGGTGGTGATCAACGGGTTCAACGTCAGCGCGCAGACGGAGATCCACGCGGCGTCGCTGAAGGAGTTGTCGGAATCGTTCAAGAACGAGGCCAAGCCCGTGGTCATGGAGGTGCAGGGCAAGGTGGTGGAGCTGCGCGGCACGACCGAGGAGCAGTACGCCCGCTGGCGGGAGATCCTGCGCAAGATCTATGAGGCGGAGACGGGGCGGAAGGCGGCCACCCCGCCCGCGGCCGGAACCCCGGCCCCGGCCAAGCCATGAGCGCCCCGGACGTCATCGAGCCCCGTCCCTTCGCCGCCCCGCCGCGCCTGCCCCCGCCGGAGCGCGGTCGCGGGCCGCGTCTGGACCTCCTGCTGCTGGTCATCGCCGTGGTGGCCATCGGCGGACTGGTCGCGGCGGTGGTGCTGCTCTCCCGGCCCGCGAAAACCCCTCCGCCCCCTCCCGCCCCAGTCGCTCCGGCCACCCGCGGCCGACCGCCACCCGCCAAGCGCCGCGCCGGTGGCGCCTCCGACCGCGGCCCCGGTCTCGACCTCCTGGGTTCTTCGCCGCCGCCGCAAGCCGGCGCCCGTCGCCGAAAAGGAAACCCCGCCCGGACGCCGCCCGGCCTCTCGAGGCCGCCCAGAGCAGGCCCGCAAGGACGCCGACGCGGCCATGTCGGACCTGCTCGACGTCCGCCCTCGAGTCGATCCCATGGCCCCGGCGGAATGGGGCGGCGGCGCCTGGAGCAACGCGGTCGCCGAGGCGGCGCAGGGCGACCAGGCCTACATGGCGGAAGTTTCGGCGCGCCTACGCCGCTCGCGCCGCGCGAATGCTCCAGGACGTCGAGTCGGCCGCGCCGCTGGCCTTCGACCAGCTTGTGTCCGACGGGTCCGCCGCCATCGCCCGAGGCGGCCTCGGAAACCGCCACCCGCCTGCTGGAGCGCCGCGCTGTCGATCCGCCCCGGCGACGCCGCGGTGACGAAGCTGACGGCCCGGGCTACCACCGCGGCCGAGGTGGGCGGACACCTGCGCGCCGGGGCGGAGCAGGAGGCCGCGGGCCAGTTGGAACTCGCCTACGCCGCCTACACCGAGGCCCTGCGCCTGGATGCCGGCTATCCAGGTGAAGGCCCGCGAGCGTCCTGGCCGGCTGGGCACCGGGGTGCTGCAAAGCTGATGACCGACGGCCTGGCCGCCTACCGCGCCGGCAAGCTGGAGGACGCCCGGGGAAAATTCCTGGAGGCGAAGAAGATCCGGCCCGAGCTGCCGGAGATCGACGACGCCCTGCGCCTGGTGGAGGACGGCATGCGCCTCAAACGGCTGGAGACCCTGCGCGGCCAGGCCGGGACGCTCGAGGCCGCCGAGGACTACGAGCCCGCGCTGAAACTCTACAACGAAGCGCTGGCGATCGACCCCGCCCTGGCCTTCGCCAAGGAGGGCCGGCTCCGCACCATCCAGGGCATCCGCATCGGCCGGCAGCTCGACGCCTACCTCGCCCAGCCCGAATCGCTCTTCAAGGAGGCCACCCTGCGCGAGGCGCAGTCCTCGCTGGACGAGGCGCGCACGGTGCCGTCCGCTGGCGGCACCGCGAGCTACATCGGGGCGCTCGGAGCGGCCATCACCGCGGCGACCACGCCCGTCGAGGTGCCGGTCGTCTCCGACGGCAAGACCGAGGTGATGCTGCTGCGCGGCGGGCGCTTCGAGGACGTGCCGCCGTTCCAGGCCTTCCTTCTCCCTCAAGCCCGGGAACCATGTGCTCACCGGCGCGCATCGGCTTCCGGGACGTCCGCGTCGAGGTCCAGGTCGGCCAGCAAGCCCCCGCGCCGGTGGACGTGTCCTGCAAGGAAAGATGAGCCTTCCCGTCTTCGTGCAGGACCCCGCGGGCCTCGCGAAATCCAGCGGAAGCGTTCCCGCTCACCCTGGGCACCACCCCGGCGCGCTCGCGCCCGGCTGGATCAATTCCTCCCCGGCCGCCCAGCTTCATCCGGCGAAGAGCGGCGGCGTGTCGATCGAACCGTGCGCTGAGCGCCGCCCTCTCCATCAACCGCAAGCTGCCCGGCCGCGTGGCCCTGGTGGACGGCGAACGTCGTCCGGCTGGGCGACGCGGAAATCCATGGCCGGTGGGCGGCGGCGCCGGCGTGGTGCTGCAGCCTGGCCTCGGCCCTGCCGGCGGTGAACCTGTCCCCGCCCGCGCGGACGCCGCCCGCGCCACTCCCCCTCCGCGGGACCCCCGCCTCGCCGACGCCTCCGCCGCCGCGGCCTCCGCCCGGCCGCGCCGGAGCGGACTGCGCCTGCTGCTGGGCCTGCTCCTGCTCGCCCTGGCGCTGCTGGCGGGCGCGGTCGCCGCCTATGTGCTCATGGGCCGCCGCGTCGGCGTCGTGATCACCCGCTGGGCCTTCGAGTTCACCGGGGGGTGGATCGCCGCAGATCCACGATTCCTGGCTCTGCTGCAAGGCCAAATACCGCGTCGGAGCGGCGCTCGCGGGCTACCATCCGCTGGAGGAAACCATCTGCATCGACCCCGCCCCGACTCCAGAGCTTCGCCTTCGAGTTGCGGAAACTCCCCGGCCGCATGAGCGCATCCACCGCGCACCGGAGGGGCCGCCCGGAGACAGCGGTGCCCGCCGCCGTGACGCTGGACGGCGCGGCCCTCGGGGCCTGCCCCCTCAAGGATGTTCCCGTCGAGCACGGCCCCCGCGTGATCGCGCTGGCCGCGCCCCGCTACGAGCCCGCCTCCACCAACGTCGTGGTCGAGGGCCTCGGCCGGGCCTTCGCCGTGGACCTCCCGCTCAAGCCGCTCTGGGCCGATGTCAGCGTCGCCACCGAACCGGCCGGCGCGGGGGTGTCGGTCGACGGCGCGGAGCGCGGGACCACGCCCGCGATGATCGAGATCGACGAGGGCCGCCACGCCCTGCGCATCGCCCTCCCGCTGCACGTGCCCGTGCAGACCACCATGGTGTTCAAGGCGGATACCCGGGTCGAGCTGCCGAAGTTCTCACTCGCGCTGTCCCCCGGCCTGCTGGACCTCACCACCGATCCCCCGGGGGCGACCGTCTCCGTCAACGGCGAGTACGCCGGCGAAACGCCCTTCTCCGCGCCGGTGAAGGCGAGGACGCCGCTGAAGGTCTCGGTGGCCCGGAACGGTTTCCACGACGAGGCGTTCGAGGTCATGATCGAGCCCGAGCAGCACGTCGCCCGCAAACTCAAGCTGCGCCCGGTGCTCGGCGAAGTGCGGCTCACCGTCGACCCGCCGGACGCGGAGGTTCGCGTCAACGGCAAACCCTGGACCGGCGGCCAGCCCATGAATCTGCCCGCCGACGCCACCCGGATCGAGGCGGCGAAGGAGGGGTACGAGCCGTGGAGCAGGGTCGTGACGCCGCGCCCCGGCTTCCCCGTCGAGGTCAAGGCCGTGCTCAAGGCGCTGGCGCCCCTTCCGGCGCCGGAGACCCCCGGGACGCCATCGGTCGCGGCGGAACTCGGACTGGAGATGATCCAGCCGGCGCCCGCCGCCTTCGCCATGGGTTCTTCGCGGCGCGAGCAGGGACGCCGGTCCAACGAGACGCTTCGCCAGGTGCGGCTGCAGCGCCCCTTCGCGATCGCGAAGACCGAGGTCACCAACGAGCTGTTCCGCAAGTTCCGGGCCGCCCACAACTCCGGCGCCTTCGGCGGGCAGACGCTCGACGCGCCCTCCCAGCCGGTCGTCAACGTCTCGTGGCAGGACGCCGCCGCCTTCTGCAACTGGCTCAGCGTCCGGCAGGGGCTGCCGCCCGCGTATGTCGAGAAGGGCGGGACGCTGGTCGCCGCCGATCCCATGACGACCGGCTACCGTCCCCGACCGAGGCCGAGGGAGTTCTGCGCGCGCCTGGGCGCCGCCGAGGGCGCCATCTTCCCTGAAGGGCAATTCCCGCCGCCCGCCAGGGCCGGCAACTTCGCCGACGCGGGGGCGCGCGCGCGGCCCTCGGCTTCGGCATCGACGGTTATGTCGACGGCTTCGTGGCCACGGCCCCGCCGGGAAAATTCGAGCCCGCGCCCTCCGGCCTGTCCGACCTGGCCGGCAACGTCGCCGAATGGTGCCACGACTACTACGCCATTCCCGCCGCCGCCCCCGCCGGGCGCTCCGCCCGAAGTGGATCCGGCCGGCCCGCGCGAGGCACCCACCGCGTCATCCGCGGCTCGGCTGGCGCACCATGCTCATCAGCGACCTGCGCACCGCCTTCCGCGATTACGGGTGGGACGCCCGCGACGATCTCGATTCCGCATCGCTCGAACCCTCGGAGACCCCAAGCCGTGATTTCCAAAAGCTGGATCCTGCGCGGGGCCTGCGCCGCCGCGCTGGTGGTGAACAACCCGCCCGCACACGCGCAGTCCGCCCCGCCCCCGCGCCCGCCCCGGCCCCGCCCCCCGGCCGCTCCCCGCGCCCGGCGAGGGCTCCGCCGCGAAGACCGCCCCGGTCGCCCCCGAGGCCCCGCTTCCGTCCAAACCCAGCGAAACCATCCCCGTCGGCGTCGCCGTCGACTTCCCGTCCGACATCTGAGGCTCCATGAAAAAACGCGGCATCTCCTTCGAGTTCTACTACCAGCTCGTCACCCTGCTGATCTCCATCATCCTGGTGCGCGGCACCTACGCCACGGTGGTGCGGCCCCGCGCGAGCGCCTTCATGGCCGAGACCCAGCGCATGGCCGTCAGCGGCGGCGACATCGGCGGACGCAACTCCGTGTGGGTCATCCTCACCGACTACGAGCAGGAATCCTGCTTCATGATGATGTTCTGGGCCTTCGCCATCCTCGCCTACAAGGCGGTGCAGATCATCGGCCAGCGGCGGATGCTCTACACCGATCTCTTCGCCATTCCCGAGGGCACGCGGGTGCTGCCCGAGGACACGCGCGACCTCGGCCGCCGCCTGCAGGCCCTGGGCGAGCTGCCAGCAGCGCACCCTGCTCCCGCGCGTGCTCACCGCCGCGCTGCACCGGTTCGGCTCAGCCGCAGCGTGCAGGACACCGCCAACGCCGTGGACTCCGTCTGCAAGGCCGAGGGCGAACGCATGGAGTCGGAGCTGTCCATCATCCGCTACATCGCCTGGGCCATCCCCGCCGTCGGGTTCATCGGCACCGTGCGCGGCATCGGCTCCGCGCTGACCCAGGCCCAAGAAGGCCATGGCCGGCGACATCAGCGGCGTCACCGCCAGCCTGGGCACCGCCTTCAACTCCACCCTGATCGCGCTGCTCATCAGCCTCGCGCTCATGTTCGCCATCCACCACCTGCAGCTCCTGCAGGAGCGCTTCACCCGCGAGACCGGCGAATACGCCGACGAACACCTGATCCGCCACCTGCACACCGAATGAGCGCGCCCGTCCTCGCCCTGGAGATCAACGACCTCGGCGTGGCGGCCGCGCGCGGCGACCGCCCCGGACCGGTCCCGCTCGACGGCTCCGACGCGGGCAGCCCCGGCTTCGTGCTGGAGCGCGGGAACGACGCGGTGTGCGGCCGCGAGGCCGAGGCCGTGGCGCCTGGACCCGCCCCGCGTGCGCAACTCCTTCTGGGACCGGCTGGGCACCGAGGCCTTCCCGCAGGTCTTCGCCGGCTGCTCCAGCAACGCCGAGCTGGCCTTCGCGCATCTCCGGCACATCCTCGCGCAGGTCAACCGCGAGCGGATGCCGGTGGTGCTCGCCGTCCCCCCCTTCCACACCCGCCCCCAGGCCGGGCTGCTGCTGGCCATGCTGCGCGAGCTGGGCGTTCCCTGCCGGGCGTTCGTCCCCACCCCGCTGGCCGTCGCGGATCCGGCGGACGGCGCCCCCGTGATCGTCGTCGATCTTCTTCCTGCACCGCGCCACCGCGACCCTGCTGGCCGCCGGCGGGGCGGCGTCGCCTCCGCCTCCGTCCCCGACTGCGGCGCCCTCGAGCTGCTGCATGCCTGGTCGGGCGTGGCCGTGCGCGAGTTCCTGCGCCAGGTGCGCTTCGATCCGCTGCACCACGCCGCGAGCGAGCAGCGGCTGCACGACCAGTTGCGCGGCCACCTGGCGGCGGAACCCCGGAGATCGTCATCGAGCACGCCGGCCGCCGCATGCAGGTGCGGCTGCCGGAGGACCTGCTGGCCGAGGCCGCCCAGCCGCGGCTGCGCGAACTCGCGGGGGCCGTGGCGCAGCTCCGCGCCGGCCTTGGCGCGGAGGCCGGCCTGGTGATCGCCCCGCGCGCGCCGCCGCCGCGCCCGGCCTGGCCGCGTTCCTCGCCGCGGAAAACCGGTCTCGTCCCCCACCTCCGGCCCCGTCGGAGCCGCGGCCTCCGGGGCGCGGCGGCCCTCGCGTCCGGCCGGATCCCCGCGGGCGAGGGCGTGGGCCGCCTCCCTGGGCGCCCTGTCCGCCGGCGGAGGCGCGGGATGAAGCGGCGGCCCATCGAGGATTCTTCAGCCTGTCCTTCCTCGATTGCATCTGCTGCGGGTTCGGGGCGGTGATCCTGCTCTTCGTGCTGATCAACGCCAAGAGCGTGCAGCACCGCCAGGAGATCGTCGCCGACCTGCGCGGCGAGGTGAACAAGCTGGAGACCGAGGTGCTCACCGGCCGCAAGGGCATGGTGCTGGCGCGCAATTCGCTGCGCGCGACACCACCAACGACTGGTCCGCACCGAGGGCCTGGCCGCCCGCATCGTCGACGAACTGAGCAAGCGCCGCGACGAGGTGGCCGCCTACACCAATTCCACCCTCGCCTCCAGGGCGCACGTCAACAAGCTCAAGGCCGACATCAAGTCGCTCGAGGAGGACGTCAAGCGCCTGCAGGCCGCCGCCCTCACCGCGCCCGTGCCCGGCCAGGACGTGAGGCCCTTTCCCGGCGACGGCGACCGGCATTACCTCACCGGCATCCGCATGGGCGGCAAGCGCATCCTCATCCTGCTCGACGCCAGTTCCAGCATGCTCGCCGCGCAGATCGTGGACATCCTGCGCATGCGCAACCTGCCCGCCGAGCGCCAGCGCCTCGCCCCCAAGTGGCGGCAGGCGGTGCGCACGGTCGACTGGATGCTCACCCGCTTCCCCGCCGGATCGTACCTTCCAGCTCTACTCCTTCAACGAGACGGCCGGGCCGGTCGATCCCGCCACCGCCGGCAAATGGCTCGACGCGAACGACCCCAAGCTGCAGAACCAGGTCATGGCCGCTGTCAACCAGCTCGTGCCCGCCAAGGGGACCAGCCTCTCCAACGCCTTCCGCGCCGCCAAGGAGATGAATCCGCCGCCCGACAACATCTTCCTCATCACCGACGGCCTGCCCACGCAGGGCGCGGCGCCGGGCCGGGCCACCAAGATCACCGGCCGCCAGCGCCTCAAGTATTTCGACGAGGCCCTGCGCACCGCCGGCACCACCATCCCCGTCAACATCATCCTGCTGCCGATGGAGGGCGACCCGCTCGCGGCCAGCTCCTTCTGGCGCCTGTGCATCCAGACCAAGGGGTCGATGCTGGCCCCCGCGGACGACTGGCCATGATGCACGAACTGCTGCTCTACTGGCACGCCCACGCGGTGCGGGCGTTTGCGATCCTGGCCGCCGCGCTGCACGTGCTGGGCGCGCTCTCCGCCCTGCACGCCCTCGCCTCCGTGCGCAGCGCGCCCGGGGGGGTGGCGTGGCTCGTGTCGCTCGTCACCTTCCCCTACGTCGCCCTGCCGCTCTACTGGACCTTCGGGCGCAACAAATTCCAGGGCTACGTGCAGTCGCGCCGCCGGGGCGACACCGAGCTGCACTACGTAGTCAACGCCCTGCGCCAGCAGCGCGAGCGTTTCGCCTTCGACCTCGCCGGCGACCTGGCCCGCTTCGCCGAGCTGGAGCGTCTCGCCTCCATGCCCTTCACCGCCGGCAACCGGGGCCGGCTGCTCATCGACGGGCGGAACGCCTTTCCCGAGATGTTCGCCGCCATCGCCGACGCGAAAAGTTACGTGCTGGTGCAGTTCTTCATCGTGCGCGACGATCCCCTCGGCCGGGAGCTGTCCGACCTGCTCGTCCGCAAGGCGGCCGAGGGCGTGCGCGTTCACTTCCTCTACGACGCCATCGGCAGCCACGCCCTCCCGGACGCGTATATTCGCAAGCTGGAGGCCGCCGGGGTCCGGATGCGCCCCTTCGGCTCCCTGCGCTTCTTCTCCCGCCGCTTCCAGATCAACTTCCGCAACCACCGCAAGATCGTGGTCACCGACGGCCGGGTCGCCTTCGTGGGCGGACTCAACATCGGCGACGAATACCGCGGGCTCTCCCGCCGCTTCCCGGCATGGCGCGACACCCACACGCGCTTCGAGGGTCCCTGCGTGCAGTGCGTCCAGATTCCCTTCCTGGAGGACTGGTACTGGGCCACCGGCGAGGTGCTCGACCTGCAATGGGAACCCGCGGCCGCGCCCGGCGGCGGCGGCGTGCTGGTGCTGCCCTCCGGCCCCGCCGACGTGCTCGACACCTGTTCCCTGGCCTATGTGCAGTCGATCAACGACGCCCGCGAGCGCGTCTGGCTGGTGAGCCCGTATTTCGTCCCCCCGCCCGAGGTCATCGCCGCCCTCCAGCTCGCCGCCCTGCGCGGCGTCGATGTGCGCATCCTCCTGCCCCTCAAACCCGACCACCGGCTGGTCTATCTCGCCTCCTTCTACTACCTGCGCGAACTCAACATGAACGGCATCCGCTTCTTCCGGTACGAACCCGGCTTCCTGCATCAGAAGGCCCTGCTGATCGACGACGACCTCGCCGCCGTCGGCACCGCCAACGCCGACAACCGCTCCTTCAGCCTCAACTTCGAACTGATGATGTACGTCGTCGAGCCGGAGTTCGTGAAGAGCGTCGAACGCATGCTCGACGACGACTTCGCCCGGAGCCGCTCCGTCCCCGCCGACGAACTTGACCGCCGCCGCCTTCCCTTCCGCCTCGCCGTCCACCTCGCGCGCCTGCTGTCGCCGGTGTTGTGAAGGGGGGAAGGTTATCTGGAACTCATGAACCCAGGAAAAGAGGAGGGATGGGTTTGATGAGGAAGGCTGGAAGCGGGAATGGGGGGGGTGGGCTTGACGGGCGGGGAGGCTGCGATTCTCACGGGGTTTCGCCCGGGGAGGCGGCCGGAATGGCATGGGCGCCCCGGGCCTCCACGACGTGCGAGCACCAGGGTGACCAGGGCGAGGAGGGCGAGCAGGGAGGCGGCGGCGGAGGCGGGGACGAACTGGTATTCGTTGTAGAGCACCTCGACGTGCAGGGGCAGGGTGTTGGTCTCGCCGCGGATGTGGCCGGAAACGACCGACACCGCGCCGAATTCCCCATGGCGCGGGCGTTGCAGAGGATGACGCCGTACAGCAGGCCCCATTTGATGTTGGGCAGGGTGACCTTGCGGAACACCTGCCAGCCGTTGGCGCCCAGCACGATGGCCGACTCCTCCTCCTCGGTGCCCTGCGCCTCCATCAGCGGAATCAGCTCGCGCGCCACGAACGGGAAGGTGACGAAGGTGGTGGCCATCACGATGCCCGGCAGGGCGAAGATGATCTTGATGTCGTGATCCGACAGCCACTCGCCCCACCACCCCTGCGCGCCGAAGAGCAGCACGAAGACCAGGCCGGAGATCACCGGCGAGATGGAGAAGGGCAGGTCGATGAAGGTGAGCAGGAGCTGGCGGCCGCGGAACCGGTGCTTGGCGACGGCCCAGGCGGCGCAGACGCCGAACACGGTGTTGATGGCCACGGCGATGAAGGCCGCGGTGAGGGTCAGGCCGATGGCCGAGAGGCATTCGGGCTCCGACACCGCCTCCCACCACTCCTTGGGGCCGCCGCGGAAGGCCTCGTGGAACACCAGGCCGAGCGGCAGCAGCAGGAAGACCGCCACGAAGAGCAGCGCGACGGTGATGAGCGTCCAGCGCAGCCAGGCGGGATCGGCGACCCCGGGCCGGGGCGGGCGGGCGGTGGACAAGGTCTTGGTCGGGATGGCGGACATGTCAGGCGGGCTCCGGGGGCTTCACGACTTGCGGCTCCACCGCTGCAACAGGTTGATGACGAAGAGGAGGAGGAAGGAGAGGGCCAGCATGCCGACGGCCAGCGCGGTGGCGCCGGTGTAGTCGTACTGGTCGAGCTTGGTCATGATGAGCAGCGGGACGATCTCGGTCTTGCCGGAGATGTTGCCGGAGATGAAGACCACGGAGCCGTATTCGCCGAGGGCGCGGGCGAAGGAGAGGGCGAAGCCGGTGAGCAGGGAGGGGAAGACGGTCGGGAAGATCACCCGGAGGAAGACCTTGATGCGGCTGGCCCCGAGGATGGCCGCGGCCTCCTCCACCTCCTCGTCCAGATCCTGCAGCACCGGCTGCACCGTGCGCACCACGAAGGGCAGGCCGATGAAGACCAGCGCGATGGTGATGCCGACGGGCGTGTAGGCGACCTTGATCCCCCATTCCGCCAGCGGCTTGCCGATAATCCCGTTGGGCGCGTACGCGGCGGTCAGGGCGATGCCGGCCACGGCGGTGGGCAGGGCGAAGGGCAGGTCGACCAGCCCGTCCACCAGGGTGCGGCCGGGGAAGTGGTAGCGGGTGAGCACCCACGCGAGCAGCAGGCCGAAGACCGCGTTGATGAGCGCGGCCGCGAAGCTGGCGCTGAAGGTGAGGCGGAAGGCCGCCAGCACGCGCGGGGAGAGCAGCGCGGCGGAAAAATGCTGCCAGGTCCCGGTGGCGGTCTTGGCCACCAGCGCGGCGAGCGGCAGCAGCACGACCAGGCTGAGCAGGGTCAGCGTGACCCCCATGGTCAGGCCGAAGCCCGGGATGACGCGGGGACTGGA
Organism: Kiritimatiellia bacterium; assembly: GCA_046346795.1. Classification (GTDB taxonomy): domain Bacteria; phylum Verrucomicrobiota; class Kiritimatiellia; order SS1-B-03-39; family UBA6053; genus JAXMHJ01. The sequence goes on from JAXMHJ010000004.1 coordinate 51,385, forward strand.
TTTGGAGAAGAGGCTCATGGGATACGGCTGAGGGATAGTGTGATTTGATGGAGTTTCCGGTTCAACAGTGTTCGAGGTTTTGCTCATATGCACGGGCGCCCGTCCGGGTGCCAGTTTTACGTGGTCAAGATTTGGTGGGGAATATCCGTTGTGATAAGGATGGCCGAAGTCGGGCATGTTTGGAGGAATGTAAGGCACCATCGTTCCAGTATATCTCCGCGCGTAAGCATAATACAGGGTATCGTGATCTCGATACCCAATGCTCTGATAATGCCGGTGGCTTCGCCGATCTGACTAGTCCCGGGGGATGAGATTTAGACAGCTCTTTACGCGTGCAGCAGGCCTGACTCTTGCGGCATCTGTTCATCAAGTTGAGCACAGCAGCCGAGGCATCGGCTTGGCAGCCTTGATGACCAGTCGAGAGCAACGCAGGGGCCATTTGTAAGAAATTCATCAGATATGGGGTCCGTCCGTACATTTGGACATTTCGGCGCTTGATCGCTCTGCGGCGAGGACATGGCTGCCATGGCTTCAGGATAGGGCGTCGGTGGTCAAGCAGCCGCGTCGGATAAGGTCGGCTCGGTTTTCTGCGGGCAGTGATGATCGTTGAAGGCTCGGATTCCATCCGGTGGCCATGGAGATGCTTTGGGGGAAGCCCTACCGCCTCGCCCAGCCGAGGGCGTCCTGAGAGCAGGTCACTTGTTGGCGGTGAACTGGTCGTAGATTCCTCCGTCGGCGAAGTGCTCGGCCTGGGCCTTGGTCAGCCGCCAAACGCCTCGTCGATGGTGAAGAGCTTGATGGTCTGGAACTTGACCGGCGCGGCGGCGAGGCGGAGACGTCGCGGCGGGCGGAAGAAGTGCTTGGCGGCCAGCTTCTGCCCGGCGGGGGAGTAGAGGTAGTCCAGGTAGGCCTTGGCGGCCGCCTCGGTCCCGTGCTTCTTCGCGTACTTGTCGACCACCGTCACCGGGGGCTCGGCCAGGATGCTGATCGAGGGTGACGATCTCGAACTTGTCCGCGCCGAACTCCTTGAGGATCAGGTAGGCCTCGTTCTCCCACGACAGGGCGGCGGCCGGCCGATGCCGCGCTGGGCGAAGGTGGTCGTGGATCCGCGGGCGCCGGTGTCGAGCACGGGCACGTGGGTGAAGAGGTCGGCGACGAAGGCCTTCGCCTTTTCGTCCCCGCCGAGCGTCTCCGCGCCCAGCCCCAGGCGGCCAGGTAGTTCCAGCGCGCGCCCCCGGAGGTCTTGGGTTGGGGGTGATCACCACCTGGACGTCCGGCTTGACCAGGTCGCCCCAGTCGCGGATGCCCTTGGGATTGCCCTTGCGGACCACGAACACGATGGTGCTGGTGTACGGGGCGCTGTTGTCGGGGAGGCGCGCCTGCCAGTCGGCCGGAATCAGCTTCGCCTTCTCGTGCAACGCCGAGACGTCATAGGCGAGGGCCAGCGTGGCGACGTCGGCCTGGAGGCCGTCGATGATCGCGCGGGCCTGCTTGCCGGAGCCGGCGTGGGACTGCTTGACGGTGACGTCGTCGCCGGTCTTCTCCTTGTAGTCGGCGGCGAAGGCGGCGTTGACTCCGTGTAGAACTCCCGGGTGGGGTCGTAGGAGACGTTGAGCAGCTCGATTTCCCTGGCGGTCAGGAGCAGGGGCGTGGCGAGCACGGCGAGTCGGATGATGTTTTTCATGATGGGTCGTTTTTCGTTGGTTGGGTTGGGTTGAATCAGAAGGCGATCTGGACGCGGGTGAAGACGACTTCCTCGTCGGCCTGGCGCCCTTGGCGGAGCCGCCCTCGTATGAGGTGACCTCGTAGTCGGCCTGCAGCTTCACGTTGCGGTTCCAGTACCAGTTGAGCCCGGCGGACCAGGCGCTGGCCTTGGTGGCGGACTTCTTGGGGTCGGCGTAGTCGCCGAAGGAGGCGTCGTCGACGTCGAGCTCGCCGTAGCGTCCGACCAGTTCCAGCGCGCCCCAGGTGCCCGCCTTGGGGTTGAACTTGGAGAGCGGGGTGACGCCCTTGAAGCTGTTGTCCTCGCCGGTGAGCACGTACGAGACCGCGGTCTGCCAGGCGCTGTGCTTGAGTGTCGCGGACTTGTCGCCCTTGCTCACGTCGTGCTCCGACTCGACGTATTCGCCGAGGAAGCCGAGCGAACCGATGTACCAGGTGGCCTGCGGGGAGAAGCGCACGCGGTCGTCGGCGTAGACCGTGTCGGCGTTGTTGGTGGCCGAGGAGCGGTAGTTGAAGAAGGTCTGCTGACCCGGGCTCTTGAAGCCGGCCAGGCTGCTGTTGGCGCCGGCGACTCCCCCGCGGAGGAGGTCGGGCTTGCCCTCGACGTCGCCCACGCTGTACGCGGCGCCGACGCTGAGGCCTTCCAGCAGGTCGATGCCCGAGCCCTTGAAGGGCGTCAGGAAGAGCCGGCCGTTGATGTCCTTGCCGTCATCGGTGTCGGTGTCGCTGTTCCCGCCGTCCGGCGTGCCGTTGAAGGCGCCGAGGGCGTATTCCACCACGCCGTCGCCGATCACCCCGCCGATCTGCCGCGGTTGGGGCCGAGGAGGTGGGGAAGCCGCGTTCGACGAACCGGGTGTCGGTGCCCCGGACTGGAGGCGCTCCAGGCCGGAAGGGCTGCTTGGCCTTGCCGGCGCGGACGACGAACGCGGGATCGAGCTTGTAGTCGATGTACGCGTCCTGCAGCACGGTGGTGCCGCCACCGAAGTCGGGCATGATGCGGAAGCTGACGTCCTCGCCCACGACGCCCTCGAAGATCGGCCGCACGCGCCGGAGCGGAGGTGTCGTTGAACTTCTTCGCCTCCTCGCCCGAGTAGAAGCGGGCGTCGAACTGCATAGCCGCGCAGCCGCCTTGAAGGCCGCGTCGGGGAGGCGATGGAGAAGCCGTCCTTCTCGCTGGCGGTCACCACCGGGGTGGTCTTGGCCTTGGCGGCCGCGGCTTCATCGGCGTTTTCCAGCTTGCGTTCGACGATGCGAAGGCGCTGGTCGAGGTCGTCCGCGGCGGGGCCCGGACGGGCGCAACCGATTGAACGGTTGCGAAAAGGGCCGCGGCGTAGGCCGCGTGTTTGTACGGATATGGGTGTTTTTCTTTCGGTGTCGTCCGCCGGTGGTCCGGTGCGTGGGCGATGCATTCAGGGGAAAGAAGCCCCCGGTGGTCCGGTGGGCGGAGTGGGGCCGGGGTCAGCGGCCTTCCAGGAAGGGATTTTCTCTCCGCTCCACCTGCACGACGCGGCCCTCGTGGACGGTGATTTCCACCGATCCGAATTTCACGTCGCGCACGGTGCGGAGGATCTGTCCTCCAGCGTGTTGCGGGCGCTGGTGAAGGAGGTGCCGGCGATCTCGGGTTTCGTGGGTTCGGGTTTCATGGCGAGAGTGATCATGATCAGATGTCGTAGAGATGCACGAAGGGGAGGGGGGTGGCGCGGTCGGCTTGGTTCCGCAGGTCGGCCACGCTGGTCTGGTCCAGGACGTCCGCGATGGCGTCGCGGGCCTTTTTCATGACCAGCCGGATGGCGCAGGTCGCCTCGTCCGGACAGTCCGTACACGGCTGGTAGGCGGTCTGGCTGACGCACGAGACCGGCGCCAGGGCCGTCGGTAAAGCGCACGATGTCGCCCACCGAAATCTTGTCGGCCGGCAGCCGCAGCGAGTAGCCGCCACCCTGGCCCTTCTGACTGTTCAGCAGGCCTCGCCCCTTCAGTTCGAGCAGGATCCGCTCCAGGAACTTCTGGGGGATCGACTCCGCCTTGGCGATGTCGGCAATGTGCAGCGCGCTGCCCCGCGGGGCGCGGGAGAGAGCGAAATCAGGCGCGGAGGGCGTATTTGGCTTTTCGTGTGAGCATGGGCTACCTTGTAGACGGACAAGGTGACTAAGTAGTGTTTGAGTGTCAAAGTGTTTTTTCAAAAATTTTGGAGAGACCCAATGGCCGCGGGCGGACTCTTAATCGAACCCGGGCTGGCGCGGGACCATCCCTCCCGCCCGGCAGTTCGTCATCCCGAGACCCGCTCTGGCGGGATGAAGGATCTGCCCGCCCAAGCGGGCTTCCTTCTGAAACTCGCTTTGCAAGTAGATTCCTCCTCCCGCTGCGCGGAATTCGGAATGACGGAAGCGGGAGCGGCATCTGTGACCGGGAGCAACGGTATCTGATCAGCGGCCTTCGCGGCCGCCTTCTTCTTCTTCTTCGCGGCCTCGGGGGCGGTCGGAGAGGCGGATGAGGCCGTTGGCGATTTTCTTCGCGAGTTCGTCGAGGCGGGTTTCCTCGAACAGGGCTTTGAGGCGCCGGCGTTCGACCGTCCAGGTGGAATGCAGGGGGCAGGGTCTTTCCTCGCCGCAGCCGCCCAGTCCCAGCACGCAGGATCTAAGCAGGTCCTCGTCGTCTAGCGCGTTGATCAGCTCGACCAGCCGGATGGTTTCGGCGGGGCGGGCCAGGCGGATGCCGCCCGCGGCTCCGCGCGTCGATTCCAGGATCTCCGCCTGGGTCAGCTTCTGCAGGATCTTGGTGAGGAAGTGGAAGGGGATGCCCAGCTCCTCCGCGATGGTCCGGATGGACAGGGGCTGGTCGTTGGTGGCGCTGTGCCCCGCGAGATGGATCATCGCGCGAAGCCCGTAGACACACGTTTTGGAGAAGAGGGCCATGGGCGTATGACAGTATCGGAAAGTTTCCTGCTGGCAAGACTTCCCGGAGGTCTGGTAAAGGCCTGCGCATGAACCACACCGTCTATGTCCTGCTCGTGCTCGTCCACATCCTCTCCGCCACCGCCTGGATCGGGGGGATGATCTTCGTCGCCGCCGTGGTGGTGCCGTATTCCCGCCGGCTGAAGGACCGCGCGGCCGCGGCCGAGCTGATCCAGGTCACCGGCAAGATGTACAAGAAGGTCGGCCACTCGGCGCTCGGGCTGCTGATCCTGACCGGCTTCGGGATCCTGCCCATGCGGGTCATCCAGCACCGCGACCTGTTCAAGCTGGCCGCGTGGACCGGCAATCCCGTGGCGCAGATCCTCGCGGTCAAGCTGGTGCTGTTCGTGATCATGGTCGTGCTGAACACCTATCACGACAAGGTTGCCGGCCCGCGCGCCACCGAGCTGATGCGCCTCTCGCCCGGCTCGGCCGAGGCGCTGTCGGCGCGCACCGCCGCCTCGTGGCTCGGCCGGATCATCCTCCTGATTTCCATCGTCATCGTGCTGCTGGCGGTCATGCTGGTGCGCGGCAATCCCTTCGCCGGTTGATCGGAACCCCCATGGCGCACCGTCTCCCGGTCGACCTCCCCGAGGTCGAGTTCCACGATCCCGCCGCCTTCCCGACCGAGTCCATCTTCGGGCCGCACGGCATCACGGCGCACATCCCGTCGATGGCCCGCATCCTCGACTGGCAGGAGCAGCGCGCCATTCCGTACCAGGGCTACTACCGCCTGATCCATCCGCCGTTCCTCAAGCGGCTGCGCGCCCGCCTGCAGGCGCACTACGCGGTGGACTGGGCGGTCCCGTACTGCTCGCCGGAGATCGCCCTCAAGGAACTGCTGGAGTTCCTGCGCTTCCCCCATCCGGCGCAGCGGGTGTTCCTCGCACCCGGGTCGGAGCGACTGGCCCGCGCGGCCCTCGCCGCCGGCTTTCCCTGCGCCCCCGCGCCGGATGCGGCGCGGGCGGCCGCGGGCGACGTGCTGCTGTTCGGCGAGGCCTCCTCCGTTTCCGCGCGCGCCCTGCTCGACGCCTTCCGGTCCGCCGGGGCCACGCTGGTGGGCTGCTCGCCCTCGCTGCCGGCGGCGCGCGACGCGGTGGACCTCTCCGACTGGTGGGTGGCCGCGCTGGAGGACGAAACCGCCGGCCTCACCGCCGCCTTCACCCTCACCCGCCGGCGGACGCAGGCGGTCGATCTCAACGAGCGCAACCGCCGCCGCGGCGGACTCATGCCCTCGCGCGCCGCCGCCTGGTGGCTGGGCGGTCCCGACGCCGCGCCGGAGGCGAAGGTGGTGGACGAGGTTGCGAGCCGCCTCGCGGAACTCGAGGGCGCGCGCCATGCGTTCGTCTATCCCTCGGGCATGCACGGCATCGTCGAGGCCTTCGAGACGCTGTGGACCCCGGAGCGCCCGGAATTCGTGGTCGTCGGGCATCCCTACAGCGACTCGCACCTGATCCTCGGCGAAATGCCCTGGGCCCCCGGCCGCCTGCTCACCCATTTCCTGCAGGTGTCCGAGCAGGACCGCCTGCCCGCCCTGCTGGCCGGCGGACAAGTCGGCGCGGTGCTCCTGGAGACGCTGACCAATCCGCTCATCGAAATTCCCGACCTGCCCGCCATCGCCGCCGCCTGCCGCGCGGCCGGGGTGCCGCTGGTGGTCGACAACACCTTCGCCACGCCCGCCAACTGCCGTCCGCTGCAACACGGCGCGACCGTCGTCCTGCACAGCACCAGCAAGTTCCTCAGCGGCTCCAACGAGCACGGGGGAGGGGTGGTCATGACCTCCGACGACGCCATCGCCCGCCGGCTGGCCGACCGCCAGAAGCGCCTGCGCAACCGCATGTCGCCCTTCGAGGCGGCCGCGCTGGCGGCCACGCTGCCGACGTTCGCCGACCGGATGCGCCGCTTCAACGCCAACGGTCTGCGCGTCGCCCGGCTGCTCGCGTCGCATCCCGCGGTCGAGCGCGTGTACTTCCCCGGCATGCCGGAATCGCCGGTCCCCTCGGATGCCTCCACCTGGCTCTCCGGCTTCGGCAGCGTCGTGAGCTTCACCTTCCGCGAGCCGGGGCTCGACCCCGTGCGACGCATGTACGACACGCCGACTCCGTCGATCCGCAAGGCGCCCACGCTGGGCTCCGACGCCACGCTCATGTGCCCCTATGTCATGCTGACCTACTATCGCCGCACGGATGAATACCTGCGCCCCTACCGGCTGCCCCGGTACCTGGTGCGGCTGGCGGTGGGCTCCGAGGTCGATTTTGCAGGGGTGGAGGCCGACCTGCTGCGCGCGCTCGGCCGGAATGCCTGAGAAACGCCGGGGCGTTTTTTCGACCGTATCGGTAAAGAATGGGGTAAAGAATGTTTGACCCATTGGGCAACAAAGGAGTACATTCTTTAACCGGTTTTTATATCATGACGTTTCAAACCATTCTTTCATTGTTGCCATTGTCCGCTTTTCTCGGACCTGTCGTTTCGCATGCCGAGGCGCAGAGTGGTGTATGTAGCGTCTCTTTCATCGCCGGCGCCACGATGGAGAAGGATTTTGAAGGCAAGGGGACCTCGCGGGTGTGTCGGGTGACGTATCGTGAGGAGCAGAACCTCCCGGTCATGGACCTCGACGTCGAGTTCCACTGGGCGGACATCTCCACCGCCCACGAAAAGTGTGACCAACGCATGCGCGAGCATTTCCTGATCGCGGGGCGCGAGACCATCCGCGGCACCGCCAGGGGCATCCCCCTGCCGTCCCTCGAGTCCGCCGGCCCCTCGTCACCCCTGGCCGTCCCCATCTCCCTGGTGATGGGGGGAGTCACCAACCAGTTGACCGGCCTGGTGACCAACCGGATGGTCCGATTGGATGACCAGCATACCTTTGACGTGGACCTCGCCATCTCGCAGGAAAAATTCGGGTACGAGCCCATCACCCTCCTGGCCTTCATGTCGGTTCGGGACGAAGTCGCCGCCCGCGTGAATTTCAAGCTGCCGGTGGAACCGGGTGTCCCGGTCGCGGCCCCGCCCGATCGTTAGAATTTGCCCGAATGGCTGCCGGGGATTTACACCCGGGCCATTTGCGCCTAGGATGAGCCAAGCAAATGGTCCCGATGCCCCTCCGCCTCATTTCCGCAACCCTGCTGCTCACCGTCATGAGCCTGCGCGCCGCGCCGGCTGCGCCCGCGCCCACGCCCCTCGACGCCGGGGAGTCCCCCGAACCCGCCGGCCCCGCCTCCCGCCGCTCCCCGCTGGTCATCTCCGAGATCCATTACAACCCCGCCCCGCGCGCCGACGGTCTCGACACCGAGTTTGTGGAAATCCGCAACACCGAACCGTTTTCCCATGACATCGGCGGGCACCGGCTCTCCGGCGAGATCGGCTACACCTTTCCCCCCGGCACCATCCTCGGTCCGACCGGCATCGTGGTGGTCGCGCGCAACCCCGCCCACCTCGCGGCCGCAACCGGGCGGTCCGGCTTTTTCGGCCCCTATGCCGGCAGCCTCGGCAACGACGGTGGAAACCTGCGGCTGCGCCACCGCAACCTCGACGCGATCCTCTTCGAGGTGGACTACAACGACCGCGCCCCCTGGCCCGTGCCGGCCGATGGCGCCGGCCACTCGCTCGTGCTGGCGCGCCCCTCCCTCGGCATGAACAACCCCCGGGCCTGGGCCGCGTCGGCGTTCGTCGGCGGCAGCCCGGGCCTGCCCGAACCGGCGCTCACCGACCCGCTCGACGCGCTGGTGATCAACGAGATTTCCGCCAACGGCTTCGTGGAATTGTTCAACCGCGGCCGCGACCCCCTCGCGCTGGATGGCTGCGGCCTCGCCGACGCGTCCGTCACCAACCGGTGGGTTTTCGCCCCCGGCGTCACGATCGCCCCCGGCGGCTTCCTGGTGGTGCCCGCGGCCTCCCTGCCGTTTGCACTTCCGGTGACCGGGGGTCGGGTCCTCCTCACCAACGCCGCGGCCACCCGGGTGCTGGACGCCCGTGTCTTCGACCCCACCCTGGGCGGCACCTCCCACGGGTTGACGACGGCGGGCGAATGGTCGGTGCTCGCCTCCGCCACCCCCGGGTCCGCCAACTCCGCCGGGAACGCCCGGTGGTCATCAGCGAAATCAACTACCATCCGCTCTCCGACGATTCCGGCGAGGAATGGATCGAGCTGCACAACCCCGGCGCGGCGCCGGTGGATCTCTCCGGGTGGCGGCTGGACGGCGAAGTCCGCTTCACGTTCGCGCCGGCGTCGTGCGCCGCCGGTGAACGGCTGGTGGTGGCGGCCGGCCGCGCCGCCCTGCTCGCCCGGTATCCCGCGGTCGATCCCGCGCGGGTCCACGGCGACTGGACCGGCTCGCTGTCGAACAACGGTGGACGCGTGCAACTGGAGCGGCCCTTCGATCCGCTCGTGCCCGGATCGCCCTTCCTGCGGGTGGACGGGGTCGCCTACGAGGACGGCGGCGCGTGGGGCGAATGGGCCGGCGGCGGGGGCGGCACGCTGGAACGCCGGGACGCCCGGGCCGGAGTCATTCGCGGGCGCGAACTGGGCCGCCAGCAACGAAACCCGTCTACCCGGGGAGCGAGCCGGGACTCTACATTGCCGACCTCACGGCGGGCAGGGCGTGGGCGCTTGCGACGAAGTGCAGCTCATCGCGGCAGGCGCGAGCGAGATGCTGGTGGACGACCTGGTGGTGCGGAACGTCTCCGACGCCCCCGGCGTGTCCCGCGTGGCCAATGGCGGCTTCGAGGCCGGTCTCTCCGGGTGGATCGCGCAGGGCAACCACATCACCTCGCGGCGGCAGGCGGGCGGTTTCGGGGGCTCCGCCGGCAGCCTGCGCCTCATCGCCACCGGCGCGGGGGACAACGGCGTCAACCGCATGGAGTCCGACCTGACCGCGCCGCTGCTCCCCGGCGACTCCGTCGCGATCTCCGTCAAGGCGCGCTGGCTGCGCGGAAACCCGCGACTGCTGGTCCGCCTCGGCGGCAACTGGATGGAACTGGCCGTCCGGCTCCCCGCCGCCACCGCGCCCGGCACTCCCGCCGCGCCCAACCGGGGAGAGGTCCCCAACCTGGGTCCGACCCTGTCCGCGCCGGTCCAGCATCCGGTTCTGCCCGCGGCCGGGCAGGACGTGGTGGTGACCGTCCGGGCCGCCGACCCCGACGGCGTCGCCGCGCTCCACCTGCTCTGGCGCGCCGATCCCGCCACCAACCTGACCGCCACCGCCCTGCACGACGACGGAATCGACCCCGACCGCACCGCCGGCGACGGCGAGTTCAGCGGCTTCATTCCCGGCCAGCCCGCCGGGACGCTGGTGGCCTGGCAGGTCTCCGCCACCGATGCGCCGGGGGCCTCCGCCCGCTGGCCCGCGCGCCCGTCCGCCGAGGCGCTGGTCCGTTTCGGCGAGCCGCCCGAACCCGGCGTCATCCCGTCGCTGCGCGTGTGGATGACCGCCGCCAACCTGGCCGATTGGCAGACGCGCCAGAAGCTGAGCAACGCCCTGCTCGACTGCACCGTCGTCCACGCCGGGGCGCGCGTCGTCCACGGCGCCGGCATCCGCTACCGCGGCAGCGCCCTCATCCGGCCCATCTACGCCGGGCCGACCAACGCCTCGACGCAGGTCCCGGGCTACGTGATCGAGCCGCCGGGAGACGACCTGCTCCTCGGCTCGACCTCGCTCAACCTCGACGGTCTCGAACAGCCCTTCCGCGACGACACCCTCCAGCGCGAGCGCATGGCGTACCGGATGGCGGAGTCCCTCGGCGGCGCGTTTCCCAACGCCCGGTACACCCGGCTGTCCATCAACGGCTGGGCGGCGGGCCAGGTCGTCGCCGACATCCAGCAGGCCGATGGCGACTTCCTCGACCAGTGGTACCGCGGCTCGGGCGGCGGTTCGCTCTTCGAGCTGAACTACTGGTTCGAATTCAACGACAACGCCCAGGTCTCCACCACCACCCGCACCGACGCCACCTTCCAGGCCTTCACCAACGTCACCGGTCAGCTCCATCTCCCGCGCTACCGCTGGTGCTTCAACAAGAAGAACCACGGGCCCTCCGGCGACGACCACACCCCCGTCTTCGCCATCGTCAACGCCCTCAACGCCACCAACAGCCCGTCGTATCAGGCGCAGGTCGAGTCGGCGCTCGACCTCCCGCAATTCCTGCACACCCTCGCCCTGCGCCGCGTCGTCAACGACTGGGACGGCTACGGCTTCTTCCGCGGCAAGAACGCTTTCCTCTACGCGCCTCCCGCGGGCGGCCCCGCCGCCCTCACCCTGTGGGACCTCGACTTCGCCCTCGGGGCCGTGGGCGGGCGTCCGCCGGCCTTTCCGCTCTTCGACCAGATCCAGGACCCCGTGCTCGCGCCCTTCTTCCAGGTGCCGGCGTTCCGCCACCGGTTCTTCTCGCTCATCCGGGCCGCCGTCGACGGACCGCTGGCCCCCGCCGTCTTCAACGCGCTGGCCGACGAGCACGCCGCCGTGCTCAACGCCGCCGGCATCACCGCCGCCAGCCCCGCCGCCATGAAGACCTGGGCGGCGGACCGGCGCGCCTATCTGCTCACCCAGCTCGCGCCGCTCGCCGCGCCCTTCGCCGTCACCACCAACGGGGGCGCGGACTTCGCCACCACCAACGATGTCGTGTCCATATCGGGCACCGCCCCGGTCGAAGCCGCCGGGATCGCGCTCTGGGGCGCGCCGGTCGACGTGACCTGGACCGGCGTCACCAACTGGACGGTGTCCGTCCGGCTGTTCGAGGGTGTCAACCTCCTGACCTTCAACGCCACCGGTCTGGACGGCCGGTCGCTGCCCGGGCTCTCCGACAGCATCACCGTCACCCTCGCCGGCGGCGTTTCGCCCCCCGGCGGACGCGTGGCCCTCACCGAGATCCACTACCATCCGCCCGACCGCCCCGGGGCCGCCGGCACCGATCTGGAGTTCATCGAGCTGAAGAACACCAGTCTCTCCGTGGTGGACCTGGGCGGCTCGCGCATCTCCGGCGGCATCGATTTTCTCTTTCCCCCGTCCACCCTCCTGCTGCCGGGCGATTTCGCCGTGATCGTCCTCAAGCCCTCCGTCTTCACCAATGCCTGCCCGTGGGTGCGTCACCGGCGGCTACTCCGGGCAGCTTTCCAACGGCGGCGAGACCTTCACCTGGACCGATGTCGCCGGCGTCCCCATCTTCTCCGTCGCCTGCGACGACACCGCCCAGCCCGGCGGCGCGGATGGCGGCGGGCCGTCGCTGGTTCCCGTCACGCGGCGGCCTCGGGCGGCCCGCGTCGCCCGGCTACTGGCGCGCCAGCACCATGAACAGCGGCTCGCCCGGGCACGACGATCCCGATCCGGCCGTCACCTCGCTTTCCTGGATCGTCCAGCCGGTCGATGTCTCCGCCGCGACAGGCGGCTCCGCGCTCTTCTTCGCCGCCGCCGAGGGCGCCCCGGATTGTCGTACCAGTGGGCCGCGACAGCGCGGACATCCCCGGCGCGGTATATCCGTCGCTTGGCGTCGGCCCCGTGGGACCGCTGGATTTCGGCGCGCAGTTCCGCTGCCGCGTGTCGGTCACGGGGCTCCAACTGCTCTCCGGCGTCGCCACCTTGGATCCCGTGACCGCGGGGCTGCGGCCGCGCCAAACATCCAGATCCTGCGACCCGAGTCCACGCCCGGCGTTCTGGAACTGGCGGTGCAGGGTGATGCGAACGCGGTCTTGCGGGTGCAGGAGTCCGGCGCGCCGGAGGGGCCGGCGTGGAGCAATCTGGGTCCGGCGTTCCTCGGGACCGGCGCCTGGCAGTCCCTGATCCAGCCCATGCCGACCAACAGTTACCGCGTCTACCGGGCCTGGTCCGTCGCGCCCTGACGGCCGCGCCGTCACCCGCGGGACCTCCGCCCGCCGGGCTTCGCGTCCCTCCGACCCGAACAATCCAGGCTCCCGGTGTTTTTAATTGTATTTCACGCCGTGAAATGATTTGTTTCACGGCATGGACCATATTCGAAAGCGCTGGATTCTTCCCCGGCTGCGGTCGGCCCTCCGGGTCATGCCCGTGGTGGTTCTGACCGGTGCGCGGCAGACCGGAAAATCCACTCTGGCCGGGCAATGCGGCGCCGGCCGCCATGCCTATACGTTCGATGACCTGGGGGTGCTGGACACGGCCCGTCGCCATCCCGGGGAACTGCTATCCGGCCTCCCGGTGACGCTGGACGAGATTCAGCGGGCTCCGGAGATGCTGCTGGCGGTCAAGCGGGCGGTCGATGCGCGGCGGCGGGCGGGGGATTACCTGCTGACCGGCTCCGCCAATCTTTTGCTGATGGACAAGGTCGCCGATACGCTCGCGGGCCGGGCCCTGTACCTTGAGCTGCCACCGTTCTGTCCCTGCGAATGGCTGGGGCGTGCCGGGGGGCTGGAGCCGCTGGACCGGCTTTTTGCCGCGGACTTCGACCTGCGCGAATGGCCCGTCGTCCGGGGCGACTGGACGACCTGGCTTTTGCGGGGAGGTTATCCCTCCGCGTTGGGCATCGCGGACCACGCGGACCGCACGCTCTGGCATTCCGCCTATGTGCAAACCTACCTGGAGCGCGATCTCCGCCAGTTGAGCGCGATCTCGAACCTCCCCGACTTCCAGCGCGTCATGGCCCTGGCCGCGCACCGCACCGGGCGTCTCTTGAACCAGGCCGAGCTGGCCCGCGACGCGGGCCTGTCGCATCCCACCACCCATCGCCATTTGAATCTGCTCGAGACCGGATGCCTCCTCCATCGCATCCGTCCTTATGCCACCAATCCCTCGGTGGCGTTGGTGAAGAGCCCGAAGCTCCTTTGGGCCGACTCGGGGCTGGCCGCCGTGCTCGCCGGTCTGCGCGATCCCAAGGATCTGGCGGGGCGGCCGGACGCGGGCTTCTGGCTGGAGCAAACGATTTATCACCCTTCGGGTGTGAGTGTCCCTCGATCCGCTGCACCGGCGCATACACTACTGGCGCGACCGTTCCGGCCGCGAGGTGGACTTCATCCTGGAGCAGGACGGCCGGTGCGTCGCCCTGGAAATCAAGCTGGCGAGCCGGGTGACCGCCGGCGACACGACCGGGCTCAGGGCCTTTCGCGAGGCGGCGGGAAAGAAATCAGGTTTGGTCCGTTCCCTGGTTCTTCACGCCGGTGACGCCTGTCCTCTCGACCGGGACACCGCCGCGCTTCCCTGGGGCTGGATGGTTCCGGCGGATTGAGCGGCGGCTCGACCCCGGCCGGGCCGGGATCCGCTCAATCCTGCAACGGCCGGATCTGGATGTTCCGGAATTCGCAGGGGTGGCTTTCCGCCTGCAGGCTGATGGATCCGCCCTTCAGCATCACGTCGCCGCCGGCGGCCTCGATCAGGGGCTTGGAATTCTTGTCGCCCGGGTCGAGCTGCGGCTTCTGGTATTCCATCACGGTTTCGCCGTTGATGATGTGCTTGATCGACTTGTTGCCGTGCACCTCGATCTCGATGGTGACCCACTGGTCGCCGTGGAAGGTCTTGGAGGTGGAGTTCACGCAATGCTGCTTGATGAGGGCGCCGTCCTTCTCGATGTGCGTGCCCGGCGAGCGCTGTTGCCGGTGGTGCGCTCGTCCTTGCCGTTGCCGCCGAGGATCTGCACCTCGATGGAGGAGGGGAAGTCCTGCTTGAGCGTCATGGTCTTGGGGTCGGCCGTGGATCATGATGCCGCTGTTGCGGAACGCCCAGCCGGGGCCGCCCTTCACCTGTTCGCCGGTGAAGCGGTATTCCATCTTGAAGACGTAGTTGGAGAACGCGGTCTTGTAAAAGAGATGGCCGAACTCGCCCTTGAAGCCGTCCCACTTGTCGTACGACACCTTGATCACCCCGTCTTCCGCGCGGAAGGTGTTGTTGAAGTTCTCCCCGAGCGGATAGCCCGTGAACTTCGGCGTCCAGCCTTGCAGGTCCTTGCCGTTGAAGAGCGAGACCCAACCGTCCTCGGCGAAGCAGGGGAAGGCGAGGACGGAGAGGGCGAGGGCGAGAACGGGGAGTTTCTTCATGGGGGTTCCTTTCGGCGGTTTGGCTAGCCTTTGCATGGACGGGGGGCAATGGGAAAGATTCAGGGAGGGGTTGCGGTGGTGATGGCAAAAGTGTATGTAAGTTCAGCTTGAGGATTACCACCAACTCAGGAGACCTATGAAAACGTCGGATGAGAATGATGGGAAGCATGGGAATCATGGGAGGCATGGGAATGATTCCCATGATTCCCATTCCTCCCATCCCTCCCATCCCTCCCAGCCCCGGCTCCCGCGCCGGGGCGACTACAAGACCCTGCTCGACTTCCAGAAGGCCGAGGTCGTCTACGACATCACCTTCCGGTTTTGCCACAAGCACCTTCAGCGGGGCGACCGCACCATCGATCAGATGATCCAGGCCGCGCGCTCCGGGAAGAAGAACATCCTCGAGGGGAGCAAGGCCGCGCTGACCTCCAAGGAGACGGAGATCAAGTTGACCAATGTCGCCCGGGCCAGCCTGGAGGAACTGCTGGATGACTTCGTGGACTTCCTGCGCCTGCGCGATCTGCCGATCTGGGACAAGGATTCGCGGGAGGCGCTTCATGTGCGCGAGAAGCTGGGCCGGCGCACCCCGCAGACTTAACCTGCTAGCGCTGCTCCGCCCGGCGCAAGCGGTCCATGAGGGCGAGGCCGATGCCGGTCTCCGGCACCGCCTCGCAAGCGATGCGGCGGACCCCCGCGGCGTCGCACACCCGGAAGAAATGAAACAGCTCGCGGGCGTAGGCGTCGGCGTCGGCGCAGATGCGGCGGCGGCGAGGGGCGCCCGGCGGCGCGTGCAGTCCGATGAAGGCGTCGCAGGGGGGCGGGGGGGCTCCGGCTGGAATCACGGTGACCACCGCGGCGGGTGCGTAGTGGCGGTACTTCTGCCCGGGACTGCGGGCGCGCAGCGCGGCGTTCCGGGCCGCGACGCGGATCGACGGCGCGACCTTCCGCAACTGTTCCAGCGTCACCGCCCCCGCGCGCAGCAGCACGGGAACGCGCCCCGTGCAGTCGACCACGGTGGACTCCAGCCCGAAATCCGCCGCCGCGCCGCGCAGGATGCCGGCGATGCGCCCGTCAAGGTCCGTGCGCACCGCCCGCCAGGTCGTGGGGCTGGGGCGGCCCGACCGGTTCGCCGAGGGCGCCGCGAGCGGGAAGCCGCAGACTCCCAGCAGGGCCCGCGCGACCGGGTGGGACGGTATGCGCACACCGACCGTTCCCAACCCCGCGGTCACGACCGCGGGCAGCAGCGGGTGGGCGGGCAGGACCACGGTGATGGGACCGGGGGCGAAGGCGGCAAGCAGACGGGCGGCCGCCGGAGTCACCCGGTCCGCGACGGAACCCACCTGGTCGATCGACGCCACATGGACGATCAACGGATTGTCCTGCGGACGTCCCTTGGCCCGGAAAATCCGCCGCACCGCCTCCGCGTCGAACGCGTTCGCGCCGAGGCCGTACACGGTCTCGGTCGGAAACGCCGCGACCCCGCCGGCCGCGAGCAGGCGGGCGATGGAGCGCGGGCTGGAGGTGACGAGGGTCTTCACGGGATGGCCTGGAGCACGAGGAGATCCGCCTTGGAGAACGCATACTTATCCATCTCCGCGGGGAGCGCCCACGCGAAGTCGGAGCATTCGATCGTCCGGGGCCGGCCGCTCACCAGCGTCGCCCAGTACACGTCCATGTCGAGCTTGAAGTGGCTGTACGTGTGCTTCACGCGGGTGAGGAGTTCGCCGGGTTCGACGGTGACGCCCAGCTCCTCGCGCAGTTCCCGCACGACGCACTCGAGGGGCGTTTCGCCCTCGTGGATCTTGCCGCCGGGAAACTCCCACATGCCGCCCAGCAGTCCCTTCTCCAGCCGCCGCGCGATGAGGATCCGCCCGTCGCTTCGTTTCGTCGCGGCCGCGGCCACCCGGATGGTCGGGACCGGCTTTTTCGCGACCCGCACCGGCCACGTTTCCGGGGTGCCGGCCTTCGCCGCGGCGCACGCCGTGCGCAGCGGACACGCGGGGCACGCCGGTTTGCGCGGGGTGCAGACGGTCGCGCCCAGTTCCATCATCGCCTCGTTGAACTCCCCCGCGCGCCCGCGCGGCAGCAGCGCGTCGGCCGCCGCCTGGAAGAAGCTGCGCGCCGCGGTCGAACCCCAGGGAAGGTCCGAGGCGAGGCAGCGCGCCAGCACCCGCCCGACGTTGCCGTCGAGCACCGCGTGGTCGAGCCCGAAGGCCAGGCTGGCGATGGCGGCGGCGGAGTAGGGGCCGACCCCGGGGAGGGCCAGCAGGCCCGCGTGCGTGGCGGGGATCCGGCCGCCGTGATCGCGCATGACCGACTGCGCCGCCTGGTGCAGGTTGCGGGCGCGGGTGTAGTAGCCGAGCCCCGCCCAGGCCTTGAGCACGTCGCCGAGCGGCGCGGCGGCCAGGGCCTTCACGCCGGGGAACCGCTTCAGGACGCGCCGGAAATACGGGATGACCGTGTCCACGCGCGTCTGCTGCAGCATCAGCTCGGAGATCCAGACCCGGTAGGCCGTGCGGTTGCGACGCCAGGGCAGGTCGCGGCGGTTCGCCTCGAACCAGGGCGGCAGGGAGGTGCGGACGGCCCGGCGAAGGCCCGCCGGGGGTGGCGTCATTCCAGGCTCCAGGGGTCGCTGTCGGTCTTGGTTTTTTCGGACGTGGCCGCCTCCCGTTTGCGGCTGCGTGGCTGCAGCTCCTCCCGGGTCATCTCGCGCGGGCCGTCCACCCGGTCGATCGTCTCGTCATAGGTCCATGCGTAGCCGTACCTGGTGGCCTGGTAGTCGCGGCGGTCGAGCACGGTGTAGAGGTACTTCACGTCATAGACGTTTTGCGTTTTCAGGGAGGCTGACCACTGCCGCCAGATGATGTCGCCCTTCTGCGCCTTGTCGCTTTCCTGCACCTTGACCCAGGTCTCCATGGACTCCCCGCCGGGATGCGCGGCCTCCTTGACCTTCTTGACCGACTCCGCCAGTTCGTCCTTGGTGCCCAGCGTCTTGGAGAACGCCTCCCGGTCGGTCCGCTCCTTGTCCCGGCGCTCCAGATAGGTCTTCTCCTGATCGGTCATGGGCGTGCAGCCGGCGGCGAGGGCCAGGCCGAGCGCAAGGAGAAGGGGGCGGTGGTGATTCATGACGGTGTCAGGATGCACCCGCCCGGGTCCGGAATCAAATCCTTCCATTCCCCAAGATTTAGGACTTCGGAATCGTCCCGGGCTGCCCTATCATCCCGCCCCGGCGGCGGGCCGGTTCGTCCAGAATGGTGGCCAGATTCAGCATGCGTCCCCCGAAAAATGTTCTGTTGTTGAACGCTAATTTTCGGATAGCGTCTATCTTCCCTGTTACATCGACTTTCCCCAAGGACGCAAACCCGCATGAAAAAAATTCTGCTGCTGCTCGCCGCCGCCCTTCCCCTCGCCCTGCGGGCGGAGGAGAAGACCCCCACGCCCGTGAAGCTCGTCCCGGAGGCCGGCTTCGCCGAGATCGCCAAGTCCCTGGCGGACCGCGTCCCGGCCATGCACCTCAACCACGGGGCCCTCGACGACGCCATCTCCCTCAAGGCCTTCGAGCTGTTCCTCGACTCGCTCGACTACGACCGCACCTACTTCACCGCCGAGGACGAGGCCGCCTTCCGGCAGCACGCGAAGGACCTCGACGACATGACCAAGGCCGGCGACCTGGCCTTCCCCTACGAGGTCTTCGAGACCTACAAGGAACGCGTCCGCAACCGCGTCGCCTTCGTCAACCAGCTCCTGGACGGCACGATCGACACCTCCGTCGACGAGACCTTCGACTGGAAGCGCGACAAGGCCCCCCGCGTCCCCGCCGCCCAGTGGGACGACCTCTGGCGCCGCAAGATCAAGCACCAGTACGTCGGCAAACTGGTCGCGAAGGAGATGGATAAGATCAAGGCCGCCGAATCCAACGCCACCGCCGCCGTGACCAACGAGGTCAAGGCCGTGGCGGCCGCGGCCGCGGCCACCAACCAGGTCGCCGCCGCCGGCGCCACCACCAACGCGACCGAAACCGCGGCCTCCCCCGTGGTGCGCAAGCCGCCGCTCACCCCCGTCGAGGACATCAAGAAACAGTACCACCAGCTCCTCTCCGTCATGGAGTCGCACGACGCCGAGTTCCTCCTGACCATCTTCCTCAACTCCATCACCCGCGCCTACGACACCCACACCAACTACATGTCCACCCGCAACGAGGAGGACTTCGACATCACCATGCGCCTCTCCCTCCAGGGCATCGGCGCGCTGCTGGAGGTCGAGGAGGGCGCCCCCACCATCAAGGAACTCGTCCCCGGCGGCCCCGCCGAGCGCGACGGCCGCCTCAAGCCCGGCGACCGCATCCTCGCCGTCCAGCAGGGCAAGACCGGCGAGGTCGTCGACATCCTCTACTGGCCGCTCTACAAGTCGGTCCGCATCATCCGCGGCGCCAAGGGCTCCACCGTCGTGCTGCACGTCGCCCCCGCGTCCGACCGCACCGGCGGCAAGGTCGAGCTCATCGACATCGTCCGCGACGAGATCAAGCTCGAGGACCGCGGCGACGCCAGCCAAGCCCAGATCGAACCCCGACGGCCTTGCCGTCGCCGATCTTCTCCGCCATTTTCTGGCCGAAGCCGCAACCCCCGAGGCCTTCAAGCCCTACTTCGAGGAGCGCTGGCTCCGTGCCGCGCACGCCACCGCGCGGATCCTCGCCGGCCAGGGCAATCCGGAATCCTTCGCCTCCGCCCTCACCCCCGGCGAGTTCGCCGCGCTGCGCGACCGCGTGGACATCGACTTCCTGCCCTCCAACCCGCGGCTCTTTGCGCCGGACCAGCCGGTCACCCTCGCGGTCGACGTCAAGAACGTCGCCTCCCTGCTGGTCAAGGTGTACGAGATCAACCTCGTCAACTACTGCCGCGAAAACCTGCAACGCCCCGGGCTCGATCTCGATCTCGACGGCCTCGCCGCCACGCGCGAGTTCACGGTCGAATACAAGGAGACGCCGTTCCGCCGCGTCACCCGCACCCTCGAGTTCCCCGAGCTGAAGGGCCGCGGCGCGTGGATCGTCGAGCTGATCGGCAACGGCCGCAGCAGCCGCGCGCTGATCCAGAAGGGCCGGCTCGAGATGGCCTCCACGATGACGCCCGACGGTCATGAAATCCGCGTGTTTGACGAGACGGGCGCTGCGCAGGCTGCGGCTGCGGTGTGGTTCGGCGGCAAGGAGTACGCGGCGGGTGCGGATGGCGTCATCCTGATCCCGTACAGCACCGACGCCGGCCCGAAGCCGCTGGTGTTGAAACTCGGCGGCTTTGCCGACGTGCGGACGCTGGATCATCAGACCGAGACCTGGTCCCTCGCGGCCGGCCTGTACGTCGACCGCGAAGACCTGCTGCCCGGCCGCCATGCCCGCCTGGTTGTCCGTCCCGTCCTGCGCATCAACGACCGGCCTGCCAGCATCGCGTTGCTCGACGAACCGCGGCTGGTGGTCACCGCCAGCATGCGGCAGGGCACCACGACCACCGAGGAAATCCCGGGAATCAAGCTGGAAGACGGAGCCGAGTTCGTACACCTCTTCCGCGTGCCGGACGGCCTCGCAGGATTGCAGGTGATGCTGAAGGGAAAGGTCAAGCCCTCGACGCGAGCCGAGCCGGACGAGTTGGAGGACGGGACCTCGTGGACGGTGAACACGCTGGCCATGCAGCCCCGTTGCGCCGCGCCACGTTTCACCCATGACGCCGATGGATACGCACTGGATATTCGCGGCTTGAACGGAGAAGTCATTCCCGCGCGCGCCGCCGAGGTCACCGTGCTGCACCGTGCCGTGGACACCGCCGAGCCAGTTACTCTGGCAGCGATGCCAATGGTCGCATCTCGCTGGGCGAACTGCCCGGGGCCTTTGCGGTGCGGGTGAACTTCGACGGCGGGCAGTGGGGTGCAGGTTGCCCGGGAATCCACGGTGCCCGTCGTTCTCCATGGCGTTGATGGCGAACCGCTGCGCATCGCCCTTCCGGATCGCGCCCGACCTGTCCTGCTCTCCCGCTGCGGAGAGGTGAACGTGGCCGACCTGGGCCAGTCCGTGCAGGTGGACGGCGGGGTGGCCACGCTCAAGGATCTGCCCGCCGGGGATTACACGTTCGTTCCCGCCATCGGAAGATCTCCGGTCGCGATCCGCATCGCCGCGGGCAAGCCGGTGGACGGGCGGGTCTTCTCGAAGAGCCGCATGCTGGAGTTGCCCTCGAGCAACCCCTGCAAATCTCGTCCGTGAAGGAGGGCCGGGAAGAGTCCTCGTGCTGCCTTCGAATCCGTGAGTTCCATCGCCGGGGTCGTGCAGGAGGAGGCAGGAGCTAGTCATCACGCTGGCCAATGCGACACCCGAGACGCGGGTGCATGTCGCGGCGGCCCGGCATGCCGGTGGGTTCGATCTTGGCGGGACCATCAGGACCACCGGCCCTGGCGGGACTCGGAGGGTTCGGACTTTCGCCTGCGGACAGCCGCTACACCTCCGGGCGCGAGCTCGGCGATGAATACCCGGTACGTGCTCGACCGCCGCACACGCAAGTCCTTCGGGCGTCATGCTGCCCAAGCCGGGGCTCATCCTGAACCCGTGGGATCCGGCGCGGCGACCGCGGCAGGAAGGGAGATGCTGGGGATGGGGGAAGCCTTGAGCGACATGGTTGGATCAGCCGGCAGGATGGCGTGGATGGGCGCCGCCCTTGGAAAGCTATATGGCGGCACCGGAGGCAAACCTCGACTTCCTCGACTTCCTCGCCGAGCCGGCCGTCGTCCTCACCAACCTCAAACCCGGCGCGGACGGAACGGTGCGCATCAAGCTGGCCGACCTCGGCGGGCGGCCGGTGGTGCAGATCGTCGCCGTCAGCCTGGATCAGGTCGTGGCGCGCACGCATTTCGCGCCCGCCACGCCGCCCAAGACCCGCGACCTGCGCCTCGCCAAGGCCTTCCCCGACGACAAGCTGCTGGCCGAGCAGAAGGTCGTGTCCGCGCTGGCGAAGGGCGACACCATCCAGCTCCCGCTGGCCGCCGGAAACGACCTGCAGATCATCGACGGCCTGGGCAAGATGTTCGACTACCTGCAAGGCCCTGCGCAAGGATGACACGCTCGACCAATACCGTTTCATCCTCGGCTGGGGGCGCTGCCCGAGAAGGAGAAACTCGCGCTCTACAGCAAACACGCCTGCCACGAGCTGGCCTTCTTCGTGTACCGTCAGGACCGCGCCTTTTTCGACCGCGTCCTGCGGCCTACCTCGCCAACAAGCGCGACAAGACCTTCCTCGACCGCTGGATGCTGGACGAGGACCTCGCGCTATCTCGACCCGTGGGCCTTCGCGCGCGGCTCAACACGGTCGAGCAGATCCTCCTCGCCGAGCGCCTGCCCGAGGCTCGCGAGGGCATCGTGCGGCGCATCGCCGACCAGGTCGAACTGCTGCCAGAGGATCGCGAAGGGTGGGATTCCGCTTTGACGCCGCGCTGACGGTGGGCGGATTGGTGAACCAAACTGGCTGGTTTGCGGGTGGCGGGGAGGAGACCGCCAGAAAAGCGGCGAACGAACGTTTGTCGAAGGATGCGCCGCAGCCTCCGCCGCCCATGGTTGCGCCCGCGTCCCCCGCCCCCGCGGCGGAACCCATGTCGCTGGAGATGGACGCCGATTTTGCCGGCAAAAAGCTCGAAGGGCCTTGAAAGCCCCCGGAAAGCCGCGCCGCGCCGCCACGCCGCCCGCCGCAAGATGGAAGAGGCGGCCAAGCGCCTGTACCAGAAGCCCGGCGACACCAAGGAATGGGCAGAGAACAACTACCGCCAACCTGCTGCCCGGCCAGCAGGACGCCTCGCTGGTCGGTCCCTCCGCCTTCTGGCTGGAGTTTGCGCCGCGACGCCGCCAAGCCCTTCCTCTCTGAAAACCTCGGCCAGCCATCGCTGCCAATTTCACCGAAGCCATGCTCGCCCTGGCCGTCACCGGACTGCCCTTCAAGGCCGATCCCGCCAAGGTGGATTCGGACGGCCGCGTCCTCACCGTCACCGCGGGCGGCCCCTGCGTCGTCTTCCGCAAGGAGATCCGCGGACCACCGAGGACGCCAACGCCGGCGCCGTGGTGATGTCGCGGCAGTTCTTCGATCCCGCCGACGCCACCCGCCTCGAGGACGGCGAGCAGGTCGAGAAATATCTGACCGCCGGCTTCGTCCGCCAGCGCGTCTACGGCGCGCGCGCGGTGGTTTCCAATCCCACCGACTCCGGGCCGCCGACTCACCGTGCTGCTGCAGATCCCCGAGGGCGCGATCCCGGTCAGCAACGGCTTCCAGCAGCGCGGCGTCGTCGCCGACGTCGCGCCCTTCGGCGTGTGGCAGGCCGAGTACTTCTTCACTTCCGGCGGCCGGGACCTTCCGCCAGGGCTCCCCGCGCTGGCCGCCGAGAAGGACTGCATCGTGGCCGCGGGCGAGCCCTTCACCTTCGCCGTGCTGGAGAAACCCGAGGGCGTGGACACCACCGCCTGGCCGCATGTGTCGCAAGCGCGGCTCGGCCGACGAGGTGCTCGCCTTCCTCTCCACGCGCAACCTGCAGAACATCGACCTGGAGCGCATCGCCTTCCGCATGAAGGACAAGGGCTTCTTCGCGCGCGCCGCCATCCTGCGCGCCCGCCGCGCCGCCACCGGTCCTGTGGGCCTACGGATTCCAGCACGGCGACGAGGCGGCCATGCGCAGTGGCTCTCCGTCTCCGACGCCCCGGGACGCGTCGGCGTCGTGTTCGACAGCCCGCTGCTGCCGGTCGATCCGTCGAGCGCCTCGCCTACGAGCAGCTCGAATACGCCCCGCTCATCAATCCCCGCGCCCATCCCGTGGGCGGGAAGCTCGACATCCTCAACGCGAAGTTCAAGGCCCAGTACGAGGCCTTCCTGGGCATGGCGGGCAAGGCCGCGCTGGAGCCCGCGACCTGCTCGCCTGGTCCGCCTACCTGCTGGCGCAGGACCGCGTCGCCGACGCCACGGCCCGCTTCGCCGCGGTGGATCGCGCGAATCCACGAGAACCTGGGCCGATTTCCTGCACGTACACCTGCGCAACTGCACCCAGGGTGACGTCGCCGGCGCGGAGAAGATCGCCCGCGCCCATGCGGACGAGCCGGTGGACCGCTGGCGCGAAAAGTTCGCGGCGGCCTCGCGCAGATCGCCGAGGCGGGCGGCGCCGCCCGTGGGGAGCGGGGGACCGCCCGGACAACCAGGCTGCGGCCCGCGACCGAACCGGCGCTCAGCCTGGCCGCGGTGAAGTCCGAACTGGAGATCACCCACCGACTGCTCGATTCCTGCCGGGTGAACGTGTATCCGATGGACGTCGAGCTGCTCTTCTCCAAGAAGCCCTTCCTGGGCGACTACAGCGCCGGCTTCTCCTTCGTCCGGCCGGTGCGCTCGGACGTGGTGGAGCTGAAGGCGAAGCCCTCGCCGCTCAAGGTGCCCGTGCCCGCCAAGATTCGCCGGGCGCAATGTCACGATCGAGATCGAATCGGCCGGCCTCCGTTCTGTCATCACCCGGCTCGACTCCGCGCTGACGGTCGAGAAGGTGAAACCTACGGCGAGGTGCGCGTGCTCGGGCCGGGCGGCAAGCCGCCGCTGCCGGCCGCCTACGTCAAGGTCTTCGCCCGCCAGGCCGACGGTTCGGTCGTCTTCCACAAGGACGGCCACACCGACCTGCGCGGCCGCTTCGACTACGCCTCGGTCAACGGCGAGGCGATGGACAAGGCCGCCGCCTTCGCCATTCTCGTCCTCTCCGACGAGCACGGCGCCGTCATCCTCGAAGCCGCCCCGCACAAGCGCTGATCACCGATCCGGACCGCCACCGCCCGGTGGCGCTGGTGAATTCAGGTTGCACATCGGGAAATCAGGAACTCAGGAAAAGAGGGGAGGAGGGAAAGCGTGGAGCGAGGAACGCCCAGCGCCGGGGAAGTTCCCCGCGGCCGCAACCTCCCCGGCCAGGTTCTTCCGGAAAGTTCATGTCACACGCAGGAAAGAGCGGATCCAAAACTCGGGAAATCAGGGTCAGATCGGGATGATGGCGGCCGTCTGCTGGAATGTCTGTGGAAAAGGCATCTGCCCAGAACCTCCATAGTGGTTCGAGGCTCACCCGGCGGGTTCGCCCTACCGCGCACTGGTAGGGCGAAGCGACCACGCTGAGCCTCGCAACGCCCCGGCGGGGCTCAACCAGTGGGTTTACCCTACCCGAGGGGTTGTTAGGGTGATACGATCATTCCGTTTGCTGCCAACTTGAAGTTCCCCGAACAACGCCCGGGCGGTCGTTAGATCGGGCAACATGGCCGGTCCGCGCGTTCATCCCTCAATCCCACCAGAAATACCAGAAGTCCGAAACCAGCAGGATGGCGGCGAGGCGGGAGAGGGTTTCGGTGCCCTGCTGGACAATGTCCGGGGCGTAGTAGACCGGATCTCTCCCGTCGGGACGCCGGGCGACATGTCTTGCGAAAGCATGTCGCGTTCGTCCGGGGCTCCCAGCAGGACCGGCCAGGAGCGGCCGCGGCCGCGGGCCGCCATTTCCGCCAGGACGGCCAGGGCCTCCGCGCCGCGGACCGTGATCAGTGGGTAGGGCCATTGGGTTGCCGGCGCGGGAGGCGCCGCCTTCAGGGCGGGAGTTGCCGGGGCGGAAGGGGTGGAGGCGGGTTTGCCAAAGAGTCTCTGGAGCAGCTCATGGGGTTTCTCCGAGTGCTTGCCCGGCAGCTTCCCGGTTTCGGGGGCCGTGTGCAAGAACCTTTACGCCGGCCCCGATTTTCCCCGCAGCCGCAGCGCCTCCACGGCCGGCCGTCGAGCCGGCCGGAGGCCCAGCGGGTGTCGGGCGGGGTCAGGAATTTCCGGGCGAGGCTCTTGCGCAGGCCGATCACGAGGCGCACATAGAGGAAGAGGAGCACCGGGAAGACGATGATGCCGCCCATGCCCAGGGTGACCAGCAGGATGAAGCCGGACAGGACCATGCACAGGAAGCCGATGCCGCCGAGGGTGATGATGCCGAGCGGGATGGACCACCAGCCGACCGAGAGGGACTGCTCGGAAATGATGAGATGCAGGACGTAGGCCAGCATCAGCCCCGGGAGGGTCAGGGCCAGGGTCCCTGGCAATTCGCGCGGATCGGCCAGCGCCAGCCCCAGAACCCACAGCACGACATAGGGCGCAAGGGACAAGGCGAGGGCGCTTTCCTTCTGGTTCATCACCTTGTTCGCCGCCACGGGCAGGCCGAGCAGGTCGTCGACGGTTCCCTCCTGGCGGTCGGTCCGGAACATGCGGGCGGAGTGGAAGACCAGCTCGAGCCAGAAGAGCGCGTACGCCAGGCCCATCACCGCCGCCCCGACCATGCGCGGGATCTCGTCCGGGCCGCCGCCGAGGCGCGCCGCCTGGATCGCCGCGCCCAGTCCGGCCAGCATCGGCACGCCGGCGCGCGCAACCACCCCGGTGAGGCCGCCGTGCAGGAAGTGGCGGTCCTTCCAGTAGACGGCGTTGCCGGCGTACGGGCGGGCGCGCGGGCGGCGCAGGGCGGCCGGGAGCACGCGGGTGGAGAGGTCGCCTGCGATTGCGCAGGTTCGGAACCGCAGGCAGGCGGCCGCGAAACAGGCGGCGCCGAGGGCCAGGCATTTGAGGCACCAGGAGGCGGGGAAGGTGAAGCCGGCGGGGTTCTCGAACACGCCGTCCAGCACCGCGAAGGCCGACATGCCGCGGACGCCCAGGAAGGCCGCCACGTTGGCCACGCCGAGGATCACGGCCAGCATGCCCGCCAGGGCCATGGCGTGGGTCCGGGTCTCCAGCGCCAGCCAGAGGGCCAGGCCGGTGCAGAGCACCGCGTGGCTGGTCAGGACCGCGAACGACGCCATCACCTGGCCCGGCAGCACGCCGCCCGCCGTGATCCCCAGGACGAGGAACGGCAGTTGCGCGGCCAGCGCCGCCAGCAGCGCCACCACGCGTCCGCCGGCCAGCCCGGCGAGCAGGGAGAAGGGCGACATGCCGGTCATGAGCAGCAGGTCGATGGCGCCGGACTCCTTTTCCTCCGACACCGCGCCGGCGACCAGCACGGCGGTCATGAGCGTGATCAGGACGATCTGCAGGTTCGCGGCGAAGAGCAGGAAACCGCGGCCGGCCGCGCCCGCGCGCGAGTTGGCCAGCATGGCGGGACCGGCGAAGAAGAGGAGGATGCCGACGGCCAGCAGCACCAGAAGCAGGGTTCGCCCGCGCAGGGTGAGGCGGACTTCGCGGGTGAGCAGGGCGAGGGCCGGGTGATGCATCTCACTTCAGCGTGTTGTGCAGACGGGCGGGCAGGGAGACATGCAGGAGCACGATGAGGAATCCGCTGACGATGCTGCCCAGGAAGAAGACCGCGATGGCCGTGTCGACGCCGCCCCGGAACATGCCGAACATGAGGCCCCCGCCCATCATCAGCGCGATCCAGTGCCCCGGCAGCGACACGGCGGCGGCCATGCGGGGGAGTTTCAGGGAGAGGTGCGCGACGAATTCGAGCTGGAGCAGGATCTGGAGCAGGCAGAAGACGATGACGTTGGAGGCGATCAGGAAATCCTCCCCGGAGAAACTGGTTTTGCCGACCTCACCCAGGGCGACCAGCACGCCGGGGATCATGAAGGGCAGGAAGGGCAGGGCCTTGGCCAGGGTGCACAGGGTCTTCTGACGGACGACCGCTCCGGCCCCGCCCGGCATCCCGAGCAGGTCGGCCATCGTCATGTCGCGAAACTCCGTCGAAAAGGTCCTGGATGCCATGGCGAACATGGAAAGGGCGGCGTATCCGGCGGAGATGAACAGCAGGGAGAGGCAGTACTCTTGCATGTAGTGGCTGCGCCAGGCCGGGCGGTCCACCACGATTTCGGAATAGATCCACAAGGCCAGTCCGGTGAGCGTCGCCAGCCGGATGAAGAGGCCCATCCGGCCGCCCATCAGCAGCCACGAGTCCTTCCAGCGGATGGCGGCGGGGCCGACAGGCGGGCGGCGGCGGGGCCGGAACCAGCGCGCCCAGCCGGCGCTGAAGGCCGCGCCGAGCTTGGTCTTGGGGGCGCTCTCGGCGGACTGGGCGCTTTCCGTCAGCATGAAGGCCAGCGCGGCCAGGATCAGCAGCACCACCCCGGCCCCGGCGTTGAACGCCTCGGCGCGGGTGAAGACCTCGGTCGTGCCCGCGAGGCTGGTGATGGCGTTCATCCGCGAGTAGAACATGACGCCGGTCATCCACCTGCCCCCGGCCTGCAGCGCGTCGCACACGGCCGCCGGGAAGAGGGTGAGATCGGCGCCGACCTCGGCCAGGAACGGCGGCACGATGTGCCAGAGCAGCAGGGCCAGGCCCGAGAGCACCACCGCGCCCCGCACCGTGCGCAGCAGCACCGAGGCCAGGACCGAGAAGCCGGAGACCAGCACCATGAGCGAGCCCAGCATCGCGTAGCCGGCGAAGACCTGGCCGCCGCGCATGCCGCCCATGGTGACGCAGAGCAGGGTGAAGGGGATCTGGAGCAGGAGCAGCATGGCGAAGGCCAGCAGGCGGCCGGTGGTTTTCCCGAGCAGCACGGGCAGGGTGCCCATGCCGCTCAGCAGCAGCAGGCCCAGGGTGTTCTCCTCCTTCTCCTCGGCGATCGACGCCGCCAGGTAGGCCACCCCGGCGGTGAAGAGCACGAAGAGGTTGAAGCCCATGAGGGCCTCGAACATGCGCAGGCCGGGGGCGGTCTGCCAGCGCAGGGTGTCCACGGTCATGAGGAGCTGCCAGCACAGGAAGCCGACCACCCCGGTGCGCATCAGCAGCGACGGGATCGAGCGCGAGTCCTGGCGGACGGCCCGGACCATGAAGGCGGTGATGCTCGAGAATCTCATGTGCGCACGCCGGCCTCCGTGAGGTCCATGAAGGCCTGGTTGAGGTGGCGCTTCTCCGGTTCCATGGAGCGCACGTTCGCGCCCGCGGCGATCAGCGCGGACAGCAGGCGGGAGCCCGCGCCCTCGGAACCGTCGTGCCGGACGCCGATGGACAGGCCGTCCTCGCGCTCCTCGACCTCCAGCACCCCGGCCACCGCGGCGGCCGCCTCACGCGCGGCGGGGCAGGGGGCCTCCAGGCGCACGACCACGTGCACGCCCGGATCCCCGCTGTCGGTGAGCAGCCCCTCCATCGACCCGGTGTACTTGACCTTGCCGCGGTCGAGGATGGTGACGGAGTCGCAGAGGTCGGCGAGTTCGCTGAGGATGTGGGAGCTGATGAAGATGGTCTTCCCGAGGTTGCGCAGCTCGCGCAGGATGTCCATCAGCTCGATGCGGGCGCGCGGGTCGAGCCCGCTGGCCGGTTCGTCCAGCAGGAGCAGGTCGGGGTCGTGCACGAGCACGCGGGCGAGGGAGACACGCTGCTGCATGCCGCGGGAGAGGCCCTTGATGAGGGTGTCGCGGCGCCCGGCCATGTCGGTCAGCTCCAGCACCCCGGCGATCACCTCGTCGCGCTTGCCCTGGGTGAGGCCGTAGGCCGCGCCGAAGAAGTCGAGGTACTCGAACACCGTCATCTGCCGGTACATGCTGAAGTGGTCGGGCATGAAGCCGATGCGCCGGCGGACGTTCTCGGTGTCGGCGGTGACGCTCAGGCCCATGACGCGCACCGTGCCGATCTGCGGCTTGAGCAGGGTGGCGAGGACGCGGAGGGTGGTGGTCTTGCCGGCGCCGTTCGGTCCGACGAAGCCGTGGATGGACTTGGGCTCCACGGAGAAGTCGACGCCGTTGAGCGCCTGGTGGCCGCCGAAGCGGTGGTGCAGGTTGCGGATCTCCACGGCGGGCGGGGAGGGGACGACGGGAGCGTTCATGGGCGGGCCTCGGGAGTGGGGGGCGGGGCGATGCGCGCCTCGTGCAGGACGAGGCCTTCGTGGGAGGAGAATTCGGCGTTGACGGGGCCCAGGCCGGGCGGGGCCGGGGCGATGGCGAACACCCGGAGGCTTCCGGCGCCCCCCGTTCCGGGGAGAAGCCGGGTGCGGTGGAACTGGTTGGGCGCGGCCAGGTCGAAGACCAGGGCCAGCGCGAGCTGGCTGAAGGCCGGGACCACCTGCGGAGCGGGCGCGCCCCCGAAGTCCTGGGGATTGGCCAGGGAAGTCCGGGTCCAGGAATTCACCAGGCGTTCCTGCGCGAAATTCAGGACGGGATAACCGATCCCCTTGAGCTCGACGACGGTTTCGTCCGCGGTCACCGCGTACACGGCCAGGGTGCCCGGCGGGAGTTCGGAGGCGGCCTCGTCCAGCTCGAGTCCGCCCACCCTGCCCCGGTTCCGGCGGAGGACCGGTTTGAACGCCGGCAGGTCCCGGTAGCCGCCGACCATGTAGTCGACGCTGGAGAACACGGGCATGTCGACGGTGAACCGCCCGTCGACCCCGCCCTGGAAGGCGCCCCGGATGCGTTCCCGGCTCTGGTTGTGGAACCAGGCCGGCTTGACGGGGTGCTGCAGGGAGAAGCGCCGGCCGTTCGTGCTGAAGACATGCATCCACTGACGCACCGCGACCCGCCCGTCACCCTCCACGTGCCGGGCGTGGGTGATGGAGAGGCAGCGGGTGGATTCGCCGTAGCCGCGCCGGCCGATCCAGAAGATGAGCGCGCTGGCCCCGGCGACGACCGCGAAGAAGTACAGCAGGGTGCTCCGGCTGTTTTTCCACCGGCGGGCGAGGATCGTCGTGCCGGGACCGATCAGGAGCACGTAGGCCAGCAGGACGAGGGTGATCAGACCCCAGGCGTGCCGCGGGCGGATGTGGTTGCGCAGGGCGTCGAAGACCGTCTGGTCGAGGTTGTTGCAGTCGCCCTGCGGCGGCTGCTGGTTCTTTTCCACGTCCTCGCGCGGCAGGCGCGGGGCGGTCCCGGCCACCTGCTCCAGGCTCTCCGGGCGCAGTTTCGCGGCGCGGACCTCGTGCCGCCAGACCCTTCCCACCCCGACGCGGAACGAGGCGGCGGGATCGTTGAGCACGGATAGCGCGCCGGAGAAGACCGGCGGCTTGTCGTCGGCGCCGTTGAGCAGGTGCAGCGTGCCGCCCAGCTTCAGCCAGTCGAGGAACACCTGCTCGCGGATGGCCTCCCAGTGCGGCGCGTGATCGAGCACCACCGCGTGCAGCCCCTCCGCGGCGGGTTCCAGCGCGGTGGGCCAGAGGTTCTCGTCAAAGGAATGCAGTCGCGGGCGCGCGGCGAGGGGATTGCCCGCGTCCTCCAGGAACACGGTCGCGGGGGCGCCCGGAAGCGGGGGGTCGATGGCGAGGCTGCCGCGGAAGGGCGAGTTGAGGTCCCACTCCACCAGGAACGAGCCGTCGAGGAAGGACGCCGGGTCGCACAGGACCGGCACCTGGACCCAGCGGCTGGCGCCGGGGGCCAGGAATACCTCCACGTCCTGCCGCACCCCCGTGGTCCCGCCCATGGGGCCGGAGGAGGAGACCGACACGATCTGGTCGTAGGGCTGGGACGAGGGGTTGGCGATCTGGATCGAGAGCAGGCTCATGCGTCCGGGCACGGCGGTGCCGTCAAACCCGAAGGAATGCGCGGTGACCTCCAGCGCCTGGGATCGCAGGGTGGCAAGGGTGAGCGCAAGAACGGGCAGGATGCGGGCCGCCGGACAAGGAGCGTTCAAGGGCGCATCCTAGGCAGGTCTGTTTGCCGGGATCAACCCTCCGCGACCATCGACATCTCGGGAGGGCGGGGGTAAGGTCGGCCGATGGACCTCGTATCATGAGCGATCCCGTCCCGGCGGATGCGGGACCGAGGACGGCGCGCGCGGGACCGCTCCGGTCTCCCGGCGGGCGCCCGTTCGCAGCCCGTCCGGCACCGTGCTGTCCCTGTGACCTGGACGGGCACGGCTCTGATCCTCCTCCTCTGGCTGCCGGTCATCGCCCTGCGCCGACTGACCGACCGCACGCCCGCGCGCCGCCCGACGTCCGAACTGGTGCGCCGGCTCAACCTCTTCATCAACCGGGTGAATCCGCTGCTGCGCGTCCGGGTGGAGGGCTTTTCCAATCTGCGTCCGGGCACCTGCTACCTGGTCGTCTGCAACCACCAGTCCCTCGCCGACATCCCCCTGCTGGCGCGGATGCCGTTTCCCCTCAAGTGGGTGGCCAAAAGCATCTGTTCCGCGTGCCGGTCACCGGGTGGATCATGCGGATGGCCGGCGACATCCCGGTGTCCCGGGGTGTGCCGGGCAATCGGGAATCGGTGCTGGCGCGCGCCGGGGCGTACCTCCAGGCGGGCATGTCGGTGCTCTTTTTCCCGGGAGGGCCGCCGCACCGGGGACGGCGCGATGGGGCGGTTCAGCCGGGGGCTTTTGAACTGGCGGTGTCGACCGGGGCGACGCTGCTGCCCGTGGTGATCGACGGCCTGTGGACGCTGCTGCTGGCGTCCGCATGGCGGTTCGGCCACGCCGGGATGATCCGGCTGCGGGTCCTGCTCCCCATCGACACGCGGGCTGGTCCCGGCGACGAGGACGCCCTGCGCGCGGGGGTGCGCCGGGCGGATGATCCAGACCCCTGCGGAGTTCCGGGTGTCAGCCCTGGCGATGTCGACGGCATCGAGCGCGGCGCGGGCGGCGGACCCTGCCGGGCTGAACGGAAAGCCGTTTTGCGCGCTTGCCGGTCGCGGGTTTGGCCGCTAGGGGGACCGGATGACCAAATTCACCGCACCGTTGGTTTGCCTGCCGCCGCTCCTCGTCCGCTCCGGCCCCGGTCTCGGTGGACGGCTACGCCGGCGGTGGTCAGCACCAACGTCATCACGGCCAGCGAGGTCATGAGCTACATCCAGGCCGAGAAGGACCGCCTGGCCGCCTCCCTGCAGGGCGAGGAACTCGCGACCAAGCTGCAAACCCTGTACGAGGACGGCCTGGAGCGGCTGATCGACAAGCAGCTCATCCTCGAGCAATACCGGGCCCAGGGCGGCCAGCTCCCCGACCACGCGGTGGACGACCGGATCAACGACGTGATCAACCGGCGGTTCAAGGGCGACTACGGCGAATTCCAAAAGGCCCTGTTCGCCAACGGCCAGACGCTCGAGGACTTCCGGACCGAGATCAAGGAGGATCTCATCGTCTCCCTGATGCGCCGGCAGGAGGTCTCGGAGACGGTCCGCGTCCCGATGGAAGACATCGTGAAACTCTACCAGGCGCGCACCGGGAAGTACACCATCCGAGAGCAGGTCAACCTGCAGATCATCCAGTTCAAGCCCGCCCCGGACCCCTCCTACCAGGCGGCCAAGGAGCAGAACCTGCGGAAGCTCCATGCAAGACTGAAGGCCGGGGAGGAGGATTTCGCCGCCGCCGCAAAGCAGTATTCCGAGGGGTTCAACGCCGAGCAGGGCGGGGTCATGGGCTGGAAGGACACCACGGACATCCGGGCGGAAATCCTGGAGGCGGTCAAGGAACTGCCCGAGGGCCGGATCGGCGATCCACTGAAGCTGGGCGACGACACGTTCCTGGTCAAGGTGCTCGGGCGCCGCCCCGCCGGATTGCGCCCGCTGGCGGACGTCATGCCCGAGATCGAAAGCGAGCTGTTCGAGGCCCGGGCCCGGGATGCCTACAAGGCCTGGCTGCTCCGGCTGCGCCACAAGTTCCCGGTCACGGTCTATTAACCCTGCATTTTTCCGCCTTTTTCAGTTGATCCCGCCGACTTTCCCCCTACAAACACCCTTCCCTTAATGGGAATCCCGGCATTCCGCCGGGCGGAAACCTAACCCAGCCTCAGAAGCATGAATTACACAGGTCCCAAGGCAAAACGCTCCCGCCGTCTCGGCGTGGCCATCACGCCCAAGTCCGCCAAGTTCCTGGAACGCCGCGCCTACGCGCCGGGCCAGCACGGCAAGACCCGCCGTCCCAACAAGCTGACCGACTTCGGCCGCCAGATGCTGGAAAAGCAGCGCCTGCGCTACCAGTACAACATCAGCGAAAAACAGCTTCGCAACACCTACGCCCGCGCCCTCCGGTCCATGGAATCCACCCCGGACGTGCTCGGCCAGTTGCTCGAAACCCGCCTGGACAGCATCGTCCTCCGCGCCGGCTTCGCCCGCACCATCCACGCCGCCCGCCAGTATGTCGGCCACGGCCACATCCTCGTCAACGGCAAGAAGGTCGACGTCCCCAGCTACCATGTCGAGGTCAACGACGTGATCTCCGTCAAGGACAAGAGCAAGGGCATCGACTGCTTCAAAACCGCCCTGGCCTCCACCCAGCGCGTCCCGTATGTCACCTCCGACGAGAACAACCTCACCGCCAAGCTCAACTACATGCCGAAGCGCGAGGAAATCCCCGTCCAGTGCGACATCGCAACCGTCGTTGAATTTTACTCCCGCTGATCCCCCGCGGGTTCAGGTTTCCGAAGGCCCCGCGGTTTCCGCGGGGCTTTTTTCTGGAGTCCCCCCCATGCCCTCCATCTTCACCCGCATCATCCAGGGCCGCATCCCCTGCGAGAAGATCTTCGAGAACGACCGCTGGATCTCCTTCCTCGACATCCGCCCGGTCATGACCGGACATGCGCTGCTGGTCCCGAAACTCGAGGTCGACTACCTCTTCGACCTGCCCGACGACCTGCTGGCGGAAATGCTTTCCACCGCCCGGCCGATTGCGGCTGCGATCAAAAAAGTCGTCCCCTGCGCTCGCATCGGACTCATGGTGGCGGGCGTGGACGTGCCGCACGTGCACCTCCACCTGATGCCCATCACCGGGGGCGGCGAGATGGACTTCAAGAACGCCCGCCCCGCCGATCCCGCCGGACTCCGCGAACTGGCCGGAAAAATCCGCGCCGCGTTCTGAACGCCCCCGGGGGCTGCGGCCGCGATCCAGAGGCCGCCCCGGCGGGCTGAAGTTGTGGAGCGGGTGCCCGGCCCCCGCTTTACCCCCGCCGGTCCTCCGGCGGATCGGCGAGCACAAATCGCAGTTCGCCGATCAGGGCGAGCACGGACGTCAGGACCTCGTCGACCTCGCGTCGCGCCCCGTCGCGCCATTCCGGCGTGGCCAGGCCCTCGGCGTCGGCGGAATCGAGCCCGCGCAGGGCGTCGCAGAGCAGGCCGCGGGCCTTCTTGAGCCGCACCAGGGGGTCGCCGGCGAGGAACGCGGGCGGGGGCCAGTCCTCCGGGCCCGAACGGGTGCCGAGGGCGCCGGCCAGTTTGGATCCGGCGAGCATGACCCCCTCGACGATTTCGCGCAGGGGGTGCTCGGCGTGGGCGTCCTCCGGCAGCGCGTCGAAGTCATCGATGTCGTGGTGGAGGCGCATGGCCAGGTCGTGGCAGCGGGTGATCAGCGGATGACGCCAGGGGTCCTCGTCCTCCCCCTTCCAGGCCTCCGCGGCCAGCTCCTCCAACGCCTCTTCGGCCACCGCGTTCAATTCGTCGATGTGATCCTCCCAGTCGGGATCCTCCTCCGGTTCCGGCTCGCCGCGCTCGCGCCGCAGCCGCTCGCGTTCCTCGTCCATCACGCGTCCGAGTTCATCCGGAGGCAGGTCCTCGCGCAGCATGCGGGCGTCGATGCGCGCGCCCAGCAGGTCCATGCGCGCCTGCTCCGCGTCGGCCTCGCGTTCGCGCGCGCTGCGCGGGGCCTCGTCAAACTCGTCGATCTCCTCGCGCGTGGGCGTCATGGCGGCGCTCGGGGATTCAGGCCAGCGCCTTGAGCAGCCGCGCCTTGTAGTCGGCGATCTGCTCCGGGTTCTCGAAGCCGACGATGAGGGCGTCGACGCAGCCGAGCCCGAGCACGAAGCGCAGGGCCTCGTCGATCCTGGCGGAGTCGTTGCTGAACTCGCCCTCGCCGATCAGCTTCATGCCGATGACGCCCTTGCCGGCGGCGTGGATCTTCTTGAGGATGGGCACCACCTTGTCGGCGGGGCCGTCCATCTTCACGCCCCACGGGTTGATGCGCGAGTGGACGACGTCGACCCAGGGCTCGTCCGCGGCGGCGGAGAGGGCCTCGAGCGTGTGGCAGGAGCAGCCGTGGGCCTTGATGAGCCCGCGCTGCTTGCAGTCCTCGAGCTGGTCCATCTGGCGGCGGTAGCGCACCGGCCAGTCGGCGTGGGTCTGGCAGTGCACCTGCACCAGGTCGATGTGGTCCGACCCCGCCTCCTTCAAAAAGCGTTCGACGACGGCGGTGGCGTTGTCGCGCGGCTCGTCCTCGGGGATGCCGCCCTTGGCGTGGCACCAGACCTTGCTGACCAGCACGTAGCTGTCGCGCGGCTTGTCCTTGAGCGCGCGGCCG
This sequence comes from Kiritimatiellia bacterium, assembly GCA_046346795.1. Lineage (GTDB taxonomy): Bacteria > Verrucomicrobiota > Kiritimatiellia > SS1-B-03-39 > UBA6053 > JAXMHJ01. Next base: position 87,229 of record JAXMHJ010000004.1, read on the forward strand.
ACATGCGGGAGGCTGCCGTAGGAGTCGGCGCAGTCGAAGAGCCGCACCCCCTCGTCCCAGGCGCGGCGGATGGTGGCGTCGAACCTGTCCTGCCCGAGGCGGAAGAGCTGGTTGGAGCGGTTGCCGGCGCGCACCCCCGTGCCGATGCCGAGGAGCGGCACGCGCAGGGTGCCGCCGAGACCGACGGTGCGCGGCCAGGCCGCGGCTCCGGCCGCCGGGGCCTGGCCGGGCAGGAGGGCCGCGAGGCCGCCGAGGGCGGCGGTGCGGAGGAAATCACGACGGTTCGGCGCGGGCAGGTTCATGACCGGGTCTCCTGAGGATGATGCGGCGATCCTACCGCCGCCGGCCGGGCTTCGCAAGATCGGACCGCCACCGACGTTTGTATGTGATCGACAAACTTCCGGGGAGGTTTTCTCACAAAGGCGCAAAGGCACGGAGGCGGGGTTGGAGTGGACATAAGGGTTGCCACCACGAGAAGACATGGTCTTGGGGTTGGGCTTTGGGCACGGCCAGCGACTTCTCCGTGCCTTCGTGAGAGAAAACGAATTCGCGAATCCCGGCCACCGGGCGGTGGCGGTCCGTGTGGTAAAGGCCCTCCCTCCCGCGCTCGATTTTGAATTGCGGTGGAATCGGCCGAAACCTAGAGGTCCGGCCATGAAGAAACCCGCCAAACCTTCCAACGTCGTGGACGAATACATCGCGCGATTCCCGGAGGAGACGGGGAAACGGTTGCAGCTTATGCGGGAAGCGATCCGGTCGAAGGCCACAGGCGCCGAGGAGTGCATCTGCTACGGCATCCCGACCTTCACGTGGCGCGGTAAAAACCTGGTTCATTTCGCCGCCTGGAAGGAGCACATCGGCTTTTATCCCACGTCCTCCGGCATCAAGGCCTTTCAGACGGAACTCGGCCGTTTCGAGGTCTCCCGGGGCACCGTGCGATTCCCCAACGAGGAGCGCCTGCCCACCAGCCTGATCAAGCGCATCACCGCCTTCCGCCTGCTGGAAGTGCGGGGCGCCCGGTAGAAAGCCAGGGCGCGCGGCGACCCGCCGCGGCCATGCGGACCGCCACCGCCCGGTGGCCGGGATTCGCTCATGGCTGCGGCTATTGGGGGAGATTTTCACACGAAGTCACGAAGGCACGAAGGAGGGGTTTGGCTGGTCCGAGGGATCGCCACAACACGAAGTCGATGTTTTGGCCTTGGGCAGCTGGCGCGGCCAGCGACTTTTTCGTGTCTTCGTGCCTTCGTGAGAGAACATGAATTCGCAAATCTGCCACCGGGCGGTGGCGGTCCGTGTGCTGGACCCGCCCCCCGTTCCCCGCCCTCGTTCCCCGACCCCGAAATCCGCCGCAGCCGCAGCCTCCCCGGGCCGCGACCTCAACTTTTCCACGTTCCCCGCTTGCGCCTTGGCGCTTCGTTGATATGACGCGGAACCTCATTTCATCATGGCAGCAAAAACCACCACCACCCCCGTGTACGACGAGAGCAAGATCAAGACGCTCTCGTCGATCGAACACATCCGCGCCCGCACCGGCATGTACATCGGCCGGACCGGCAATGGCGCGCATTACGACGACGGCATCTACGTGCTCCTCAAGGAGGTCATCGACAACGGCATCGACGAGCACATCATGGGCTATGGCAAGCGGATCGAGATCAAGCTGGACGGCCAGGACGTGGTCATCCGCGACTACGGCCGCGGCATCCCGCACGGCAAGCTGGTCGACTGCGTGTCGCAGATCAACACCGGCGCCAAGTACAACAGCGAGGTGTTCCAGTTCAGCGTGGGCCTCAACGGCGTGGGCACCAAGGCGGTCAACGCCCTCTCGTCCAGCTTCAGCGTGGTGAGCTACCGCGAGGGCCGCTTCGCCGAGGCCACCTTCGAGAAGGGCGTGCTGGTTTCGGAGGACAAGGGGTCGGCGAAGGACGAGCCCGACGGCACCCTGGTCTCGTTCACGCCCGACACCGACATCTTCAAGAACTTCGCCTTCCGCGAGGAGTTCATCATCCGTCGGCTCAAGTTCTACTGCTATCTCAACGCCGGGCTCGAGGTCCGCTTCAACGGCCAGTCGTACAAGGCGGCGGACGGGCTGCTGGACCTGATCGAGGAGGAGATGGACGCGGACGGGGTGTATCCGCCCCTGCACTACGAGGACAAGACCCTCGAGATCGCCTTCACCCACACCAACCTCTACAGCGAGAACCACTACTCCTTCGTCAACGGCCAGTACACGGTCGACGGCGGCACGCACCTGAGCGCCTTCCGCGAGGGCATCCTGAAGGCCTTCAACAGCTTCGCCAAGAAGAACTACGAGGGCGAGGACGTGCGCGAAGGCCTGGTGGGCGCGATCGCCATCCGCCTGCAGGACCCCATCTTCGAGTCGCAGACCAAGAACAAGCTGGGCAACAGCGAGATCCGCTCCGACCTGGTCAACAAGATCAAGACCGTCGTCGAGGACCTCCTGCACAAGAACGCCAAGGCGGCGGAACGGGCGCTGCTGAAGATCGAGGAGACGCAGAAGCTGCGCCGCGAGATCCAGTCGGTCAAGAAGCTCGCCCGCGAGAAGTCGAAGAACGTGTCCATCCGCGTCCCGCAGCTCAAGGACTGCAAGAAGCACCTCGACCCCAAGCGCGGCAAGGGCGACGACACCCAGATCTTCATCACCGAGGGCCAGTCGGCCGCCGGATCGCTGGTGAGCTGCCGCGATGTGAACACGCAGGCCATCTTCACCCTCAAGGGCAAGCCGCTCAACGTGGCCGACCTCAACCGCGACTCCCTCTACAAGAACGACGAGCTGTACAACCTGATGCAGGCGCTCAACATCGAGGAGTCGGTCGACACCCTGCGCTACCAGCAGGTCATCCTCGCGACCGACGCCGACGTGGACGGCATGCACATCCGCAACCTGCTCATCACCTACTTCCTGCGCTTCTTCCCCGAGCTGGTGCGCGACAACCACCTCTTCATCCTGGAGACGCCGCTCTTCCGCGTGCGCAACAAGAAGGAGACGGTGTACTGCTACTCCGAGGAGGAGCGCGACCAGGCGTCGGCCCGGCTGAAGACCGGCCTGGAGATCACCCGCTTCAAAGGTCTCGGCGAAATCTCCCCCGCCGAGTTCAAGGCCTTCGTCGGCAAGGGCATCCGCCTCACCCCCGTCGAGATGGACGACCAGCACCAGGTCCCCCGCATCCTGCAGTTCTACATGGGCAAGAACACGCCCAAGCGCCGGGAATACATCCTCAACCACCTGGTGGTCGAACCCGAGGAGGCCGTATGAGCCCCGAGATCCCGGGAGAACTTCCCTTCGGCGACCTGCCCGCCACCGGCCGCGACAAGAAGCCCCCCGCGGACAAGCCGGCCCCGGCCGCGCCCCCCGCCCCCGCGGCGCCGGCCCCCGAGACCCCCGCGGCCCCGCAAAGCCTCAGCGAGGCCACCCAGGCCCGCGTGGCCAAGATCGGCGAGAACGAGGACGTCGGCGTCTACCTCGGCGGCGGCCCGCTGCGCGACCTGATGGACCAGAACTTCCTGGACTACGCCGCGTACGTCATTCGCGACCGCGCCATCCCCGACATCGACGACGGCCTCAAGCCCGTGCAGCGCCGCATCCTGTGGTCCCTGCACGAGAAGGACGACGGCAAGCTCATCAAGGTGGCCAACATCGCCGGCTACTGTATGCAGTTCCATCCGCACGGCAACGTGTCGATCGAGGACGCGCTCGTCACCCTCACCAATAAGAACGGCTACCTCATCGAGGGCCAGGGGAACTTCGGCAACGTCCACACGGGCGACCCCGCCGCCGCCTCGCGCTACATCGAGTGCCGGCTGACCGAGCTGGCGCGCACGCAGCTCTTCAACGACCCCCTCACCCGCTTCATTCCCAGCTACGACGGCCGCAACAAGGAGCCGGTCGTCCTGCCCGCCAAGATCCCGCTGCTGCTCATGCTCGGCGCCGAGGGCATCGCGGTCGGCCTGTCCACCCGCATCCTGCCGCACAACTTCCCCGAGCTGCTTCAGGGCCAGATCAACATCCTGCGCAAGAAGCCGGTCGAGATCTTCCCCGACTTCCAGTCGGGCGGCCTCATGGACGTCTCGCAGTACGACAAGGGCAACGGCAAGATCAAGGTGCGCGCGGTCATCGAGAAGCGCTCCGACACCCTGCTCGCCCTCACCGAGCTGCCCTTCGGCACCACCACCGAGTCGATCATGTCCTCCATCGAGGACGCGGCCCGCAAGAAGAAGATCCGCATCCGCTCCCTCAACGACTTCACCGCCGAGAAGGTCGAGATCCAGATCCAGCTCCAGCAGGCCACCGACGCCGACGAGACCATCCAGGCCCTCTACGCCTTCACCACCTGCGAGCAGAGCGTCAGCAGCAACGTCCTCGTCATCCGCGACAACCGGCCGGTGCAGCTCAACGTGGAGGAGGTGCTCCGCCACAACACCACCCGCCTCGTCGCCCTGCTCAAGGCCGAGCTGGAGTGGGACCACAACCGCCTGCTCGACGAGTTCCACAACAAGACCCTCGTCCAGATCTTCATCGAGAACCGCATCTACAAGCGCATCGAGAAGTGCGAGACCTACGAGGCCGTCCAGAAGGCCGTGCTCAACGGCGTCAACGAGTTCCGCCACCTGCTCAAGCGCGACGTGACCCTGGACGACGTCGAGATGCTCCTCCAGGTGCGCATCAAGCGCATCTCGCTGTTCGACATCAACCAGAACCGCAAGGACCTCGACGACATCCTCATCGCCCTCGACGAGGTCGCCAGGAACCTCAAGGGCCTGACCGCCTATGCGGTGAAGTACCTCGAGGACCTGCTCAAGAAGTACAAGAAGCAGTATCCCCGCCGCACCAAGATCACCACCTTCGAGGAGATCGAGGTGCGCAAGCTCGCCGCCACCGAGGTCAAGGTGGGCGTCGACGCCGCGACCGGCTACCTGGGCACCGGCGTCAAGAGCGAGGAGACCTTCACCTGTTCGTCGCTCGACAAGATCGTCGCCCTTTCGCGTGACGGCCGCTACTTCGTCATGCCCCCGCCCGAGAAGCAGTTCATCGGCGAGGGCATCGAGCACGCCGGCGTGTACGACCGCGACAAGGTCATGCTCTGCGTCTACTCCAACGGCCCGATCACCTACGTCAAGCGCTTCGCCTTCGGCGGGGCCATCATGAACAAGGAGTACCGCCTCTGCCCCGAGGGTTCCAAGGTGCTCCTGTTCGCCCCGGGCGACGCGGAAAAACTCTTCGTCAAGTTCAAGCCGGCCAAGCACCAGCGCGTCCACCAGATGACCCTCGACGTGGCCACCCTGGAGATCCGTTCGGCCGGCAGCAAGGGCAACCAGCTCTCCGTCAAGAAGATCGCCTCCGTCGGCACCGCCAAACCCCGCAACTGGTCCGACAGCGACATCCTCCCCGAGGGCGAAGAGCCGGAAGAGTGATGGGTTCGGGGTCGGGGTGTCACGCCAAGACCCTGAGACCCCAAGAGCGGCTTTGACGGAACCCCCGGCCATGGAGGCTGCGGCTGCGGGGAAATTTGGGAGGGGCGGCATTCCTGCCGCCCTTCCCTTCCGCCACCGGTCATGCCTACGATCTCCGTACAAAGGACAATCCGCGAGCTTTGCGTACGGTGAAGGCGGTGGTTCGGTTCTCACTTTCTAGGTACAGGCAGATCGCCTTCCTTCAGTTCTGCACCTCGTAGGCCGTCGCTCCCTCGAATTGTGCTCCAGATAGGTCTGCGGAAGAGTAGCACGACGCACCGTCAATCCCCGAACCACGGAAGCCCTGATTCCCGTAGGTCCGCTCGTCGAAGATGCAGCACTTGACGTGCGCCTCTCGAAAGGAAGTTCCATGAAGAATCGCGCCTGTGAAATCAATGCTATCGATCCACGAATGGTCAAATCTTTGCGCCAGACAGATCAATGTCTCTTCGCTTTATTCACCTTCTGCCGTTCCACCAGGTGAAGTCCCGTTCTCCTGTAAGGTACCGACAGATCAAATCTGCCATTAGGAGAGGTCTTTGTATTGCTGATTCATTCGTCATTTCTCTGAACCGAACGCCTGCGTTCTCCCTTGAGCCACGCGATGTTGGCCGCTGGATCTTTCGTGAAGCTGTGACGCATCCAAGTCATGAGCCACGCCATGCCGGTGATGATCAGCGCGAGGATCGATGCCAATAGCATGGCGTTGCAGGTATGCTCCGCCTTATGCGAGAGCGCGTGGTGCCGCTCGTCTCAAACACCAGTGCGCTGATCTTGCTGACGATTGCCAGAGCACCGTAGACCAGCACCCACGACAGAAAGGCAAGTCCGCGTCCGAGCGGTGATGGCTGCCGACCAGGGGTGCGATGGCCACACTGAGAGCAGCGGGGATGGCGAGGACAAGAAGCGCGACGAACTGCCACGCCTTGCCACCGAACTTGAAGAAGTCGCGTGTAGACATGAGCAATCGTGCAATCGCGTAGATTGTGCAGACTATGAACGCTAGATCGAGCATCTTCTCCGGGCCAACCGTATCATTGAGCTGCGCGCGACTTTCGCAGGGCGTTGAATCAAGCGCGCTGTGCAATCCCTGGAGACCTCGCCCGGACGAACGGATTTTGTCCATCGAGGTGAGTCTTCTCGGAAATTACTCCCGCCGGCGATCTCTCCTGCAAGCCCAATCCGGCCGGCGCGATCGGGGCTGGTGAACATCCCTTCGGGATGGCCGGGAGGGGGAGAACTAATCACGGCCATGATGGCCGACCTCTTCTTTCTGAGTGTCCTGACCCGGTCGGATGACCGGGCGGGACACTCCAGGGGCCGCGTTTTGGCCGCAGCCGCAACCTCCATGGCGGGAAACGGGTCCGCAGGTTCGCTGTACCCCGTCTTGATTTCGCGCTTTCCCGGACTAGATTTCCGCGCTTCAACCAGCAACAGGGGAGGATGACCATGCCGACAGGAACCGTTCGACTTCATCGTGTATTGCGCGCGAAACCGGAGAAGGTCTACCGGGCCTTTCTGGATGAGGGGGGCCATGGCCAAGTGGATCGCGCCGTACGGGTTCACCTGCAAGGTGCACCACCTCGACGCCCGGGTTGGCGGCACGTTCAGGATGTCCTTCCAGAACTTCACCACCGGGGACCGGCACTCGTTCGAGGGGAATACCCTCGAACTCGTGCCGCACGAATTGCTCCGGTACACGGACAAGTTCGACGACCCGAATCTGCCCGGCGAGATGAAGGTGAGCATCACGATCAAACCGGTCCTGTGCGCATCCGAATTGTCCATTCAGCAAGAGGGCATCCCCGAGGTCATCCCGGTGGAAATGCTATCTCGGCTGGCAGGAATCCCTCGCCCAACTCGCGCATCTGGTGGAGCCGGATATACAAGCGTAGGGGAGTGACGTCCATGGGCGCGCCGGGTGCCATCTGGGATCGCCGGGCACCAGCCCGGCATCTCCTGGTCTGGGAAGCCCGGCTGAACCGGAAGCAGTAGGCATTTGATCCCCGTTGGTGGGAATGCGTGGGGGATTGAGCCGGGCTGGTGCCCGGCGCGCCCATGCCAGGCTGGTGCCCGGCGGACCTGGTGCCGGGCTGGTGCCCGGCGATCCCAGATGGTGCCCGGTGAACCCCGGGCCGGGCGAAGCCTGAGAAGAGATGCGGAAAACGCTTGAAAGGAACGTTGGTTTATTTACATGATACGGCATGTCTACTCCTTCAACCGAACCGCCCCTCGGTCACCGAGACTTGATTTGCTCCCAGCCAGTGTGGCGATTCCGGGGATATTTGCCGCATTGTGATCGTCCGGCGCGCTGCAATCCATCACGTTTCGCCTGGCCGATTCACGTCGCGGGAAGCACTGGAACGGGTGGAGTGGGCGCTCCGCATCGTGCCGCCCCCACCTGCAGGAGATGGAGCGCCGCCGCCGATTGGAGCAATGGCTGGATGCCGGTGCCGGGTGTTGCGCGCTTCGGCATCCGGAGGTTGTCGGCGTGGTGAAGGAATCGCTGTTGCGCTTTCATGGGGATCGGTACGAGCTGCATACCTGGTGTTTGATGCCGAACCATGTTCATGTTTTGATCGAGGCACGGGCGTCGCTTGAGACAATCGTTCGGTCCTGGAAATCGTACACCGGGCGCTGGGCGCTGGCGCAGAATGTCCGGCTCGGACTCGGCATCCCTGGCAGGGTGTTTTGGATGCGCGATTATTGGGACCGGTTCATCCGCAACCAGCATCATCTGGAAAAAGCGGTGGCATATATTCTCGAGAATCCGGTCAAGGCCGGCCTTTGCTCCCGTGCGGAGGAATGGCCATGGAGCAGTTGCTCCCAGTCGGGCGAGGGGCTCGGGCTCGCCGGGCACCAGCCCGGCATCTCCTGCTCCGGGATCGCCGGGCACCAGCCCGGCTTGATTGATCGCGCTTGAGAAAGAGGATTCCTCGTTGCCGGAGTGAGCGAATAAGAAGTGCCGGGCTGGTGCCCTGCGAACCTACGCCGGGCTGGTGCCCGGCGAACCCATGCCGGGCTGGTGCCCGGCGACCCGGCCGGGCCGGTGCCCGGCGAACCCATGCCGGGCTGCGCCCGGCGAGCCTGAAGGGCTGGTGCCCGGCGAACTCGGCCGGGCTGGCGCCCGGCGAGTTTGGCGCCGGGCTGGTGCCCGGCGAACCCATGCCGGGCTCGGTGCCCTGCGAACCCATGCCGGGCTGGTGCCCGGCGAACCCGCCGGGCTGGTGCCCTGTGAACGACATTGGGCTGGTGCCCGGCGAACCCAGGCCGGGCTGGTGCCCTGCGTGAACTACGCCGGGCTGGTGCCCGGCGAACCCAGTGCCGGGCTGGTGCCCGGCGAACCCAGTGCCGGGCTGGTGCCCGGCGCGCCCAGGGCTAGGCGAACCAGATCTCGCTCAGGGCGTAGTAGACGGCCATGAGGGCGGAGAAGAGGGCGCTGGCGGGGAAGCGCCAGCGCATAGGGATGTGGTTCTGGATGACATGATTGGCCGCCACGGCCATGGGGATGCTGGTCACGAAGGACTTGGTGGCGATCGCCAGCAACCCGAAGTCCGCGAGAGGCCGGACTCCCTCGAGCAGCCGGATCCACAGCAGATGCCGGGCGATCCAGAGGGGATTGAAATACAGCATCGCCCATCCGGTGCGGGCCAGCGAACGGGCGCGGCCGGCCAGCGACTCGGTGCGCCGCTCGATCCACCGGTACACCAGCGGAATCTCCCACGCGTACCAAAGCCCGCCCGCCAGGGCCATGCCGGCCAGCCGCAGCCAGCAGAAGCGGCCGGAGATGAGCATGGCCGCGCCGTCGCCCGACGCGTAGATCAGCAGCCCGCGCAGGATGTCCACGGGCGCCAGGAAGCGCGGTTTGGCCGCAGCCGCAACCTCCCCGGCCACGTCAGCTTTCCACTTCCCACCGCGTGGGCAGGGTGACCAGGCCGGGGGCGGGATCGGTGTTGCGGACGCCGAAGGGATAGGCGTCCTCGATGCGGTGGTACTGGGTCTGGTGATCCCAAGAATGCAGGGAGAGGGAGAGGAAGTAGTTGCCGTGGCGGAGGGCGAGGGGATCGAGGTGGAGGCGGGTGACGCCCGCGCCGTCGATGAAGGGGAGGTCGAACCCGGCGATCTGGGTGTTGGTGCCGTACACGTAGAGGCCGCCGGCGGTCTTGATGTTGTAGCCGAAGACGGGGCGGTCGATGCGCCTGGAGGTCTTCCAGCGGATCTCGACGGTCATGCGGCGGCCGGAGGGAAAGGCGGACAGCTCCGCGCCGGTCTCGTCGAGCAGGCGCACGGAGGTGATCTCGGCGTCGCGCGTGCCGTACTGCTGGGTGAGCAGGCCGCCGACGTCGCCCGCGCCGGCGAAGTTCTTGACGAAGTTGAGGATGGTGTCGGCCGGCTCGCCCTTCTGCACGAGTTTGCCGTGGTCGATGAGCATGACCTCGTCGCAGAATTCCTCGACGGTGGTGAGGGCGTGGGAGACGAAGAGCAGGGTCTTGCCGCGGCGCTTGAAGTCGCGGATGCGCTCCAGGCACTTCACCTGGAACTGGAGGTCGCCGACGGCGAGCACCTCGTCGACCAGCAGGATGTCGGGATCGACCTCGGTCGCGACCGCGAAGCCGAGGCGGACGTACATGCCGCTGGAATAGTTCTTGACGGGGGTGTCGATGAATTCGCGAAGGCCGGCGAAGTCGACAATGGCGTCGAAGCGGCGGCGGATGTCCTCGCGCGGGATGCCAAGCAGCGCCGCGTTGAGGTACACGTTCTCGCGGCCGGTGAGGTCGGGGTGGAAACCGGCGCCCAGCTCCAGCAGCGCGGAGATGCGGCCCTCGGCGCGGATCGAGCCCTCGGTGGGGTTGATGGTCCCGGCGGTGAGGCCGAGCAGCGAACTCTTGCCCGCGCCGTTGGGGCCGATGACCCCGACGGTGGCGCCGCGGCGGATGTCGAAGCTGGCGTTGCGCACGGCCCAGAAGGTTTCCTCGCGGCGGCCCGCGCCGGTGAGCGCGCCGAAGAGGGTGCGCGCGGCCAGTCCGCGTTTGCGGTAGGCCTTGCCGAGTCCGGTGGCGGTGATCGCGATGCTCATACGTAATCCGCGAAATCCTTTTTCCACTTGCGGAACACCGCCCAGGCGAGCGGGGCGAACAGGAAGGGCAGGGCGAGGCCGACCCACAGCATCGGCGAATCCGGCAGGGTCGTGCCGGGCAGGATGAGCGCGCGGTACACGCTGAAGATCGCGGCGAGGGGGTTGACGAGGCTGAGATCGGCCAGGCGGGGGTCGATGGCCGACTGGACGATGAAGGCGTGGTCGTACATGGCCGGGGTGAGGAAGAAGAGGATGGTCAGGCCCGGGCCGGTGAAGTGCTGGGTGTCGCGGAAGACGGTGTTGAGCGATCCGAGCAGCATGGCGAGGGAGAAATTCACGAGCGCGTGCAGCAGCAGGGGCAGGGGGAGCAGCAGCACGGTCCACTGCGGGGCGAGGTCCTTGCGCAGCAGCAGGAAGGTGATGAGCGGGACCTGCACGAGGAGCGAGAGCAGGTAGTCGATCAGCGCGCCGGTGGTGACGGCGGCGGGCAGCAGTTCGCGCGGGAAGGCGACCTTCTTCACCAGGTTGCCGTTGCCGGTGATGCAGAGCAGGCCTTGGTTGGCCGACGAGGCGGTGAACTGCCACGCGAAGATGCCGATGAGGATCGATTCCACCGGCGCGCCGCGCCCCGCCAGGTAGTGGAAGAAGAACATGTACGTGCAGGACATCATCAAGGGCGTGGCGAGGCTCCAGATGACACCGAGGGCGGAGCCCTTGTAGCGGGCCTTGAGTTCGCGTCCGACCAGCGCCTGCAGGAGCTGGCGGCGTTCGCGCAGGACGTGGAGCGCGCGACCGATCATTTGCGGACCGGGGATTCGAACGTGAACACGCCGGACCCGGCGCCCTCGCCCGCGGCCGTCAGGGAGAACGCGGCGAGCCGCCAGGGGGGGCGCTCGTTGGAGGCCTTGGCCAGCCAGGTGGCGATCTCGCTCCAGGGCACGGCGGTGAGGGTGACCTCCACGCGTTCGAGCCGCCATCCGGCGTCGATGTCGGCGGGCTCCAGGCGCTTGATCGCGGCCACGCGCCCGGGCAGGTAGGTTTGCGCGAGCGTCTCGTGCGCGGCGGGACCCCCGGGCAGGGCGTCGAAGGCGGCCCGCGCCGCCTTGCCGCCGCCGGCGGAAAGGGCGAGGTTTTGCAGGGCGCGCAGGGTGGTGGTGCGGGCGTCCAGGCCCCGTTTGGCGGTCTGGAAGCTGGTGACGACGCGTCCGAAGGCGAGCAGCCCGGCGAGCAGCGCGAGCCCGGCGGCGATCCAGGGGGTGCGGCTCATGGTTCGCCCTCCGTGGCGGAGACGGCGGTGATGTCGGCCACCAGCCGTCCCGGCTGGATCTGGGCGCCGACGCGGACTTCGCAGCGCAGGCCGAAGGGTTCCAGCGCCTCGCGGATGCGCGCTCCCGCCTCCGGCCCGGGCAGGGTGCCGCGGGCGGTCAGGCGTCCGTCCTTCCACTCGATGCGCTCGAAGGCCGCGGCCTGCGAGAGCCCGGCGTGCAGCAGTTCGCGCAGCAGCAGTTCCGCGCCCGGCGCGAAGGCCCGCTCGAAGGGCCGGTTGCTTTCACCGGTGACCAGGCGTTCGGCCACGAGGACCTCGTTGCCGGGCTGGGTGTTGGGCTGGCCGGTGATGGCGGTGAAGGTCCGGTCGATGCGGCCCTGCAGGTCGCGCGTCATGCGCGCGGCGTTGACCAGCCAGGCGGCGGAGAGGGCGAGCAGCGCGGCCCCGGCGGCGGCCACCCAGGCGATCGCCCGGCGGTTCCGACGGCCGAGCGCGCGGGCGACCTCGGGGGCCGCCTCGGCGGCTTCCAGCAGGTTGCAGCGGGCGGGTCCGCGCGTGAGCAGGCGCCGGGCCGCGGCGGCCTCGAGCAGCGTCCCGCCGTCGGCCATCCGGCGGTTGGGACGGTCACCTTCGCCGGCCAGCTCGGTTTCGAGGGCTGCGCAGAACGCGGTGTTGGCGGACTCCGGTCCGGCCCAGGTCCAGGTCCAGCGGTCGAAGCCGGGGAGCGAGCGCAGCTTGCGCAGGATGCGGGTGGCCAGCTCGGAGGCGGCGTTTTCCGCCGGTTCGAACTGGTACACCCCCGTGTCGGCGGCGTCCCGCGCGAGCAGAGCACGACGAGCTGGCCGGGCTCCAGAACCCGAGCACGCCGGCGGTGGCCTTGAATCCCCGCTGTCGCGGCGCTGCCACTCCTCCCACAGGGCGACGCCCTCCGTGTCGAGGGTCATGGGGCGCAGGTCGGCCGCCTCCAGCGAGGCGAGCAGGGCGGCGACATCCTCGTTGCGCGCGGCCGCGGCCAGGGCGGCGACCCGGCCCTCGGGGGTGCGGCGCGGGGCGAGGAAGGCGATGCGGCAGGATTCGAGCGGGAAGGGCAGTTCGAGGTCGAGCAGCGAGGCGAAGACCTGGATGCCTGCTGGCGCTGGCGAAGGGCGCCTCGACGGTCTTGAGCACGTGCAGGTGCGCGGGCAGGACCGCGGTAGATCCGCGCCCCGCGTCCACCTGGGCGCGGACGTCGGCGGGCTGATCGGCCGGGGGCTGCGCGCCCGGCGGGAAACGAAGGAGGCTCGATTCCACCCGCGCGTGGCATGACCACCACGCAGCCAGCGGATGCGCGCCCACTCGGAGGGCTGTTGCAGATCGAACCCACTTCACCCATTGCATGACCTCGATGGAACCGTCGGATGCGCGCCGGCGAGCACCCGGCACGAGGCGGTGGCGCCCTGATGATAGGCCCGCGCGTTGATGGTGAACCAGTCGCTGCGGACGCTGAGAAAGGCCATGGCCGTCGCCGCCTCGCGCGGGGGGAGGATGGCGATGAAGGAGTCGATCGAGACGAACGGCGTGCGGTCGCGGAGGCCCAGGATGGTCTCGGACACGGTCGGGAAGGACGGGCCGAGGATGCAGCGCAGCACGTCGGGCTCCGCGGTGTTGATGTTGACGGGGGTGGGCCGGGTGCGCGGGAAGGGGATGACGGTCAGGTGTTCCGCGAGGGATCTGGCGCCGGGTCGGGGTAGTTTGCGGTCGAGCATCTCGCGGGTGAAGCCGGCGACCTGCGGCAGCTCGACGAAATTGGCGAGGGGTGGTTGGGCGGCCGCTGCGGCAGGTTTTGCCCTCGTACCAGCGGCGTTCGCGCGGGCCGTCGTCGCCGGGGTCGATCCAGGTCGCGCAGCGCGGCGGCGTGCTCGGTGGACTCGTAGTCGCCCTGCGCCAGCAGCAGGTCGGCGAGCATAGTCCTCGGCGGGCCGGAGGGAGGCGTCGGCCGGCCCGGTGGTGTTGTTCAGGTCGAAGCGGCGTTGGCGTCCTCGATCGCGACATAGAGGTTCACGCCCGAGGGGGCTTCTTGGGTATTTTCCTGCGGGTCAGCTCGTCCTCGCCGATGGTCGGCGAGCATGTCCTTGTCGTTGGCCAGGAGGTGAGCGCGTTGCGCATCGGCGGTCTTCCAGGCCTCGTCCAGCAGGGTGTGCGCTGGAGCGAAGTCCGGTCGGCCAGCATGCGCGCCCGCGCGACCAGTTGGGAGTGCAGCACCGTCGCCTCGATACCGAAAGGCATACACTCACTGGATCGCCATTAAAAGCCGGGATTGTCCGCGTGGGGCGGGGTCAGGGGGGCAGGTCGCCCCGCCGCGAACGCGCAGGGCAGGGTTTCAACCCATGGCGTTCCCGCGCCCCGGTGCATGGGATGAAGGCCAACCCGGGAGTCCAACGATGATCACCCTCATGCTACCCGCCATCCTCGCCGCCGCCGCCTATTCCTTCTTCGGCGGGAACACCCGGAACTCGAAGATGCTCGGGCCGAGGTTGCCCTCGATCTCGAGGATGTTGAGCCGGAGGTAGCGGGCGGTGACGGGCGGGAAGGCCAGGCTGAGATTTCCGTTGGTCTTGCCGCCTTCCGCCGCCTTTTGCCAGACGCCGTCGTGACGGTCGCCGTAGAGCAGCTCGAACTTCCTGATGCGCGACTGCAACTCGCGGATCTCCAGCCGGCCGATCTTCTCCGGCTTCAGCAGGTCCACGTCCATCCAGCAGTCGCGGGTGGCGTCGCTGGTGGCCCAGCGGGTCTCGGGATCGTCGTCGACGGCCTTGTCCGCGCCGTATTCCGTCGAATTGCCATGCACGTCGGACGCCTGGGCGGGCTTGTGCGCCGCGACCGAGCCGCTCCCGGCGTCGGGCGCCTTCACCGCGGGATCGAAGTACGCGCCGAACTCGGCGATCACCGGGCAGGCCTCGCCTTCGTCGATAACCAGCCGCACCGCGCCGGCCGCGACCGGGGCGGTGCGCAGCAGGTTGCGATGGCCGATGCGCGCGCCCCGGCCGATGGTCCGCCAGGCGCCGTCTTCGCGCGCCTCGACATGGTACTTCCGCACCCGCTCGCCCAGCCGGATGTCCTCCTGGATGTTCACGACGTTGACCTGCCGCGGTTCCTTGAACTCCAGCGTCAGCGTGGCGGCCGTCACCTCGTCCGCCGCGGACCAGGCGCTCAGCAGGCTGCCATCCACCGCGTCCCACGGCTCGAAGCCCGCGCCGCGGGAGGCCGTGGCGGAGGCCTTCGCACCGGCGGAGGCGTGGTTGGCGAACACGGTGTCGCGCGCCTCGCGGAACTCCCGCAGACGGGCGACGTCGTTTTCGTGGAACAGGCCGCGCTGATCCGGCGGCACGTTGACCAGCAGGACGCTGTTCCGGCCGACCGACTTGTAGAAGATGTCCATGAGGTGTTCGACCGTCTTGACCTTCCCGTTCTCGTGCGCGTGATGGAACCAGCCGGGGCGGATCGACACGTCGCACTCCGCCGGGAACCACACGGGCCCGGCGGTGAGGCCGGCGTTCTTCTGCTGATCGCCGAGCGGCTTCACGCTCGATTCGCCCTCGCGCGCGACGCCGGACTCGTTGCCGACCCAGCGCACGTCGGGGCCCATGATGGCGATGACCGCGGCGGGGGCGAGTTTGCGGATGGTGGCGTAATAGCCCGGCCAGTCGTACACCTGCCGCTTGCCGTTGGGGCCTTCGCCGCAGGCGCCGTCGAACCACACCTCGTCGATCTTGCCGTACTGCGTCAGCAGTTCGGTGAGCTGGCCCTTGAAGTAGTCGTTGTAGGCGTCGGTGCCGTAGGCGGGGTTGTTGCGATCCCAGGGCGAGAGGTAGAGGCCGACGGCGAGGCCCTCGGCGCGGCAGGCCTCGACGAATTCCTTCACCACGTCGCCCTTGCCCTCCTTCCACGGGGAGTTCTTCACGCAGTGATCGGTGAGGGCGCTGGGCCAGAGGCAGAACCCGTCATGGTGCTTCGCGGTCAGGATCATCAGCTTGAACCCGCCCTCGCGCGCCGCCTTCGCCCACTGCCGGCAGTCGAGTTGCGCCGGGTTGAAGATCTTCGGGTCCTCCTTGCCGTCGCCCCATTCCCGGTTGGTGAAGGTGTTGACCCCGAAATGGCAGAACATGGTGAATTCCATCCGCTGCCAGGCGAGCTGCGGGGCGGCGGGCACCGGAGGCAGCGCCGAAGGCGGAGCAACCGCGGCCGGGAGGGCGAGGGGGAGGGCGGTCAGGAGACGGAGGAGTTTTTTCATGATGCGAAGGTATAGCCGGAACCGGCGCCCCGGGCAACGCCCTTTCCGGTACAGCGGGGGCTTTGCACCCGCTCGCATTTTGGTAAAGCGTGGGCTGCGCACACGCTCGCGTTGCCATCCAGCGCGGTTTGCCTCGACTATTTCCTCTGCCAGCGGTCGCCCTTTTCCATGACGCCGCGGGGGCCGTCGCCGTCCAGCCAGGCCCTGGCGTCGGCGTCGCCCTTCAGCCAGGCGTCCAGGAACGCGGTGGAGAGGGCGAGGATGACCCGGTGGTGGTTGGGATTGCGCTTGCCGCCCTCGCCGGGCAGGGCCCGTTCGGTGAAGGCCGAGTGCCGGGCGCCGTCGAGCACCACCTCGTACTTGCCCCCGGGGGGCAGGGCGGGGAAGACGGCGAGGCGCGATTCCAGATCGATCCCCCCGATCCGCGAAACATCCTCCGTGCCCGTCATGAGCAGCCACGGGAGCTTCACCGCGCCGAAGGCCTGGTCCGCGCCGCCCCGCCGGGGCCCGCTGGGGCTGAACATGATCGCGGCCTTGATGCGCTTGTCGGCGCAGGTGATCCCTCCGGTCAGGTTCTGCCCCGCCAGGGCCTGGGTGGTCACGGCTCCGAAGGAGTGGCCGGTCATGGCGATGCGTTCGAGGTCAAACCGCCCGCGCAGGAGGGGATCCTTTCCGGTGTTCCAGACGCCGAGCTGGTCGATCACCGCCGGCACGTCCCGGACCCGCAGCAGGAAATTTTCCGGCGAGGCCGCAGCCTCCATGTTGGCCATGCGTCCGCCGACCGGCTGGCCGCGCCAGACGCCGTCGTCGCTGCCGGGGTGCTGCACAAACACGACCGCGTACCCCCGCGCCGCCCAGTGCCGGCCCAGGTACGCGCTGCCGTGCCGCGTCCCGCCCAGCCCGTGGCTGAAGAGCACCACCGGCGCGGCGTTGGTTCCCGCCGGCAGAACCACCAGCACCGGGATCTCCCGCTTGCGCGCCTCGTCTTTGACGACCAGGTCCAGCGGTTTCGGCGTCGCGGCGTCCCCCGCCTCCAGCGGGTCGTACGCGCGGGAGGCCAGGGCGGTCAGCAGGAGCAGCGGATAACAGGCGGTGCGGAGGTGCATGATGGGGTTCCCGGGCGGGGCTTCATTCCTTCAAACTCTTTTTGACCGACTTGATGAACCGGCCGAAGGACTTTTCCTTCCGTCGCTTCCCGACGTAGGAGAGATCGTGGTATTCGGTCTCTTTCTTCAGCTTGAGATAGCTCCGGTACCGGTCCTCGTCGAGTTCGCCGTCCCGGAGCGCCTGCAGGACCGCGCATCCCGGCTCGCCGGTGTGCGTGCAGTCCGCGAAGCGGCAGGTTGCGGAGAGCCCGCCGATCTCGCTGAAGGCGTCGTCCAGCGTGTCGCCCGCCCCCAGCAGGCCCAGCTCGCGCATGCCCGGGGTGTCGATCAACAGGGCGCCGTTCTCCAGGACGAGCAACTGGCGGCGGGACGTCGTGTGGACTCCTTCTCCCGTCCCGCTGACGGCCGTCGTGTCATACGCCTCCCGTCCGATCAACCGGTTGACCAGCGTGGTTTTCCCGACGCCCGAGGAGCCCAGCAGGCAGTGGGTCTTTCCCGGCGAGCCAGGAGGGGCGCGCAACTCCTCCAGTCCGGCGCCCGTTGCGTTGCTGAGGGCGAGGTCGGGTGGAGAGCGTCGCCGTGCCGCACCTGCCCGACGGCCTCGTCGAGTTCCGCGGGCGTGACCAGGTCCGTCTTGGTGAGGATGACCCACGGGGTGATCCCCCCTCGCCGGCCATCACCAGATACCAGTCGAGCCGGCCCGGATTGAAATCGAATCCGCAGGCCTGCACGATGAAGGCGACGTCGATGTTCGCCGCGATCATCTGGAAATCCACCGTTTTGCCCGGGCACTTCCGGCGCAGGAACGTCTTCGGGGGACGACGCCGTGAATCATGCACGGGGCCGCCCGTTGCATGCTCCTGAACGCTCACCCAGTCGCCCACGCACGGCAGGTCGGTTGCGGCCGCGACGAAAAACGGAATTTTCCGGCGAGCTCCGCAGGCGTCTCCAGCGTCCCGCGTCCGGACCAGGAATGCGCCCCGGTCGACGGCCGTGACGCGCGCCAGGCTCCGCCCCGGTTGCAGGAAGGGGGCGGCCTGCTGCTCAAACCAGCCGTCGAGACCCAGATCGGTCAGCTTCATGGCACTCCATGGCCTCAGGCTAACCTTGATCCGCCGGAGTTTACAATTGCGGTGCCGCGGTCGAGCCTGCTCTGTCCGAAAAAGGCCGCAAGGTGTCGACTCATCCGGATCCTGTCATCGTCTAACCTCCTCCGGCGTGAGCGAAGCGCCGGCGGAAATCCATCCGTGCCTGCATGAACTTTCCCGGCGACCGCGCTTTCGCCTGTTCCGGCCGGCCGGGGCGGGGTAGCATCCGGGCATGACCGAAACCACGTCCTCCCCCGGCTTCAAGTTCTTCCGCCAGCTCAACACGGTGGACGACCGTTCCTGGCTCGGATCGAAAACGACCTTCACCCTCGTCACCGCGCGCCGCTACTTCCCGTCGGACAGCCGGCAGGACCGGCTCGCCCGGGCGTTGGGCGCCGGTGCTGCCGGTGAAGAGGTGCTGGAATGCTGCGAATTCTTCGAGCATCCGCCGGGAGACGCGGGCGCCGGTGGTGGCCGACCTCTGCTGCGGCCACGGTCTGCTGGGCCTGCTCTTCCGCTGTTTGAGAAGGAGACCCGCGAGGTACACCTGCTGGACGAGCGCATTCCCCCAGTCAGCGGCGCGTCGATCGACTGCGTGGCCGGCCTCGCCCCCTGGGTGGCGGAAAAGCTCCGTCCGGCGAGCCTGGACATCGGCGCGGCCGCAAGCCTCCTGCCCGCGGGCGCGTCCATCGTCAGCGCCCATGCCTGCGGGGTGCTGACCGACGCCTGCATCGACCTGGCAATCCGGAAGCGGGGGGCGGTCGGCGTGCTGCCCTGCTGCCATCCCGAGCGCCTCTGCCCCGCGCCCCCGCGGTGCACCGGGCGCTGGGAACCCGCCTCGCCTTTGATGTCGACCGGACCTACCGCCTCGAGCGGGCGGGGTACCGGGTCCGCTGGTCGGCGATCCCGGCCGGAATCACCCCCATGGACCGGGTCCTGGTCGCCGGCGCGCCGAAGGACTTGCCAGCCGCAATTCCGGATGTATAAAGAGCCGCATGCCCCAGCGAAGTCCACCCAACCCGCCAGGAAGTCCGTCGAATCCATCGCCGCCCTCAAGGAGTCGCTGGCCTTCTGCAAGGCCGCGATCAACACCGCGGTGGACGGAATCATCATCATCGACGCCAAGGGCCTGATCCGGGACTTGAACATCACGGCCGAGCGCCTGTTCGAGTTCACGCGCGACGAGATGATGGGCAACAATGTCTGCATGCTCATGCCCGAGCCGTTCCGCTCGCAGCACGACCGGTTCGTCGCCCATTTCCTCAAGACCGGGGAGAAGAAGGTCATCGGCATCCGGGCGCGAGTGCCCGCCGCACCAAATCCGGCCGCATCTTCCCGCTCTACCTCGCGGTGAGCGACTTCGAAGTCAGCGGCAAAACCTACTTCGTCGGGGGTCCTGCGCGACCTGACCGACCGCAAGCGCCTGGAGGGCCTGATGGTCGCCCAGAGCGAACGCGAGCGCGCGGAGATCGGCCAGGACCTGCACGACGTGCTCGCCCAGCAGCTCACCGCGCTCACCCTCATGACCCGCACGTTGGAGAAGAAGCTCGACCGCATCGCCTCGCCGCTGGCGGTCGAGGCCCTCGAGCTGGTCCAGTTGTCCCGCGCCGCCATGGACGAGGCGCGGCGGCTGTCCCACGGCCTGTTCCCCACCGAGCTGGCCGTGCGCGGCATGTTTTCGGCGCTGCGCGAACTGGCGGAGAACCACGCCAAGCTCTGGGGGCTCGAGGCCAGCTTCACCCACTCCGGGCCGGAGCCGCAGATCCCGCAGGCCGTTTCGCTCCACCTCTACCGCATCGCGCAGGAGGCCGCGACCAACAGCCGCAAGCACGGCAAGGCCAGACGCCTGGAGATCACCACCCGCATGCAGTCCGGGCAGCTCGTGCTGCGCATCGTGGACAACGGCACCGGATTCGACCTCGACAAATACCCCCCGGGCATGGGCCTGGTGATCATGAAGCACCGCGCCGAAATCGTGAATGCGAGCTTTACCCTTTCCTCGCAGCCGGGCAAAGGCTGCGTCATCGAATGCCGACTTCCCCTGGAGACCTGAACCATGAAAAAACCCGCCGCCAAGAAATCCGCCGATCCCAATGTCGTGAAGGTCCTCGTGGTGGACGACCACCCGATCGTCCGGCAGGGCATCAAGAGCCTGCTGGAGATCGACTCCCGCTTCCAGGTCGCCTGGGAGGCCGCCAACGGGCCGCAGGCCATCACCATCGTCGAGAAGGCCACCCCCGATGCCGCGGTCGTGGACATCAGCCTGGAGGGCAGCGACGGCCTCGAGCTGATCAAGAACCTGCGCGCGATGGACTACGCCTTTCCGATCCTGGTGGTGAGCATGCACGAGGAGTCGCTCTACGCCGAGCGCGTGCTGCGCGCCGGGGGCAACGGCTACGTGATGAAGCGCGAGCTGTCCGACAACCTCCTGCGCGCGCTGGAGCGCATCATCGAGGGCAAGATCTACGTCAGCGACGCCATCCAGGAACGCTTCCTCAAGGACATCAGCGGCAAGAACCGCAAGGAAGGCAGCGGGGTGGAATCCCTGAGCGACCGCGAGCTGGAGGTCTTCCGCCTGATGGGCAACGGCCTCTCCACCCGCGAGATCGCCGACAAGCTCCGCCTGAGCATCAAGACCATCGAGACCTACCGCGCGTACATCAAGGAGAAGCTCGACATCTCCACCGCGCCCGAGCTGGTCAGCCGCGCCACCCGCTGGGTGCAGGAGCAGCAGGGGGCCTGATCACCCCTTGAGGATCGACTCGATCTCCCCGCTCCGGATCATGGGTTCGAGGCGGCGCCAGCCCATGATGTGGTGCCCGTTGATGAAGATCTGCGGCACGAAGTCCACGTTGCCGCACTCCTGCAGCATCCGGCGGCTGTTGGCGTCGTCGACCCAGTGGTCGTGCGCGGAATCCCAGAACACCTCGACCGCCTCGAACTCCAGTCCGCGCGAGCGCATCCAGTCCATCGCCTTGTGACAGAGGCCGCAGATCTCGGCATGGTAGATGAGGATGGCCGGCTTCACGGCTCCACCTCGTTGGCCACGATCTGCTCGAGGGCCTGCCGGCGGCGGATGAGCCGCGGCAGCCCGTCCGCGCCGAGCAGGACCTCCGGCGCCTCGGGGAAGGAATTGTAGTTCTTGGCGCTCATGCCGGCGCAATAGGCCCCGGCCCCGCCGATGACGAGCAGGTCGCCCGGGACCGCCTCCGGCAGCTCGCGCGGCAGCAGCCCCTCGGGGTCGCCGGGGGCGGGGGTGAGGATGTCGCCGGATTCGCAGCAGTGCCCCACCACCACCTGCGGCTTCGTGGCGGCGACGCGGGCGGCGTCGGCCGGAACGAGGGTGATCGGATGCTGCGCGCCGTAGAGCGAGGGGCGGAGAATCTCCGTCATGCCCGTGTCCAGCCGCAGGAACGTGTAGCCCGCGGCTCCGGTGTTCACCTCGTCCTGGACGCTCGCGAGCAGCACGCCGGAAAGCGCCACGAGATAGGTGCCCGGCTCGATCTCCAGGCGCAGCTTGCGACCCGTCTCCGCGGCGAAGCGGGCGAACGCGTCGCGCACGGGCGCGCCGACGATCTGCAGGTCGGTGGCCTTCTCGGCGGGCATGCGGGCCACCTTGTAGCCGCCGCCGAGGTTGAGCGTGTGCACGTCGGGGAAATGGCGGACCAGGTCGAGGCTCATGCCCGCCACCTTCTGCCACACCGCGGGATCGGCGCCGGAGCCGATGTGGGTGTGGATGCGCTCGATCACCAGGCCGTGGCGCGCCGCGGCCGCGCGGGCCTGCGGGAGCTGCTCGTGCCAGATGCCGAAGCTCGACGCGGGGCCGCCGACGTTGGTGCGGTTGGTGCCGCCCGAGCCGAGGCCGGGGTTGAAGCGCAGCCCGATGCGCGCGCCGGGGCTGGCGGCGCCGGTGGTTTCGATCTGCCGCGGCGAGGTCGCGTTGATCTTCACCCCGAGGCGGATGAAGTCGGCCACCTCCGCCGGCAGTTCCTGCGAGCTGAGGCTGATCTGCTCCGGCGGCACGCCGGCGCGGAGGGCGCGGCGCACCTCGTGGCCGCTGCTGGCGTCGATGTGCAGGCCGCACGACGAGAACAGCCGCAGCACCGCCGCGTTGGGGTTGGCCTTCATCGCGTAACGCGCGGTCAGACCGAAGGCGTTTGGAAACGCGAGCACGTCCGCCGCGGCGGCGCGCAGCGACGCCTCGTCATAGACATAGACGGGGGTGCCGAAGGATTCGGCGATCTGGCGGGTGGTGTCGGCGTCGGGGAAAAAGGGTGTTTGCATGGCTCTCCTGTGCGGAACGGACTGCGCACCTAGCGTTTTTCCACGGAGTCCGTCAATGGCCGGGTAGGGCAGCCTGTCCGCCTCTGGAGGAAACCCGCCGGGTGAGCCTCAGACCGCCCTGGCGGCTCGGCGGGGTCGCCCCGCCCTGCCAGCAATCGGGTAGGGCGAACCCGCCGGGTGAGCCTCCAACCACCGTGGCGGCCCGGCGGCGTCAGAGCTTGAACGAATACGGCAGCAGGCCGCCCAGGGTCAGGGTCTGGAACGCCTCCGGGCGGTCCGGCGCCGCCACCAGCACGGGGGTCGCGGCGTCGGCGAATTCGGCCATGACCTGCCGGCAGGCCCCGCAGGGAAAGGCGGGGGCGTCGCCACGCCCCCCGGCGATGGCGATCATGCGGATCTTCACCGCGCCCTCGGACACGGCCTTGAAGACGGCGGTGCGCTCGGCGCAGTTGGTCAGCCCGTAGGAGGCGTTCTCGACGTTGCAGCCGGTGAAGACGCGCCCGTCCTCCATCCAGAGGGCCGCGCCCACGCGGTAGTTGGAGTAGGGGGCGTAGGCGTTCTCCGCCGCCGCGACGGCCAAATTCACCAGATCCTGCGGGTTCATCCGGCCAGCTCCTCCCAGAAGGCCGCGACCAGCCTGCGCATGCCGGGCATGGCGGCCTCGGTCGTCTCCTTGACCTCGTGGTGCGAGAGGGGGTGTTTCGCGATGCCCGCCGCGTGGTTGGACATGCAGGAAAGCGCGGCGACCTCGATCTTCAACGCGGCCGCCAGCAGCGCCTCGGGCACGGTGGACATGCCGACGGCGTCCGCGCCCAGCGCCTTGAACATCTGGATCTCGGCCGGCGTCTCGTACACGGGGCCGGATGCGGCGAGATAGACGCCCTCGGTGATGCGCATGCCGCTTTGCGCGGCGGCGCGGCCGAGTTTCTTGCGCAGCTCGGTCGAATACACGTAGCTCTGGTCCGGGAAGCGCTCGCCCCAGAAGGGGTCGTGCGGGCCAACCAGCGGATTGGCGCCGATGAAGTTGATGTGGTCGCGCAGGATCATCAGGTGGCCCGGCTTGAGGTCCGCCCGGATCGCCCCGGCCGCGTTGGTGAGCAGCAGCACCGGCACGCCGAGCTTCTTGAGCGCGTAGAGCGGGAAGGCGACCGGCGTCCAGCCCTCGCCCTCGTAGAAATGCCGTCGGCCCTGGAAAATCAGGGTCTCCACCCCGTGCAGCGTTCCCCAAACCAGCCGCCCGGCATGCCCGGCGACGCCGGGTTTGCCCAGCGCGGGGAGTTTTTCATACGGCAGGGTCTTGCGGATCTCGAAGGCCTCGACGATGCCGCCCCAGCCGGAGCCGCAGATGATCGCGGCGCGGGGCTGCGCGCCCTTGAACGCGCGTTTGATGACGGCCAGCGAGGCGGCCATTTTCCGGGTGTCCATCCCATTCATGCGTTGACGTCCTCCATGCCGATGCGCTCGGTGACGGCGGCCTCGACCGGCGGCGGTTCGGGGGCGATGGCAAAAGCCTTTTCAAACCATCCCATCGCCGCGCCGAGGCGCTGCGGATCCGCCGCGTGGATCATCATGAGCGGCGCGCCCTTCTCCACGCGTTCGCCCTGCTTGGCCAGGGCGGAAACGCCGACCGAGGGGTCGATGGCGTCGGTCGTCTTCATGCGCCCGCCCCCCAGCAGCAGGATGCCGCGGCCGAGCGCGTCGGCGTCGGCCTTCTGCACGAAGCCCGCGGCGGGGGAGGGGAAGGGACGGCGGATGGGCGCCTGCGGCAGCAGCGCGGGATCGTCGAGCATCGCCGCGTCTCCGCCCTGGCTCGCGGTCATCGCGCGGAAGCGCCGGAACGCCTCGCCCGAGTCCAGCGCGGCCTGCAAACGGCGGCGGGCGGCGGCGGTGTCGGGTTCGACCCCCGGCAGCACCAGCATCTCCGCGGTGAGCGCCATCGTCACCTCCATCAGGTCGGCGGGGCCGCGGCCGAGCAGGCACTCGACCGACTCCGCCACCTCCAGCGCGTTGCCGCAGGCGCGGCCGAGCGGCTGGTTCATCGGCGTGAGCAGGGCGGTGACCTTCTTGCCCATGGCCTTGCCGACGGCGACCATGCTGCGGGCGAGGGCGCGGGCCTGGTCGAGGGTCTGCATGAAGGCGCCGCGGCCCCACTTCACGTCGAGCACCAGCGCGTCGATGCCCTCGGCCAGCTTCTTGCACATGATGCTGGCGGTGATGAGCGGGATGGACGGGACGGTCGCGGTCACGTCGCGCAGGGCGTAGAGCTTGCGGTCGGCGGGCGCGAGGCGGTCGGTCTGGCCGATCATTGCGCAGCCGTGGCGGCGCAGGACGGCGAGGAACTCGGGCTCGGACAGGCGGACGTTGAAGCCGCGGATCGACTCCAGCTTGTCGAGCGTGCCGCCGGTGATGCCGAGCCCGCGCCCCGAGACCATGGGCACGGCGACGCCGCAGCAGGCCGCGAGCGGGGCGAGGATGAGCGAGACCTTGTCGCCGATGCCACCGGTGGAGTGCTTGTCCGACTTGGGCAGGGTGATGGACGAGGTGTCGACGACGTCGCCGCTGTTCATCATGGCGAGGGTCAGGTCGGCCGTCTCCCGCGGGGTCATTCCGCGCAGGTAGACGGCCATCGCGAGCGCGGCCATCTGGTAGTCGGGGATGCTGCCGTCGGTGAAGCCGGCGATGAAGGCGCGGATGTCCTCCGCCGCCAGCTCCCCGCCGTCGCGCTTCTTCTCGATGATCCATTGCGGTACCATGCCCGCACTCTAGCGATGGCCCCGCCGGATGGGAAGCCGGGATTCGCGACTCTTCCGGTCCGGGAAGTTCTTGCCGTCGGCTGAATATTGGATTTCACGGCCAGCCGCAGGTGCGGCTTAAAGACGCGAAGACGCCAAGATGGCTGTGCATCAAAACACGAATTCTACACCACAGAGAACACAGAGAGCACAGAGCATAAGATTTCGAAACCTTCTCTGTGACCTCTGTGTTCTCTGTGGTTAAAAACCCGTTCTTGGCGTCTTTGCGTCTTGAGGCCGCTATCGAGGCCGGGCGTGAACATCACACGAACTTTCCGGAAGAGCAGCATTCGCGGGGGGCTCACGGAGCCGGAGTGTCCTCCTCTTCCTTCTGCGGGGCCGAGAGCGCAGGCCGGGCCGCCGGGGCGGCAGAGGAGGCGCCCGCGGGCTTCGGCTTCAACTGAAACCATTTGACCGCCACGCCGCGCTGGAAGGGGGCGAAGACCCAGACGAGCTGCTCGCCGGCCGCCAGGCTGAGGTCCACCGGATCCGTCACGCCCCACAGGCCATGGGTCAGCGGGACCTTGATCCACGCCCGCCCGTCCTGCACGGTTCCGACGCCGAGTTCCCAGATCGTCGGGCCGAAACCCATCTGCTCGCGCGTGTCGAGAATGTTCAGGCGGACGCGCTGCGCGGTCACGGGATCGAAGTCGCGGGCGAAATCGATGCCGATGTCCGTCCCCTCGAAGATCGTCTTCCAATCATCACCGGACTGGTACTGGAAGTTGAACTTCGAGACGCGGTTCCAGGCCCGCTCGTCGATCAGCACCGTGCTGATCCGCTCCGGGCGGCCGAGGTCGAGCTCCACCCGGCACCGGTCGTTCCCCTCGTTGGCCGACCAGCGCGTGCCGGGATCCTGATCCACCAGCAGGTGCGGGCCGAAGTCCTTCTGGTTGTCGCGGTATACATGCTGCGCCGTCGCCTTCCGGACCGGCAGCATGGCACCGTACGACCGCACATACAGCGACTGGTCCGTGTTGCCGGCGGCCACCTGCGCGGTCAGCTCGTAGACGCCCGCCCGCGGCACGGTGATCCGGTAGCCCGCCCACGCGCTGGCCAGCGCGCCTTGGAAGAAGGCCTGCCGGCCGCCCCCGGGACTGTCCACCCGCACCACGCCGGGATGGCCGCCCCAGACGGTGATGCCGCCGTCGCGCTCGAACGAGGCGGCGGGAATGTGGATCACCCCCGGCGGCACGTTCACCGGCGGTTCCGCGCGCGCGTCGCAGCCACGGAGGGCGCGGGTTCGGCGGCCCTCGCGGATTCCGGCGCGGCCGCCGCGCATAGGCCGCTGCGATCTCCTCTTCAGCCGGTCGCCGCGTTCTTCGACTTCAGCGCCGAGGCCAGCCAGCGCAGGCCGCTCGATGGTCATGAACTTTTCCGTCTGCAGGCGCTGCTCCATGCCCTCGATGAATTCGTTGCCCGAGCCGAACGAGGTGCGCGAGGCGGCCCAACCGCGGCCGTACCCGGTCTGCCAGCGGCCGTCGACGTCCTTGGTAGCCGACCGCGGCGTGCGCGGGCTGGGCCAGGCCGATGGCCGGGATGCCCCACGCCTGGCAGATGAAGACGGCCCACGAGGAGCGCGGCCCGCACTTCCCGCCGCCGGCCAGGACGTTCTTGAAGGTGTTGTCGAAGGGATGGGCGAGTTGCGCCGCCACACCAGCGAAGTCGTGTCCACCACCTTCTGCCCCGCCTTCATCTGCGGCACCCAGGTGTTCACCAGCGCCCGACCCCAGGCCAGGTCCTCGTTCGAGGCGTTGGACGACACGATCTGCCGGAGGGGTCCCAGACGGTGAGAGCGTTCTAGCCGTCGGGAACAGCTCCCCGTTGCGATGCGCCTCTTGTAGTGCTGGTGAAGCGCGCGAGCGGCTCCGGCGGTTTGGCCGCCCGGCCCCGCCCCGATTGCCGGTGCCGGGAGGGTTGAGCCCTGTCGCGATGGCCAGCCGCAGATACAGCCCGGCGGCGCTTTCCGGGTCGGCCCGGCCAGATGTCGCGCCAGATCGCCAGTGCCGCGACCGGGATCGTCCAGGCGTCCTCGCCCGCCGGGCCAGGGGAACTGGCGTCGCGCCTTCTCGAGGCAATTCTCGAGCGCAGAGGTGTCCTGCAAGACCCAAACAAGGAAGGCCGCGCTTGCCGGATCGCCCGTGAAAAACGCATCGAGTTCTTTGCGCCCACCTTGGCGATGAACTGGCGCCGGGCGAGGGCTCCGGCGTATCCCTGGCCGCTGGAGCAGCCGGCCCGGCGCGGCTTCGGAAAGGTCGGACACGGCAATCACATCGTTCAGTCCGAGGTCAACCGGTCCAGGGTGTCTGCAAAGTCAATCCGCGCGCCGGGGATCCCGATGGACTTCTCCGGCGCCCGGGCCTGCACGCCCCCGGAGGGCGAGCACCGCAAGGCCCGCCCGGGCAATCCATGCTGTCACTTCCCGTATCGCCATCGCAACCTCTTCCGGCGGTCCGGGCGGACAGGCCGGCGCATCATTTACCTATTACAAAATCGCGGCTTCGGCAGCGGTCGGGCCGGTCCCGCGCGGCTGGAAAAGCAGTCTGGTAGTAAGAGTGATTAAATCATAGAAAATACGTCTCATAGTCCGCCTCCGGAGCATCCCACCACATGAAGCCAAGCCTCACTCACCGCCTGCTCTTCGCCCTGCTGGCAGTCCTCTCCATCTCGCCGAGCCGCGCGGGGACCCTCATGGCCACCCGCCGTTCCGCCGGTCATCCCGGTCGACGCCAGCCCCGCGCACGAGGCGCGCATCGCCTGGTGGCGCGAGGCGCAGTTCGGGATGTTCATCCACTGGGGCCTGTACTCGATCCCCGCCGGGGAATGGAAGGGCAAACCCGTCCCCGGCAACGGGGAGGGAAAATCATGACCCGCGCGAGCCTGTGGAGGAATACGAACAGCTCGCGAATCAATTCAACCCGGTGAAGTTCGACGCCGGTGAGTGGGCGCAACTCGCGCAGGACGCGGGCATGAAATACCTGGTGTTCGTGGCCAAGCACCACGACGGGTTCGCGATGTTCGATTCCAAGGCCGACCCCTACAACATCGTCAACCGCACCCCATGGAAACGCGATCCCGTCCGGGAACTGTCGGAGGCCTGCCGCCGGCGCGGCCTGACGTTCTGCGTCTACTACTCGCACAACCTCGACTGGCACGATCCCCATGCCACCGCCAGCCGCGACCTCGGGCCGGGGTCGGAACGCGATTTCTCACGGCACATGAACGACAAGGCCTTGCCGCAGATCCGCGAGCTGCTGACCCAGTACGGGCCCATGGGCCTGGTGTGGTTCGACATGTCCGGCGGCATGAAGCGCGAGCAGGCCCAGCCCTTCTGCCGACCTCGTCCGATCCCTCCAGCCCGACTGCCTCATCAACAGCCGCGTCAGCAAGGCGCTGGTCATGTGCGACTATGTTTCCAAGGGCGACCATTCCATTCCCGACACGGTGCTGCCGGGCGACTGGGAGACGCCGGACACCATGAACGACACCTGGGCCTTCAAGAAGGACGACCACAATTGGAAGAGCGCGGAGAAGATCGTCTTCGACCTGGTCGACATCGTCCCAAGGTGGCAACTACCTGCTCGCCAACGTCGGCCCCACCGCGGAAGGGGTGATTCCCGCACCCTGTCCCGGAGAACCTCCGCGCGGCGTACCGGTGGTTGAAGGTCAACGGAGAGGCGGTCTACGGCCAGGCCCCACCCCGTTTGGCGCCGAACTCGGCGCCGAGCATCCAACCGAAAAGGATCCCAAGACCGGCAAACCCGTGTGGGTCGCTCGACTTCCTGGCGCTGCACACCAAGCCCGGCCGCCTCTACCTCACCGTCTTCCAGTGGCCCGGCCACCGGTCTCGTTCTCGACGGTGTGAAGGGCCGCGCGGTCAAGGCCTCGCTGCTCGCCGATCCCGCCCGCCATGCCCTTGCCATGAAACAGGACGGGCCCCGCGTTCCATCACCCTTCCCTACGCCCCCGGATGCCATTGCATCCGTCGTGCGGTTGGATCTGGAGTAGGGCCGTTGCTTGCGACGCCCGCAGCCCCGTCAATTTTGATGGCGGGCCCATCGGACCACGCGAAGTCGCGAAGGCGCGAAGAAGGAGGAGTGTCCGGCCATGGAGCTTGGTGGCTGCGGCACACGCGCGTCCCGGCACTCTCGTTTCCGGTCACCGGAACTCTTCTGAAAACACCTTCCGGCGACCGGAAGGTCGGGCATAATGCGATGCAGCTCAGGGGGCTTCGAGCGTTGCATCGCCACAAATCATCCTGGAGCCGGGCTTCCCCGGCGATAGGATGGATTTGTTGGTTGGCCATCCTAATCATATTGAACTACCGTCGTTGTCTGCTCCGTGTGTGTCGGACATCCAAACAGGTAGAAGGTGGCCCGCATGTTTGTCTTGCCTGGCAGAAGTGTACCCGGAAGTTGAAGCACCAGGCCCATTCGTTTCTTACAGTGACTGCACTACAGTCCGGCATCCTGTTCCACGGATGACCACGCCTGCCCCTGCCTGATTGATCGGGTCGAACTCGAAGGAATCCATCCCCGCCGAAAGTAGGTAGGCAAGGAGTTCTCCGGGATATCGAGGGCAAACATCCGTCAACGCGGCCATGAGTTCTGCGTTGGCTGCGATGTAGCGCTTCGGTGAGAATTGATTCCTGCTCTTGCCGGTCTTCGTCTGCTGCCGAGGAATCTGGAGAAGGCGAAAAGCATCTTCCCCGCGATCGTCGCTTCCGGTTGCCGGCGCGTCGGACAGAGACAGGGCAACCTTATCGGTGTTGGTAACGACTATGCTCTTTCCAGCCCAAGGCCGAACGTATTCCGGTATGGGAATGACTGCGGACGCCGACGGAGCAGTGCGATTCGTCCTCCCTAGGACGGCGCACGTTGGCGGTTCGCCGTTCTTGCTCTCGATGGCGCTGATACACATCGCCCAGTTGGGCGTCCGTTGCAGAAGCAGCACGTTTGATGATGTGAGCTTCCTTGCGGTTGAAACGATCAAGACAATGCAACGGAGCCAAGAGTAACACGATTACAGTTATTGCGATGATCTTCCCCATCTCATCCTCTTGGCCAACAGGTTAATTGAACGACCGTCGGCTTCAACATATTGAACGGACCGTCGCCTTTGGTAAAGCTGAACGACCCGGTTGTGTGGTGCTTCGCCATCGCCCTTTGTTGCCGGAAAGGTAATCCCGCGGCAGGTGCCGCGCAAGTCCAATCCGGCCGCCGCGATCCGTATCGGCGTCGGCGATTCACTGACATCCCCGCAACGCGGGGCCAACCTTCCTCACCTTTCGCCCGGCAACCTGTCATCCTGAACGAAGGTGAGGGATCTACTCGCGTCAGCGAGTTTTTATGGTACAGACGCGGCCTGAGTGCCATCGAGCTACGTCCGCCCGGAGAAGCCCGCCTTTGGTTGTGCGATCCCCTGCGTGCGCTTCGGGATGACAAACCCCTTTTTTCACGGGGATTGAATCGCTGGCGGGCGCCTCCGGTTTTCCTCCGCCTGTGGCGCAATCCGACAGCGGGTAGTCTTCCTCTGAGCGTGGTGGCAAGCGAAGCGCGACACCGCTTTTCGGCAGGGACAAGCGAAGCACGGCCCCGCCTGTTCCGATTTTGACCGCAGCCGCAACTCTCTGGCAGACCTTTTCCGCGGGAGGACGTCCCCACGCCAAGACCCAAAGACCCCAAGTTTTATGATAACGATCTTTGGGTCTTGGGGTCTTTGCGTGAGATCAGCGTGCGGTGTCGGCCGCCTCGCTTGCCCCCGCAACCGCCTTGCGTGAGACCCATCGAGACCGGCCCGTGTATTCGCGACGCAAAACCACCGAAATTTACGAATACTTGCCTTCCCGCGGCTGTCGTGCATGACCTAGAGTGTTTTCCACCATCGTCCGCGAAAGGGTCCCATGCCTTTCCCGCCTCCAATCCTCGTCCTCACCGTCTGCGCGGCGCTGCCGGGTCTCGCCGCCAGCGTGCCGCCGCTGAAACCCGTCCGGGCCACCGCCAGTTCGCAGATGGCGAAGTACCCGGCCTCCAAGGCGATCGACGGGACCATCAGCGAGGACGCCTCCCGCTGGTCAGCGAGACCTCGGACAAACCGGCCTGGCTGGAGATCGACCTCGGCGGCCGACACACGCTCGCGGCTGCGCACCTGCATTTCCTCGGGCTACGGCGTCGAAGACCCGGTCGGCGCCTTCCGCCTGCTGTTCCAGCGCGAGGCAAGTGGGTGGAAATCCCCTCCGCCACCGTCGCCAACAACACCTCCGTCGCCTTCGCCGTGCCCTTCGACGCCACGGTCGAGGTCACCACCGACAAGCTGCGGCTGGAAATCACCTCCAGCCACTGTGGAACGTCGCCCGCGTCAAGGAAGTGGTCGTCTGGCTGGCGTCGGCGAAGGATTTGCCGAAAATTTCCGGCGCGCCGCAGCCTCCGTGGCCGACGTCGACATCCCGAAAATCTACCTCAACCAGAGCGGCTTCAATCTCGGCGCGCCGAAGCGCTTCACCGCGCCGACCCTGCCCGACGGCACGCCCTTCGTCGTACGGCCCGCGCAGGGCGGGGGCGGCGGTCGCGCAGGGTCATCCGCGACCACAAGGGCGACTTCTCCTCCTTCGATCCGCCCGACGACACCCGCGAATTCGTGGTCGAGGCCGGCGGCCTGGTGTCCGTGCCCTTCCGCATCGGCATGTGGTGGCTGGAGCGCGTGACGTATCGAACGCCGTCGACTTCATGATCGACAGCCGCCACCACGTCGGCAACGACCGCGCCGTCTGCACCGGCTCCTTCGGCTGGCGCGACGACCATCACCTGCGGAGCTGCACACCGTCCCGCAATGCTCTCCAATCCCTCCGCCTACGAGCGCATGCCCCGGCAGATCCGCTATGAAAAGCCCTCCGCTCCGGTTTGTGGGGCGCGCTGGAACCCTGTCCGGAAACCGCGCCCGACCTCGTCAAGCTCATCCACTGGGGCGCGCGGATGTCATCGTGTCGCAAAAGCTCGATCACGTATTCCTCAAGTCCCAGCTCGCCTATTTCCTCTACGCCTGGCCCGCTGGAAAAGCACCTGCCCCGCCGGTGAACTACGAGGCGGTGCGCGACTACGCCTCTGCCACCTGGCCGCCCCCGGAAAGTCGCGCAACTATCCCTACGACGAAAGCCCCGAGCAACCTGCTCGCCCTCAAGACCCGCATCGGCGGCACCAAGGGCGTATCCGCCCGGCTTTCGGTCGAGCCCAACCTGCTCATGTACGAGGTGGCGAAGCGCGAGAGCGCCCCGACGCCGAGGCCTACTTCGAGGCCGCGAGCAGGCAGGCCGCGCGGCTGATCGCCAACCTCGACTGGAACGACCCCATCGACCACCAAGGGCCAGCGCATGAGCGAATCCCTGACCCTGACCGGCCTCGCGCATCTGCAACGGGAGATCCCCGCCCGCCCCTGCCGCCGGCCTCAAGCAGAAGATCGCCGACTGGGCGAAGGTGGTGATCCGCCGCCTGACAACCTGTGGGATTTCCGTGCTCGACGCCGGCAAGTGACCCCCATGGGCGAGAAGCCGACCATGTGGAACGAACTCGGCAACGTCGTCGGCCTGCCCGCCTCGCTGATCGCCGCCGCGGCGGTGCTCGACGACCCCGCGGTCAAGGCCCGCCTGTGGGAGCTGGTCTATTCGCACTTCGACAACATGTTCGGCCGCAATCCGACCGGCCGGCATTTCTCCTACGACGCCCCGCGCGAGATCGAGGGCGTCGAGTTCGGCTGGTACAAGTTCCTGCCCGGCGGCATCGGCCGGCTGGCCGAGGCCCGCTTCGTGATCGACGGCAGCCCCAAGGACGGTCACTACCCGTACCATCCTGGAGAAGCGCGACTACGGCTGGACCGAGGGCTGGATCCAGTTCAACACGCCTTACAACCTCAGCCTGCTCTACCTCGCTGGCGGGAGCCGCCTCTACTTGCGCGCGAGGGCGAAGAGATCGTTGCGCGCCCAGGCCCTGCTCAACTTCGACGCCGCGAAGATCGAGACCGGCACCGTCCTCCTCACGACCTCAACCGGCGACGAGGAGATCGTCCGCGTCAACGAGGAGTCTCCGAACTCCCGCACCCTGACCGGCCGCATCAAACTCGCCTCCGGCTCCGCCGCCAAGGGCGACGCCGTGCTGCAGTCCGCCCCCGGCGCAACG
Organism: Kiritimatiellia bacterium; assembly: GCA_046346795.1. Lineage (GTDB taxonomy): Bacteria > Verrucomicrobiota > Kiritimatiellia > SS1-B-03-39 > UBA6053 > JAXMHJ01. The sequence continues at coordinate 120,753 of JAXMHJ010000004.1, forward strand.
GTCGAGTGCTCCACGGCTTTGGTTATCTCGGAACCCGCTCCCCGCGCCTCGGCCTTTGATGACGGGCCGCGGGGGTTGCGGCTGCGGCCAAACCGGGGCGGCCTTCTGGCGCGGTGGCAAGCGAAGCACGACACCGCTTTTCGCCAAGGGGAGGCGCAGCGCGGCCCCACCCGTCCTCTTTGACACCAGCGGTCGCGTAGCGGACGCCGTCTCGCTGAGCTCGTTGTCCTGCGCAACCAAAGCGGTGTCGTGCTCGCTTGCCACCGCACCTGTATGCGGGCTATGCCAGCAAGCCGCGCAACTGGCTCAGGAAGGCGAGGATCCTACGGGCTTGACTTTGCTGAAGGTGTGACCGGCTGGGGGATTTTCTCCCGCCTGTAGCAGAATGATGAAGACGATCACGCCAAACGCGAGCAGAAAACCAACCACGGCGACCTCTTCGTATTTGCTTTGGGAAAGAAGCAGGGCGGAAAGCAGTTGCCGGCACAGAATCCGTACACCCCCCACTTCCTGCGCAGAAAAATCCCAAAAATGCAGGGGATGGAGATCAGCAACAGACCTGCGACAAGACCATTGGGGTGATAGAAAGGGAGACGGTGGTACATGATGCTGAACCCGAGCGTAAACGAGGTAAGTGCATTTCCGACCATGCAGAGCAGGAGCCAGAAGACATATAACACCTTCAACACCGATGAAGATCGCTTGCGACCAGGCTTCCCTTGAATCTGCGGATGACGGCAGGAGCTGGCCGCCCACGGGGTCTTGGTTCAAGGGGGTATGCTTGGATGGTTGGCGCCTCAATGCCATCGGGATCTTCTACACGCATTTTGCAAATCGCATACGGTCTTCGGCCCTCCTTGCAAAGGACACTCCAAGTCAACACCACAACATGGGCAGGCAATTTTCTTCGTCTTCATCTGTTTCATCTTTCAATTTGGATGGTTCAAGCTTGATTCTATTCACCGCAGCCGCAGCCTTTCCACCGGCAAGAGCCCAGTGAATCTTGGCCACCGAGCAGTGGCGATCCGGCTTTGACCGGAGCCGCAAGCACCTCGGCGAGGCCTCCTACGGTCTCGCCACGGACACCTGCTCCCCCCGCCTCGGCCTGTGATCCCGGCCGCGTGCGGCTGCGCTGCGGCGGAACATCAAGCAAGTCAACAAGCCGGGTGCCGGCTGCGCGGCATCGCTCTATCAGGAAAAGACAGCGCCTCCGCCGGGATCTGCGTGGCGGGTATGACGGAGTATGCTGCTCCCTCTGAATCCGGAGTAGAATCAAATCATGGTATCTTCGCAACTCGGGCGACGGCGGACCAGGCAGCGTGAGACGATCCATGAACTCGTCGCATCAATGGTTGAATCCGCTCGAATATAAAACAGCCCTGCCATCAACGATCGCGTCGAGCTTGGAGATCGCCCGGCGTACGCCAAGCCGGTAGCATGAGAGCAGGATGAGGATGAACAGGACCAAACGGTGAGGCCAACGATGGAGACGGTTCCAATGCTGCTGTCGCGGAGGTCGTAGGCGGCGGCGCCCGCAAGGAGGATCACCGCGGCGACATGCGCCCAGATGCGCTGATCTTTGAAGAACTATGCGTGCCACGCCTGTCTCATCATGGCGGGTTGGTCGGATTGTAATGCGGAATGGTACAGCATGGTTGGGTGTTCGATGGTCGTCACCGCCATTAATAGAGAGTTAGCTACCTCGAGCTGATAGGGCCGGGCAATTGAAAACCGGCGGGCGACCGTAGCTTAAGCCTCTGGCTTGAGCGGCAACGCCAACCTTTGGTTGGCTTGGACGAAGGCCAACCGAAGGTTGGCGTCGACGGACCGGCCAAAGGCCGGTCCTACGTTCGCGGCGCGGGGCTCATTCCCGGGGGCGTCACGTCCCGCCGTTGACTTCGACAAACGTGGTGGCCGGCGTTCCGGGGCTGTAGAACATGCCGCCGCGGCAGCGGGGATGCTTCAGGATTTTTTGATACAAGGCGGGGTTCTGCCAGTTGAGGATATAGAGCGGGGGAATGGTTTCCGGCACGCTGGCGGCGCCGCCGTCGGAGATGCCGATGGCGGTGACCACGGCGGCCATGCCCGGATGAGTCCGGAGGATTTCGTCCAGCGCGGCCGCCCCGGTCATCATGGGGAAATTGGGGGGCAGGTCCGCCATTCCCAGCACGACCAGTTGGCGCTTCCCGCCCAGACCGCGTTCGAGTCCCTCCCGCATGGCGCCGGCGAGCGGTTCGGAAAGTTCCGCGTTCATGAACAGCACCGGGCCGGAGGGAATCTCCCGCGAGATCCGCTTGCCCAGGGTTTCCGCCGCGGAGGTCAGGTCGACCTGCAGGCCTGCCCGGATGGGGGAACCCCGCTTGCAGCCGGCCGGAGCCAGGGCCAGCAATACGGCGAGGGCGGACAACGGGGCGGACATCTTCATGACGGTTCTTTCAGGGGAAGGGGACCTTGCGGCCCTGGGTTTTGAAGGTTTTGTTCCACTTCAGGCTCCAGAGCATGTCCAGGGATACGAAGGAAACGTGGCCGTCGCAGAAGACCAGGTTGATCCCGGGACTGCCCCGGGAGCCATGGCGGGAGATGCAGAACCGGGCCATGTAGGTGGGGCGCTCGGCGCTGGCGATGCCGACGTTGGGGTCGGGCGGCACGATGTCGTCGTCAAAGGGCCAGCCATCCACCCAACTGCAATCCGCGAACATGGGGGCCCTGGCCCCGGCTTCCGAGACGGTTTCCCAGAAGCCGCCCGGCCAGTTGGCGTTTCCAAAATAGTATCCCGCTCCGCCGTTGGATCCGGCCCCGCCCCCGTAGGGATGGTACATCCAGCCGTTGAGGCCGTAGCTGCCCCGGTTGAGGGAGGTGGAGTTCCAGGTCCAGGCGTGTTTGCTGTCGGCGGCGAATCCGGCGCTGGGGGTGGTCGCCTCGGGGCAGAAGCGGATGGCCTCCATCTTCTTTTCGTCGCGGAGCCCCGCCGCCACGTCGTCCATCCAGAGCCGGCCGTTCTGGTAGGACGGGAAGCGCGAGATGTCCCGGCTCTGCAAATCAAAAAGCATGCCCGCGTAGAGTTGGCGCAGATTGGCCTGGCACTTGGCCAGGCGGGCCTGCCGCTGGACATTTTGGAGGAGGGGAAGCAGCAACGTCAGCAGGATCAGAATGATCGCCACCACCGCCAGCAGTTCCACCAGGGAAAACCCGGCGGCACCGCGCCGGCCGGCCGGAGCAAGGATTGGCACCCGCTTTTCACCGTGTGATTCGTTGCCCATGCTAAATTAATACGGCGTACGGTCCCCGGGGTCAATGCCTGACCTGAGGGAGAGGAAGACCACCACTCCGACTTTCACTGCTTCGAGTATTCGCCGCAGCCGCAAGCTCCGGGGCTCCGGGAGGTCTCCGGCTACAGCTTGATGCCGACCGAGAACGTGCCGCCCCATTCGTCCCGGTCCAGCCGGACCGAGGCGCTCGACGACCGCAGCAGCACGCCTGCGTCGCGGGTGTAGTCCGCCGAGAGTTCGAGGAACCACGGGCACGTCCCGGACACCGTCCACCGGATGGCCGCCCCGGCGTTCCAGGCGGTCTGGAGGTCGCGGTCGTGATCGCGCCGGGACGAGGATTGCAGCACCTCCGTCCTGCCGCGCTCCACCCAGGTGGTCTCGTCCTGGAAATTTCCCTCGGCGACCTCGAGCACGGGTCCCGCGCCCGCGCGAAACCGCACCGGGCCGGCGGCGCGTCCGATCTCCAGGCGCAGACCCAGGTCGTGCAGCGTGACATCGAGTTGGCGGCGGATGCTGGCGTCGTAGCTGGCGTAGACCCGCCGGTGGACCGACGTGCCGGAGGAAAACGCGGGCGGGGGGACGTAGGGCTTCCAATAGCCGTTGAAGGCGTCCACGTCATGGATCACCCAATAGGTGGCGGAGACGGGATAATGGAAGGTGTTGCGGGTTTCCTGCTCGATCACGTCCTGGGTCGCGGTGGACCTGCTCCGGCGTCCGGACTGCTGGATGGCGTAGTTCAGCCCGGCGGACAGGGTGAACCCGCCGGCGAGCAGCGACGGCGTCCCGATTTCCAGGGCGCCGCCGGGGGAATCGTCGCTCCAGCGGTCCGACCATCCCGTCAGGTCGTCGCGGAGCGAGTAGCGCAGTTCGCGGGAGCTGAAATCCGCGGTCTGGTAGTACTCGCCCGCGGGACGGACCTGGCCGGGGTCGGTCACGCCGAAGAACGCCCGCCCGTCGCGCACCCCCGGGTTCAAGGTGTCCGGGAGGATCACGCCGTCCTCGTACAGGACCCGGCCGTCACCCGCGCGATAGGCGCTCATGCTGCCGATCCGGATGGGGGGCACGGCGCTGCCGATGAGCGGTTCGGGCGCGGCGCCCCGCCAGTCCAGTTTCAAGCCGCGGGACCGCGCGCCCGCGGAGAGGGTCCAGTCGCCGGAGGGGCCGGCGGGCGTCTGGTGGGACTCGGAATTGATGTGCAGGGCCAGCACGTGCGAGACGGCCTGGTAATTGCCGCCATCGACGCCTTCATAGCCGTCCACGCCGGAGGTCCATTCGAGCACGCCGCCCGTGAAGGTGCGCGACAGGCGGATGGACGCGGTGTTCACGTGCGCGTCGTCCTGGTTGTAGAGTACATCGTGAAAGCCGCGCACTTCGTGGGTCATGCGTCCCGCGCCCGCGGCGAGGGCGATGCTGCCGGCGGGGGAGACGCGCGCGCCGACCTCCGCGCGCGGGAAGGCGGACCAGTCGGTGCCGGAGGTGTCCTCGTTGTCGGAGGCCTGCGTGGAGACCGAGAGTTTCAGCCAGGCGGCCGGGCTGCCCTGTTCCAGCGCGAGGTTCACCTGGCGGTCCTCGCCGTCGGGGCGGTGCTGGAAAAAGCCGAAGGCGGCGGGCTTGCTGGAAAGGAGACCCACCATTTCCGCGCCCGCCCCGGCCACCCACGTGGCCCCCGGATCGGTGGTGGAGGAATCCACCCAGGTGAAGCCGGCGTGCGCCAGCACGCGGTCGGTCGCGAAGAAGCCGGCCTTGACCTTGCCCTCCCACTGGGTCTCGTCGGGCGTCCCGATCATCCGGACGCCGGTCCGCACCGCGCCGAGCGACATGTGACCGGCGCCGATTTTACCGGCACGCAGCGAGGTTTCGCCGATGTCCGCCGATTCGCGCGCGGTGGACCCGTGGTAGTACAGCTTGGAGACCCAGCCCGAGGCCACCCAGAAGGGCGAGCCATGGCGCTGCCACCCGGAAGGCGCGATCCGCCGCCAGAACCCGGGCTCCTCCGGGTCGGCGACCAGGTGATTCGCGGGGAGGCGCAGCTCGTCCTGGAGGATCCGTGTCCGGCAGACGTCCAGCAGGGCGGGGGCGTCGGGGTTCGCGGGATCCGCGGCGAGCGCCCGCGTCAGGTAATGCACGGCCACGACGGGATTGCCGTCCTCGATATAGGCCCGGGCGATGTCCACCAGCACGCCGGGCTTTTCCGGGGAGGTCTCCAGCAGGGACAGGCCGAGCAGGATGCGTTCGCGCGGCGGGTCGCCCGGGGCCGGCGCGCCGGCCGCCAGCAGCGCGGCCAGTGGAAGAATAAGGACCGCCCGCCTCATGGATCTTGCCGCGTGATCTCGATGTCGCCGGCCTCGGTCTCCACGCGGATGCGTTCCAGGGAGGCGCCGCGCCCCAGGCACGCCGTGATCCGCGTGGGCCGGACGCGCAGCAGCGGCGCGAAGGGAAGGGTCGGCGTGGTCTCGATCTCGAGTTCGTCCGCCGGCGCCGGGCGGTCCGGCTGCGGCCGCGCCAGCCGGCATTGCAGACCGATCATGGGCAGGCCGAGAAACGGCATGCAGAGGTCCGCGGCCCATCCGAAGGGGCGGCGCAGGAGCGGGCGCACATCGATCTGGTCCTCCCAGGTCAGGCGGGCATCGCGGGTCAAGGGGATGCGCGGCAACGCGGCCCACATCCAGAACAGCAGGCTCTCCGTGCCGCCCTGGTAATCCAGCGCGTACCAGACCTTCTGGATCACGCGCGCCACCAGGCAGGCGCCGGTTTCGCGGGAGAGGTAGGCGTAGCGTCCGGTGGAGTCGATCCCGCACTCCAGCGTCTCCGTGCGGTCGCCCGTCGGGGAGTGAATGCGGTACGTCGCGGTGTGGGCGGCCATGGATTCCATCGAGGCGGTCAGGCGGGGATCGGGTTGCAGCGGTTCCACCCGGCTGCCCGTGGCGGGAACCCCGCCGGCGTGGAAGACGCGGCGGTCGCCGGTCGTTTCGATGTAATTGACCAGCCGGAAGGGCACGGTGGTCGACCCGATGAGCGGCGAGGCCTGCATCTGCATGTGCAGGTGGGGGATGGGGGATCGTCCGGAATTGCCGCACTGGCCGAGCAGCGCGCCGGGCGCGACGCGGTCGCCCTCGCGCACCGCGACCGATTTCTGGCGCAGGTGCCCGAGCTTCACATACACCCCGCTGTCCAGCAGGAGGATCACCAGGTTGCCCCAGTTCTCGTCGAGGTTGGTCTCGCCCGGCCGGTTGTCGGGGATGTGGTCGACCACCTTGGTCACCACGCCCGCGCCCGGGGCCAGGACGGGGAAACCCATGGTGTAGTAATCCGCCAGCGGGGCGTTTTCGCGCGGGGCGGGGCGGTCCTGGTCGTCGCGGATCTCGAAATCGAGCGCATGCCGCCAGCCGTCCCGGTGGGTGATCGGGCCGTCGAACGACTGCGTCACCGTGCGGACGCCGTGGAAGGGCGGGAGCAGGGCCGGCAGGAGGAGGTCGGGGAAACGCCGGCGCTCCGTCACCGATTTCCGGAACAGGTCCTCGGGCGACCCCGCCTGCACGGTGGGTTCCAGCAGGCCGCGGAAGGTCGCGCGCTGGCGCAGGGCGAACACGAGCCCGAGCGTGACCAGGTTGAAGGGCAGGGCCAGCGGCGGGATGTTGAAGTTGAGCAGGAAGATCTTCGCAGCGAGGCCGGTGATGGCGCAGCCGCAGCCGGCCAGCACCGCGAGCGCCAGGCCGGCCCGGCCGGGCACGTAGAAGAACCCGCCGAGCGCGAGGCCGCAGAAGACGGCGTTGAAGCCCATCCACACCGTCGCGGCCGGGGAGGCGTCGATCCCCAGGGCCACCAGCATGCCCCGCCCGGCTGCGTAGGCCAGCGCCGCGAACACGAGGGCCAGCCGCGAATGGAAGAGGACGGCGATCAGGATGAGCAGTCCGACGCCGGCGTGGGGCAGGAAGAAGATCGCGCTGAACGATTGCAGGAAACCCGTGACCGCGTCCGGCAGCCCGGCGGGTTCGAGGATCAGGCATTCCGCGTGCACCGCCGCGAGCGGGGTGCGCTGGATCGCGTAAAAGACGAAGTACATCCCGAAGCAGACCGCCACGAACGGCAGGCTCAAGGCGGGCAGGCCGGACTGGGTCAAGACCCAGCGGTTCAGCGCGGCGGTGCAGAACACGGTGATCATGCTGAAGAACACCAGCAGCAGCGCGAGCGTGCTCCAGGGCAGCGTGTGTTGCAGGCTCAGGTAGCCCAGCGCCAGCGACACCAGCAGCGAGTTGAACAGGAGGCTGCCGTCCTCGACGGCGGCGCGCGCGTAGCCGACCGCGCGGGCGGTCAGCAGCGCCACGACCACGCCCGCCAGGCCGAACGCGCCCAGGCGGGGGGAGAGGAGGGTGCATCCCAGCAGCACCGCGCCGAGCCACCGGTTGCGGGTGAAGAAGATGACCGCATAGGTGTTGAGGATGGAATCGAGCACCGGCATGCGCGGGAATTAGCGGCGGGGTTCGGTTCGCGCAATCCCGGCATTTTCGGCGCCGGCGGCCGCCCGGGGTTGCAGGTGCCCCGGCAGGCGCTCCATCTCCTCGACGTAGCGCAGATCCTCGCGCTCGCGGATGACCTCCACGGTGCCGTTGGAGCAGATCATGACCGAGCGCGGCCGGTAGGTGATGAACTGCATCGACTGCGTCTGGTTGTAGGCGCCGACGGGATGGAAGACGATCGCGTCGTCGACGCCCAGCGCCGGCAGGGCGGCCTGTTCGCGCAGGACGTCGATGTTCATGCACAGGCAGCCGTAGATCATGGTCTGCACCGGCGGCCCGGGGTTGGGCTGGGCGGGGCGGATGTTGAACTTGTACCAGTTGGCCGTGTAGAGCAGGTTCACGCCGGCGTCGACCACGATGGCCGGCTGCCCGGCCGCGGTGCGCTTCATGGCGCGCACGGTGGTGATCAGGTATCCGGCCTCGTCCACCAGCGCGCGCCCCGTCTCCAGCAGCAGTTTCGGCGGGATGCGGCCGGACGGCAGCTCGCTGTGGATGCCGTCCACGATGGCCTCGGCGTACTGGTCGAAGGTGGGCGTCGTCTGCTCGCCGGGCAGGTACTGGTGGTGCAGGGTGTTGCAGGACGCGAAGCCGCCGCCGAGGTTCAGGTACTCGACCTCGAAGCCGAACTCCTTGCGGGCGACCTCGGCCAGGAACATCAGCTTGGCGGCGGCGACGCGGTAGGCGTTGGGTTCGAGGATGAAGGTGCCGACGTGCATGTGCAGGCCGGCGAGGTTGAGCTTGCCGCCGGAATGGATGCGCTTGATCGCCCGGTAGGCGTCGAACGTCTCGAACTGGAAGCCGAACTTGCTCCACACCGGCTGGATGCCGCAGTCGGCGAACACGCGGATGGCCACGTCCACCTTGCGGCCCGCGCCGCGCGCGATGTCCTCGACCAGCAGCAGCTCGTCCAGATTGTCGATCTGGATCTTCGCCCCCTCGGCCACGGCGCGGACGAGGCTTTCGCGGGTCTTGTAGGGGCCGTTGTAGACGATCTGGCTGCCGGGCACGCCCAGGTTGCGCGCCTTGTCGTATTCGAAGTCGGACACCACCTCGGCGATCGACCCCTCTTGATGGAAGACCTGGCAGATGGCCCGCAGGTAGTTGGTCTTGTACGACCACGCGAACTGCACGCTCGCATAGCGTTTGCTGAAGGCGCGGTGGGCGGCGCGGTACTTCTCCCGCAGCGCCGTCTCGGAGTACACAAAGAGGGGCGAGCCGTGCTCCTTCAGCAGGTCGGCGGTGCGCACGCCGTCGATGCGGTCGCAGACGGGGCTGGTGGCGCCGTGGCCGTGCTTGTTCATCAGGCCGATGACGTTGCGCTCGATGGTGGGGCTGACGTAGGTCTTTTTCATGGGGGGCTCGGGAAAGGGGTGGATCAGGCTTCGACGGGCTTGTTCAGGATCAGCTCGCCCGTGCTGGAGAGGCGGCCCATGTCGGCCACGTCGCCGGTGAGGTCGGTGCAGTGGCGGATGAAGAACTTGCCGGCGGGGGCGGGCGGAAGGGTGCGCATGCCGCGCCCGAGGATCGCCTCCAGCACCAGCGCGGGCAGGTTCCAGCCGAAGGAGGAGGGGAAGTCCACCCAGGCGGGGAAACGCGGGTTGATCTCCAGCAGGTGGTAGTCGGGCTCCAGGTCGTTCTTCATGAACTCCAGCTCGAAGGGGCCGCGCCACTGGAGGTGCCGGATGATCTTCGCGCAGGTCCGGTCGAGCACGGGATCGCGCACCACGATGGCGCCGTAGCCCTTGCCCTTGCTGGACACGATGGTCTTGCGCACCGAGCAGGACGCGGCCAGGCCGCCCTCCCCGTCGCCGACCCCGATCACGTTGAACTCGCTGCCCTGCACGCACTGCTGGACCAGCACCGGCGCGCCCCAGTGGGCCAGGATCTCGGCGAACTTCTGCTCCAGTTGCCCGGCGTTCCAGACTTTGTAGGCGTCGTAATAGTGGCCCTTGATCATCACCGGATACCCGGCTGCCGCCGCGGCCTTGCGCGCACCCGCCAGGTCGAACTCGGTGTACGTCGCGGGCGTCTTCACCCCGCACTCCGAGCACATGTGTGGCAGCAGCGACTTGCTGCGCGCCTTGAACATCGCGGCCGCGGGCAGGAGCACGCCGATGCCCCGGTCCGCCAGCTCCGACTCGAGCCCGATCCAGGGCTGGATCTCCGCGTCGAGGGTGGGGATGAGCGCCTTCACCGGAGGGCGGGAAAGCACGTAATCCAGGCGTTAAATAAACGCCCGCGTGCCGGTCGAGGGGTAGGGGATGGTGTACACGGCATCGGGCGCGTCGTCCGCGTAGATGCCGCTTTCCAGGACGTCGTAGGCCAGTCCCACCATGGTCAGGTTGGGATAGACCCTGCGCAGGCTGCGCATCACCCCGTAGCCGGGTTGCGGGCTTTCGCCGGAGTGCAGGCCGGTGACCGCGACGGTGAGGTCCAGGGCGGTGTCGACGGGGAAGAGGCGGTTCATGCCGTGATCAGTCCGTACTGGCTCATGGAAGACATGAACAGATGGAGGTCGTGCTCGGCGCGCGCGGGTTCGACGAGGTAGTCGTCGATGAGGCGCGCGAGGATGTCCGCCTCGGCCAGGCCTTCCTTGATCCAGCGCAGGACTTCCATCCCGGTGGAGCTGATGTGATAGGTGAAGCCGGTGGAGGGGTCGAAGGCGAACCCGGAGTCGTTGAGCAGCAGATCGCGCAGCTTGTCACGGGTGTCCATCGGGGCGTCCTTTCTGAGGGGTGGGGCCGGCCGGGGCGTCCGGGCCGGGGGGCGGGGGCGGATCCGTCGCCGGGGGCGTGTCGCAGGATGCGAGTCCCTGGAGCGAGGCGGCGTGGGCGGGCGAGACCACGAGGATCGCCTCGAAGATGGCCTTCGCCTCGGCCGGGCGGCTCGAATTGAGATAGCTCCAGGCCAGCGCGTTCGCGATGTCCAGATCCTCGGGGAACAGGGTGGAGAGCTTCAGGTAATACGACGCGGCGCGCGCGTAATCCTTGCGGGCGTAGTGCAGGTCGGCGAGGCGGCGGTTGACCGGCGCGTTCATGGGGTCGAGCACCAGCACCGCCATGCCGGCCCGCAGCGACCCTTCGCCGTCGCCCAGCGCGTCGTGGCAGTTCATCTGGCCGATCAGGGGGCTCAGCGCGCCCGGGGCCAGCAGCGAGGCCTTCTGGTAGAAGGCGAGCGCGCCGGCGTAGTCCTTCTTCAGGTAGAGCAGCCAGCCGGTGCGCAGGTTGGCCAGATAGAAGTCGCCGTGCGATTCGCGGATCGTCTTCATCGGCTTGAGCGCCTGGTCGTACTGGCCCTGCTGTTCGGCCTCGTACGAGGCGTTCCAGAGCCGCTGGTCCTCGCGCAGGACGGGGGTCTTCGCCGCGGCGGCGGCCGCGGGCGCCGGATTGTTGTTGCCGGCGGCCAGTGCGGCCAGGGCGCCGGCGAGGCAGGCGGTCTTGAGGAGCAGGGAGGTGTTCATGGGGTCGCGGGGGCGGTGGGTGGAGGGGATTGCGTTTTGAGCCGTTCGATTTCATCGAGCGCCTGCTGCAGGCGGGCCTCGGTGGTTTCCAGACGCTTGTAAAGCGCCTGGATGGCCGCCAGGGAGACCCCGTCGGCGTCGCTGTACGAGATGTGGTCGTCCGACTCGCCGAGTCCGAACGCAGCCTTGAAATCCTGCGCCGTCGGGCCGAGGTGACGGATGTCGGGCGACTGCGTCCGCATGTTCCAGCTCTCCACCGGCATCGCCGCGAGCTTCTCCAGCAGGTCGTCCCCGTCCACCGGAGTGAAGTTCTCCTTCAGGTTGCGGTCGCTCACCGCGCTCCACCCGTTGCCCCCGGGCGCCAGGCGCACGCCCACCGTGGCGTTGACATCCGAGTAGAAGAACACCCCGCCCGAGGCGCGGACGCGGAACTCGTTGTTGCGCACGCTCCGGAAATAGGCGGGCGTGGCGTCGGCCCAGACGAACGCGCCGAGGTTCGTCGCGATGGAGCCCCGCCCGGCCGCGAACGAATAATCCGAGAGGGCGTGGCAGTCGAGGCCGCCCGGCACGATCGCGTAGCTGCCCGTGGCGGAGTTGACCGCCCCCCCGGAGACCACCGCCCCCGTCCCCCCCGCCGTGTTGTAGTATCCTCCGCCCGCCACGCCGTAATAGGCGTTGCTGGAGACCAGGTTGCCGACGCCTCCCCCCCCCGCGCCAAAATCGGCGAACACCGTGTTGCCGGCGTTGGTGCTGGTGAGACCGTTGTAACCGCCTCCCCCCGCGACCACGCCGCCGTAGCCGGTCACCAGGTTGTAGGCGCCCCCGCCGATCCGCCCGTAGATCGCGTACACCCCGTTGTCGTGCCCCCCTCCGATCGACGCGAACACCGCGCTGACGGCATTCGATGTGCCGCCGGAGACCACCGTCCCCCCGGATCCGATCCGCATGAGGGTGTTGGTCGCGCTGTCGGCGACCACGAAGGCGCTGGCGCCGTCGAGACTGTCCAGCACCGCGCGCACATCCCCGGCGCGGGCCCCCGCGGCCGCGGCGAGCAGAACGGGCAGGAGGAGGGCGGATAGACGCTTCATGGGATGACTTCCACTTTCAGCCAGGCCGGCTGGTTGGTTGGTGGTTCGACATGGAAAAAATTGACCGGGGGCGTCCCGGCGATGTCGTCGCCAAGAACGGTTTCCGGGACTGCCGGCGCCAGGGTGAAGGCCACCCGGTACACCCTGCCCGCCACCCCGGGCCACGTCAAGTCCCACCCCGACCCCGCCCGCGTCAACGAAGTCATCCGCAGGACCGAATCCCCGTCCCCGGGCAGCGTCCCCGCCGCATATTCCGCCAGGTTTGACGCGTGGTCGCCGTCCGCGTCCCCGTCCGGCGTCGCCGCGGTGCGGCTCGAAAAATACTCCAGTTCCCACGCGTCCGGCAAGTGATCCCCGTCGCTGTCACCTTGCGGCATCGTCAGCCGCAGCGTGCCTGCGGGGGCTTCCCCGATGCTCCAGGTCCCCGCGTTCTGGGGGGCGAATCCGGCGAAGGTGCTGGCGGCCGAAGCGGTCAGGATGGGCAGGTTCACCGGCACCGCGCCCGCCGGCGCCGCAATCTGCAGGGTGACCGTTCCCCCCGCGACCCCGTCGACCGCCAGGAGGTCCGCCGCCTCCTGCGAGACCACGCGCACATCCCAGATCGAACCCGCCCGGAAGTCAAGCGAGCCGGAGATGCGGAGCGGGCCGTACCCCAACGTCCCGCCGACCGTCACGTCCGCGGCGATCGTCCCGGACCCCGCCAGCACCGCGCCCGCATCCACGGTCACGCGCGTCGCGGCCATACTTCCGGCAACGTCCAGTCTCCCGCCCCCGATTTCCAAAACCGAACCCCAGGCCGCCGGGGCGGCCAGCATCCACCCCGCCGTGTGCAACGCCGCGCGGGCGCAGAGACGACCGCGCCCGGATTGATCCCGGCGCCTTCCACCCGGCCCTTGGCCACCCACCGTTTCAACATGTTCCGTCCGCATCATCCCTCACCTGGTCCGGCGGCTGGGATGGGGTACCCTCGCGCCGTTTCTGCCGGACTGCATATAACGCCATACACCCGTCTTTGTTGCGACCTTTTTACGACATTTGTACAATCCTGCTTGCCGAGCCTCCCCGGGGGGCGTTTGATTCCCCCGGATCGCCAAACCATGAACATCACCCCACCCTGGTTCACCTGGGCCCTTCTCTCCGCCGTCTTCGCCGCCCTCACCGCCATCTTCGCCAAGATCGGCCTTCGCGGGGTCGACTCCGACCTGGCCACCCTCATCCGCACCGTCCTCATCCTGTTCGTGCTGTCCGCCTTCGTCGGTCTGGCCGGCAAGTGGAGCAATCCCTTCGCCCTCTCCGGCCGGACCTGGGTCTTCCTGGGCCTCTCCGGTCTGGCCACCGGCGCCTCCTGGGTCTGTTATTTCCGCGCGTTGCAGGTCGGCCAGGCATCGCAGGTCGCCCCGGTGGACAAGCTGAGCCTGGTGCTCGTCGCGCTGTTCGCCTTCGCCGTTCTCGGCGAGCGCCCCTCCCCGCGCGAGTGGTCCGGGATCGTCCTGGTCACCGCGGGGGTGCTCCTGCTCGCGATCCGGCGGTAGGATTGCGGCCGCGGCAACATTTCCGGAATTCCCCGTTTCGCGGCGCGGCCGCAAACCCCGCGGCCACGGGGAGCTTGAAATCGGGGCCGGATGACCGCAGGATGCGCCGCATGAAGGGTCATTGCCAGACGTGCGGCGAGGTGACGTTGTGGACCGCGAAGGCGGTGTTCGACGGTTTCCGGAAAACCGGGGACCGCTATGTCTGTTCGGATTGCGGGACGGAGCAGCAGGCCCCGGCCGCCCCCGCCCCGAAATCCGCGGCACCCGGAAAGAAGGCGCTGCCGTCGATCTTCGACGAGAGCGACCGGCCGGAGGAGATCCGCCTGGCCGATGCGGGCGAGAGCCGCCGGACCTGCCGCCACTGCAAAAATTACCTGGTCAACGCCTTCACCCAGCGTTGTTCGCTCACGCTGGACGAGGTGAAGGCGACGGACACCTGCGACCGGTTCGACCCGAAGGCCCCGGGCGGGTCCGCGTGATTCAGCGGGCCAGGCGCCTGCGCACCTGGCCGATCACGACGAGGCTTTCCTCGCTGCGGAAGGCCACCAGCCACAGCGTGTAGACCGTCACCGCGCCGGCGATGGCGGCGAGCAGGGCCAGCGCGGCGGTGGCGAACGGGGCCAGGTGAAGGCCGGCCAGCAGGCTCCGCGCCAGGGTCAGGAGTCCCCGCGCGACCAGTCCCATGACCAGCGAGCCGGTGAGGGCCAGGGCGAGGGCGCGGCCGATCGCCCGCCAGTCGGGCGAACCGAACCGCCGGGTGAAGAGCACGGCGAGGACGAAGAACTGCAGGATCTCCGCCGCGGTCGTGCCGATGGCCGGTCCGGTGTGGCGCAACCGCACGGGCAGGGCGAAGAACAGGCCGACGCTCAGCAGCAGGTGCAGCACCACCACCGAGACCGCCACCTTGAACGGCGTGCGCGTGTCCTGATGGGCGTAGAAGGAGGGGATGAGCACCTTGCTGGCGCTGGCGAACAGCAGCAGCGGGGCGTAGGCCACCAGGGCGGCGGTGACGTAGAAGGCGGACATTTCGTTGAACTGACCGCGCTGGTAGAAGAGGCGGACGATCTCCGGGGCGAGCGCGAGGATGCCCGCCGCGGCGGGGGTCATGACCAGGAGCACCGCGCGCAGGGCGCCGCGGACGGTGCGGGAGGCCTTGTCCGCCTCGCGGTTGGCGGCGTGGCCCGCGAGCACGGGCAGCAGGATGGTGCCCAGGGCGGTGGCGAAGATGCCCATGGGGAAGTAGATCAGGCGCTCGGCGTAGTTGAGGGAGGAGGCGCCGTGCCCGCCCGCCATCGTCGCGATCACGCGGTCGAGCAGCACGTTGATCTGGGTGACCGCCGCCCCCGCGGCGCCGGGCAGGGTGAGCAGGAGGACGCGCCGCACCGCCGGGTCCCGGGCGTCGGCGTCCCATCCCGGCGTCCAGCCGTGCTGCCGCAGCTTGGGAAACTGCAGGGCGAGCTGGACCCCGCCCGCCGCCAGGATGGCGAAGGAAAGGATCCGGACCCGGGCGACCGGGGAGTCGCCGCCGAGCGGGCAGACCCAGAGCAGCGCGGCGATCCAGACCAGGTTGAGCAGGCTGGGGGTGGCGGCGGGGATGGCGAAGTGATGGAACGAATTGAGGATCCCCATGGCCAGGGCGACCAGGCAGATCAGGATCATGTAGGGCAGCATGATGCTCCCGAGCTCCATGATCAGACGCCACTGGACGGAGAGCCAGCCGGAGTGCCGGAGTCCCTGCATGCCGAGGATGCCCGCGACGGTGAGCAGGCCCAGCGTGGCGATGAGCAGGGAGGAGATCTTGCGGGCGAGGCTCCAGGCGGAGTCGGGGCCCTTCTCCCGGAGGGTCTTCACGAACTGGGGCACGAAGGCGGAGGACAGCGCCCCCTCGCCGAAGAGCCGCCGGAAGAGATTCGGGATCGTGAAGGCGACGAAGAAGGCCGAGATGGGCGCGGAGGTGCCGAAGGCGCCGGCGGTCATCACGTCGCGCACCAGGCCGAACAGGCGGCTGAGCAGGGTGAGGGCGCTGACCGTTCCGAAGGAGCGGACCAGGCGGCGGGTTTCCATGGATCAGGCCTTGTTTGGGTCCGGTTTCGCCCCGCGCTCCGGGGGGCGGTCGGGCGGGTTCAACTGGAGTTCCCAGAGCTTGGCGTACTTCATCGCCACCCCGAGGGCGCTGATGGCGCTGATGATGAAGCCGCGGCGTCCGTCCATGAACCCCAGCTTGAAGACAAAGCCCTTGAGGAAACGGAAGAACGGCCGGATGGAGATGTCGCTCCACTTGAAGCGGCGGCCCGACGCGTACATGGCCCGGGCGCTGATGCCGGTGAAGCGGTTCATCGTGTTGAGATGGTGCTCGATGTTCTCGTAGGTGTAGTGCCAGAGCTTGCCGTGCAGCATCTTGATGGGGCCGTCGACCAGCACCTGGTCATGCGGCTCCTGCCCGGCGCTGTGGCCGCGGTCCTTGAGGAAGAGGCGCAGCTTGATGTCCGGATTCCATTCCCCCCGCTTGATCCATTTGCCCAGATAGTACACCTGCCGCGGGAATTTGAGGCCCACGTACTTGCGGGCGCCCTCGATGAAGAAATCCTGGATCTCGCGCCGCAGCGCCGGGGAGATCTCCTCGTCGGCGTCCAGGAACAGCAGCCATTCCGAGGTGGCCAGTTCGCGGATGGCGTTGCGCTGCCCGATGTAACCCTTCCAGGTCTGCTGGTAGACCTTCGGCGTGTATTCGCGGCAGATCGACACCGTGCGGTCGGTGCTGAAGCTGTCGAGGACGACGATCTCGTCGCACCACTTCACGCTGTCCAGGCAGCGGCGGATGTTGTTCTCCTCGTTGAGCGTGATGATGCACGCGCTGATGCTGGGTTTTTTCATGTTCGCGCGGCTCTTATCCCAAGTCCGCGCCGGTGGCCAGTTTTTCCAGCGCGCCGGCGACCTCGTCCGGATGAATCCGGAGGAGGGCCTGCCGCGCCGCCTCGGAATCGCGCGCGATGTCGCGCGAACGAAGGTCCGACCGCTGCAGCACGACGGACCGGGGCCCCAGCGGCCCCGTGCGGGCCGGGTCGGTGATGCCGAAGATGCCCGCCACGGGCGTGCCCAGCGCCGCCGCCAGATGCATGCCCCCGCTGTCGTTCGCGACCACCCCCTTCATCAGCGAGAGGGCCGCGGCGAAGCCCGCCAGGCTGGTCCGGCCCGCCAGCGACACGCAGTCCGGTCCGATGGCGGCGCGCACCTCCTCGCACACCGGAACGTCCCCGGGCGTGCCGAGCAGGACGATGGTCGCCGCGCGGTCCTGGGCCAGCCGCCGGCCCACGGCCGCGAAATGTTCCGCCGGCCAGCGCTTGGAGGGACCCCGGGCCGCCCCGGGAATCAGCCCGTACCGCGGGCGGTCCGGATCCGGCAGCAGGGCCCGGACCTTTTCGACCTCCCCCGGCGGCACCGCCAGCCGCGGCGGCGGCAGTTCCCCCCCGGCGGCGTCCGGACAGAGGATCAACGCCATCTCGTGCGACTGGTGCGCAACCCCGGCCGGCAGGTCCCGCGCCACCCGTTCCGTCAGCAGCAGGTCGCGGAACTGCCCGGCGAAGCCGCGCCGGGCGGGGATGCCGGCCAGCGCGGGCAGCAGCGCGGAGCGGAAGCTGTTGGGCAGGATGAGGGCGCTCCCGAAGCGCCCCCGGAGTCTGCCCGCGGCCGCAAGCAGTCCGCCCGCCCCGGCCGGGAAGGGGATCACCTCGTCCACCGCCTCATGCAGCGACCACAGGCCGGCGAGCGCGGGGCGCGCGAGGATGGCGAGCCGGGTGTCCGGATTGCGGCCGCGCCACACCTGCAGCGCGGGCAGGGCCATGACGATGTCGCCCAGCCAGTTGGGCGAAATCAAGGCTGCACCTGGCCGGGCGGGGTCACTCATAGCAGATCTTCGAGATCCATTTCCGGAAGTCCTCGGCCCCGCTCAACATCTCGATCTCCACCCGCAGGTAGTGGATCGGCAGACGCCAGACATGGTCGTCCGGCATGCGCACCGCGTCCTTTTCCGTGGTCAGCACGGCCCGGGCCCCCGCGGCGAGGCCGCGTTCGACCACCTCCTCGATCTCCTCCGTGCTGTACCGGTGGTGGTCGGCGAAGCGGACCTGGTCGACCACCTCCGCGCCCTGCCGCCGCAGCTCCTCCACAAAGCCCTGCGGCGCGGCGATGCCGGACATGGCGATGACCTTGAGGCCCTTCAACGTGGAGAGCGGCAGCTTCCGCCGGGTCGGGTCGCCGATGTCGACCACGTGCCGCGCGGCGTGCCGGCACTCGCAGAACTCGGCGGTGGGGTTGTGGCGGCGGAGGCGGTTTTTCAATTCGGCCGAGCCGTCGCCGTTGCACTTGGTCAGGATGATGAAGCCCGCCCGCTTGATGTTCTCCACCGGCTCGCGCAGCACGCCGCGGGGCAGGGTGGCCTCGTTGCCGAAGGGGTTGGTGCGGTCGACCAGCACGATGTCCAGCCGGTGCTTGAGGTGCAGGTGCTGGAAGCCGTCGTCGAGGATGAGGGTGTCGCACTTCAGCTTGCGCACCGCGTAGCGCCCGCTCTCGACGCGGTTCTTGCCCACGATCACCGCCACCCCCGGCAGGTTGCTGGCCAGCATGAAGGGCTCGTCCCCGGCGAGGTACGAGGAGATGAGCGGCGGGCCGCTGCCGTCCGAGACCACCCGCATCTCGGCGCGCTGGATCCGGCGCTGGTCCCCGGGTTTGGTCCGGTTGCGGCGCTTGCGGCGGGTCTTGCCCTTCTTGTAGCCGCGGCTGAGGATGGCCACCTTGCGCCCGCTGAGGTGCAGCGAGCGGGCGAAGGCCTCCACCACCGGGGTCTTGCCCGTGCCCCCGACCGTCAGGTTGCCCACGCTGATCACCTGGCAGCCCAGCGTCCGGTCGCGCAGGATGCGCATGCGGTAGAGCCACAGGCGGAGCTTCACCACCCCCGTGAACACCCACGACAGCACCCGCAGGAAAACCCGCAGCAGGTCCGCCCGCCAGCCTTCGCGTCGGTCCTCGATCACGGAAAGCAGGTACGCCTCCGCGCGCTCTGAAAATTTTCGGCTCATGCGTGGGTTCCCTCCTTCCCCTAAGCGGGACGGCAAGGCAAGCGGGAACGCGCGCGGCGACACCGGGCCGCCCGCCCGGATCTTTCGGAATCCTGCAAATTGAGGCTTGCCACCTCCCTGCGCGCGACGCCACAGTCCCCCGTCATGCGTCCGCCCGTCCAGCTTTCAGGGATGATCCCGCGGTTCCGACCGCACCTCCGCACCGGCCTCCTGGCCACCCTCGCCCTCCTGGGGTCGCCCGCCCCCGGGGAAGAGCCCCGCCCGTCCCCTCCGCCCCCCTGGATCGAGGCGCTGGAGACGTCCGGCGGCGAGGTCGATGCGGCGGTGCTCTCCGCCTTCCTGGCGCACCGGAAGGCGGAGGCGCTGGAGCAGCTCCGGGCCGCCGGAAAAGAGCTGCCCGACGACTTCCTGGCATGGGTGGACGCCGATCCCGTGGTCCGCGCCACCGTCTACGGAACCCGCCTCAACGCCTCGAACATCCTCCTCCTGCTCCGCTCGCTGGACATCGACCTCGGTGCCGCCACCGTCCGGTCCGAGCACACCCAGCTCGCCCTCGCGATGGCCGTGGTCCACGCCGCGCAGGGGCCGCAGGCCGATCTCTCCCCGCGGCCGCCGCTCGTCCTCGCCATTCCCGGCGATCCGCGCCGCCGCGTGGACACGAAGGACCCCGCGCGCCCGCCGGATCTCAACGACCACATCATCAACTTCCTCGAGGACCACGCCCCGATCGAGGAGGAGGTCGTCACCGGTCACCGCGACGTCCCGCCCGAGCTGAAGTACGACGACAAGGGCGTGGCCATCCCGGCCCCCAAGGCCAAACCCGTCCGCCAGGCCATCACCGAGAAACGTCTGCGCCCGCTCGCCGCCCACGACGTCCTCTCCAGCCGCGCCCTTCAATTGGAGTTCAACGCATACATGGAGTCGAAGGGCCAGGACGTCCGCATCGACTGCGGCGACCGCGTCATACACGCCAACAGCCACGACATGATCCGGGGCCCCGAGGCCAGGGGCATCCTCGCCGCCTACAAGCTCTTCCGGGCCGCCTACGAAGCCAAGGGCCGCCTGCCCGCCGCGCGCGACCCCGCCCCGACGCCCGCCGAAAAGACCGCCTTCCTCCTCCGCAACGACGCCCACGTCTTCCCCCCGGAAACCGCCGCCTCGCGCAAGTGGCCGCGCTTCCCCCTGCGCTCGCCCTGGCCGGTCCTCACCATGCTCGCCGCGGACCACCAGCCCCTGCGCGAACGCGACGACATCTGGGCCCGCTTCCGCGACGAGGGCGTCATGAAGACCTACGGCGAATACATCGGCGGCATCGCCCAGCAGTTCGACTTCCAGTCCGCCCGCCGCCTCGCCCCCCATCCCTTCACCTACGGCACCTACCAGATGATGATCAAGGACGGCGGCGTCTGCGGCACCATGGCCAACATCGCCGTGCGCACCTACGGCGCCCTCGGCATCCCCGCCTGCACCGCGGGCCAGCCCGGCCATTGCGCGCTGATCATGATGACCCGCGACGCCGCCACCGGAACCTACGCCATCAAGGGCGGGCAGTACGCCACCGGCGGCGACGACAAGACCAGCCCGCACGCCTCGTGGGTCTTCGGCGACACCGACGCCCGCCGCGGCATGGCCCACCAGCAGAGCATCGCCTGGGCGGTCAACGCCGGCTTCCGCGAATACCTCGACTCCAACCTCGCGCACATGATGTTCCGCCAGCTCCCCGACGAGCCGCGCCGGCGCCTCGGCCCGGCCCTCCTGGAAAGCGGCCTGCGCATCAACCCCTTCAACATCCTCCTGCTGGAATCCGCCCAGGAACTGGCCGCGACGCCCGCCGACCAGATCCGCGTCTGGCAGGTCCTGCGCGACGCGCTGGCCCGCGTCTCCACCCGCCCCGGCTGCCCGGCGGACAGCCTCTATGCCAAAACCGCCCGGCAGCGCCTCTTCGCCAGCATCGCCCGCCTGCCCGTCCCGGAGGAGCGCGCACGCCGGGAGGAGATCGCCGCCTTCCTGGAGGCCGAACATTGCGACGTCCCCGCCGCCACCCTCCTGTACCGGCTCAAGCTGGGCGGGCCGGAAGACCTCGTCGCCCATGTGGAGTCCGCCGTCCGCGCACACCTCGCCCCGCGCGAACACTCCTCCCTGGGCGACGACGCCGCCTGCGCGCAGATGGCCGCGACCGTGCAGGCCGCGGTCGCCCTGCAGCCCGGCCGACCGCAGCAGAAGGCCTGGGCCGGAACCCTGCTGGATCTCTTCCAGGGCCGCGAGAAATACCTCGGTCGCAAGAACCGGCTGACCACCGACGCCGCCGTCCCCGTCCTCGCGAAACTCGCCGGACGCAAACTCCCGCCGGAACCCGCCCTCCTGCAGGGCCTGCTCGACCGCCTGCGCGGCGAACTCCAGGCCGCCATCACGACCGGGCGCGACGCGAAATCCAGCCGCCTGCTGTCCGACCGCCTCACCGCCGCGGGCCGGGCCGCCGACCCTGCGCAGCGCGAGGCCTGGACCCGCGCCCTGACCGACCTGCTCGCCGGGCACGAGACCTTCGTGCCCGCCGGCGCGAAGAAGGGCGCCAAGCCCCTCCGCGACCCCTGCGCCGACGCCATCGCCGCCCTGCGCGCCCTCCCGGGGCCGGCGAAACCGTGACCCTGTTCCCTCCCAACCCGGAAACCACCCCATGACCACCCCTCCCACATCCGACCGTCCCGGCGGCCGCCGGCGCACTCTCGATTTCCTCGCCGGCAAGCCCGTCGACCGGCCGCCCTTCCACCCGATCATCATGCGCTGGGCCGCGCGCCACGCCGGGGTCAAATACCGCGAATTCTGCACGCAGCCCGCCCTCAAGGCCTACGCCATGGTCAAGTGCGCCGAGGACTTCGACCTCGACTGGGTCACCGTCATGTCCGATCCCTACGCCGAGGCCTCCGCCTTCGGCCTCCGCATCGAATATCCCGAAGACGACCTGCCCCGCGACCTCAACCGGTTCGACAGCGTCGAGGCCCTCGCCTCGCTGCAGCCCTTCAACCCCCACGCCCCCGCGTCCCGCCCCGCGGGCCGCATCGCCGAGATCCGCGAATTCCGCCGCATGGCCGGCGACCGCTATTTCGTGCTGGGCTGGGTCGAGGGCCCCGTCGCCGAATACGCCGACCTGCGCGGCACCACCGAGGCCTCCTACGACTTCATGGACGACCCCGATGCCGTCGGCCGCGTCATGGACGTCATCGTCGAGGCCGCCAGACGCTTCATCACCGCCCAGGTCGAGGCCGGCGCCGACTGCGTGGGCATCGGCGACGCCTTCTGCTCGCAGATCGGCCCGCGCCTCTATGAGGAGCTGGCCTTCCCCCGCGAGAAGGCCCTGGTCGACCACATCCACGCCCTCGGCGCCATCGCCAAGCTCCACATCTGCGGCAACACCAGTTCCATCCTGCCCGGCATGATCGCCACCGGCGCCGACATCATCGACGTCGACCACCTCGTCCCCTCCCTCGCGCCCTTCACCTCCCTGCTCGCCCCGCACCAGGTCTTTTCCGGCCGCGTCGACCCCGTCTCCGTGATCCAGGACGGCACCCTGGAGATGATTGAGCGCTGCGTCCGCCAGGATTTCGCCGACGCCGGCGGCCGCTGCATCCTTTCCGCCGGCTGCGAGATCACCCCCGGCACCTCCGACGAGCACATGCGTTTCTACCGCGAGCTGGCCGGCCGCCTGGGGTGAATTTCCCGGGCCGCGGAGCTTGCGGCTGCGGGGATATTTTTTATGAGGAAGGCTGGAAGGCTGGAAAATGGGAGCTTGAGGAACGTTCCTGCCGTCCTACCAACCCCGGGTAGGGCAGCCTGTCCGCCTCTGGAGGAAAGCCACCGGCTGAGCCTCGAAACACGAAGGCGGCTCGGCGGGTCGCCTCGCCCTACCAACCCCCGGGTAGGGCAGCCTGTCCGCCTCTGGAGGAAAGCCACCGGCTGAGCCTCGAACCCCTGCGGCGGCTCGGCGGGGTCGCCTCGCCCCCCTCTTCCTTTCCCTTTTCGCGGCTTTCGCGTGTTTCGAAGTTTCTTCTTCCCGGACGGTCATCACTCCGCTGGCGCGGTCGGCGGGGCGTCGGCGGCGGGAGGAGGTTTGGAACGCCACTCGACCGCCCCCAGATCGGGTTTGCCGTTGGCGGGGCGAGGGACGCTTCCCGGCGGGGCCTTGTACTCCAGCAGTCCGCCATTCAAGGCCCGGACCGCATCGGCGGGCAGGGCGCAGCCGGTTTCCACAAACCGCGGATCCAGCTTGGCCAGATGATAGTCCCCGTTGCGGGCGTCGACAAAGGGGATGACCGCTCCCGGGCCGCCCAACACGGTCCGCGGCAGAGCTAGGGCCTCCAGGGCCGCCCCTTGAAACCCGAGGACAGCCAGTTGTAGCCGCCTTTTACGGACCTTTGCCCGCGCTGACCAGGACCTGGCCGTTCCGGTGCCTGCCGCCGTCCCAGACGATGTTGTTGAACAGTTGCGCGCGCGCCTTGGGCGCGGAGAGCTGCACGACGGGCGAGACGAAGGGCGTCACGATGGTGTTGTGGATCAGGTACAACGTGCCGTCATGCTCGTGGCCTCCGTCCTGCCCGAAATGAATCACCGCGCGATTGCCCGGGCATTCGGGATTCTTGACGATGATGTTCCCGGCCAGCACGGCGTCGCTGCCAGGCGCGGTGGTGTCGCCTTTGCCGTCCACCAGATCGAGCTCGCGATTGGCGGAATCGTGGATGTAGCAGGCGGTGACGAGCGTGCGATGGGCCCGGCTCTTGACATTGTGCCCCGTCAGGCTGGAGTGCACGTCACACCCGCGCAGCACCACGCTGGTTCCCCCCAGATACAGGTTGTGATTCTGCCCCGGCTCCTGCGGATCGCCGTTGTGGTGCACGAGGCAGTTCTCGATGAGCTGGTTTCCGGCGGCCCCCTGCGCGGCATCGCCGTTGGACATGATCCCCATGTCGTTGTGGTGGATGTCGCAGGAGCGGATGGTGACATCGTCGGCCTGGTTGATCCGCACGCCGGCGCCGTTGTGGCTCTCGTTGTGGGCGCCCAGCAGTTCAAAGCCTTCGAGCACGCACCCGTCCGCCCCCGGGTTGAACTGAACGATGGCCCGCGGAACCGGACCCCGGCCGCTATAGTCGCCACCCGCTCCGTTCAGTGGAATGCGTTCACCCGCGCCGCCGGCCGCCTTGATGGTGAGGCGGGGCGTGTTCACCGCCAACGCCACCTTTTGATACGCCTGGTTGCCGGCCTGGGGGTGAACGAGGATGACATCGCCGGGCGCAGCGGCGCCCACCGCCTCCTCGATGCGCGCATGAGTTCCGCCGGCCCCGACGGTCCATTCCGCCGCCGGCGTAGCGGGGCACATCAGGACCAGCAGGCACGCGGCCAGACCCCCTGCTCGTTCCCTGTTTCGCAGGTTCTTTCCTCCGGTTCGATCACGCCCAGCCCCGGTTTCAACTCCAATAGACATGGTTGGCCTCCTTCAGAGTTGCCGTGGCTTGCGCGCAATGTCGGGAAACAGATCGAGGACCGGCCCGTCGTATGTGATCAGCGGACAATTCAGACTCCTGGCCAGTACGACGAATTCCGCGTCATAAGCACTCACCTTGAATCGCGAGGTCAGCTCGAGCACGTCTCCCGAAGGAACGGAGTATTCACGATTCCGCCACAGTGCTTCGGCCTTCTCCATGGTACCCAGGGCTTGTGACAACGACATCTGCTGTCGTCGCATGTAGAGGGTCAGGATGTTGCGGACTTCCGATCGGCAGATCAGTGGAACCGCCCATTCGGGATCGCGCATGAACATGGCGTCGGCCTCGTCGTTCTTGTCTCCGGGGATCAGCAGGTATGCAATCAAGTTGGCGTCCGCCACGATCACGGACGTCCCTCCCGCCTTGCATCGCCCAGCAGGTCATCGGTCAGTCGCCCGGCCAGCCGCGCCCTGTGCTGGCGGATCTCCGCCATCATGGCCTGGACATCCACGCGTGCGGGAGCGACCGCGCTTTCCAGGCAGGCCAGCGCTTCCTTGTTCAGGCTTCGCCCGTTCTGTTTCGCGCGATGTTTCAGCGCCTTGTGAACGTCCCTCGGTATGTCCTTGAGTGTGATCGTGATCATGATGACACCGTATCACAACCATTTTGGTTGTCAAGGTCGGCCGGGGGTCTGTCCCCGGAAACGCGGGTAGGGCGAACCCACCGGGTGAGCCTCGCAACACTGCGGCGGCTCGGCGGGTCGCCTCGCCCTACCCACCCGCGGGTAGGGCAGCCTGTCCCACCGTCTGGCGTTCCCAGTTTCGCGGCCTTCTCGTGTTTCGTGGTTTCTTCTTTCCGGACGGCCATCACCCCGCTGGCGCGGTCGACAGGGCGTCAGGGGCGGAAGGAGGGACGGCCGGGGGTCTGTCCCCAAAAGACCTTGAATCCCGATTCATCCGAACAGACATGTTTTTAGAGGCACTGAGGTGATTGTGTGGTCTGCGTGCAAGGGGAGGTTCACGCCCGCTTCGCTCAAGACGCAAAGACGCCAAGAGTGAATCGAATGCGGTC
Organism: Kiritimatiellia bacterium; assembly: GCA_046346795.1. Classification (GTDB taxonomy): domain Bacteria; phylum Verrucomicrobiota; class Kiritimatiellia; order SS1-B-03-39; family UBA6053; genus JAXMHJ01. The sequence continues at coordinate 146,239 of JAXMHJ010000004.1, forward strand.
GGGAGCTGGCAGCCTGTGAAAAAGTCCTGTCATAAACCTTCTTTGCGTCTTGAGCGAAGCGGGCGTGAAAACCGAATTCCAAATGGTGACATGAACTTACCGGAAGATCCGGAATCCCGGCCTCGCTTACCCTCGTGGCGGACCCGGCCGGCGGTATTGGAGGACCAGTCGAACCCCCAGCAGCAGGACCGCCAGCAGGAACGCGCCGGTCAGGACGGCGGCGGTTGTGGAGTCGATGCGGGGCTGGGGCAGGCGGTTGGCGCGCACGATCTGATCCTGGATGAGGGCCATCCAGACCATCACCGCGACGCCCATCTCCAGCGCCCAGCCGAGGAAGATGTCGCAGGCCCGGCGGTAGTTTTCCGGCGCGCGCCAGTAGCCGGCGTTCGGGACGTTTAGCAGGGTGGGGGGCAGCCTGCGCATCGCCAGCGCCAGGGCGATGATCATAAAAGGGATGCCCAGCCCCACGCCCAGCACCGTGGCGAGGTGGCCGGCCGGGGTCATCCACCCGTTGGCCGCTCCCGCGCCGTCAAAATGCACGGCCAGGCGCGCCGGCAGCGACGACCCGAGGAACAGTGTCCAGCCGGTGAATCCGGCGGCGCACAGGGCGAAAAGCTGGATGCGCGGATTGGCTTTCATCGTTCCGGTGAAGCAGGGTTTCAGTTGAAGTGCAACATTTCGGATGCCTGCGCTTGCACGTGCTTCGGGGGCGCGATGGCCGGGTTCGCTGCAACGCTGCGTAGGCGTTTCGGTCATTTGGGTTTTTCGGTGATAAGTCGCAGTTCCGTTAACACGGCCTGGCCAAGCATGAAAAACTCGGCATACTTACCGGAGCCGTTGCTGACGGAAACTAAGTCTGTGTCGATGACCCGAACGCCGTCGAACGTGAGGAGGTAAAATCGAACTCGGTCGGCAGCGGGATATGGGTAATCGGTCGTTGGCGTAGCGGCGTCGAAATGATGGTCTGCGGCGCGAACGAAGTTCTTGGCGGCGGCTTGAACCGCATCGTGGAACTCGCCTCCGATGACACCAAAGCTGAAGGTGGTGTAGAGGCTGGCGGTGCCGGTGCATGTCGAAAACACGGTGAGTGTCTCACCGTCGAGCGGCCAATCCATGAGGATGCCGTAAACGCGGGGAAAATCCTTCGTGGGCGCTACGCCGATCTTCGTGGGTGGAGCCGCGAGCATCAACCGACGCAACTCCCACCCCGCTTCGGCTGGATTCTTCTTCGGTGTGGGAGCTTGGTCGGAAGGTTTCGGAGTCTGTGCGCGAGCGCGAAAGACAACCCACGAGCCTATGGCCGCAAGGAGAATGACAGCAATAATGGCTTCCTTCATGGTGAGCGGGTAGCGACGCCTTACAGTTTTATTGAACGACTGTCGGATTTAACCTGCAACGGCGACCATCGCCTTTGGCAGGTGTCATACGACCCGGAGGTGTGAGACTCCGCCATCGCCCTTTGTTGCAGGAAAGCTAATCCCGGCGGCAGGTGCCTCGCAAGTGCAATCCGGCCGCTCCATTCGAAGGCCGGGGGTCTGTCCCCAGAAGCCTTGACTCTTCCGGGAAGTCCATGCTCGCAAGCCATCCAATTGTTTTAATTATTTCCCGCAGAGACGCGGAGGCGCAGAGAAGGGGTCGGGAGGTCCAACCTCCACTCCAAATCCTGAGTGGCTTTGTAAGGGCTTGTTGGTTGGCCTTTCCAGGACCTTTCCTGCGCCCCTGCGCCTCTGCGCGAGAAAAGGTGAGGTTAAGGAACATCCATGCATGAACTTTCCGGAACAGACTCCTTTCCGGCCTTCCAGCCTTCCTCATAAAATTCTCCTCGCAGCCGCAGCCTCCATGGCCCGGATCTTCAACCCGGACCCATCGGGCCTTGCATTTCCGGACATCCGGGCAAAGATGACGGCATGAGCACCCTGACCCCAGCCGACGTCAAGATTCGCGGAGAGTTCACCCCGGACCCGGAGGTGTGCCGCTTCACGGTGAATCAACCCATCCTGGAGGAGGGGTGGACGCTGGTGTGCCGTTCGGCGGCGGAGGCGGCGGGATCGCGGCTGCTGGAGACGGTGTTCGCCGGCGGGGACGTGGCGCGGGTGAGCGTGAGCGGGTCGGTGCTGGCGGTGACGAAGGCGACGGCGGACGCCTGGCCGAAGGTGGCGGCGAAGCTGATCCCGCGGCTGAAGGAGGTGGTGGCGGGGGGAGGGGAGCTGGTTTCCGCGGAGGCGGTGCGGAGGATGAAGGAAGGGGCGGACGAGGGCAACATGGCCGCGCTGATCACGGAGCTGTTCGAAACGAGGGTGAATCCGTCGCTGGCCTCGCACGGCGGGTGGGTGCGGCTGGTGCGCATCGTGGACCGGGACGTGCATGTGGAGATGGGCGGGGGGTGCCAGGGCTGTTCGGCGTCGAAGCAGACCCTGAAATTCGGGATCGAGCGGTCGATCCGCGACCTTTGTCCGCAGGTCCGGGAGGTGGTGGACGCCACCGACCACGCCTCCGGCGAGAATCCCTACTACAAGAACTGAGCTTTTGATTGGATTTCCCCCTGAAGTGGGGGATATAGGAGGTCTATGACTCAGGAATCCAAACCGCCGACCGACCCGAACCTCCCGGACCCGAAGCTGCCGAACCGCAGCGTGATCGCCTGGGCTCTTGTGCTGACCATCGTGGTGCTCAGCCTGTACACCATCGTGCCGCCGCAACGGCTGGTGCAGGTGGTTCCCATGTCGAGCTTTCCGGAGCTGATGAAGGAGGGGAAGATCCTGAAGGCGGAGGTCGTCCCGAACGAGGGCTACATCAAGGGCGAGCTGGCGGAAATCGACGAGCGGACGCACAAGAACAAGCTATTCCGGGTCGAAGTGGTGATGTCGGACGAGCTGATCGCCGACCTGCAGAAATACGGCGTGAACTATTCGGTGAGCCGCCAGGACGGCGTGCTGCGCGCGGTGCTGGTGAACACGGTGCCCTTCCTGCTGCTGTTCGCGGTGGTGTACTTCCTGTTCATCCGGCAGATGCGGATGGCGGGCAAGGGGGCGATGAGCTTCGGCAAGAGCCGGGCGAAGCTGCTGCAGCGCAGCAAGAACCGGGTGACGTTCAAGGACGTGGCCGGGGCGAACGAGGCGCGCGAGGAAACGCAGGAGATCATCGACTTCCTGAAGGACCCCAAGCGGTTCCAGCGGCTGGGCGGGCGCATTCCCAAGGGCGTGCTGCTGGTCGGCCCCCCGGGCACCGGCAAGACCCTGATCGCCAAGGCGATCGCGGGGGAGGCGGAGGTGCCGTTCTTCAGCATTTCCGGGTCGGACTTTGTCGAGATGTTCGTCGGCGTGGGCGCGTCGCGCGTGCGCGACATGTTCGAGCAGGCCCGCAAGAACGCGCCCTGCATCATCTTCATCGACGAGATCGACGCCGTCGGGCGCAGCCGCTTCAGCGGCATCGGCGGCGGGCATGACGAGCGCGAGCAGACGCTCAACGCGCTGCTGGTGGAGATGGACGGGTTCGACACCGCCGAGGGCATCATCATCATCGCCGCGACCAACCGTCCGGACGTGCTGGACACCGCGCTGCTGCGCCCCGGCCGCTTCGACCGGCAGATCATGGTCGACCTGCCCGGCGTGGACGGGCGGCACGACATCCTCAAGATCCATTCCAAGAAGGTGAAGCTGGGGCCGCAGGTGGACCTGAGCCAGGCCGCGCGCGGGACGCCGGGCTTTTCCGGGGCCGACCTGGCCAACCTGATCAACGAGGCGGCCCTGCTGGCCGCCCGGCGCAACGCCGAGTTTGTCGAGCAGCAGGACCTGGACGAGGCGCGCGACAAGGTGCGCTTCGGGGTGGAGCGCAAGAGCCGCGTGATGGACACCCACGAGCGCACGCTGACCGCCTACCACGAGGCCGGGCACGCGATCGTGCTGGAGGTGCTGGAGCACGCCGAGCCGGTGCACAAGGTGACCATCATTCCGCGCGGGGCCTCGCTGGGGTCCACGATGCAGCTTCCGCTCAAGGAGCAGTTCACCCAGAGCAAGCGCAAGCTGGAGGCCATGCTGGTGGGGCTGATGGGCGGGCGCGCGGCCGAGGAGCTGGCGATGGACGACATCACCACCGGCGCCTCCAACGACCTGAAGCAGGCCACCAAGATCGCCCGCGCCATGGTCTGCCAGTTCGGCATGAGCAAGGTGATGGGGCCGCAGTTCTTCGGCGCCAACGAGGAGCAGATGTTCCTGGGCCGCGAGATCAGCAAGACGGAGAGCGTGAGCGAGGAGACGTACGAGCAGATCGACAAGGAGGTCGGGACCATGCTGCGCAACGCGTACGATGAATCGCTGAACATCCTGCGCCAGAAGCGCGCGGAGCTGGACACCATGGCCCGCATCCTCCTGGAGCGCGAGACCATCAACGGGCAGGACGTGCGGGAGATCGTGAAGTTCAACCGCCTGCTGACCCCCGAGGAGCGCCTTCGCGAGTATCCCGAGCTGACGCCGCCGCCACCGCCGTCGCCCACGCAGTCCTCCGCCCGCTCGACCTCGTCCGGCGACGTTTCCGAGCAGGGGACGCCCGGCTTTTCGGCCCCGCCCAAGGCGTCGCCGGCCTGATGACGCCGCCCGCCCCGAGTCCTGCGTCCGCCCCGCCGGCGGCCTGGGAATGCCGGGGCCGGGTTCTGGATCTGGCGCGGCGCATCCGCGTGATGGGGGTCGTCAACGCGACCCCCGACTCCTTTTCGGACGGCGGCCGGCATGTCCGGCCGGAGGACGCCGTCGCCCACGCCCTGCGCATGGAGCAGGAGGGCGCGGACATCCTCGACGTCGGCGGCGAGTCCACCCGGCCCGGTTCCGCGCCGGTGGACGAGGGCGAGGAACTCCGCCGCGTGCTGCCGGTGGTGCGCGAGCTGGCGCGGCGGTCGCGGTGCCTCATCTCGGTCGACACCCGCAAGGCCTCCGTGGCGCGCGCCTGTCTGGACGCCGGGGCGCACATCCTCAACGACGTGTCGGCGCTGCGGGACGATCCGGCCATGGCCGTCCTGGCGGCGGAATCCGGCGCGGGGGTGGTGCTGATGCACATGCGGGGCACGCCGGCGGACATGCAGGAGGCCCCGGCGTATGAGAACGTCGAGCGCGAGGTCGGGGACTTTCTCCAGTCGGCGCTGGCCGGGGCCGTTGCCGCCGGAATCGCCCCGGCCCGGATCAGTGCCCGACCCCGGCATCGGCTTCGGCAAGACGCTGGAGCACAACCTGGCCCTGCTGGGCGTCCGGGCGGCTGCAGCGACGCCTGGGCCGCCCCCTGCTGCTCGGCCTCTCCTGCAAGCGCTTCCTGGGCGCGCTCACCGGGCGGGGGGTGGACGACCGCCTGGCGGCCGGCCTCGCCGCGATGTCCGCCGCCGCGATGCTTGGGGTTCGCATTTTTCGCGTCCATGATGCAAAGGAGTCTTGCGACGCGGCCCGCATCGTGGAAAGAATGACACTCCCACCCCTCCCGTGAACTTCCTCGACCAACTTACGGACCACATCCCCCGCTTCGGCGCCGTGCTCGAAATCGGGATCCTGTGGGTCATGCTCTACTACCTGCTCCGGCTGCTGCGGGGCACGCGCGGCGCGCAGGTCATGACCGGGCTGGTGCTTTTCATCTCGCTCATGCTGGTGCTCACGCGGTTCTTCAACCTGTACTCGCTGAACTGGCTCTTCACGCAGTTCTCCCTCTACATCGTCGTCGCGTTCATCGTCATCTTCCAGCCCGAGATCCGCGGGATCCTCGCCGAGCTGGGCCGCCAGAAGGTCTTCGGCAACACGCCCAGCCCGTCGGGGGCGGCGCAGGTGGTGGACCAGATCGCCGAGGCGGCGCACCGCATGGCCGAGGGCAAGATCGGGGCGCTGATCGCGATCGAGCGCGAGACCGGCACCCGGGCCCATCAGGAGACCGGCCGGCCGGTGGACGCGCACCTCAGCGCCGACCTCCTCTGCACGCTCTTCTTCCCCCGCACGCCGCTGCACGACGGCGGCGTGGTCGTCAAGGACGGCCGCATCGCCGCCGCCGGATGCGTCTTCCCGCTCACCCAGCGCGAGGACGCGGGCAAGTCGCTCGGCACCCGCCACCGCGCGGCCATCGGCATCACCGAGGAGAGCGACGCCATCGTGGTGGTGGTTTCCGAGGAGACCGGCACCATCTCCGTCGCCTACCGGGGCCGGCTCACCCGCGGCCTCGACCGCGAGAAACTCCGCCGCATCCTCATCACGGTGCTGCGCCGGCGGGCGCCCGCCGCCACCCCGCCCGGCTCGCCCCTGCTCGCCACGCAGGCGTGGGGGGCCGACACCGCTCCGCCCGCCGCCGCGCCCCGGGACCGGAAACCGTCATGAAGAAGTTCTTCGAAAGCGACCTGTTCCTGCGCATCGCCTCGCTGTTCATGGCGGTGCTCATCTGGTTCGCCATCCGCCAGGTCACCAGCTACGAGGAGACGCTCTACGACATCGATCTGGACATCCGCCAGGGGGAGGGCTGGGCGGTGGAGGACGTGTCCAGCGACGCCTTCCAGATCACCTTCCAGGGATCGCGCGAGGACATCAGCCGCCTCAAGCGCGAGAGCATCCGCGTCGAGATCGATCTGCGCGGCCGGGAGAACGACCAGCAGGTGCTCAAGCTCGGCCCCAAGAACATCATTTTCCCCGGCGTCGCCCGCGTCTCCTCCATCCGCCCCGATTCCGTCCGGGTCCGCATGGACCAGGAGGTGGAGAAGTCCGTCCCGGTCAAGGCCGTCTTCGCCGGAACCCTCTCCCCGGGATACGCGAAGGACGCCGAAACGGTGCAGCCGCCCGCGGTCACCCTGCGCGGCTCCCGCAAGCAGCTCGATCTGATCACCTCGCTGCAGACCAGCCCCATTGACCTCTCCGGCCGGCCGAACTCCTTCGAGACCCGCGTCACCGTCCTGCCGCCCGCGGGTAGCTGGGTGAAGCGCATCGAGCCCAACCGCGTGCTGGTCCTGGTCTCCATCTCCCACCGGGTGGTGGAGAAGACCTTCGACCGCGTCCCCGTGCTGGTGCCGCCGGGGAACGGCGTCGCCGAACCCGCGTTCGTCAGCGTGCGCGCCGAGGCGGACGAGGACAAGGCCGCGCTGCTCAAGCCCGGGGCCGTCGAGGTGTTGCTGGACATCGTGCCCGACCTGCCGGCCGATCCGGCGGCGCTGCATCCGCTGCGCGGACGCGCCCCCGAGGGCGTCCGGATCCTGGAGGTGACGCCGTCCAAGGCCGGTTTGCGGGGCTTGCCTCCTCCCGCAAAGGATGGCAAGGAGCCGTCGTCATGAGCCTCCGCCGCCTCCTTCTCGCCTCCGTCCTCCTCCCCGCGGCCGCCGTCGCGCAGGTCGAAAAAACCGTCGATGTGCCCACCCGCGTCTCCAGCCCCGCCTACGCCCCCGAGGCCAGGGCCCCCATTGTCATTGACGACGAAACCCGGGCGCCCAAGCCGCTCGACCTCTCCGCCATCTTCGCCAAGGTCGACGGCAGCCCCATCCCGGTCACCCCCGGCGAACTGCCGCTCGAACTCAAGGCGACGGCCCACGAACTCCAGTTCGTGGACCGCCTCCGCAAGGCCGACGCCACCTTCCAGAGCGGACAGTACGAGGCCGTGATCCCCGAACTCGAGCAGATCCTGGCCGAACTCCCCGGCGACAAGGGCGTGCGCATGCTGCTCTCCTCCGCCTACCAGCAGTGCGGCCGCTACGAGTCCGCCGAGAAGCTGCTCAAAGAGCTGATCTCCGAGTTTCCCGGCGACTACACCCTGCGCAACAACCTCGCCTGGATGTACTCCACCGCGCAGGACCCCAAATTCCGCAAGGCGGGCGAGGCCGTGAAACTCGCCCGCATGGCCCTGGTGATCGCCCCGGCCGACCACCACGTCTGGAGCACGCTCTCCTCGGCCTACTACGCCGACGGCGAGTACGACCGCGCCCTCGACGCGGCCCAGCAGGCCTACTTCCAGGTGCAGAAACTCGGCCGCCAGAACGAACTCTTCACCTATTCCGAACAGGTGGAGAAGTGCCGCAAGGCCGTGCGCACGATGTCCATCCTCGAATAACCCCGGCGCCCGACCGCCGGCCATCCAACCCCCAACGCCACCGCATCATGAACGCCACCGCCTCCCTGTCCGCCGCCACCGCCGCCTCCCTGCGCAAAGTCGGGGCCAAGACCGCCGCCCTCCCGGCCGTGGTCGGCCTCGACGGGTTCGTCGACCTCATCCTCCACGCCGTGAAACGCCGCGAGTCCCCCAAATCCTACGAACGCTACACCTCCATCAAGGAGTTCGGCGACCGCATCGGCGAGGCCGCCGGCCTCAGCGCCAACTTCGAGTTCGTCACCCACATGACCAAGCTGGGCGGCAACGGCCCCATCATGGCCAACGCCCTCGCCGCCATGGGCCTGCCCGTCACCTACATCGGCAGCCTCGGCAAACCCGCCATCCACCCCGTCTTCGACACCTTCGCCAAACGCGCCCGACTCATCAGCATCAGCGAGCCCGGCTACACCGACGCGCTGGAATTCGACGACGGCAAACTCATCTTCGGCAAGCACCAGTCCCTCGGCGACGTCAACTGGGCCAACCTGCTCAAGCACGTCCCCGAGCCCAAGCTGGTCCAGCTCTTCCAGAAGGCCGGCTTCATCGGCATGGTCAACTGGACCATGCTCCTGAACATGACCGACATCTTCAAGAAACTCCTCACCCGCGTCGCCCCCAAGCTCAAGGGCCCGCGGACGTGCATCTTCTTCGACCTGGCCGACCCCGCCAAGCGCACCCGCGAGGACCTGCTGGAGGCCCTCCAGCTCATCGGGCGGTTCGAAAAGCACTTCCGCGTCATCCTGGGCCTCAACCTGCAGGAGGGCCGCCAGGTGGCCGCCGCGCTCGGTCACGGCCCCGTCGAGGAACAGTACGACGACGTCACCGCCGCCGCCGCGCAGATCCGCGACATCCTCAAGATCGACACCGTGGTCGTCCATCCCGTGGCGTTCGCGGCCGCGGCGGACGCCTCCGGCGCGACCCATGTCGTCGGCCCCTTCTGCGCCAAGCCCCTCATCACCACCGGCGCGGGCGACCACTTCAACGCCGGCTTCTGCCTCGGCCGCATGCTGAACCTCCCGCTGGACCAGAGCCTCCAGTGCGGGGTCGGGACCAGCGGATTCTACGTCCGCAAGGCCAAGTCCCCGTCCGTGGCCGACCTCGCCAAGTTCATCAAGTCCTGCTGAGCCGCCCGCGGCCGTGGCGGCTGCGGCCCCGCCAAATCATTCCCGCGCCTCCACCACCTCCGCCTTCCCGGCCACGCCCACCTCCACCCGGGCCGGCGGCAGACCGGGACGCCGGCGCACCTGGTAGGCGGTCACGAGGCCGTCCCGCCAGGCGACGTCCACGAGGAAGCCCCCGCGCGCGCCCAGCCCGGTTGCGGCCCCGGCCGGCCAGTCTTTGGGCAGGGCCGGCAGCAGGTCGATCCGGTATTCGCCGTTTTCCATCCGGCTCTGCACCAGCATCTCGGCCACCCCGGCGGTGTAGCCGAAATTTCCGTCGATCTGGAAGGGCGGGTGCGCGTCCCACAGGTTGGGAAAGAGCTTGCCCGCGATGAGATTGCCCGCCAGCCGGTGCGCGCGATCCCCGTCGAGCAGCCGCGCCCACACGTTGACCTTCCAGCCCATGCTCCAGCCCGTCGCCTCGTCGCCCCGCAGCTCCATCGATTTGCGCGCCGCCGCCGCCAGCTCCGGGTCGCGCCCGGGCACGATTCCGAAGCCCGGGTACACCGCGTACATATGCGACATGTGGCGGTGGTGCGGATCCTTCCGCAGCATCTCCTCCTCGATGGCGTCGTCGCGCCATTCGCACAACTGGCCGCGCGACCCGATGCGCGGTTTTTGCAGGCGGCCGCGCAGCTCGTCCAGCTTCGCCAGAAACCCCTCGTCCCGGCCCAGCACCCGGCCCGCCGCGATCGTGTTGGTGAACAGGTCGTGCACGATCATGGTCTGGTAGTACGTGCCGTCGCTGAGCGGGCCGTGCTCGGGCGAGAAGGAGGGGTTGACCGCGAGCACGCCGCCCCCGGCCTCCTGCAGCGCGTCCACCCAGAACTCCGACGCCCCGCGCAGCAACGGCCAGGCGGTGTTTTCCAGGTAGGCGCGGTCCTGCGTGAACGCGTAGTGGTCCCAGATGTTCTGGCAGATGAAGGCCGCGCTCTCGGCCTCCAGCATGTGGATGCCGCGCTTCGGCCCCGGCGCGGTGACGCCCCACACGTTGGCGACATGGTGGGCCACCCAGCCGCCGGCGTTGTAGTGCACCCGCGCGGTCTGCGCGCCCGGCTTTGCCAGTTCCCTCACCCACCGGGCCAGCGGTTCGAAGCACTCCGACAGCCCGGTGTTGCCCGCCGGCCAGTAGTTCATCTGCAGGTTGATGTTGAGGTGGTAGTCGCCCATCCACGGAGGCGAGTTGGTGTTGTTCCACAGCCCCTGCAGGTTGGCCGGCAGCCCGCCCGCGCGGGAGGAGGCGATGAGCAGGTAGCGGCCGTAGTCGAAGACCAGCGCCTCCAGACCGCGGTCCGCGCGCCCCTTCTTGTATTCCGCGAGCCGCAGGTTGGTCGGCAGGTCGTCGCGCGAGACGCCGTCGAGCCGCAGCGTCGTCGCATTGAACAGCGCGCCATGGTCGCGCCGGTGGGCCGCCAGCAGGTCGTCAAACGATGCGCCGGCGGCGGCGTCGAGGGTCGCGCGGTTGATCGCCGCGGGGTCTCCGCCCCGGTACGCGGGATGCTCCAGCTTGTGGTCGGTCGCCCCGGCGATGAGCAGCACGACGCTGTCCGCGCCCGTCACCGCCAGGGATTTGCCCGCAGCCGCAACCGTCCCGCCCTCCGCCCGCACGCGGATCCGTCCCTCGAACTGCATGCCCTGGGGGTTTCCCTTGCCGTTGTCCACGCGGCCTGCCAGCACCAGTTCGCCTTCCCCTGCGGTGACCGTCACGTCCTTGTGCAGGCTGGTGGCGTCGAGGGTGAAGGAGACCTGGCCCGGCTTCGAGGCGCTCAGTCGCACCACCGCCACCCCCGCGGGATGGCTGCAGAAGACCTCGCGCAGGTGGCGGACGCCGTCGATCTCGTAGCGCACCGTCGCGACGCCGCTGGAAAGATCGAGGTCGCGCCGGTACTCCTTTGCGCCTCCCGGAGCGTGGGGCGTGGTGATCCAGGCGTCGAAGAACGACTGGTAGGCGCCGAAGTCGGCCTTGCCGTAGCCGCGCAGGCTGCAGAAGTCGTCCAGCAGGATTTTCGCCGCCTCGCCGGATTTCTTTTCCCGCAGCAGGGCGCGGGCGCGCTGCAGGGCGTCGAAGGATCCCTCCCGGTCCGCGTCCGGGACCGGCCAGCCGCTCCACAGGCTGCCCTCGTTCATCAGCAGCCGCTCCTTGTCCACGCCGCCGTACACCATGATCCCGAGTTTGCCGTTGCCCAGCGGCACGGCCTCCTCCCATTTGCCCGCGGGTTGGGCGTACCAGAGAGTGGGGGCGCCACGCGTGGAGGCGGAGGCCAGGAGGGCGATCAGGAACAACAGGGAAGGGGAGAAGGTGCGCATCGCAAACCGACGCCACCCGGCCCCGGGTCATTCAACGCTTGCGGCGCATCAGCAGGGCGAGGGTTCCGAAGACCCCGAGCAGGGCGGTGGAGGGTTCGGGAACCGCCTGGAGGGCGTTGATGATATTGGCGGTGGATTCGCCGGCGGTGAAGGTCACGACCCGGGCCTCGTCAATCAGGCCGCTGAAGTACGTCGCGCCGCCCGGGCTGACGGCGATGTGCGGGGTGTCGTTGACCGGAGCGCCGGCATAGGCCGGGCTGCTGGCGACGCCGTTGATGTAGAAGGTCGTCTGGCCGGCCGCCCGGATTAGGGCGAGGTGCACCCACGTGTCGGCGGTGAAGGAGCCGGTGACACCGCTGGCGGTGGATATCCAGGCCACGTTGTGGGCGCTGGCGGCCCAGCCGTTCGCGCCCAGCGAGAGTTTGAAGGAGCCGTTGGAGCCCCCCACGGTGAACACGTCCCCCGAAGCGATGGCGGAGGTCCGCGCGAAGACGCCGAAGGCGAAATTGTCGGTGGGGAGGCTGGTGAAAAGGGCGCTGGAATACCAGCCCTGGTTGCCGGCGGGCGTCGTGTCGAGATAGGCGGTGGAGCCGCCCGCATTCGGATGGAAGCTGGCGTTGCCGGTGACGGCGACGGAGCCGGAGATATCCGTCACGAGGTTTCTCGCGTTGCCGGAGGAATCCTGGGGGAGGTTGTTCGTCCCGAGGCTGCCCGCCTCGCCCAGATGGTATTCGGCGTAGGTGATGAGGGTCGCCCGGGCGGGGGACGCCGTCAGGCCGATGGCGGTCAGCGCGGCGAGAAACAGGAGGTTCCTCCAATGAGCCGCCGAAGCGCCCTGTGGGACCGGAATGAAATTCATGTGAGAAAAATAGCCTTCATCTTCCGCGTTGTTCAATAATAAATTGGTGAACGCGCGACGGAAATTACCGAATTCCCCCCTTCGGTGGGGTTCATGGCCCGGGCAGCTTGACCGAACTCAACCCGGTGCTGCCCGCGGAATCGGGCATCTGCCAGACGATTTCCTTGTCCGGCGTGATCTCGAAAAGCAGGGCGCGCGGTTTGGGGGCCTTGCCGGCCTTGACCGGCGTGGGGACCAGCGTGTCGCCGTGTTTCGGGGTGGAGGCGGTGTCGCGGTTTTGGCGGCCGGAAACACGGGTCAATGCTTTTGCAGGAGGTCGAGCAGCTTGCGGTCCAGCCGGTGGCCGTGGAAGTCCTCGTAAGTGACGTCCGCGCGGCCGCTGTCGAGCACGCCGAACGATCCGCGGAAGTTCCACATCGCCCAGCCCCAGCCGGCCTTCTCCCAGTTGACCAGGCAGTCCTCCGCCCAGCGCAGGAACACGTCGTGCGGGGTCTTGTCGTACGCGCCCCACTCGCCGACCATCACGCCGACGCCCTGCGCCTCGACCGCCTTCCAGGGCTCGATCGCGGTCTTCCACAACCATTCGCGATCCTGACCGGGCAGGCCGGCAAACGCGCCGCGGGGATCGGCGGGATCAAAACGGAAGGGTTCCGGCTTTTCACTCCACGCCTGCTTGAGCGCGAGCACCGCCTCCGCGCCCCCGGCGGGTTGCAGGCCGATCTCGCCGATCTGCAACCAGTCGCCGGCCGCGACCCGCACGCGCACCTGCTTCGCACCGGCCGGGAGGGTCGCGGTGTAGTCGCGGTCGTACAGGTTCTGCCAGATCGTGTATTGCTCGTTGAACTCCGCCTTCTTCCATTCGCCCGCGCCGGGGCCGCAGAGAAATTTCTGCTCGTGGACGGTTTTTCCGTCGGCCTCCACCACCAGCGTCGCCGCGACCGACACCACGAGGACGCGCAGCCGCAGGCGGGTCTCCGCGGGGAAGGGGCCGTCGATGACCAGCGGGTGAGAGCCCTCCGGCTTCGACGGGCTGAGCAGCGTGCCGTTGGGCGGCAGCGGGCGTGGCCATTGCGGGAGCGGGAAGCGCTCGCCGTTGGCCCACGACGCCTTGTAGTGCGTCAGCTCGAAGGGCGAGTACCCGCGCGTCGCCTGGGCGATGCGCAGGGCTCGCAGTTGGGGCAGGGGACGGGTGCCCCACTGAGACCGTCGGAAAGGATGAGACGGGCGGGATCCTGCTGGCGGATTGCGGCTGCGAGTTTTTCCACGACCGGGAGGTACTCCGCCGCCTCCACGCCGGCGGGCTCGTTCATGAGGTTGAAGCTCAGGCGCTCCGACGGGACGCCCTTGTACCGCCGCGCGAATTCCGCCCAGTGCTTCGCGCACACGCGCTGCGCGTCGGGATCGGTCCACAGGCTCTTGGCCTCGGCCGGCCGCGCGACGGTGTAACCCGGCGCGCGGTGGAAGTTGAGGCACACATGAAGGCCGTACCGGCCGCCCCATTCCACGGCCTGGTCGATGTCCTTCAGCGCCGCCTCGTCGAATGTTTCCCAGTCGCCGTCCCGGATCCAGCAGCGGTAGTCCATGGGCAGGCGGACGAAGTTGAAGCCGAGTGCGGAGATGAGGCGGAAGTCCTCCTCGACGAAGGGTTTTTTCCCGTTCTGGAGCTGGAACTTCTCCAGCAGGTTGAAGCCGCGCCAGCGCGGGAGTTTTTCGGGCGTCGCGGGCAGCCAGCGCGGCTCCGCCGCGTGAATCAGCATCGGGAGGAGCAGGAGGACCGGGAGAAGCAGGCGCGGGGGTTCCATGGCGCGACTCTCCTCCGGTGCGGGGCCGGGTGCAAGCAAAAGCACCGCGTCGGGGACGGGCGGCCGTTCCGGTCACCGGAACGTTTTTTCTGGCGGGGTTCCGGTCACCGGAATAGAGGGAAACCCAGTGAAGACTCCCTCCGCCCTGGTGTTCCTTCTGCTTTCGGCCCTTCCCGGTTTTTCGGGCGCGCCGGGCGTTCTGGACGCCGCGGACTTCGGCGCGAAGCCGGACGACGGCGTGAACGACCTGCCGGCGCTGCGCCTGGCCGTGGCCGCGGCGGTGCGGGCCGGCAACTGCACCCTGCGCATCGCGCCGGGCCGCTACGACCTGTCCGACGACGAGGCGCTCCGCCTGCAGAACGAGGTGCTCTCCGGAAAACTGGGCAACCCGCAGGACCGGATCTTCAACCGCGATTTCGCGTATGTCACCGCGCTCGACTTCACCGGGGCGGACCGCGTCACCGTCGAGGCGGCGGGCGTGGAGTTCCTGGTCGACGGCTGGATGGAGCCGGTGTCGCTCCAGCGCTGCCGCAACGTCACGATCAACGGCCTGCTGATCGACTGCAAGCGCCCGCCGAACAGCGAGGGGGAAATCCTGGCGGTGGGGAACGGCACCGTCGACGTGCGGTTCGCCGGATGGTGTCCGGTCACCGCGAAGCTGCCCTTCATCCGGCTGATGGTCTACGACCGCGAACAACGGAGCCTCTGCGGGGAGGCGTTTTACTCGCGCGGACAGGAGCTGATCGCCCCGCAGACCCTGCGCTTCAAGGTCCCGACCGGACAGTGCCGGCCGGGGCGCGTGCTGCTCGGATGGCACGGCTTCCACTTCCGCCCGGCCATCCTGCTCTACGAGGCGAAGGACACGGTGCTCAACGACGTCACGATCCACGCCCAGCCGGGCATGGGCATCGTCGGGCACCTCTCGGAAAATCTGACGATGAACCGCCTCCGCATCGTCCCGCGCGCAGGGCGGTTCATGTCCACCAACACCGACGCCACCCACTTCGTCTCCTGCCGCGGCCGGATCCGCTTCGACGCCTGCGAATTCGCGGGGCAGGGGGACGACGCCACCAACCTGCACTGCTTCTACACCGACATCCTGTCCCGCACGGAAGACGGCCGCTGCACGCTCGCGACGTCCCGGCGGTTCGAGACACATTCGGTCAAACGCGACTATCCCCGCGCGGGCGACACGCTGGCGGTCGTGCGGCGCAGCACGCTGGAAGAGGTCGGAACCCTGCGGGTGAAGTCCGTTGAGCTGAGCGACCGCGACTGGTCGTACACCGTCGCCTTCGAGGGCGATCTGCCCGCCGACATCGCGAACTATTCGATCGCCAACATCACCGCGAGCCCCGCGCTGGAGTTCGTGAACTGCCGCGTGCGCTCCCACCGGGCGCGGTCGGTGCTGGTCAAGACCCGCAACGTGCTGATCGAGGGCTGCACCTTCGAGCACACAACCGGCACCGCGATCCACATCGGGGCGGAGGGCAACTGGATGGAGGGCGTCGCCTCGGCGGACGTCATCGTGCGCGGCAACACCTTCCTGGATTGCGGCCTCGGCGGCGCCAACGACGGCACCATCGACGGCGCCTCCGCCATCGCCGTGCATGTCAACGCCGCCGACCGCGGCGTGCCCGGGCTGCACAAGCGGCTGCTCTTCGAGAACAACCGCGTCACCGGGGGCGGGCACGCCATCACCGTCAAGGGGGCCGAGGACGTCACCATCCGCGGCAACACGTTCACCGGCATCCGCGGCGAGCCCGTCGTCGTGGACGTCTCCCGCCGCGTCTACGCCCATGGCAACGAGGGCGCCTCTCCGCTCCGGATCGGCGACCTGCCCGCCCTGCCCAACCGATAAGGAGAACCCCCATGCATCCGTTCACCCGTCTTCTTCCATGCCTTTGGCTCGCCGCCGCAACCGGCCTCGCCCAGGCCCCCGCCACGCGGCCCAACATCATCTTCATCCTGGCCGACGACCTGGGGCAGGGCCAGCTCGGCTGCTACGGGCAGAAGCTGATCCAGACCCCGCGGCTCGACCGCATGGCCGCGGAGGGGACCCGCTTCACGCAGGCCTACACGGGCACGGCGGTGTGCGCGCCGTCGCGGGCGTCGCTGATGACCGGCCTGCACATGGGGCACTGCCCGATCCGCGCCAACCGCGAAACGAAGCCCGACGGGCAGATGCCGCTGCCGGAGAAGATTCCCACCGTCGCGCAGATCCTCAAGGACGCGGGCTATGCCACCGCCTGCACCGGCAAGTGGGGCCTGGGCATGTGGGACACGCCGGGCAGCCCGCTCAAGAAGGGATTCGATTTCTTCTACGGCTACAACTGCCAGCGGCACGCGCACAGTTACTTCCCGGAGTTCCTGTGGCGGAACGACCGGAAGGAGGCGCTCGACGGCAAGACCTATTCGCAGAACCTGATCCAGAAGGAGGCGCTCGGCTGGGTGCGCGCGAACGCCGCCAAGCCCTTCTTCCTGTACTACGCGGTGACCCTCCCGCACGCGCAGCTGGAAATCGACGATCCCGGCATCTACCGGGACCGCCCGTGGACCGACAAGCAAAAGACGCTCGCCGCCATGATCACCCGCCTGGACCACGACGTCGGCGAACTGCTCGACCTGCTCGCCGAGCTGCACATCGACGACAACACCATCGTCTTCTTCTCGGGGGACAATGGCAGCGATTTTCCCGCGGGGTCGGACATGGACAAGCTGTTCGACCAGACCGGCGGCCTGCGCGGCATCAAGCGCAGCCTGTACGAGGGCGGGCTGCGGCAGCCGTCGATCGTCCGCTGGCCGGGCCGCGTCCCCGTCCGGGTCTGCGACGAGCCGTGGGCCTTCTGGGACTTCCTCCCCACCGCCACCGCCCTGGCGGGCGCGACTCCGCCCGCCGGCCTGAAAACGGACGGCCTCGACCTGACGGCCTTCCTGACGGGCGGCCCCGCGCCGAAGCGCGAGTGCTTTTATTGGGAGTTGCACGAAGGTCCGCCGCTGCAGGCGGTGCGATTCGGCGACTGGAAGGCGGTGCGCAAGGCCCCGAAGGGCGGGGTGGAGCTGTACGATCTCGCCACGGACCCGGGGGAGAAAAAGGACGTGTCGGGCGCGCGCCCCAAGCTGGTCGGGAAGGCGCTGGACCTCTTCGCGAGGAATCGCACGGCGGATCCGGCCTGGCCGGTCCCTCCGGCGTGGAACGCGAAGCCCGAATAGGCCGCCGGGCGTTTCAGCGGGGCGGGATCACACCGTAGTATCGCGCCGCCGCCGCTTCGACCCCGTCCGGGGTCGCGCCGTCGGCGTAGCCTTCGCGGCGGTCGATCTGCACCGCCTTCACGAATCCCGAGGCCAGCAGCTTTTCCCAGGCCGGCGGTTCGTCGGATCCCAGGACGTACAGCGGCGGCGGGGGCGCCCCGGGCGGCGGGGGAGGCAGGTCCACGGCCGGGTCGATCCGCGCGACCAGCGCCACCGCTCCCGGATTGGCCGCCAGGGCGTCCGCCCGGCCGTTCAGATGGGCGTTGCCGGCAACCCGTTCCTGCAGGAAGGCGGGAAGCTGCGGATCGCGGGTCAGTGGAACCGCATGCAGGACGAACTGCAGTCTGCCGCCCGCGCCGGCCTGGAGGCCGCGGAGTAGGTTGGCGGATGTCGCCTTTCCCGCTTCGCCGGCCGGTTCCGGTTCCAGAAGCACGGCCCGCCCGCCCTCCGGCAGGTCGGCGGCGATGCGGCGTCCGAGGGCGAATCCCCGCGCCTCCTCCATCAGGGCGATCTGGCGGGCGGGGTCGTAGGCCGGCCGGGTCCACATCAGAACGCCCTTCACCGTCAGGAAGGCCAGGGCGAGGAGGAGTACGAGCAGGGCGGCGCGGGAACGGTTCACGGCATCATCTCCGGCGGGGGTCGTAGAGCATGAAGTCCACATCCTTCATGACGGACAGGTCCCTGAAGTCGACCCAGTTGGCGGAGCCGTCCAGGTATCCGATGTTCGAGCCGGCGAGGTCCTGGGCATAGTAGAACGGATAGCCGGAGGTGGGCTGGGAGATGCAGGCCTCGGAGCGCTTCGTGTGGGCGACGTTGCCGTTGTACACCGGCCCCGTCCAGGACATGCAGCCGGCGAGGGTCCGGCTCGTGGAATCGGAACTCAGCCGGGTGAGGTGGACATAATTCTGCCCCTTGAGCGATCCGTCCTTGTTGACCATGGGCCAGGACTGGTCCACGCGGCGGCGGGTCAGGTAGGTCCAGCCGATGAAGCCGCCCCAGCTCCCGACCGCGCCATACGACGCCGGATAGTTCTTCCATCCGTTGTTCAAGTGATACCCGACGCAACTGAACATGCGGCGGTCGTTCATGTAGTTCGTCATGATGCGGTACATCTCTCCGCTGTTGTTCCAGACCAGGTCGTCGCCCTGCACCCGGTTCACGCTGCTCTCGCGCTCGCCCACGGGCAGGAATCCGTCGCTGTCGGTGGCCGACGCCACGCAGGCGGAGGCGAAATTGCGCATGTTGCTCATGTCCGCGAGCCGGGTCGACTTGAGCCGCAGGCTCCCCCAAAACGGGAAGATCAGGGACATGAGGATCAGGATGATGGCGACGACCGCCAGCAGCTCGACCAGACTGAACGCATTCTTACGCATGCCTTAAAAATAGGGTGCCATGTGCCGGATGTCCAACGAATATATGATGGGTGACCTGGCCGGGGGGATTGCGGCCGCGCCGGAATTCGGCGCGGCCGCAGCCTCCGTGGCGGGAGTGCTTGAAGCTGTCGGGGAGCTTGAACCAAAAAAAAAAAAAAAAAAAAAAAAAAAAAAAAACACACACACACACACACACACACACACACACACACACACACACACACACACACACACACCCGCTCTCTGCCCCTGTTTGTTTTTCTGCTTGCATTTTTCTTCCTGCCTGCATATAAGAAAAAAAAAGACTGTTTTAGGTGATTGTGTGCTTGTACCCCCGGGTGTGTGCCCAGGAGTCAGGGGGGATGTGAGTGCTTTGTGCGGCTGGCCGGGGAGCCCAAGTTTAGTGGCAAGTTGGGGCCTCCCCGTGCCTGAGTAGCCCCGTACTCCCGCCCCGCCCCCCCCCAGAGTCCAGCTTCTCTGCATGTGGGCGAGGCTGCCAGGAGGAGCGGCGGTGTCAGCCCTCGGCAGGGGTGCCTCACAGGGTGGGGCCGGGGTGGAGCTGCTCCCCCGGAAGAATGATGGCGCCAAATGTAGCGGGGGGAAAGGCAGCCTTGTGTAGTGAGTGCCTTTGAGTGCTCCTGAGAGCCCCCCATGCATGTGTGGCCCCCCCCCCCCCCCCCCCCCCCCCCCCCCCCCCCCCCCCCTTTTCTTTTTTTTTTTTTTTTTTTTTTTTTGAGTCTCCCCCCCCCTCTCTCTCTGTTGTGTTTATTTTTTTGTATCCTTTTATATATTTTTTCCAGTGTGTCCCTGCTGCTTCTTTTTTTTTTTTTTTTTTTTTTTTTTTTTTTTTTTTTTTTTTTTTATGTGTGTCTCTCCCTCAAACCATAAGTGGTGGCATGCCTGTAATCCCTTCTCAGGAAGTTTGGAAACATGTTTCTTTGTTTTATTAATTTTTTTTTTTTTTCAGGGGTGCATGCCAAATGGTGCCTGTTCTTTTTTTTTTTTTTTTCTGGGAATTTGCGTCTTCCCGCTTCCCATTTCTCGCTGAGTGAAAACCACAAACATGAAAATCGCCCTAGGCGCGGATCATGGCGGATATGAAAACCAAACAGAAACTCCTGAAGCTGCTGGCGGCGGGGGCGTGCAAATCGTGGATATGGGCGTGAACGGGACGGAGTCGGTCGACTACCCGACTACGCCGCCAAGGTGGCGGGCGAGGTCTCCGAGGGCGCGGTCGACCAGGGCGTGCTGGTCTGCACCACCGGGGTGGGGATGTCGATCACCGCCAACCGTTTCCGCGGGTGCGCGCCGCGCTGTGCACGACGGCGCACTTCGTCAAGATGTCGCGCAGCCACAACAACGCAAACGTACCTGCCTGCCCGGATCGGGCATCTCCGACGACGAGCTGGCCGCGATCGTGAAGGCCTGGCTGGAGACGCGCTTCGACGGATCGGGCTGCTGGCGAGCGCCGCCTCGAAAAGATCGAGGACCTGACCCCGGGCTTCGACGAGCCCGTGCATCTCTACAAGGACGACCCGGAGATCTACTCGGTCCTCCAGAAGGAAACCCGCCGCCAGCGCGAGAACATCGAGCTGATCGCCTCCGGAAAACTACGCCGGCAAGGCGGTGCGCGAGGCCAACGGATCGCCCTGACCAACAAGTACGCCGAGGGGTATCCGGCCAAGCGCTGGTACCACGGCTGCGAATTCGTCGACGTGGCCGAGCAGCTCGCCATCGACCGCGCCCGCCAGCTCTTCGGGGCGGAGTACGCCAACGTGCAGCCGCACAGCGGCAGCGGGGCCAACATGGCCGTGTACTTCGCCGTGCTGCAGCCGGGCGACACCATCCTGGGACTGAGCCTTGCGGACGGCGGGCACCTGACCCACGGCCTGCCCGCCAACTTCTCCGGGCGCTTCTTCAAGATCGTCTCCTACGGCGTCGACCGCGAAACCGAGCGCCTCGACTACGCGCAGATCCAGAAGCTGGCCGAGGAGCACCGGCCCAAGATGATCGTCGCCGGGCCAGCGCCTACTCGCGCATCATCGACTTCAAGAAGCTGCGCGCCATCGCCGACGGGGTGGGGGCGTACCTGATGGCCGACATGGCGCACATCGCCGGCCTGGTCGCCACCGGCTTCCACCCCAACCCGGTCCCGTACTGCGAGTTTGTCACCAGCACGACCCACAAGACCCTGCGCGGCCCGCGCGGCGGCCTGATCCTCTCGCAGGAGCGCTTCGGCGCCGACATCGCCAAGCAGATCTTCCCCGGCATCCAGGGCGGTCCGCTGATGCACACCATCGCCGCCAAGGCCGTGTGCTTCCACGAGGCCCTGCAGCCGTCCTTCAAGGTCTACCAGGAACAGGTCATCCGCAACGCAGACCCTCGCCTCGAGACCAGGCCTGCGGCCTGCGCATCGTCTCCGGCGGGACCGACAACCACCTGATGCTCGTCGACCTCCAGCATCGACGTCTACCGGCAAGGACGCCTCCGCCGCGTTGGACAAGGCGCAGATCACCGTCAACAAGAACGCGATCCCGTACGACAAGCGTTCCCCCTTCGTCACCAGCGGCATCCGGGTGGGCAGCCCGGCGGTCACCACCCGCGGCATGAAGGGGAGCCCGAGATGAAGGCCGTCGCGGGCTTCATCGACATCGTGAAGGACGTGGGCAACGAGAAAAACATCGAAAAGGTGCGCAAGCAGGTCCTGGAACTCACCGCGCGCTTCCCGGTGCCCTGGAGAGGGCGGCCATGTCCGGAGGGGATCGACCGGTTGCGCCGTCCTTCGCGGCGGCGTTGCTTTGCTCCTGTGGAAAGGTTCCCGACATGACCGCTCCCTCCGAAGACCGCGTCCAAGCGGCCCGACTGCACGGGGGCCCTGCTCAAGGCGTCGCTCGAATATGCGGACTCTGGCCCCGGGGTGCGAGACGATGCTGCTCGCCTTCAAGGAGGAGCGGGAGATCGAGGCGTGGGGACGCCGCTGCGACGGGGCGTGGAAGCTGTGGAAAACCTTTCCGGTTTGCGCCGCCTCCGGGGTCCCGGGGCCGAAGGAGCGGGAAGGGGACCGGCAGGTGCCCGAGGGGGAGTGCGATCACCCCCAAGGGGCTCAATCCGGCCAGCCAGTTTCACCTGTCGATGAACATCGGATATCCGAACGAGGAGGACCGCCGGCTCGGCCGCACGGGCGGCCTCATCATGATCCACGGAGGGTGTGCGTCCGTGGGCTGCCTGGCCGTGGGGGACGAGGCGATCGAGCAGTTGTACCTGCTGGTCGAGGATTCCCTGCGGGCGGGCCGGCCGGAGGTGCCCGTGCTCGTCTTTCCGTTTCGCATGACCGCTCAAGCCTGCTCCGTCCATGCGGGCCCGGCCCATCCCACCTGGGACGGATTGCACGAGGTGCACGACCGCGTTCAGCGGATCCTCGGAAGCGCCGCGAAAACCGGGGCGTCGAGGCCGGTCTGGCCGTCCAGGCCGTCCTGACCGGCGCCGCGGCGGTCAGACCCTCGGCAGGTCCGGACCGCTCTTGGCGGGCAGCTCCGAGTGCCCCATCAAGCCACCGGTCGACCGCCTGGCGCATTCGCGTCCGTCGGAGATGGCCCAGACGATGAGGGACTGGCCGCTGCGCGTCGCCGGCGGAGAAGAAGCCGGGAACGGAGCTTCATCCAGTCGGTGACCTTGATGTTGCCCCGCGCGTCCAGCTCGCAGCCGTACTGCTTGACGACGGTGTTGGTTTCGGGTCCGAGGAAACCGAGGGCGAGGATGGCGAGGTCGCATTCCCACTCCCGTTCGGTTCCCGGCACCTTCATGACCTGCGCGCCGGTCTTGTCGCGCACAAGCTCGATCTCGACGGTGTGGAGGCGGGAGAGTTTGCCGTCCGCGCCCCCGAACTTCTTGGTGAGGATGCTGAACTCCCGCTTGTTGCCGGCCTCCTCGTGCGAGGTGGTGGTGCGGAACTTCATCGGCCAGTAGGGCCAGGGCTGGTTCTCGGGGCGGCCCACCGGGGGCATGGGCATTAATTCGAAGTTGGTGACGGAAAGCGCCCCCTGGCGGGCGGAGGTGCCGATGCAGTCGGAGCCGGTGTCGCCGCCCCCGATGACGATCACGTGCTTCCCGGTCGCGAGGATCGGTTTGGGGGAGGTCGCGGTTTCCGGATCGCCGGCGTTGCGCTTGTTCTGCTGCGGCAGGAAGTCCATGGCCTGCACCACGCCGTCCAGCTCGCGCCCCTCGACGCTGAGATCGCGCGGGCGGGTGGCGCCGCCGCAGAAGACCACCGCGTCGAATTCGCGGTCGAGATCCTCGCGTTTCACCGTCACGCCGACGTTGACCCCGGTCTTGAAGATGATGCCCTCCTGCTTGAGGATGCCGACGCGCCGGTCGATGACGCTCTTCTCCATCTTGAAGTCGGGGATGCCGTAGCGCAGCAGGCCGCCGACGCGGTCGGCGCGCTCGAACACCGTGACCAGGTGGCCGGCGCGGTTGAGCTGCTGGGCGGCGGCGAGGCCGGCCGGGCCGGAGCCGATGATGGCGATCTTCTTCCCGGTGCGGCGCTCGGGATGCTCGGGCTTGACCCAGCCTTCGGCGAAGGCGCGCTCGATGATGCTCTTCTCCACCTCCTCGATGGTCACCGGCGGGTCGGTCAGGCCCAGCACGCAGGCCTCCTCGCAGGGCGCGGGGCAGAGCCGGCCGGTGAATTCCGGGAAGTTGTTGGTGGCGTGCAGGCGCGTGATCGCGTCCTTCCAGCGGCCGCGGTAGACGAGGTCGTTCCAGTCGGGGATGATGTTCCCGAGCGGGCAGCCCGTGTGGCAGAAGGGCACGCCGCAGTCCATGCAGCGGCCGGCCTGCGCGCGGACCTTCTCCTCCGGCATCGGCAGGTGGTATTCCTTGTAGTCCCGCACGCGGCTGGAGGCGGGGCGCTTCTTGGGGAGTTCGCGCGAGGTTTCGAGAAATCCGGTTACGTTACCCATGGTGGTTACTCCTGCTTGGCGACGACATCGAGGGCGATCTGCTGGGCGGCGCGACGTTCGGCCTCCCGTTCGCGCTCGATGCGTTCGAGCGCCAGCTTGTAATCGGTCGGCATGATCTTGATGAACTGGGGGAGGACGTCCGCCCAGTTGCGCAGGATCTGCCGGGCCTTGTTGCTGTTGGTGGCGTCGAGGTGCCGCTGGATCAGGTCCTTCAGCTCCTCGGCGTCGGCGTCGGCGACGGGTTCAAGCTGCACCATCTCGGCGTTGCAGCGGTTCTTGGCGAAGTCGCCGGCCTCGTCGAGCACGTACGCGATGCCGCCGCTCATGCCGGCGGCGAAGTTGCGCCCGGTGCGGCCGAGGACGACCACCCGGCCGCCGGTCATGTACTCGCAGCCGTGGTCGCCCACGCCCTCCACCACCGCGCGGGCGCCGCTGTTGCGGACGCAGAAGCGCTCCCCGGCGATGCCGCGGATGTACGCCTCGCCCGCGGTCGCGCCGTACAGCGCCACGTTGCCGATGATGATGTTGTCCTCGGGGTCGAACGAGACGTCCTTGGGCGGGAACACCGGCCAGCTTGGCGCCGGAGAGGCCCTTGCCGAGATAGTCGTTGGCGTCCCCGACGATGGTGAAGGTCAGCCGCGGGCGCCGAAGGCGCAGAAGCTCTGGCCGGCCGAGCCGTGGAAGGTGGCGCGGATGGTGTCCTCGGGCAGCCCCTCCTTGCTTGTAGCGTTTGCTGATGTGGTAGCTGAGGGTCGTGCCCACCGCGCGGTCGACGTTGCGGATCGGGTACTCCAGCGTGACCGGCTCGGCGGACTCGAGGGCGAACGCGCAGTCCTTGATCAACCGCACGTCGAACACCTGGTCGAGGCCGTGGTCCTGCGCCTCCGTGTTGCTCAGCGCGAACGAGGCCGGCACGTCGGGCTTGGCCAGGATCCGGGACAGGTCCAGATGCCGGGCCTTGTAGTGGTCGACCAGCTTGCGGGTCTCGAGGTCCTCGACATGGCCCACCATCTCCTTGAGGGTGCGGTAGCCCAGCGACGCCATGATCTCGCGCAGCTCCTCGGCCACCAGATGGAAGAAGTTGATGACGGAATCGGGCATGCCCTTGAATTTCCGGCGCAGCTCGGGGTTCTGGGTCGCGATGCCGACCGGGCAGGTGTTGAGGTGGCAGACGCGCATCATGATGCAGCCCATGACCAGCAGCGGGGCGGTGGAGAAGCCGAACTCCTCCGCGCCCAGCAGCGCGGCGATGGCCACGTCGCGCCCGGTCATCAGCTTGCCGTCCACCTCCACGACGATGCGGCTGCGGAGGTTGTTGACGACCAGGGTCTGCTGCGCCTCGGACAGGCCCAGCTCCCACGGGATGCCCGCGTGCTTGAGGGAGGTCTCGGGCGAGGCGCCCGTGCCGCCGTCCCACCCGCTGATGAGGACGACGTCCGCCCTGCCCTTGGCCACGCCGGCCGCGATGGTGCCGACGCCCACCTCGGAAACGAGCTTCACGTTCACCCGCGCCTCGGGATTGGCCATCTTCAGGTCGAAGATGAGCTGCGCGAGGTCCTCGATGGAATAGATGTCGTGGTGCGGCGGCGGCGACACCAGACCCACGTACGGGGTCGAGTGGCGCGCCTTGGCGATGGGCGGGTAGACCTTGGAGCCGGGGAGCTGGCCGCCCTCGCCGGGCTTGGCCCCCTGCGCCATCTTGATCTGCAGTTCGCGGGCGTTGGCGAGGTAGTAGCTGGTCACCCCGAAGCGGCCGGAGGCCACCTGCTTGATGGCGCTGCTGCGCGAGTCGCCGTTCTCGTCCGGCGTGTAGCGGTGCTCCTCCTCGCCGCCTTCGCCGCTGTTGGACCTGGCGCCCATGCGGTTCATCGCCACGGCGAGGGTTTCGTGCGCCTCGCGGCTGATGGAGCCGTAGGACATGGCGCCGGTCTTGAAGCGCTTGACGATCTCCGTCCACGGCTCGACCTCCTCCAGCGGCACCGGCACGCGGCCCTGCTTGAAGTCGATCAGCCCGCGGATCGTGCTGAGTTTCCGGCTCTGGTCGTTGACCATGTCGGAGAACTGCCGGAAGCCCGCGCGGTCGGAAATCCTGGCCGAGCGCTGCAGGGTCGCGATGACCAGCGGGCTGAGCAGATGGTGCTCCCCGCGGCGGCGCCACTGGTAGACGCCCCCGACGTCGAGGTCGAGGTTCTCCGGCACGTGCACGGACGGATAGGCCCGGTCGTGGCGCATCTGGATCTCCCGGGC
Organism: Kiritimatiellia bacterium; assembly: GCA_046346795.1. Lineage (GTDB taxonomy): Bacteria > Verrucomicrobiota > Kiritimatiellia > SS1-B-03-39 > UBA6053 > JAXMHJ01. Next base: position 172,285 of record JAXMHJ010000004.1, read on the forward strand.
CAGTTCATCCAGTCCCGCTCCGGAAATGCGCGAGGGCGTGCCGGTGAAGTAGTGTTCGATCACGTCCTGATTGAGCCCGATGGCCTCGAAGATCTGCGCCCCGCGGTAGCTCTGCAGCGTGGACACGCCCATCTTCGACATCACCTTGACCACGCCCTTTTCCACCGCCTTGATGTAGTTGGCGATCGCCTTGTCGGTGCCGATCTCCTTGCTGTGCTCGGTGTCCATGTAGAGCCGGTCCCTGACCATCTGGTTGATGGTCTCGAACGCGAGGTAGGGGTTGACCGCCCCCGCGCCGTAACCCAGCAGGCAGGCGAAGTGGTGCACCTCGCGGGCCTCGGCGGTCTCGATGACCAGTCCGCAGCGCGAGCGCAGGCCCTTGCGGATGAGATGGTGGTGCACCGCCGACGTGGCCAGCAGGGCCGGAATGGGGGCGCGGCGCGGGTCCACGTTGCGGTCGGACAGGATCAGGATGCTCGTGCCGCGGTGCAGCGCCTCCTCGGCGGCCCCGCAGAGGGCGGCCAGCCCGGCGCGCAGCCCGGCCCCGCCTTCCTCGATGTTGAACTGCATCTGCAGGGTCGAGGCCTTGACCCCCGGTTCGGTGCATTCGCGGATCTGCTGCAGGCGGCTGTTCAGCAGGATCGGGTGCTTGAGCTTCAGCAGCCGGCAGTGCTCCGGGGTCTCGCGGAACAGGTCGCCCGCCGCGCCGATGTTGGTGATGGTGGAGGTCACCAGCTCCTCGCGGATGGCGTCGAGCGGGGGGTTGGTCACCTGCGCGAAGAGCTGCTTGAAGTAGTTGTAGACGAGCTGCGGCCGGTCGGAGAGGACGGCGATCGGCGTGTCGACGCCCATGGAGCCCAGCGCCTCGATGCCCGAGAAGGCCATGGGCTTCATGACGATGCGGATGTCCTCCAGCGTGTAGCCGAAGAGGTTCTGCTGCTCCAGCAGGTTGTCCACGCGCGGGATCTGCGCCTCGTTGGCGTCCGGCAGGTCGTTCAGCTCCAGCAGATGGTCGTTGAGCCAGCTCCGGTAGGGCTTGCGGCGGCTCATCTCCTCCTTGATCTCCTGGTCCTCGACGATGCGGCCTTCCTCGAGGTTGATCAGGAACATGCGCCCGGGTTCCAGCCGGCCCTTGCGCAGGATCTTCTCCGGCGGCACCTCGATCACGCCCGTTTCCGAGGCCAGGATCACCTGCTGGTCGCTCGTCAGCATCCAGCGCGCGGGGCGGAGGCCGTTGCGGTCCAGCATGGCCCCGACGAAGGTGCCGTCGGTGAAGGGCAGCAGGGCCGGGCCGTCCCATGGCTCCATCAGGCATGAGTGGTACTCATAGAACGCCTTCTTCTCGTCCGGCATCGTCTTGTGGTTCTGCCAGGCCTCCGGCACCATCATCATCATGGCGTGCGGGAGCGAGCGGCCGGTCTGGTAGAGCAGCTCCAGCGTGTTGTCCAGCATGGCCGAGTCCGACCCGCCCGGCACGCAGATGGGGAACAGCTCCTTGAATTTCTCGCCGAAGTGCTCGGACTTGAACAGACCCTCGCGGGCGTTCATCCAGTTGGCGTTCCCGCGCAGGGTGTTGATCTCGCCGTTGTGGCAGACGAAGCGGAACGGCTGCGCCAGCTTCCACGCCGGGAAGGTGTTGGTGCTGTAGCGCTGGTGCACCAGCGCCAGGCTGGTCTTCATGCGCGAATCGAGCAGGTCCTTGTAGTAGGGCTCGAAGTCCTGCGGCTGCAGCAGCCCCTTGTAGATCATGGTCCGGGAGGAGAGGGAGGGCATGTAGAAGTTGTCGTTGCCGGCTGGCCCGACTCCGCCACCGCCTTTTCCATGCGCTTTCCGGATGATGTAGAGCACGCGCTCGAAGTCGCGCCCGGCATGCACTCATGGAACGGCCGATGAAGGCCTGCATCATGTGCGGTTCGCTGCGCGCGGCGATGTCGCCGAGGACCGAGCGGTCAACCGGCAGCTCGCGCCAGCCCAGGAACACCTGTCCTTCCTCCTCGGTGATGTCCTCAAAGCGCTTGCGGCACCAGTCCCGGACCTTTTCGTCCTTGGAGAAGAACACCAGCCCGGTCCCGTAGTCGCCCTCGTCGGGCAGCCGGAAGCCGGCTTCCTTCGCCGCCGCCTGGCAGAACTCGTGCGGGAGCTGGATGCAAAGACCCGCGCCGTCACCCGTCCGGTTGTCGCACGAGCAGGCCCCGCGATGAGTCAGCCGGATCAGGATCTCCAGGGCCTGGTGGATGATCTTGTGGGACTTCTCCCCGTTCATGTTGCAGATGAAGCCCACCCCGCAGGCGTCCTTCTCGTTCGCCGGATCGTACAATCCCTGCGCCGGGGGAAAACCCTTCGCCTTGAACGCCACTTCCTGTTCGTATTCCGGGGTCATGCTCATGGTGGTTCCTTGGATGATCGTTGGCCCCGGTTCCACAACCCGGTTCCGCCAGAAAGTACAATATTTGTACCATAGCTGGCAGCTCAGAGGCTGTCTCCAGAACGGAGGCACGTTTCGCCCTTACTCTAAAAGCAGCAAAAGAGAAAAGAGAAAAATTGCAGCGTCAAAAGTACAAACAAAGTGCTTTAATCAACATTGCTGCATATTAACAAACCTCACTAAATGCGGTTCTGTTTCGTGTGTAATGGCTTTTAAAATAAGATGTTGTGGATGATATGCGAATTCAAATACTTGATCAAATCAATGCGGACCTTCGCGGCGCTGATTTGGCATGCAACGAGCGCAAAAATTTTCGTTTCAGGGGCATTCCGAGGGTCGCATTTGCCGAGTGGTGGGAAGGGCGGAGGGGACTTCCCGGGGAAAGATGGAATCGGATATGCATCTCCTTTTCCCTCTGTTTTGGTTGCTCCCCGCAACGGAAATCGCAATCTGGCCGCCATGAACATTAGGTCTGTCCCCAGTCTGGTGCCCCTCGTCGCGATCACCTTCCTGTGCTCCATCGCCCGCCCGGAACCCGCCGCCCCCGACCTCGTCGCATCCGCCAGGGCGCAGGTCGGCGTCACCGTCGGCTACGACCCCGCGTACCGCAAGCTCGACTACCCCGACGGCGACGTGCCGGAAACGACCGGCGTCTGCTGCGACGTGGTCGTCCGCGCCCTGCGCAAGAGCCACCAGCTCGACCTGCAGCAGCTCGTCCACGAGGACATGAAGGCCAACTTCAGCCTCTATCCGGCCAACTGGGGACTCAAGAAAACCGATCGCAACATCGACCACCGCCGCGTCCCGAACCTGCAGACCTTCTTCAAGCGCAGGGGATGGTCCCTGGCCGTCACCGATCAACCTGGCGATTACGCCTCCGGCGACATCGTGACCTGCCTCCTGCCCGGCAACCTTCCCCACATCATGATCGTCAGCGACCGCAAGAACGCCGACGGGCGACCACTCGTGATCCACAACATCGGACGCGGCGCACAGGAGGAGGACCGGCTCTTTGACTTCAAGCTGACCGGACACTACCGGGTCAAGGTCGCTCCCCCCGCCGGACGGTGATGCTTTCCCCATCGTCACCGACCCCGCCCGCCCGCGTCAATTTTGATGGTGGCCCAATGGGCCTCACGCGAAGCCGCGAAGGCGCGAAGAAGGAGGAGCCCGGCCATGGAGGCTGCGGCTGCGGGAAAATACGCGTCCCCAGCCCTCCCGTTTCCGGTCACCGGAATTCTCCCGGGAAACACCTTCCGGCGACCGGAAGGTCAGGCATAATGCGACGGCATCAGGGTCTTCGAGTGTTGGAACGCAAAGGTCAGCGACGGGAGCCAGCCGTCGATGATGTTGAATTTGTCTCTGAGCGAATCGGCTGGCTCCCGTTCGCTGCACCGTCTGGTTGGCGCTTTTTTCCCCATTCCTCAGCCAAAGTCCTGAGCGCACTCCTTGCTTCGGCTTCGGAGAGGACTTTCAGTTTCAGGTGCTTGATAGCTTCATCTTCAGATGCACCTGAGCCCGTCAGCAAAACTCCGAAAAGCTCTTTGCGCTGTGGCAGGGAAAACGTCTTTGCCGAATTCTGCTTGGAATACGCGGCAGCCATTGCCTCCCAGATCGCCAATTCCCGGTCTGGATTCATGTCGCGTTTGAAATCTTCGATCCACTTTTCCAGAGGGGTTGAATCCACTTCGGCGAAGACCTTCTGCACGGCAGCGATTCTCTGCATCTGTTCATCGGAAAGCTGCTCGTGCCTTATTGGGCCGGGTTTCAGAGTGGCGGGATCGACCCACTGAACCTTTGGAGAATCTACTGAAGCTGGCGATTGCTTGTCACATGAAGTGCAGAGGGCTATCGCAAGGACGACCAATCCGGTTGTGAGGTGCCTTCGCATGTGATCGTGCCAACAGTTTTATTGAACGACCGTCGGATTCAACATATTGAACCGACAGTCGCCTTTGCAGGTGTTGAACGACCCGGTTGTGTGAAGCTCCGTCATCGCCCTTTGTTACCGGAAAGGTAGCCCCGGCGGCAGGTGCCGCGCAAGTCCAATCCAGCCGCCGCGATCCGTGCCGGCGGGCAGCCCTCCTCTGGAGTGCGGTGGCAAGCGAAGCGCGACACCGCTTTTCCTCCGAGGGGACAAGCGCAGCGCGGCCCCGCCTGTTTCGATTTTGACCGCAGCCGCAACCTCCATGGCCGACCTTCCGCGGGAGGATGTCTCACGCCAAGACCCAAAGACCCCAAGATTGAACACCGCGATCTTTGGGTCTTGGGGTCTTTGCGTGAGAAAACGTGAACATCACGCCCGTCCCCATTCCTGTTACTCCGGCAAAACAACCTGGATGTCGTTCGGGTCTTTGAGATCACCCTGCGCGCCCTTTGGAGCGTTCCCCGCCAGCGCCTTCGCATTGCGCACCAGCTTGAGGAACTCGGCCCGGTAGCCCAGCGGATCGTCGCCGCGGGCCGGCTCGGCCAGGGCGAGGATCTGGTCGTACGAATAGCTTCCGAGGTGCGTGGTGCCCCGCAGCCGCTGCCCGAAGGCCGCGACCGCCGCCGCAAACCGGAAGTCGCGCGTGGGTTCGCCCCGCTCCCCCGCGTCGGCCGGCAACGGGAACTCCTGCAGGCTCGACACATCCCCGTCCGGCGCCTTGTGGCGCAATTTGACGGTGAGCCATTCCTGCGTGGCCGTGGAGGCTGCGGCTTCGGCCGATTTCTGGTACTTCAGCGGATCCACCGCGGGCGCGTCGGTCACGGACTGGCCGGCGGGCACCAGTTCGTACAGCGCGGTGACGGTGTGACCGGCGCCGATGTCCCCGGCGTCGATCTTGTCGTTGTTGAAGTCCTCCTTGCGCAGCATGCGGTTCTCGTAGCCGATCAACCGGTAGCCCGCCACCCGCGCCGGGTTGAACTCGACCTGCACCTTCACGTCCTTGGCGATGGTCACGAGGGTGCCGAACATCTGGTCGACCAGCACCTTCCGGGCCTCCGCGAAGGTGTCGATGTACGCATAGTTGCCATTGCCCTTGCCGGAGAGCAGTTCGAGCGTGGAGTCCTTGTAGTTGCCCATGCCGAACCCGAGCACGCTCAGGAACACGCCCGATTTGGCCTCCTTTTCGATGAGGCGCTCCAGGTCGCCGCGCTGGGTCAGGCCGACGTTGAAGTCGCCGTCGGTGCAGAGGATCACCCGGTTCTCCGCGCCCTGCTGGAAGTGCTCCCGCGCCACCTGGTAGGCGAGCTGGATGCCCGCCCCGCCGGCGGTGCTGCCGCCCGCGTTCAGGCGGTCGAGCGCCTCCACGATCTCGCGCTGGCGCGATCCGTTCGTTGCCGGCAGCACCAGTCCGCTCGACCCCGCGTACACGACCATCGCGATGTGGTCCTTGTCCTCAAGTTGCGCCGCCAGCATCTGCAACGCGCGCTTCACCAGCGGGAGCTTGTTGGGCGCGTCCATCGAGCCGGACACGTCCACCAGGTACACCAGGTTGAGCGCTGGGCGCGTGGCCTGGGTGAGTTCGCGGCCCTTGAGGGTGATGCGCACCAGCGGGTGGCGCGTGTTCCACGGCGCGGGCATCATCTCGAGGTGAGCGGCGAAGGCCTTGCCGTCCTGCGGCGGCGCGGCCTCGTAGGTGAAGTAGTTGATCATCTCCTCCACCCGCACCGCGTCCGGAGGCGGCAGCCGCCCCTCGGTCAGCATCTTCCGCACGACCGAGTACGACGCCGTGTCCACGTCCACCGAGAAGGTGGACAGCGGATGGTCCCCGACCCGCAGGAAGGGCTGGTCGGTGCGCTCGGGGAAGTCGTCGAGGCTGGGGCTGATGATGCGGGTGTTGCTTTCGTCTCGCCCTTCATTTGCTTTATTTCCCGGCCCACGCATCGCACTTGTGCGCCCCCGCATTGGGCCGGCAGCGGCCAGAAGGCGTTCCGCTTCCGAAATAAGATTTTGTCGGTGGTTGCCTACTATCTTGTCGCCCGGCGGCTCTGGGGGAGCAGGATTTGTCGAGCTGACAACCATGGGCGAAACTACATCATGGGAAAGATTTTTCTGATCCTTCGTTTGGTCGAGATCGTCGTATTCCGTTTTCACGATAGGTGGCGCTTCGAGTTGGTGACGAAGATCTGGATACCACTTAATCCCAGGCGTCCCGACCGACGGATCCGGCTCCAAATTCCTCACCCCCGTGATCGGAACAGGTGTCCCGATCTTGATGGGCTTGGGATACTGGATCTTAGATTCGAGCGGCACCATCTGCTCGTTGTTCCCCCGCGGAGGAACGGGCTCGACCGGTTGCGCGGGCGCTTTGGCCTGCGGGGTTTTGAGCACCGCAGCCGCAGCCGTCTCTCCTTCATCCTTCCGCGTCTCCCGCGGCAATTGGGTCAACATGGTCACCGTCAGCAGCAGTGCCGCGGCGGCACCGAGCCAGGGGCCGAACGCGAAGGGGCGGCGGCCCGCCGTCCGGGCCGGGGTCTGCGCCGCCTTGTGGATTGCCTCGCGGCGGACTTCGTCGAGGGCGACGCCGTCTTCGCGGTCCAGTTCGCGGGTGAGGGTGGCGGCGAGGGCGCGGATCTGTTCGACCTCGGCGCGGAGTTCCGGGTGTTCGGCCAGTTCGCGTTCGACCGCCGCGCGGTCGGTGGCGTTGAGTTCGTCGAGGGCGTAGGCGGTCAGGCGGGATTCGTCGGAAACGGGGTTCATGTCCGTGCTCCTTGCAGAAGGTTCATCTGGTGCGGAGGGCCTTGAGGCCGGTGTGGATGAGGAGCCTTCGCTGACGCTCATGACGTGGGCGATCCTCGCGGTAGCTCAGGCGTTGCTGGAACTTGAGGCGGATGGCCCTCGGCTTGGCGTTCCGGCAGTTGGCCGAGGAGGCGGGGACGCATGATTCGGCGTCGCCGTGCATCGCCGTGTCGGAGGGTGTCGGCCCCTCCGCCGGCAGATGCTCGGTGTCGGTCGGGCTCAGGGTTTGCATCGGTTTTTCCTTTCGGCGCAGGTCCAGCACCCTCGACCGGCAAACCGTGAACAGCCATTGCGCCTCATGTCCCTCGATCTTCGCCCGCTCGGCCTTGCAGAGGCGCAGGAAGGTTTCTGCACCGCGTCCTGCGCCAGGCTGGCCGAGCCGCACAGGCTCAGGGCGTAGCGCCCCAGCGGGGCCTCGTGGCGGTCGACCAGCGATTCAATCCAGGCGGCGTTGTCAGTCACGGTTGGGTCTCCAGGGGTGTCCCGTCACAAGGTCAACGATTGGGAGGGAGATTCCTTAGACGGTTTTTTTACGACATTCCACCGCCGACTTTGGATCGTATTGCCCGGCCTGCGGGTATGGAGGGCGGACCTTCCGGGCCGCCACCGAAAAACGGTGAAACCAAAACTCAATGGCTCTGTCCCCAAGTCTCTTTGGAAAGCAGACCGGCGTCGCGGGGGTCAACGCGAAGTCAGGTCGGTCAACGCGGCGGCCAGGGCGCGTCGTCGCGCCATCAGCGGGGCGGGGTCGCGGGTGAAGACGCGGGCTTCCGCCGTGATGTCCGCCGGCACCTCCAGCAGGGTACCCGGTGCGCCCGCCCGTTCCGGGTGCGCGGCCAGGAGCCGCCGCAGCAGGGCCAGGTACTCGTAATCCTCCAGGCCGTCGCGCAGCATCTCCCAGCGGATGGAGTCCACCGGTCCTTCCAGCACGGGGGCGGCGGGCCGACCCTCGGCGGCGGCCAGCGGCGGGTAGAGAAAGCGCCCGTCACCATTGCCCCAAGGCCGCCTGGCCCCGGAGGGAGTACCGTAGCCGCTGGTCCAGCTCATGGGGTCGGTGTAGGGGTTCTGCGGCCGGGCCGGATCGGGATAGGCGGCCGGGCTGGTCCAGTAGGTGGTCTCCCAGATCAGGATGCCCTCGATGCCGCGCTGGAAGGTCTGCCACAGCCAGACGCGCAGCTCCGTGCCGGGGCGGTCGATGAATTCGCCCGGGTACGGGGCCTTGGGGCTGCAGCAGATGTACCACCAGAAGGACTCGCCCGCCTTCCGACGCCCGGACGCCTGGTCGTCACGGTAGGCGTCCATGACGGGGTTGGCCCGCCGAACAGCGGCGGGCTCCGGCTGCTCGCGGAGCATTCGGCGCAGGCCGGGGCGTGCTGTTTCAGCTTCTCGAAGCCGAGGACGAACGGGTACTGGTGGGGATCGGGCTCGTCAAACCAGTACACAAAGGCCTCATCGAGCCAGCCGCGTTCGCGCAGGTGGGACTCCAGCCCGGACAGGTAGGAGCCCAGCAGCGCGTCGTACTCGCGGCTGCCCTCGGGGAAGCCGCGCAACCCGGGCGCGCTTGTTCCGCGTAGGTGCCGCCGCCCAGGCCTTCCACGTGCAGCCGGAAGGTGTTCACGTGGCGGATGTCGATGGCCTCGGCCATGGCCCGGTCCCAGGCGGAGAAGTCGAAGCGGACCTGGAGTTGCCCGTCCGGGGTGCCGGTGTCGCCGAATTCCGGCGGCTCGAAGTCGCCGCCGGTCGCCAGTTCTCGCCCGCGCCCCGGCTGACACGTCATCGAACCAGGTCAGGCCGGTGCGCTCGCCCGCCTCCGACCAGCGGGTGGCCCACAGGGTGAGCCGCCGCGGCCGCGCCGGGGGGAAGTCGGTGAGGGTCTGCTCGAAATGGTCCCAGCGGCCGCTGCCGGTCAGCACGATGTCGCGGTTGGCGCCCTCATCCAACGGCCGGCGTTGTCATAGTGCTTCAGCGACACCATCGCTTCGCTTCCCGGCACGGCGGTGCGGTAGTGGAAGGCCAGACGCAGGCTGCCGGGTTTCACGGGCAGGTCGCGACGGAAGGAGACGGTGTAATTGGCGTTGGTGCGGTCGTCGAACAGAGCAGCGCGCCGATGCCGCTGGCGGTCTCGTTGGTCACCATGCGGGCGTTCTCCCAGTCGGCCCACTTTGGATGCAGGCGGCCGGGACCGCCGGCCACTCCACGCGGATGGGGTCCAGCGGGGCGGGGTCGTAAGGCGAGATGCATGGCGGGCGAAGGAGTCCCAGTACCTGGCCAGCACGGAGCGCCGGTCCGACTCGGTCTTGAGCCCGTGATAGCGGAAAACATTGCCCGGGCTGAAGCCCAGCGCCGTCTGGCAGGTCAGGCGGTCGGGCAGGGTGAATCCGAACACCCTCCACCCGCAGTTGCACGGCGGCGGTCCATCCCTCCGCCGCCAGCTCCACCCGGCCGGTGTACACCCCGGCCGCGGCAAGTCGCGTGGTGCCGTCACCCGAAGCCACAGCGGCTGGTTGATGTCGGGGGGAAGGTCCAGGGGTGCGGTCAGTGGCGGCAGCGGGTCCGGCCAAAGGCCCGGCTGCGAGCTTTTGTCGGTGGTCTGGGTCACCCGCACGTATTCCACCCGCAGGATCTCCACGGCGGAGGAGGGCAGGGTGTGGCCGCGGCCGTCGGACAAATCGCCGGCGGTGGCGCGGAAGCCGCGCAGAGGTTGCCGCGGCGTGACCACCAACTGCACCGCCTCCACCTCGTTGGCGGCCAGGCCGATGTCCATGGTCTCCGCCTGCTGTGTGGGAACCTCCTTGTCCACGCCGACCTTCCAGCCGGAGTCGACCCACCAAAGGTCCGCCATCGCGCCGCTCCCCGGCAGTCGAGACCCGTACTCAGCATGGCGGATGTCGGGGGGCTCTGCGGCGGTGGCGGCATGGCTGGAAAAGAGTGCGGCCAGCAGCCATGCGAATCGGCGCGTATTGGTTGGCCTGTTCGTTCGCGCGCGGGGGCCGTGGACGGTGGCCCCGGGACGGGGCGCGGCGGCGAGACCGACGGTCGTCGGAATCCCGCGCTCAGCATATGGTTGGGGTGTCGGAGCCATCCGTGTCGGTCCTCGGTGCCGGCATCTTGAACGCGTTGGTCCTCATGTCAATGGGAACCTGAACAGGCTGGCTTCTCCGGCTTCCGTGGAGGCCGACGGCACCTTGCCCTGCGGTTCGCCGCCGATACCGGGTCCGTCCCCAAACCTCCTGCCAGGCTGCAGTCCATCGCCATCTGACAAGTAGAGCAGGGGCCTGCGCACCTGCTCTGGAATTCATCCGAAGCAGCGGGTGCCCAGCCCCCGCTGTACCGCGCCGCAACCTCTACGGCCGGTCCGTCCCAAACTGCCGCTCGTACAATTCCTTGAACGGATTGACCGCGGGGGCCGTGCGGTGGGCGGCCTCGTTGACGAGTTGGGGCTGCACCGAGGTCCACCAGGCTTCGTAGTCGGCCCGGAGGCGGGCGGCGACCTCGGGATGGCGGTCGATGACGTTGGTCTTCTCGCCTGGATCGGCGGAGAGATCAAAGAGCTGGCGGTTGTTGACCAGCGTGAAGCGGGCGTTGCGGATGGCGCAGCGCTCGTACTTCATCGTTGCCGGATTTTCACCGGGCTCCCAGCGTCCGACATGCGTGACCAGGGTGCGGTCGGGCCACGCCGCCTTCGGGTCGCGCAGCAGCGGCAGCAGGCTGCGGCCCTCGACCTGCGCGCGCACGTCGTCGGTCAGCGCCGCGCCGGCGATCCCGGCGAGGGTGGGGAAGATGTCGACGCGGGAGGTGAGGGCGTCGCATTCGGCCGGCCCGGCAAACCCGGCGGGCCAGCGCCAGCAGGCCCAGGTGCGCGTCCCTCCCTGCCAGGGGGAGCCCTTGGTCCCGCGCAGGCCGGCGTCGAAGAGCGCCGCGCCGTCGGTGCCGCCGTTGTCGGACGCCATGTAGATGACCAGGGTGTTGCCGGCGAGGCCCCAGGTGTCGATCCGCCCGAGCAATTTGCCGAAGTTGGCGTCGATGTTTTCGATCATGCCGAGGAACTTCGCGAGTTCCCGCGCGTCCTTGCGGCCGGCCAGCTTCGGCAGAAGGTGGCGGTAGTCGTCCTCGGGCAGGACATGGGGCGAGTGGGCGGCGTTGGGGGTGATGAAGGCGAAGAAGGGCTTCGACCCGGCGCGCTGTTCGTCGATCCATTCGATGGCGCGGGCGAAAAACAAGTCGGTGCAGTAGCCGCTGGTCTTCTCGAATTGCCCGTTGTGCCAGAGGGCGGGGTTGAGGTTGGTGTTTCCGGGCGCGTCGCCGCAGGAGCCGGGGTAACTCTGGCCGATCCCGCCCGCGCCGTGGATGTACACCTCGTCGAAGCCGCGGTTCTCCGGGCGGTAGGCCTCCTCGTCTCCGAGATGCCACTTGCCGAAGATGCCGGTGGTGTAGCCGGCGGACTTGAGCACCTGGGCGAGGGTGGTGGCCCGGAGGGTGAGGCGCTCGCGCTCGTGAATGGTGTGGGTGACGCCGTTGCGGAACTCGTGCCGGCCGGTCAGGATGGAGGAGCGGGTGGGGGAGCAGGTGGGGGCGACCTGGACGTCGGTGAAGCGCACGCCCTGTTTGCAGAACGCGTCCACGGCGGGGGTCCGGACGACGGGATTGCCGAGGAAGGAGTAGTCGCCGTAGCCGACGTCGTCGGGCATGATGAGCACGATGTTGGGCGGTGCGGCGGCGGTTGGCAGGGTGAGGGCGAGGGTGAGCAGGACCGTGCGGCGCAGGAGGTTCATGGAGCCAAGCGTTGGGGGTGGATGCCGGAACTTCAAGGCCAAAGAGGGTTCGGTGGCGGCGCATTTTCAGGATTGGATTGCAGCGGGAAGGCGGTACCCTGCCTCAACTTCACAACGGGAGATACTCATGGCACAGGTCGTCGAGCATGTCGGATGGGGACGCCGCATCATGGATTCGATCAAGGGAATCGTGGTGGGGCTGATCTTGTTTCTGGCGTCGTTCGCCCTGCTGGGCTGGAACGAACTGAACGCGGTGCGCAACTACCGGACCGTGGCCGAGGGTCGGAAGATCGTCGTGAACGCGGACGCCGCCGCGGTGGATCCGGCGAAGGAGGGCAAGCTGATCCATCTGTCCGGCGCCGCCAGGACGGACGAGATCCTCAAGGACGCGGTGTTCGACGTGCAGGCCAACGCGATGCGGTTGTTCCGGGCGGTGGAGATGTTCCAATGGCAGGAGAAGGTCGACACGCGCACCGAGAAGAAGCTGGGCGGGGGCGAGGACCGGATCAAGACCTACTCGTACAACAAGGTGTGGAGCGGGCATTGGATTGATTCGTCCACCTTCGAGGGGCCGGACCGCTCGGCGTACGTGAATCCGCCCTCCATGCCCGTCACCTCGGGCGAGGAGACCGCGCAGCGGGCGGTGCTGGGGGCGTACAAGCTGCATCCCACGCTGGTTTCGCAAATGGCGAAGCAGACCGCCGTGGACGTGCGCGCGGGCATGGCTCCGGAGAGTTTCCGTCCGCGCACCCGCGAGGTGCCCGGGGGGCTGTACATCGGCACCGACCCGGCGCAGCCGAAGATCGGCGACCTCAAGGTCACCTTCGCGCAGACCCCGCCCGGCGACGTGAGCGTGCTGGCCCGGCAGGCGGCGGGCGGGCTGGAGGCCTATCGTTCGGAGAAGACGGGCAAGTCGATCCACCGGTTGATGGACGGCACGCATCCGGCGCCGGAGATGTTCGATGTGTTGAAGCAGGAGGCGGCCATGCTGGCCTGGATCCTGCGCGCGGTTGGTTTCCTGGTGATGTACGCCGGTCTGTCCATGCTGTTCCGCCCGCTTTCCGTGCTGGCGGACGTGGTACCGCTGTTCGGGACGATCGTGGGCTTCGGCACGGGCCTGGTGGCGGGGATCCTGGCGGGTTCGCTGACCCTGCTGACCATCGCGGTGTGCTGGTTTGTGGTGAGGCCGCTGGTGAGCGTGCCGCTGATCATCGTCGCGGGGGTCCTGCTGTTCAAGTTGCGCGGGAAGAAGTCCGCGACCGTCGCCCCGCCGGCCGCGGTCTGAACGGGATGGGGCGGCGCGGAAGCGACGCCCTCCATGGGTTTGGCCGCGGGGAATGGAGGGCCGACCTTCCGGGCCGCCGTTTTCTCCCGCAGCCGCAAGCTCCGGGGCGCGTGTAACGCCGCAAGGGGAAGGGCTGCGTTCCGGTGACCGGAACTCCCGTGGGAAAAACGTTCCGGTGACCGGAACCGGGCGCAGGCGGCGACTTACTGCCAGGCTTCGGTGATGCCTTCGACGATGTCGCGGGCGAGGTCGGCGGCGGCGGTCGGGAGGGCCTGGCGGCGGGCGGTGACGAGGTCGCCGGCGTAGCTGAAGGTGGTGTCGCCGCGGACGCTGGGGAGGTTGACGAGGATGGAGCGGTCGGAGGCCTTGCGCAGGATGACGGAGGCCACGAGGTTGATGCGGTATTCGTTGGCGCGGGTGCGGTTGTCCTTTTCGTAGGAGAGCGGGGACAGGTCATAGGAGAGGATTTCGACCTCGAGGATGGAGTCGGCGGTGTTGGGGTCGTCCACCAGGGAGAGGGATCCGTCCTTCTGGATTTCCTGCCGGACGGCGCGGGTGGCCTCGGTTTCCAGGAAGGGTTCGGTCGTCTTGTTGCCGAAAGCGGGGATATGGACGGTGTGGATGTCGCGGGCGAGCGTGGAGCCCAGCCGGTAGCCGGTGCAGCCGGCGAGGGTGGTGGCGAGGAGGGCGGCGAGGAAGGGACGCAGAAGGCTCATGGTTTGGGACCCGGGGGTTCAAGCAGGTGGGTGAGTTCGGTTATACGGGCTTGGGCGGGTTGCGTCCATTCGGAAACCGCGAATTGTTCGACCAGTTTCTGGTAGGCCAGCAGGGCGGCCCTGGGCTGGCGGGCGATCTGGTCGTAGTACCGGGCGCGTTTCCACTGGGAGAGGGCCAGGCGGTCGTACATGGCCTGGGCCATCCGGCGGGCATCCGGGACCCGGGGGGAGGACGGATACTTGTCCAGGAACAGGAGGGCGGCGGCGCGGGCGGCGCGGGCGGCCTGGTCGTCGCTGCGGGCCTCGACGGCCACCGCGTGGGCGCTGAGGGCCTTCTGGAAGACGGCGAGCTCCTCCTGGGGCGACTGCGGATAGGCGGCGATCAGTTCGTTGCAGGCGGTGATGGCCTCCTCGAATTCCTGCGCCTCGTGGTGGATTTCGGCGACCCGCAGGAGGCATTCGGCGGCGCGGGGGTGGCGGGGGGCGTTGCGCACGATGTCGCGGTAGAGGGGGATGGCCTGCACCGGGTCCTTGAAGCCGGGCAGGAAGAGGAACTTGCCGCGCACCCGGTCCTCCTCCGACTTCGCGATGGCGATCATGTGGTCGAGGATCTCGCCGTAGGCCACGCGGTCGGGATAGCGTTCCAGCAGGAAGCGGTAGTGCTTGAAGGCGTTGGCGGGCTCGTTCATGCGGACGTGCAGGTCGGCGCGGCGCTGCTGGGCGGGGGCGGCGAGGGGATCGTCGGGCCACTGGTACATGAGGTTGCGGAACTGGCGGGCGGCGCGTGAAAGCTTTCCGGACTCCTCGAGCGCCACGGCGTGGTCCCACTGTTCCTGCGGGGTCCGGCGGGCGGGCGAGGTGAAGAAGCCGGTGCGCAGATCCGGGTTGTCGGTCCGCTCCTCGGGCTTGGAGTGACCGGGGGACACGCACCCGGAGCCCAGGAGGACCGGGAGCAGGATCGCGAGGAGGCACAGGCGGGGGATGGATGACATGCGCGAGACGAATAGGTGCGCGGGGGGCTCCGGTCAAGACACATCGGGAGGCGCCGGACGCCGGGACCGGCGGGGCCGCGCGGGCGGGGAATCCCCTATGATGGATTCGGGTCACTTGAGGATTTCCCGGCGGGGCTCCGGCACCGTAAGATCACGATCACGGGATCGGCGTGCAGGCCACGGGGGTTTGCGTCGCCGCGTTCCGGGGTGTTTTCATGACGACTTCCTCGACCGCCACAGTCCAGATCGCCGCCCCGCCGTCCTGCGCCAGGGCGGCCCGCCGCATTCTGATCGTGGACGACCAGGCCCCGGTGCGGAAAAGCATCCGGAACCTGATCGAGCTGGAGTCCTCCCACCTGATCTGCGGGGAGGCCGCCAACGAGGCGCAGTTCTGGGCGATGCTGGGGGATCTGCGGCCCGACTTCATCATCATGGACATCTCACTCGGGGGCGAGGACGGACTGCAACTGGTGCGCGACCTGCGGCGCAGCCTGTTCACGTCGGACGTCCTGGTGCTCTCGATGCACGCCGAAACCCTGTATGCCCTCGACGCGCTGCGCTCCGGGGCGAACGGATACCTGATGAAGGCCGACGCCGCCGCCAACATCGCGCGGGCGATCCAGAGCGTCATCGGCCACAAGGTGTACCTGAGCGATTACATGTGGAACCTGCTGCGGAACCTCACCGAGGAACTCCTGCCCGAGGAGGCCGGCCGCCGGCTGTCCGGCCTGCGGGCCCCGCACCGCCGTGTCTTCCACCTGCTTTCCGTGGGCCTGTCGATCGACCTGATCTCCCAGTTTCTGGGATTGGCAAACACCGAGGTCATCCGGTATTGTCTGGACATGCAAAAGGTCCTCGGACTCCCTTCGCTCAAGGCGTTGCGCGACTACTCCGAAGCCTCGCGCAAATCCTGAGCCACATGAACACCCTGCTGGTCGCGGTTGATTTTTCCGATGCGATGTCGGCCCAGATGGACGGCATCCGCAAGTTGTTCCCCTGCGCCAACGTCCGGTTGCGGCTGGTGCATGTGCTCAACCCCACGCCCGGATACTTCGGATACGGCGCCTTCGGCGGGGAGTGGGAGGTGCTGACCCTCGCCGCGCAGCGGGAGTCGCTGGAGGAACTGCTGCTCAAGTCGGCCCAGACCCTCCGCGACATGGGCTACCAGGTGGACACCGCCTTCCTGCTGGGCGAGCCGTCCACCATGCTGCTGCAGGAGGCCAGGGCCTGCGGGGCCTCCCTCGTGGTCCTCGGATCGCACGGCCACGGAGCGGTCTCCCACCTGATCATGGGTTCGGTGGCCACCTCGGTGCTGCGGCGCCCCGGCAGTCCCGTGTTGATCATTCCCGCCGCCCACGCCGATTGACCCCGGCAGGGCGCGGCATGAAACCATAGCGGCACCCCAATGACCCCGACCCGGAGATTCCGATGAACCGCCGACCGATGCTGATGCTCGCCCTGATGTGCTGGATGAGCGGCTCCCCCCCCGCGCCCGCCGCCGCCCCCGCGCCCGCCGCCGCCCGTCCGGACCTCGCCGCGGTCTCGAAGGCCTTCGACGACCGCCTGGCGCTGGCGCTCTCCCGGTATTCCGCTCGACGAAATCTACGCGCGGCATCGCGGTCGGTGACCTGGGACGCCGTTCTCGCCGTGCGCGCCGAGCGCGCCCGCTTCCTCGCCGACGGCGCCCCACCGAGGCCGGCCGGGTTGCGGCTCCGGCGGACCTCGCGCCCTGCAAGACGTTCCTCCGCCAGCACGCACCAGTGGATCGAGGAGCGCGAGGCCGCCATCTCCGGGGTTTGCCCAAGTCCGGCTGCGGGAATTGTTCGCGAGCAAAGGAACGACCCGCCAGGACAAGATCGAGGAGGCCCTTGCGGTCCGCAAGCAAATCGGAGGCGCTCAAGGAGGAGCATCCCGGCCAGGCCAGAACCCCGTCCACGCCCGAACCGGCGCCGGCGGCCGCCCCTCCGGCCAGTCCCGCCCCGCCGGAGCCCCGGTCGGCGCTCATGCGATGGAATGGCGGTTTGAGGAAGGGACCGGAAAACTTTCCCTGCCGGTCGAGGGCACGCAGGCCTGGCGTCTGGAGGCCGTGTCCTGGGTGGACGGGCGCAACGGAAAGGCCCTCGGCTTCAACGGAGCGGAGGGGAAGGCGGTGCTGTCGCCCGCCGACTGGCGCGCCCGGGCGGCCGCCGACTCCTTCACGCTTGCCGCATGGATCCGGCTGGACAAGGCCGGGCGGATCGCTCCGATTTTCTCCCGGCAGACCGAAGCCGCGCGGGGCTGGGTCCTGATGACCAGCCTGGAGGGGCGGTTGAAGTTGGAGATCGCCTCGGCCGCCGGCAAACTGCGCCTGTCCTCCCACAACCCCCTGCCGCCCGGCGAGTGGCATCACGTGGCCATGACCGATCCCGGTTCGACCCGCAGGGCCCTCGGTATCCTGTATATCGATGGAGCCCTCGTCTCCCGGGGAACGGTGGCGGGGGCGCATGAGGAGCCGGACCTTCCCGTCCTCCTGGGACGGTACCGGTGGTCAGCTCGTTTTGACCATTACCTCGCCGGGCTCGGTGGACACGGTAGTCCTGGCCTCCCCGGCGCTGGATGACGACGCAATCGTCCGCCTGGCCCGGTAGACCGCGCGAAGAAGCGCAATCCCCGGAAGAAAGTGGTTGCGTTTGCGCGCGTGTGATGATTCTGTCCGCCCTTCGTTGTCGGGCCGTGGCTCAGCCTGGTAGAGCGCTTGCTTGGGGTGCAAGAGGTCGCGGTTCGAGCTCCCGACCATTTCTCCGGTTGGAAACCCCCGCCGCCCGGCGTTCCCAATCCGCGCAAGACCGGGCGGGCGGCTCGCCGCGCCCCCCTGCTCTGGCGTGGTTCCTGCGGACCGGCGGCCGGGGCGGGGAGCGTCCAGCCAGGCTTCGTCCGAACCGGGCCGCCACGATCGACTCATACCGAGGCCACGCCCTTTTCAAACAGCAGGCCCATGCGACCATCCGTCAGGCGGGTCATGTCCGAGTAGGCGGAGGGCCCCTGCTCGTAAACAAGTTTCGGGGCCGACCAGGTCCGGGCTTCGTCCCGCGAGGACCAGATCGACATGCGGTTGCGGCCGCTGCCGTTTGGACAGGAGAACAGGATGCGGTTCCGGGATCGCCGGCGTCCGCCGCCCGCCACCGGGCCAGGCCGCCCTGCACCGTCGGCGTGGTGAACTCGTGGGCGTCGACGAACTCCGCCGGAGAATAGCTGGCCCCCGTCGGCCAGACGGCGCGGGCGCGATGAACGCCGCCCTGGTGGTCGCGGGCGTTGAAGTACGCGCAACCTCCCGGGGCGGGCGGGAGCAGTTCCACGCAAAGGTTTTCGTTGGGTGCACCGTGGCGGTGGAGGACGCCACGGCGCCGATCCAGGTCTTCCCGCCGTCGTCCGAGCAGATGACGTGCGGCCGAAACGATTTTTTGCCGGCGGATGTGGTCGCGGGGACGATCAGCCGCCCCGCCTGCGCGCCGCGTGAGAGCCGGATGCCCGCGCCGGGTCCGGTGGCGTACCAGGTCCACTCCGGTTGCTTGGCGGTGGCGGTGATGTCCTTCGCGGCGCTCCAGGTCAGGCCGTCGTGTCGGTGGAGGTCAGGACAAACACCCGGCGGGTGTCCGTGCTGACGCCGATGATGATCTTTCCTTCCGCGTCGGTGCCGAGGTTCCAGGTGGAGAGCAGGTGGATCGTTCCGGTGGCGGTGTCCACGACCGGGGCGGGATTCCCGCAGGTGTTGGCGCCGTCGTTCCAGACCACGATGGGCGGACCCCAGGTGACGCCGCCGTCGGCGGACCGCCGGACGAGCAGGTCGATGTCCCCGGTGTCGGAGGAGGAGTTCCTGCGCCCCTCGCAGAACGCGAGCAGCGTTCCCGCGTTCGTGCGGGCCAGCGCCGGGATGCGGTACGTGTGATATCCCCCCTGGCCGGAGACATAGACGGCGTGCTCGTCGATGGCCGCGGCGGTCCCGCCCGCGAGCGCCAGCAGGGCGGTCAGGAGGAGAGGGGCCGGGGTTCCGGCGCGGGAGAGGGAAGGGGCATGGGTTTGTTTCATGGTGGCTTTCCAGGGAGTGAGCCCCCGCCGTTACGTCTTGGCGGCGGCCGGGGGCGGGGTCAGGCGGCGGGCCTCGGCGGCGGCGTCCTCCGCGTCTTTCTCGCGTCCCAGGGCCTTCAACACCTCCGCGCGGAGCAGGTGGGGTTTCGGATCGTTCGGTTCCATGGCGGTCGCCTCGTCCAGCACGGCCAGCGCCTTTTCATTCTCGTTCAGGGCCCGGTCCACCATGGCGAGGTTCAGGCGCCCGCTGTAGAGATTGGGATTGCCGGCGCGCAGGGCGGCGAGCAGCACCTGCGCCTCCTTGGGATGATTCAGCGCGATCAACGTGGTCGCCCCGCCCATCAGGCGCGCCGGGAGGGGGGCGGGCAGGCCCCCCAGGGCCTTGCGGTAGCGGTTTTTCGCCTCCTCCAGCCGGGCCAGTCCGGCTTGCTGGACGGACGCATCCGTCAGCAGGGGCACGTTCTCCCGGCTGGGCACCAGCAGGATCGCCGTGGTTCCGTCCAGGTAGGCCGGCTTGAACATGCCGGAGGCCAGCAGTCTTCCCAGCACGTCCTGCGCGTAGGGCAGGGTGGTGTTGATGACGGCGGCTCCGGGCTCAGGCTGCAAACATGCGCTTGTTGGCCGCCTCCGCCTTGTCCTTGTCGGCGCCGACCAGGGCGTCCACCAGGTCGGTGTACGCGCCGGCGTGCAGCTTCTGGCGCGCATCGATGAAGATTTTGCGCCCGGGGCGAGCTTGGTGGCCAGGTACCCGCCGTCGGCCGGCAGGTTGATGAAATTCGCCGGGAAATCCGGGCGGTTGATGATCTCCATCGCGTCGGCCGGGACGACCTCGCGGTTCACGCCCAGCCCGAACCGGGCGGGCATGCCGCGCTGGAGGTAGTAGGAATTGGTGACGAACGCGAAGACCGTTCCCAGGGAGAGCAGCGCGAGCAGCGCCGTCCCGGCCGCGGGGAGGAGCCGCTCCTGTCCGGGGTTGCCCTTGAGCAGTCCGCGGAGAAACGTGCCCAGGCAGCCCATGCTGAGGGCGAGCAGCGGAAACGCCATCACGGTGAACAGCTCGACGGTGGAGGTGTAGTGGCCCATCACCAGCACCGCGGCCGCCACCGCCAGGGCGGTGCGCGCATAGGGAAGCGCATCCCGGTAGAAGACCAGGCCGCCCGCGGCCAGCAGCATCACCACGTTGATCAACAGGGCGCTTCCCTTGTAGGAAAAGTCGTTGGCGAACGGCGTGATGAACGGCTGCGTCCAGCCCGCGGTGATGCTCGCGGCGGGCTCGGGCAAGGTGGTCCAGACATCCGCCGAGAAGACATGGGTGAATATCTGGTGGAACGAGGGGTTGAGCAGGCTGGCCGCGGTCATCACGCCCGCCATCAGCAGCAGTCCGGGCACGTCGGTCCGGGTCAGGGTCGAGTGCCGCGAGCCTCCCCCGGCGGCCTCCGCCGCAAAGGCCAGCGCGATCACCGGGCCGGCCAGAAACGTCGTGTGCGTGTTGACCCAGAGCACCTGGAGCACCACCATCTTCACCAGCACCGGCAACCCCCGCGGATTGGCGGTCAGCAGGGCGATCATGGCCGCTGGGAAGACCAGGCTGAACACGGCGGGGCGGGCGTCCAGCCGCGGGGCGATCAGCCACAGGCAGAGGATCAGGGAGAACGCCACCGCCAGGGGGTCGCTCTGCCGCCGGGCGGTCCGGGCCAGCAGCGTGAACGCGAAGGCCGCCGCGCCCAGGTGGGCCAGCGTGACCACTCCGCCCCCCAGGCCCTGCAACAGGTACATCACCACGCCGTAGAGCCAGCCGGCCTTGACGTAGGCGTGTCCCGCGCCGATGTGCGAGAGGGTGTCCGCGGCAAAGGGGCCGGATGCCAGGACGGCGCGGCCCACCGCCGTGTGCATCCAGAAGTCGGTGTTGGAAATCATGCGCACCCCCGTCGCGAGGAAGGCCAGAAGGACCAGCCAGGGCGCGGCGGAGACCAGGGGGGAAGGACGCGGATCGGACGGGGATGACATGGCGGAGGACTCCGGGGTGGGGCGTGCAGAGATCGGTCGGCAAGCATGAAGAATTCAACGGCCCAGCGCAAGCGGGGATTGCAGGCGGGCGGGCCGGCGTTTCACGTTTCACAATCCGATGTTTCCGGTGAACGGAACTTTTTTCCGGGCCGGGTTCCGGTTATCGGAACCCGCATGGATCCCCTTTCCCTGCCCATCTACGACATCGAACGCGACATCGTCTCCGAGCTGCGCGGCGCCAACCGCCTGATCCTCCAGGCCCCCACGGGCTCGGGGAAATCGACCCAGGTGCCGAAGATGATGCTGAAGCACGGGCTGGCGGGGGAGGGGGAGATCGTGATCCTCCAGCCCCGCCGCATCGCCGCGCGCATGCTGGCCCGGCGGGTCGCCGGGGAGCTGGGCGTCCGCCTCGGCGACGAGGTCGGCTACCAGATCCGCCTCGAATCCGTCGTCTCCGTCCGGACCCGCATCCGCTATGTGACCGAGGGCATCCTGCTCCGCCAGATGATCTCCTCGCCCGACCTGCGGGGCGTCGCGGCCGTGATCTTCGACGAGTTCCACGAGCGCCACCTGTTCGGCGACATCTCCCTCGCGCAGGCGCTGGACCTGCAGGAGAAATCGCGCCCCGACCTGCGCATCCTGGTCATGTCGGCGACGCTGGAAATGGTCGCGCTCCGCGAATATCTCGCCCCCTGCCGGGTGCTCACCTCCGAAGGACGGACCTTTCCCGTCACCATCCGCCACGCCGCCCGCCCGGTGGATTCCCGGGCCGGGGTTTGGGACGCCGCCGCCGAGGCCGTGCAGGCCGCCTACGACCAGGGGGCCGACGGCGACGCCCTCGTCTTCATGCCGGGCGCGTACGAGATCGCGCGCACCATCGAGGCGGTCAAACACAAGTCCTGCGCCCGCGGGGCGGCCGTGCTGCCGCTGCACGGCGAACTGCCCCCCGCCGATCAGGACCGCGCGGTGACCCCCGGCGGCGCGCGCCGCATCATCGTCTCCACCAACGTGGCCGAGACCTCGCTCACCATCGACGGCGTGCGTGTTGTGGTGGATTCCGGCCTCGCCCGCATCGCCCGGCACGACGCCGCCCGCGGCATCAACCTGCTGGAGGTCGAGCCGATCAGCCGCGCCTCCGCGGACCAGCGCGCGGGCCGGGCCGGCCGCACCGCCCCGGGCGTCTGCCACCGGCTCTGGACCGAGAGCGAGCACCACAAGCGGGCGCCGCAGGAGCTGCCGGAGGTGCGCCGGCTGGATCTGGCCGAGGTGGCCCTGACCCTCAAGGCCGGCGGCGTGGACGATCTGCGCGCCTTCCGCTGGCTGGAGAAACCCGACGCCGTCGCGCTCGCGCAGACCGAGGAGCTGCTGCACGATCTGGGCGCCACCGACGAACACGGGCGGATCACCGCCCTGGGCCGCCGCATGCTGGCCTTTCCGGCGCACCCGCGCTACGCGCGCATGCTGATCGACGCCGACAGCCGGGGCTGCGTGCGCCAGGCCTGCCTCATCGCCGCCCTCACCCAGGGCCGCTCCATCCTCATCCGCAATCCCGGACGGGACGTGCTCGCCCGCCGCGCGGAAACGCTCGGGGAGGACCACACCTCCGACTTCTTCCTGCTCATGCGGGCCTGGGGCTTCGCCGAGCGCAGCCGCTACGCCACCGGTCCCTGCGCGGATCTCGGCATCCACGCCGCCCAGGCCCGCCAGGTGGGGCCGTTGTACCAGGCCTTCCTGGACATTGCCGCGCGCGAGGGCCTGGTCATCAACGAGCGCGCACCCGACGACGAACGCATCCGCCGCTGCATCCTCGCCGGCTTCTCCGACCACGTGGCCATGCGCCGCGACCGCACCTCGCGGCGCTGCCTGCTGGCCCGCGGGAGGGCGGGGGAGCTGTCCGCCGAGAGCGTGGTGCAGGACAGCACCCTCGCATGGTCTCCTCGGAGGTGCGCGAGGTGGAGAACTTCACCGGCGGGAAGGGCACCATCACCCTCGGGCTGGTCACCGCGATCGAGGAATCCTGGCTGCGGGATCTCGCCCCGGGCGACTTCCACGAGGCCCGCACGACCCGCTACGACGAGCCCAGAAGCGCGTGATGTGCGAGGTCCGGCGCGAATCCGCGGACTGGCGCTGGAATCACGGCTCGACCGCGAGGTCAATGCCGACGAGGCCTGCCGGATCCTGGTCTCGATGGTGGGGAAGGGGGACCTCGCGCTGGAGAAGTGGGACGACGAGGTCGACCACTGGATCCAGCGCGTGAACTGCCTCGCCGCCTGGCGGCCCGACTGGGCGCTGCCCGCGATCGGCGAGGACGACCGCCAGACCCTGCTGGAGCAGGTGGTGCACGGCTGCGTGTCCAAGAAGGACGTGAAGGAGGCGGAGGTCTGGCCGGTGGTCCGGGAATGGCTGAACCCCGCCCAGCATGCCCTGCTGGACCGCCATGCGCCGGAGCGCATCGAACTGCCCGGGGGCCGCAAGGTGCGCGTGCAATACAAGGCGGGATCACCGCCCGACATCTCCGCGCTGATCCAGGATCTGTACGGGCTGGCCGAAACGCCCCGGATCGCCGGCGGACAGGTGCCGTTGCGCGTGCAGATCCTGGCCCCCAGCCGGCGTCCCGTCCAGGTCACCGAGGACCTGGCCTCCTTCTGGCGCGACCGCTATCCCGTGGTGAAGCAGGAGCTGCAGCGGAAATATCCGCGCCACGTCTGGAAGTGATCAGGTCCCCGGCTTGTTCTTGTTGCGCAGGGCGCCGAAGAGCGACTTGGCGAACTTGTTGGCCGGATTCGCGTCGTCCGCCTGGCGGATCTTGTCGGATTGGGACTTCTTGTCGCCGCCCAGCACGGGCGAGGGCTTCTGCATCGCGGCGGCCGTGCTCCCGGGCGAGGGCTTGAACACCAGCGGGCGGTCCGGCGTGCCGGCGGCCGGGGCCGCGGCCCCGATCTGCGGCGCCACGCCCGGGCCTCCGCGCAGGGAGGCGTTTTCGCGGGCGAGGGCCTCCAGACGTTCCTGCAGCTCCCGGGTGCGGCCCATGATCTGCGCGGCGTCCATGATGGTCATCTTGGCCTGGGCCAGTTCCTGGGAGAGCTTGGACTTCTGGGTTTCCAGATGCTCGATTTCATTGAGGATCCCGTCCTCGCTGGAACCGGATGAACGCGGGGCGCTCAGATGGTTGCGGGCCTCCTGCAGTTCCGATTGGAGGCGCTGGATTTCCGCCTTGAGATTCTGCTGCTCGGGGGAGGGGCCGGAAGGGGCGGCACCCGCCAGGGTCTGACGGCCCGCGCGGGTCTGGTTGGTCAGGTCCTGAACCTGCCGGGCCAGGTCCTTGTTCTCGCGCAGCAGCTCCTCGCGTTCCACCTCGAGGCCTTCCAGGCGCGCGTTGAGGGACGCCGCGGAGGCCGCGGCCTTGCGCAGATCCTCGGTGTCCTTCTGGCGCTTCTCGACGATCTCCCGCGTGGACTCGACCTCCTTGCGCAGGCTGGCGTTGTCCTGGCGCAGGCGCGAGACCTCCTGGGCTTCGCCCTCCAGCGAACCGCGCTCGCTGGCGAGCTGCTTCTGGTTGGCTTCGAGCTGGGCGCGGAGGGATTCGATCTCCTTCTGGCTCCGGGCCTGCGTCTCCTTCACCAGTTCCTGGGCGCTGGCCAGGGAGGTCTCCAGCGTGACGCGCGACTTCTGCTCGCGATCCATCTCGCTCCGCCACTTGGCCGTCTCCGCCTCGCGGCGCGACTGCAGCTCGGCGAGCTGCTTCTGGCTGGCCTCGCGCAGGGCGTTCAGCTCCCGGTCCAGCTTCTCGACCTGCTCCCGGTGCAGGGAGTTCTGTTTTTCGGACGCCTCCGCCTGGGCCTGGTCCTGGCCGATGCGGGTGAGGCGCTCGATCTCCTCGCGCAGGGAACGGTTCTCCTTCCGCATCTCGTTGAGGTTCGCGGTGGAACGGCCGAGCTGCTCCGCGGTCGTCTGGAGCTGGTCGGAACTGTCCTCCGCCTGCTTTTCGAAATCGCGCGCCTTGCGGACCGCGTCGTCGCGCTGCACCGTGGCCGCCTTGAGCTCGCCCTCCATCCGGGTCCGCTCGGCGCCGGAGGCGTCCAACTGCCCGCGCACCGACTCCAGTTCGCCCAGGCGCAGCCTGAGGTTTTCCCCCGTCTGCTGCAGGCTGGTCTCCAGGCTGGCGCGCGTCTGCTTCTCTTCCTTGAGGCGGCCGGTCAGTTCGTCGCGGAGCCGGGTCAGCTCCTCGCCCGTCTGCCGGGCGGTGGACAACTGCGCGGACAGGTCCTCGAGGCGGGCGTTCAGCGCCGCCGCCTCGCTGCTCAGGTCCTGGGTCTGGGCCTGCAGGCGCTTCTTCTCCTCCTCCAGCTTCCGGGCGTACGCGGACGTGGCCGCGTGCTCGTTGGTCCGGCGATCCAGGTCGTCCTGCAGGATGCGGCTCTTGCCCTCCACCTCCTCCTGCCGGGCGCCCAACTCCTCGTACTGGGTGCGCAGCTTGTTGAATTCCTGAACCGCCGCCAGCAGCCGGTGCTCGAAGTCGTTGCGCTCGTTCTGCAGCCTTTCCGCGCGGTCTTCGCCCTGCTTGAGGGCGCCGGTCAGCTCGTTGACCCGGCCGGTGAGCTGTTCGACGCTCTTGCGGAGCTGCTCGCCCTGGGTCTCGGCCTGCGACCGGATTTCCTTCTCGCGGGTGAACGCCTGCGCCGACTCGGCCAGCCGGTGCTCGTAGTCGCGGGCGGCCTTGGTGGCGGATTCGGCCGCGGCCTGCATCCGGGCGGCGGTTTCGGCGAGCGATTTCTCCAGCGCCTGCTTTTCCGCGCGGGCCGCGGCCAGCGCGTTCTCCGCCGCGGTCTTCTCCCGCCAGTTTTTCGTTCTCATCGACCGAGGCGATCTGTTCCTTGCGTCTTGCGGTCGAGGTCGCGCTCGAGGATGCGGAGCTTCTTCTCCACCTCCGCGTCGCGCACCTGGATCTCGGCCATCTGCTTCTCCGCGGCATCCTTGGCGCGCACGGCTTCGAGCGCCCGCGCCTTCTCCGATTCCAGCGACTTCAGCAGGTCCTGCACCTGATCCCCGGAAGCCTTCAACCGCTTGTCCAGGTCGGCGGCCTGCCCCCGGATGCGTTCCGGTCCCGGGCGGCCGCCTCGCGCGCCTTGACCAGTTCGGCGATCTCCAGTCCCTGGCCTCGATGTCCTTGCGGAGGCCGTCCGCCTGGTGTCTGCCGCTGGGCGATGTCGCCCTTGAGGGACTGGATGGCCTCGTCCGCCCGGCCGAGCCGCCCCTGCAGATCGACGAGGCCGGCGTCGCGCGTCTTGAGCACGCCTTCGAGTTCGCCGATTTTGCCCCGCGCGGTTTCCACGTCCTTGCGGAAGCCGTCCCGTTCCTTCTCCACCCCGGCCTTGGCCTGGGTGGCGAGCTGGAGCGATTCCGCGTCGGCCTTGCGGGCGGCCTGCAGCGCCTTGACCTCGTCGTCCCGGCGGCGGAGTTCCTCCTGCAGCGCCTTGGCGCGGGCCTCGCGCTCCTGAATGTCCTTGTGGAGCGCCTCGATCTGGCGGGCCTGCTTCTCGGCGGCTCCGGCGCGCGCGGCGACCTCCTGGCGGAGCGTCTCGCGGGCCGCCGTGATCTCCTTGAGCTGCGACTGCGTGTCCTTGAGCTGGGCGGTCAGCGCGTCGGCGCGTTTGCCCTCCTCCGCGAGGCGTCCCTTGATCTCCTCCGCGGACTGCCGCTGGGTGTCGAGCTTGCCGGTCAGCCCCTTGATCTCCGCGAAGAGGCGCTGGCCCTCCTTTAGGTGCCCTTTTCCACGCCCAGGAGGTCCTTCGCCTTCTGCTCCGCCTCAAAGGCGGCCTGCACCCGGGCGAGCTGCTTTTTCCAGCTCGTCGGTGCGCTTCTCGAGGCGATCCCGGTCGCGCTCCAGCCCGCGGCCCTGCTCGTGGGCGGCCTCGAGCTGTTCGGACAGGGCCTCCGTCTTCGTCGCGGCGGCGTGATCGGCCGTGGAGGACTCCAGCCTGCGGGTGAGGTCGGCGAGCTGTCTGGCCAGCCCCGCCGCCTCGGTCGCGGCCTTCTGGTGGGCCTCGGACTTCTGCGCGATCTCGCCCTTCGCCTCCTGGATCCGCCCCTCCAACTGCTTGCGGTGGGCCTCCAGCGCGGCGGTCTCCTTCTCGGATTCGCCCAGCCGGGCCTGCAATTGCGCGGCCCGGGCGTCCTTTTCCGCGCCGGCTTTTTCGAGGGCGTTGATCACCGTGGCCAGTTTCGCGCGCGCCCCCTCGGAGTCCTTCAACTCGGAGGTGATCTTGTCCAGCGCCGCCCGGGTCTTCTGCGCGTCGGTGGTGGCGGCGCCCAGGGCCTTCTCCCGCTCGGCGAGCTGCGCCCGGAGCGTTTCCCATTCCCCGGTCTTCTCGGCGAGGCGCTTCGCCGTGTCCGCCGCCTTCCTGGCCTCCTCGTCGCGGTGACGGGAAAGTTCCTTGATCTCCGCCTGCTGGCGCTTGATCTCCTCCTTGAGCTGGACGGAGGCCTTCTCTCCGGTCTCGACGGCGAGCACCCGCTCCTGCAGCCGGGCCTTGAGCTGGTCGATCTGCGCGAGCTGGTCGGAGGACTTGGCCTCCAGGTTCCTGACCTGCGCGGTCTCGCCGTCGAGCTGCTTGCGGAGGGCGGCGATCTCGTGATCGAGCTTGCGGCCCTCGGCGTGACTGGCCTTGTACTGCTTGTCCAGCTCGGCCTGGCTGGCGGTGAGCTGCGCGATCTTCGCCTCGAGTTCGGCGCGATGCTTGTCCGCGGACTTGCCCTGGCGGGTCAGGTCCTCGATCTCCGCCTTGCGCTCCTGGATTTCCGCCTGGGCGGCCTTGACCTTCGCGTCCAGTTCGCCGCGCTCCCCGACCGTCTTGTCCAGCTTCGCCTTCAGGGCCGCGATTTCCTCCTCCTGGGCGGAGTGATGCTTCGCAAACTGGTCGAGCTTCCGGGTGAGCGTCTCGATCTCGCGCTGCAACTGCACGCCCTGGCTGGCGGCCACCTCGTGCTGGCGGGCCTTGTCGGCGAGCTGCTGGTGCAGGGTTTCGACCGCCTGGTGCCGCTCGGCCGCGAGTTTCTCCGCCGCATGCAGCTTGTGCTCCAACGCGGATTTCTCCTTCAACGCGGCGTCGTGCTGGCCGCGCAGGGCGGCGATCTCCTCCGCCAGCTTCCTGCCCTCGGCCTCGGACTTTTCGGCCCGCGCCCCCGTTTCGGATCCGTGCTTTTCGGCCCGGGCCAGCTTCGCGGCCAGATCCTTCGCCTGCGTCTCGGCCTCGCCCCGGGCCTTTGTGATGGTCGAGAGCTGCTCGTCCAGCGTCTGCCGTGTCTTGTTCGCCTCCTCGAGCTTCTTCTCCAGCGACAGGATGTCCTTTTCCAGGCGGTGGACGTGTCTTCGAGGAAATGTCGAAGGCTTCGTTGCGCTGCTCCAGTTCATGCCGCAGCGAGGCCAGTTTTTCGGACTCCGCCTTGAGGCTGGCCGCAAACGACGATTCCTGCTTCTTCAGCTTCTCGTCCAGCGAGACCGCCTAGGCCTGCGCGGCCTGTGGCCCTTCTGCTCGCGGCCCAGATCGGCGGCGGTTTTTTCAAGCTCGGCCTTGGTGGCGGCCAGCAGCTTCTGCAGGTCGGAGGTGGCGGCGTTCTGTTGATGGATCTGCCCCTCGAGACCCTGGCCTTCTGCTTCGCGGCGGAGACGGCCTGGAGTCGGGGCGGCGGCGGTCTTCTCGAGTTCGGCGGCCTTTGCGGCGAGGTCCCGAGCTTGGTGGCGGAGGAGAACTGTGCGATCGAGGCCTTCGCTTCTCTTCAAGCTGCTGCCGTGCGGCGGAGACGGTCTCGTGCTGCTTGCGGGATTCCGCGAGAGCGGCGGCGGTTTTTTCGAGTTCCCCGGCCTTGGCGGCCAGATCCTTGTCGAGCTTGGTGGCGGAGGAGGAGAACTGTGCGACTGGCTTCGAGGCCCTGGCCTTCTCCTCGTTGTTGCCGCGCGGCGGAGACGGCCTCGTGTTGCTTGCGGAGTCGGCGAGGGCGGCGGCGGTTTTTTCGAGTTCGGCGGCCTTTGCGGCGAGGTCCTTGTCGAGCTTGGTGGCGGAAGAGGAGAATCGGCGACTGGCCTCGAGGCCTTCGCCTTCTTCAAGCTGTTGCCGTGCGGCGGAGACGGCCTCGTGCTGCTTGCGGGATTCCGCGAGGGCGGCGGCGGTTCTTCTCGAGTTCCCCGGCCTTGGCGGCCAGATCCTTGTCGAGCTTGGTGGCGGAAGAAGAGAACTGGGCGGACTGGCTTCGAGGCCCTTCGCCTTCTCCTCAAGCTGGCCGCGCGGCGGAGACGGTCTCGCGTTGTTTGCGGGAGTCGGCGAGGGCGGCGGCGGTTTTTTCGAGTTCGGCGGCCTTGGCGGCGAGGTCCTTGTCGAGCTTGGTGGCGGAGGAGGACGCCGAGCGACCTGGCTTCCCAGGCCCTTCGCCTTCTCCTCGAGCTGCTGCCGTGCGGCGGAGACGGTCTCGTGCTGGCTTTGGGGAGCCGCGAGGGCGGCGGCGGTCTTCTCTGAGTTCGGCGGCCTTGGCGGCGAGGTCCTTGTCGAGCTTCGTGGCGGAGGAGGATCGCTGTGAGCGAGCCGGCTTTCCAGCGACTTGGCCTTCTCCTCGCTGTTGCCGCGCGGCGGAGACGGTCTCGTGCTGTTTGCGGATTCCGCGAGAGCGGCGGCGGTCTTTTCGAGTTCGGCGGCCTTGGCGGCGAGGTCCTTGTCGAGCTTCGTGGCGGAGGAGGACTGCTGGGCGAGCTGGCTTTCTCCAGCGACTTGGCCTTCTCCTTGGCCGCGCGGCGGAGACGGTCTCGTGCTGTTTGCGGGATTCCGCGAGGGCGGCGGCGGCTTCGAGTTCGGCGGCCTTGGCGGCGAGGTCCAGTTTTTCGGACTCCGCCTTGAGGCTGGCCGCAAACGACGATTCCTGCTTCTTCAGCTTCTCGTCCAGCGAGACCGCCTGGGCCTGCGCGGCCTGGTGGCCCTTCTGCTCGCGGCCCAGATCGGCGGCGGTTTTTTCAAGCTCGGCCTTGGTGGCGGCCAGCAGCTTCTGCAGGTCGGAGGTGGCGGCGTTCTGCTGATGGATCTGCCCCTCGAGACCCCTGGCCTTCTCTTCTAGCTGCTGCTTCGCGGCGGAGACGGCCTCGTGCTGCTTGCGGGAGTCGGCGAGGGCGGCGGCGGTCTTCTCGAGTTCGGCGGCCTTGGCGGCGAGGTCCTTGTCGAGCCTGGCCGCGTAGGCGTTCTGTTGGGCAAGCTGGCCTTCCAGCGTCTTGGCGCGCTCCTCGCTGTGCAGCTTCGCGGTGGAGGTCGTGTCGTGTTCCTTGCGGAGTTTTGCGATTTCCGCGTCGAGGACCTGTGTTTTGCGCACCGCCTCGGCGGTGCGTTCGGCGGCCTCCTTGAGCTGGCGTTGGAAATCCGCGGACTGGGACCGCAGTTCCGCAATGGAGGACTGCGCGGCGACATCCTTCTGGTTGGCGGCCTTCACCTGCGCCAACGCGGCGTCCAGGCTGGACTGCAACGCGCGGGCGGACTGCTCGAGGCCGGACTTCTCCGAGGTCACCTGGCGCAGGGAGCCCTCCAGCGCCTCGATTTTTCCGGCCAGGTCCGCCGCGGCGCCGGAGTGCTTCTCCGCCTCCTTGCGGGTCTTTTCCAACTCGGTCCGGATGGCGGCCGCGCCGGCCTCGGTCTTCTCCACGGTGCTCCGCAGCAGCGAGACCTCCGATTCCAGCGACTTGATGTTCCTGGCGGTCTTGTCGGCCTCCATCGCCTTCATGTTCAGGCGGGCGCTGATTTCGTCGAACGCCCGGCTGCCTTCCTCGATCTTCGCCAGCGCCGCCTGTTCGCGTTTGCCGGCGGCCTCCACCTCGGCGGTCGTCGCGGCCAGGGTCTGTTTGAGCCGCTGCGACTCGGCCTCCGCCGCGGCGCGGGCCTCCTGCAGGGCCCGGGTTTCCGCTTCCAGCTCCCCGATGCGCCCGCGGAACTGCTCGGCCGCCTCGCTGGAGGAGAGGTGCTTCTTGGCGGTGTCGTCGATCTGGTGGCGCAGTTCCTTCACCTGCGCCTCCAGCTTCTGGTTGGCCTCGGCCAGCTTGCGCGCCTGGTCGGCCAGCGACGCGTTTTCGCGCGCACGCTGCTCGGCCGTGCCGGTGACGGATTCGGCCTGCGCCTGCACCTCGCGCAACTGCGCGTCGATCAGCTTGCGCGCCTTGGTCGCCTCGCCGAGCGATTTTTCCAGGTCGGCCAGCTTGGCCGTCATACGCGCCGCGCTTTCCTCGGCGGCCGCGCGGTCGAGTTCCTTCTGCTCCAGCTTGGTCTGCAGGGCGGCGGCGTTCCGGCCCAGGCTTTCCTTCTCCTTCTCCAGCGCAGCGGCGCGGGCCTCGGTTTCCCGGATCGACTTCTGCAGCGCGGGGATTTCCTGTTCCCGGGCCAGTCCGGCCTCGCGCTCCTTGCGCAGGGCGGCCAGTTCCTTGCGGATCCCGCCGAGTTCGTCCTGGACCTTGCCCAGCTCGCCGCGGACCTGCGCCAGTTCGGCGTCCTTGCCGGCCACCTGTCCTTCGAGCCGGGCGGCCAGCGCCTGGATCTCCTGGCTGCGCTTCTGCACGTCCGCCATGTGCTGGTCGCTGGACCGCGCGGTGTCGTTGGCGCGGGCCTCGGCCTCCTCGAGATTCTTGCGGACCTGGGCCAGCTCGGATTCCAGGCTGCGCACCCGGCCCGCCGTTTCGGCCGCCGCCGCGGCGTCCTGGGCCGACTTGCGACCGCCCTCGGCCCGGAGGGCCTCCAGCTCGAGCCGGATCGCCTCGGACTTGCCGCGGGCGTCCTCAAGCTGCGCAATCTGCTTCGCAAACGCCGCGCCCTCCTTGCGCAGGGACTCCCGTTCGGACTCCGCCGCCTTGAGTTTCGCGGAGAGGTCCGCGAGTTCCTTCTGCAGCGCGCCGGCATCCCCGGCCTGGCGGGCCAGCAGGTTCGCCCGCGTCTCCATCTCCGCCACCCGGCCGAGAAGCTCCTTGTTTTCCTCGCGCAGCCGCATCGCCTGGCTCTCGGCCAGCATCTTGGCATGCTCCGCCTCCTCGGCCGACTGAACCCGGGTGTTGAGATCCTGCTCCAGCTTCTTCAGCTTTTCGGCCAGCGCGGCCCCGGCGTTCTCCTTGCCCGATGACTGTTTCCGTGCCGTTTCCAGCTCCTCGCCGAGCTTTCCCGCCTTTTCCATCACCTGCGAGTTCTCCACCCGGAGCTTCTCGATCTTCATCGTCAGCGAATCCACCTGGTCGCGCAGGTCCGAACGTTCGCGCGTGATCGCGTCGATCTTGTCCGCCTGTAGCTTCAAATCCTTGATCTCCGCCATCAAACGGCTGTTTTCCGACTCCAGTTTGCCCAGGTTGGACACCTTGTCCGAAAGTTTGCGGTTCTCCGACTTCAGGGTCTCCACATCCACCGGCGCCGAGGGGGCGGGGGTGATGGTCGGGGCCTTCTGCGACTCGTCATGCGCCGGGATCGACGAGACCGATGGAATGAGCATCTTGGTGTTGCAGGAGGGGCACAGAACCTTCTGTCCCGCATAGGATTCGGCAACACTCAGCTTGCGCTGGCAACCGGGGCAACGAAAACGGATATCAGCCATGATTTATCTCCATTCCTCGCAGGTTTGCGACCCTGCGCTGTGTGAACTTGGACAGGGATTGATTTTTCCGAAAAACGGGGGTTCCGGATGATTTAGACGCAATGTGCCGCAACCATTTCTGGCCAAGCCACTTATGCTGATCTTTAGATACCCTGTTCACGTTTATGTCCCTTTTGCCCCTCCCGGAGGTAGTCCGTTTTAGGGCTGTGGATATCTAGCAAAAGCCATGCCAGTATGGGGTTTTTGGATTTTAAGTAAGCCAACCACGGTTCAATTTTTGCCTTTTGAACCGTCAGCCGGCGGTGGCATGTGGTTTCCGGTTGATCCGATTTCCCGGCCTTCCCGGATTCCTCATCAACATTTTGCTTTGTTCTTTTCCCGTCTTGCCGTACACCGCCGCGTCATGAACCCGGAAGTTGAACGCCAGTTGTCCATCCTCTGCTCGCGCTCGGTGGATCTGCACGCCCGTGCCGACCTCGCCCGCAAGCTCGAGCACTCCCTCGCCACCAACCAGCCCCTGCGCGTCAAGCTCGGGGCCGACCCGTCCAGCCCCGACATCCACCTCGGCCACGTCGTCTGCCTCAACAAGCTGCGCGAGTTCCAGGACCTCGGCCACCTGGTCGTCTTCATCGTCGGCGACTTCACCGGCATGATCGGCGACCCCTCCGGCAAGTCCAAGACCCGCCCCCAGCTCACCCGCGAGGAGGTCGACGCCAACGCCAGGACCTACCAGGAGCAGGTCTTCCAGGTGCTCGACCCCGCCCGCACCGAGGTCCGCCGCAACTCCGAGTGGTTCGGAGGGATGAACTTCGAGCACGTCATCCGCCTCGCCGCCAAGGTCACCGTCGCCCAAATGCTCCAGCGCGACGATTTCTCCAAGCGCTACGCCGGCAACCAGCCCATCTCCCTGGTCGAATTCCTCTACCCGCTCGTGCAGGCCTACGACTCGGTGATGATCAAGGCCGACGTCGAACTCGGCGGCACCGACCAGCTCTTCAACCTGCTGCTCGGCCGCGAACTCCAGAAGGAATACGGCCAGGACCCGCAGGTCGTCATGACCATGCCCCTCATCGAGGGCCTCGACGGCGTGCAGAAGATGAGCAAGTCCCTCGGCAACTACATCGCCGTCAAGGACTCGCCCAAGGAGATGTTCGGCAAGGTCATGTCCATCAGCGACGACCTCATGTGGCGCTACTGGTCCCTGCTCGCGTGCGAGCCCGAGGCCGGCATCGCCATCCGCCGCGCCGAGGCCGCCTCCGGCGCCCGCAACCCGCGCTACATCAAGGAAGACCTCGCCAAGGCCATCATCCGCCGCTTCCACCCCGCCGAGGCCGCCGACCACGCCGCGCGGGAATTCGCCGAGATCTTCGCCAAGGGCAACCTGCCCGAGGACATCCCCGTCTTCGCCGTGCCCGCCGACCTGCTCATCAACGGCACCGCCGGGGTCATCGACCTCATGGTCCTCGCCGGCATGGTCGCCTCCAAGGGCGAGGCCCGCCGCCTGCTCCAGCAGGGCGGAGTCCACTACCACGACGAAAAGATTTCCGATCCCGCCGCCCGCGTGAATCCCGCCGACGGCGGCGTTCTCAAGGCCGGCAAGCGCCGCTTCGCCAGATTCTCCTGACCTTCCCCGGGAGGCGGCCCGCCCTCTTCAGGGCAGCAGGGGCCGGAGCCAGTCGAGGGCGTGCAGGAGGT
>JAXMHJ010000040.1:0-45657 GCA_046346795.1 Kiritimatiellia bacterium
CTGCCCCCGGCGGTGACCAACCTGCCCGCCGCGCAGATTCGCGCCGCGCAGGCGCTGCTGGGCGCGGATGTGACCTCGACCGGCGGGGAAACCCCGCAGGTGACGATTTTCCTCGGCCCGGTCGACGGCGGCACGGTGACGAACGACTGGCAGCGGGTCGCTGTGATCGGGGCGTTCTCCGGCGCCGGCACGGCGACCGTCACCAACCTGACCCCCGGAACCACTTTCTTTTACCGTGCGCGGGCGGCCAACAGCGGCGGGGCGGCCTGGGCGGCGGAAAGCGCCCGGTTCACCACCGACGTGCTCTCGGCGGCGGTGATCGAAACCCGGGACGCGGACGGCATCACCGGCACCACCGCCACGCTGCGCGGCGAGGTGACCGACGACGGCAACGATCCCCCGGTCTGCACCTTGTTCTATGGCACGGCCGACGCCGGCACCAACGCCGTCACCTGGCAGGTGGGCGTGCCCCTGGGTGTGCACGACGGGGATCTCTCGCGCTTCGTAACCGGGCTGTCGCCGCAGACGGTGTATTTTTTCCGCCTCCGCGCCGTGAACGCCGCCGGCACCGCCTGGTCCACCCCGGCCGCGGCCTTCACCACCACGCCCCTGGTCCCGCAGACGGCGGTCATCAACGAATTCCACTACAAGCCGCTGGACGACACCAGTCTCGAGGAGTTCATCGAGCTGCGCAACCCGGGCGACACCGCGCTCGACCTCTCCGGCTGGTCCCTCACCTCCGGCGTCGCCTTCACCTTTCCCGCCTCCACGATCCTGGCCGCCGGGGGCTATCTGGTGGTGGCGGAAAACCCGGCGGTCATCCTGGGCAAGTACGGGAAAACCGCGCTGGGTCCGTGGACGGGCAACCTCTCCAGCAAAGGCGAGACCATCGAACTGCGCGACGCCGCCGGCGTGCTGCGGGACCGCGTGGCCTACGGCGCGGGTTTCCCCTGGCCCACCGCCCCGGACGGCGCGGGCAACTCCGCGGAACTGCTCAATCCGTCGCTCGACAACGACCTGGGCGGCTCCTGGCGCGCCTCGGGCGCCGTGGGCACGCCCGCGCAAACCTTCGTCACGCCCTCCTCGACCGGGTGGCGCTACAAGAAGGGGACCGCCGAGGCCTCCTCCCCGGTCGACGCCTGGCGGGCGATCGCCTACGACGACTCCTCGTGGCTAACCGGCCAGACGCCGATCGGCTACGGGACCACCATCGCCTGCAACACCGTGCTGTCCGACATGCTGGCGGCGGGCGGCGCCTCGCTGAATTACCGGACCGTGTATGGCCGCAGGGCCTTCACCGTGCCGGTGGCCGCGATTCCCGACACCCTCACCCTCAAGGTGCGGATCGACGACGGCTGCGTGGTCTGGATCAACGGCACCGAGGTGTACCGCGTGAACGTCGGCACCGGCCAGCGCCCGTACAACGACAGCGCCAGCACCAGCATCGGCACCGCCGCCTGGACCACGGTGACGCTGACGGGAACCTCGGCCTACCTGTTCGGCGGCTCGAATGTGCTGGCCATCCACGCCATCAACCGCAATTCCACCAGCGGCCGCCCCGACTTCTCCTTCGACGCGGAACTCGGCTCCCCCGCCGCCGGCGGCAACTCCTCCCCCACCCCCGGGGCGGTGAACAACTCCAACCTGCCCGACGCGCTCGTCCCGCCGCAGGTCCGCCAGGTCGACCACAGCCCGAAGTCCCCCGCCTCCGCCCAGCCCGTCACCGTCACCGCGCGCATCACCGATCCCGACGGCATGGGCGCCGTGTCACTCTCCTATCAGACCGTCGACCCCGGCTCCTACATCCGCCTGACCGACGCCGCCTATTCCACCGCCTGGACCTCCGTCCCCATGGTGGACAGCGGCGCCGCCGGAGACGCGGTCGCGGGCGACTCCATCTTCACCGCCGTCCTGCCCGCGAACCTCCAGGTCAACCGGCGCCTGGTGCGCTACCGCATCACCTTCGCCGACGCATTGGGCAACTCCGCCACCGTCCCCTATGCCGACGACGAGCAACCCAACTTCGCCTACTACGTCTACGACGGCCTGCCGGCCTGGCAGGGCGCTTTCCGCCCGGGCACCACCACCGTCGACACCTTTCCCTCCACCCTGCTCGACGACCTCCCCGTCTACTCGCTCGTCGCCAACGGCACCGATGTCATCAACTCGCAATACAGTTCCGGTTTCGACGCCGTGCGCTTCCGCGGCACCTTCGTCTGCAACGGCGAGGTGTACGACCACATCCAGTTCAAGAACCGCGGCGAGGCCTCCACCTACGTCTCCGGCAAGAACAAGTGGCGCTTCTTCTTCAACCGCGCCCGCGACCTGCCGGCGAAGGACAACTTCAACAAGTCCTATTCGGAGACCTGGGGATCCTTCTCCGGCGACGCCTGCGCCAGCCCGTGGGCCGCGCTCCACCGCGGCATGGCGGGCGTCGAGGAGGCGGTTTCCTACAAGATCTTCCAGCTCGCGGGTCTGCCCTCGCCCAATACGCACTACTACCACTTCCGCGTCGTGCGCGGCGTCACCGAAACCCCCGCCGCCGGCACCACCATCACCGATCCCATCGGCACCGCCGACGGCCAGTACTGCGGCGATTTCTGGGGCCTGTACCTGGCGGTGGAACAGCCCGACGGATCGTTCCTCGACGAACGCGGCCTGCCCGACGGCAACGTGTACAAGATCGAGGGGAACGCCGGCGACAAGAAGCACCAGGCCCCCGGCCAGTCCGTCGACTCCTCCGACTGGAACACCTTCCGCGACGGCCATATCAACACCACCGCCGCGAGGCCTGGTGGCGCGCGAACATGGACCTGGAGGCCTACTACACCTTCCACGCCCTCAACCGCCTCACCGGCAACGTGGACGTCGCGGCGGCTACGGCCACTACTTCTACACCGCTCCTCCGACAACCGCTGGGTGCCCATGCCGTGGGACCTCGACATGATGTTCATCGCCAAGCACCACTGGACCACCAGCATCGGCGGCACCTCTATCCCGGCGTCATCGACGCCCACCGCTACCCCTCCTGCAGCAGCCCGCCCTCGCCCGGAATACCGCAACCGCGCCCGCGAAATCCTCGATCTGCTCGCCTCCGACGCCACCCCGGCGGCGGCCAGGCCGGCCAGCTCATCGACGAGTTCGCGCAGATCGACGAATCCCGCCGGCGTCCCCCTCACCTGGGCCGACGCCGACGGCCATGTGGAACCTGCATCCGCGCACACAGGAAGCGACGGCACCCATAGCGGCCAGACCAACCACAAGGGCAACTTCTACTGGACCACCTTTGCCGATGATCGCATCGGCGGCGAGCTGGACCCGCTGGCTGCGCAGCTCCTCTACTCGGGCGTCGCCGCGCACGAGGACTGCATGGCCTACCTGCGCGACTATGCCACCGACGCCTGGCCCGGCGGGACCTGGACGACCAGCAATGGCAACCAGCTCGGCTATGGCTACCAATACCTGGCCTACGAGGCCACCGACGCCGCGATCCCCGACCGGCCCGTCCTCACCCACACCGGCCCGCCGGGTTATCCCGCCAACGCCCTCACGTTTTCCTCCTCGGCCTTCGGCGACCCGCAGGGCGCCGGAACCTACGCCGCGCAGCAATGGCGCGTCGCCGAAATCTCCGGCCCGGGGATCTCCGGCTATGTCGCCGGCACCCGCCGCAAGTACGAGATCGAAACCGCCTGGTCCTCCGGTGAGCTGACATCCGCGCCCGGCTCCTTCACCGTGCCGCTCCAGGTCGTCCAGGTCGGCAAGACCTACCGCGTGCGCGTCCGCCACAAGGATGCCACCGGACGCTGGAGCCGCTGGTCCCTGCCCGCCCAGTTCCAGGCCGCCCAACCGCCCCTCGTCCTGCTGCACTACTGGAACTTCAACACCCCGCCACCCAGCTTCTCCCCCACCCAGACCATCGGCGGCGGCACATCACCCCGTGCTGACGGGAGGCGCCGAGGTGGAATCCGCCACCGGCCAGAGCTTCGCCGGCCTCAACGCCCGCAACAGCGACCCCGCCGGCGCGCACCTGCGCCTCAACAACCCCATTCCCGCCCGGCTCGATCTCGCCCTGCCCACCACCGGCTTCACCAACATCGTCGTGCGCTACGAAACCCGGCGCTCCGGCCAGGGTGCGGGCACGCAGGTGGTCAGTACACGCTCAACGGCGCAACCTACACCGAGTTCGCCCGCATCGCCCCCGTGGACGGCACACCCACGCTGCAAACCCTCGACTTCCGCTCCTACCCGCCGTCAACAACAACCGCTCTTCGGCCTGCGCATCCTTTTTGAACAGGCCCCGGCGGCGCAGCCGGCAACAACCGGTTCGACAACCTCACCGTCGAGGCCGATCCCGTGCCCGGCCCCCGCCCGCCTGCGCGGTCGGCCCGGCCGCGTGGGGTTTCGGTTCCAACTGGAGCGGCGGCGCGAGTTCCCGACGCCCCCGGCGTCACCGCCATCATCGGCGCGCCCGCCGCCGCAGGCCACACCGTCACCCTCGGCCGGCCGTCACCGTCGGAACCCTGCTCCTGGAACAAGGCGCCGGCGTCGCCACCAATCTGCTGGCCGGCGCCGGCATCACCTTCGACGGCAACGGCGCCTCCGCGCTGGTCTCCGTTGCCGGCGGAGGCAGCGCAGTCCTTTCTGAGCCCTGGCACTGGCCACCGGGACGGGATTCAACACTGCCGGCCTCCTCACCCTCGCGGGATCCCTCACCGGCGCCGGCCGCCTCGTGAAAAACGGCGCGGGCACGCTCGCCTCACCGCCGACAGCTCCGCTTACGCCGGACCGATGGTCGCCACCAGCGGCGTGCTGCGCGTGAACGGCGTGCTCACCGCCCCGGTGCAGATCGCATCGGGCGCGGCGCTCGAAGGCCACGGCGCCACCGGGGCCATCAGCGGCGCCGGCGCCGTCCGTCTCGGCGCGACCGTGCTCACCGCCCCCTCCAGCTCCGTCGCCACGCTCGCCTTCGTGCTGGGTGCAAAAGGAATGCCGGCCGCGGCGGTTGCGGCCGCGAGCAGCAACAGCGTGCTCCGCCTCACCGGGGCCGCGGCCCTGCCGGTCTTCCCGTCGGTGGTGCAGCTCTTCGTCGACGCCCCCCCGCTGCTTCCGGGCGACCGCCTCGCCGGCGGACTGTTCACGCCGGTCGCCACCGACCTCGCCGCGGCGCTCGCCTCCGCCAGCGTGCAGATCTTCGTCCGCGACCCCGCCGGCGCCACCGTTCATCGCGGCGTGGCGTACCGGGCCGCGCTTCCCGCGGACCTGCTCTCCTGGTCGGTGGTCGATGTTTCCCTTGATTTCGGCGGAGGCGCGGTCGCGGGCCGGACCCTGGACGTGCTCAAGGGCGGCGTGCCCACCGGCTATCCGCAGTGGCGGGGCCTGTTTTTCGCCGATCCCGCCGACCGCGCCAACGACGCCGTCTCCGGCCCGTACGCCCGCCCCGCCGGCGACGGCACCCCCAACATCATGCGCTACTCCCTGGGCCTGGGCCCGTTCGATCCCGTGACGGGGCTGTTGCCGCATTTGCAAGGCCCCGGCCCGGCGTGGACCTACCTCTTCCGCTACGATCCCGCCAAGACCGACCTGGTCTGGATCGTCCAGGTCTCGCCCGATCTGGCGGCCTGGCCCGCCGGGCTCTTCGATTCCCGCACCGACACCCCGCCGCCCCTCGTGGACGGCTGGATGCCCCTCCCGCTGCCCGCCTCCCTGCCCGGTTTCCCCGCGCCCATCCTGCGGATGTACATCAGCCTGCGCCTGGAATTGGAATAGCCGATCCCCGGTTTTTTTCGCTTGCCAGCCCCGGTTTTCCGCCTAGTGTCCGCAGCTCACGTTCCGGCCAGTTGCCGGAACGGAAGCGAGCGCCGCCCCTGCTCCACGGGGGAGGCCAAAGCGGATTGTCCCCTCACCGGGACCAACATCACATGGAGCAAAGAAAATGACGACACAAGGCGCGTCCCTTCCGGACGTTTCGCTGCAGGACCTCATGGACGCGGGTCTGCACTTCGGCCACCAGACCAAGCGGTGGAATCCCAAGATGGCCAAGTTCATCTACGGGGAACGCAACGGGATCTACATCATCGACCTGGTGAAGACCCTCAACCAGCTCAAGCTGGCCCAGAAATTCATCTACGACACCGTGGCGCACGGCCGCCAGGTGCTGTTCGTGGGCACCAAGAACCAGGCGCGCATCCCCGTCAAGGAAACCGCCGAGCGCTTCAACCAGCCCTACGTGATCAACCGCTGGCTGGGCGGCATGCTCACCAACAACACGACCCTGCAGGGCAGCATCCGCCGCCTGAAGCAGCACGAGGCGATGGAGGCCGACGGCCGCCTGGAGAAGCTGAGCAAAAAGGAAAGCTCCGCGCTCCGCCGCGAGTACGACAAGTCCAACAAGAACCTCGCCGGCGTCGCCAGGATGGAACGCCTGCCCGCCGCCCTGATGGTGGTGGACGTCATGCGCGAGAAGATCGCCGTTTCGGAGGCCCGCCGCCTGGGCATCCCCGTCATCGCCCTCGTGGACACCAACGGCGACCCCGACGGCATCGACTACCCCATCCCGGGCAACGACGACGGATCGCGCGCCATCGAGCTGATCATCAAGCTCCTGGGCGACACCATCCTGCTGGCCTCGAACGAGTACGCCAAGCACGCCGCCGAGGAATCCCGCAAGCGCGCCATCGTGGAAGCCGAGGACGCCAACCGCCGCAAGGTGGCCGACGCCGAACGCCGCTCCCGCACCGATGAC
Source organism: Kiritimatiellia bacterium (assembly GCA_046346795.1). GTDB lineage: Bacteria > Verrucomicrobiota > Kiritimatiellia > SS1-B-03-39 > UBA6053 > JAXMHJ01. The sequence goes on from JAXMHJ010000040.1 coordinate 6,743, forward strand.
GAGCGCAAGAAGCGCGACTCCGCCATCAAGGACCGCAAGCCCCGCGCCCCCAAGGCCGACGAAGCCAGGGCCCCCGAGGCGCCCGCGCCCGAAGCCGCTCCTCCCGCCGCCGACGCCGCCCCCCAAGCCTAACTCCGAAGGACATGGACATGGAAATCACCGCACAGATGGTGAAGGAACTGCGCGAGATCACCAATCTCAGCATGATGGAGTGCCGCAAGGCCCTCGTCGAAACCCGGGGCGACCGCGAGAACGCCATCAAGTGGCTGCGCGAGCGAGGACTGGTCAAGGCCGGCACCCGGTCGGAGCGCAAGGCCAACCAGGGCCTCATCGCCGCGAGCATCGCGGCGGACGGGAAGACCGGTTCGCTTATCGAGGTGAACTGCGAGACGGACTTCGTCGCGAAGAACGACAACTTCATCGCCTTCGTCGCCGGCCTCACCGCCCGGGCCAACCAGTTCGCCGACGGGGAGATGACCGCGGCGACCAAGGAGGAACTGGGGCACAAGATCGCGGAGATCGGGGAGAACCTCGTGCTCTCCAAGAACGTCCGCTACCAGGTCTCCGGCAACGGCTTTGTCGCCTCCTACATCCACCTCGGTGGCAAGGTGGGCGTGCTGGCCGAGATCGGCTGCGACAAGGACTCGACCCCGTCGAGCGCCAAGGCGCAGGAACTGGGCCGCGACGTGTGCATGCACGTCGCCGCCTCCAGCCCCCTCGCGCTCGACCGCGCCGGCATCCCCGCCGAGATGGTCGAATCCGAGAAGGCGATCTACGCCAAGCAGGTCGAAGGCAAGCCCGCCGCGGTGGTCGAGAAGATCCTCGCCGGCAAGCTCGACAAGTTCTACCAGCAGAACGTGCTCACCGAGCAGGCGTTCGTGAAGGATCAGGACAAGTCCATCGCCCATGTGCTGGAGGAGACCTCGAAGCTCCTCGGCGACAAGCTGGTCGTCCGCCGCTACACGCGGCTGCAGATCGGTGCGTGAGGCGCCCTCCGCCCCGCGGCCAAGGCCCGCCCGAAACGGCGGGCCTTTTTGTTTCCGGCCGCGGCCGCAACCCTTGACACCCCGACTTGACCCCGCCCCATGGAGGGGTACTTTTCATCACGCGGGCTTCGGTCCGCCCGGGGAGAATTCCCACTGACCGTTCGCACCATCGCCCAGGGTCCGCCGTCAAACCACGCTGGCCGCCGCGGAACACCAATCGCCTGGAGCCGGTTTTGCCGCCGACCAGACGTGGATCGACGCCAACGTCAACAACGACTGGAACACCGCCGCGGATGACTGAACTGGGACGCCGGGGCCTTCTGGACGCAAGGGGAACGGCACGATCGCTTCGGCGGAACCGGCGAGACGGTGACCCTCACCGAGGGCATCACCGTCGGCAACATCACGTTCAACGCCGGCGGCTACACGATCACCGGCAACACGCTGACCCTGGGCGCCGGCAGCCTCTTCAACACCGGCGCCTTCAACGCCTCCATCAGTTCCATCCTGGCGGGCGCCGAGGCGAGCCTGACCAAGTCCGGCGCCGGCACGCTGACCCTCAGCGGCGTCAACACCTATACCAGCTGGGGACGACCCTCGGCGCCAGCGCGGGAACGGTGATCGCCACGCTGAGCACCACCCAGAATTCCATCGGCACCGGAGCCGCGTCCATCGGGACGGGATCACCCTTGTGCTCGACAATGTCAACACCCTCAACGCCCGTGGATGTGACCGTGGCCAACACCTTCACCGGCGCGGGTCTGCTCCGCTTGAACTTCGCCTGACCTCTACGACTTCGTCCGCAACTTGAAGCTGAACAACGTCTCCGGCTTCACCGGGACCGTCCAGCTTTCCAACAGCGGAACGACCGGCGACAAATGGATGTCGTCTGGAGCCGGGCAACCCCGGGGTCTGGTGGTGGTGGATTCCGGGTCGCAACTGTTCCCCAACACCACCGCGAGCGTTCGGGGCGGTCCGCATCATCGGCATTGGCAACAACGAGGCGCGCGGAGCGATCCGCATGACCACCAACCTCCGCGGTCACCCTGATGGGCGACGCCACCATCGAGCTGCCGGAGGACGTCCTCACCTGGCACGATCTCCACCGGCGTGGCCGGCACCTCCACCCTCACCCTGGGCACGGCGAACTCCAACAACGTGCCGGTCAACATGCTGAACGGGGTGATCAGCAACGGGACCGGAACGCTCGCCCTGGCGGTCTTCAACCAGAACCTCGGCAACATCTTCATCAGCGGGGCCAGTCTCAACACCTATTCCGGCGGGACCACACTGCTGAACTCCGCCAGCGGCACCCGCCTGGTCATCGGCACCATCACCGGCACGCCCTACGGCACCGGGGCCATCACCATCGGCCAGGCCGCGACCGACAAGGCCGGCATCTATTTCAGCACCGCCAACCAGACCCTGGCCAACGGGATCGTGTTCAACACCGCCCTGGGCACCGACCGCGCCGGGGTCCGCTCCGACTTCACCGGCATCGTCATTTCCGGCCCCATCACCGCCAACCTCGCCCCGGCCACGTTCAGCACCAATGGAACCGGCGCGATCCGCCTCACCGGCCAGATCACCGGGGCGCAGGGGCTGACGCTGGACAACACCTTCGGCACCACCATCACGGTCACCCTCGCCAACGCCGCCGCGAACAACAGCTACGCCGGCAACACCAACATCGCGGGTGCGAAGGGCGTCCTGACCCTCGGGGTCGCCAACCAGATCCCCAACGGAGCGGCCGCGGGCAACCTGGTGAACAACGGGACCTTCAACCTGGGCGGCTTCAGCGAGCAGATCAACGGGCTTTCCGGCAACGGCACCATCGACGGCGTGAGCGGCACGCCCACCCTTACCTTCGGCGACAACAACGCCACCGGCGACACCTTCAGCGGCGTGATCAAGAACACCGCCGGCACGCTGAACCTCACCAAGATCGGCACCGGGTCGGAAACCCTCGGCGGAGCCAGCACCTACACCGGCGCAACCCGCATCCTGGCCGGCACGCTCAACGTCACCGGCGGCACCCTCAACGGCACCACGCAGGTGGTGGTGGGCGGCACGGGTGGCACGGGCACCCCGGTGTTCAACCTGTCCGGGGGCGCCGTGACGGCCTCCGGCGGGTCCAGCACGCTCCATCTCGGGAGCACGACCGGTTTCCCCGCGGCCGCGGTGATCTCCAGGGGAACCTTCAACAGCAACACGGCGGCCTTCATCACGGTTGGCGACAACGCGGTGGGCTCGTACACGCAGACGGGCGGCACCGTGAATGCCGGCTCCGCCGGCGCGCTGTGGGTCGCCCGGCCAGCCCGGGGCACCGGCTCCACGGTCACCATTTCCGGCGGCACGCTCAACGCCAGCAGCGGCATCCGTGCTGGGCACGCGGATCACGTGTTCACCGTGAGCGGCACCGGAGCCGTCAGCATGGGCACGCTCTGGCTCGGGCACGGGGGGCGGCACCGCCAACAACCCGACGGGACGCGTCATCAACCTCAACGAGGGGGACCCTCAAGCTCACCAACGGCATCGCCTACCAGATCGGCACCGCCGTCATCAACCTGAACGGCGGGACCTTGCAGGCGAACGGCTCCACCACCGGCTTCTGGAACAACAACGCGAACGTCACCGCCACCATCGGCGCGGCCGGGATCACCATCGACACCCAGGCCTTCAACGACACCATCACCCAGGTCCTCGGCGGGACCGGGGCGCTCACCAAGATCGGAACCGGCGTGCTGACCCTCGGCGGCGCCAACCCCTACGCCGGGGCCACCAGCGTGAATGCCGGCGGATTGACCGTGTCGGGAGCCGGCACCCTGTCGGGCACCACCGCCCTGACGGTCGCCGCCGGCTCGGAATTCCGTCACCTGCCGGCCGTGGCCTCCACGGTGCTGACCCTGGGCGCCGGCGCCACGTTGAACCTGGCGGGGGGGAGTCTGGTCGGCGAAACCTTCGGTTCCACCATCGCCGCCCCGGGTACGGCGACCGTGGGCACGGGTGGCGACCGTGCAGATGAGCGGCGCCTACGTTTCCGGCAACACCTACAACGTCCTCACCGCCGCCAGCGGGCTCGATCTGGGCACCTACAACCTCCAGCTCGTCAACAACACCGATTATTCCGCCGTGCTGGCGCCAGGCTCCCACCGCCGTGACCATCACCCCCACCTCCCCAGCCGACCCTCACCTCCGCCTACTGGAAGGGCGGAATGGCGAGCGGAACGGGCGTGTGGGGGCTCTCCAACGGCGTCGCCGGCAACTGGACCACCGACGGCGCCGGAACGCCACCGCCCTGGTTCCCGAGGCCGGGGCCAATGTCATCTTCTCCGACGCGGGCGCCGCACCGGGCGACCAGGTCAACATGACCCTCGGCGCCAGCATGGCAGTCAACAGCATCACCTCCACCGGCGCCAATCCGTCAACCTCTCAAGCACCGCCGGCCAGACCCTGACCTTGGGCGGTTCCGCCGGTGCGGGCATCGCGGTCGGAGCGGGTGCGGGTGCCGTCACCCTCAATCCGGCCCTCACGCTGGCCGGACCGCGCAGACCTGGACCAATGACCGGCAACCAGCACCTGGGCGGTGACCGGCGCGGTGAACAACGGCGCCCACCCTCCTTGCCCTCGGGGGACGAACGCTTCCACCCTGTCCGGTACGCTGGGCAACGGGGCGGGGGGACGGCCAAGACGGGATCCGGCATCGCCACCCTGACGGCGCAACCCGGATACACCGGCGCCACCACCGTCAATGGCGGCACCCTGGTACTGCAGAGCCCCGCCACCTTTACTTATAACGGGGGCAACCTCTTCATCAACAACGGGTCGACCCTGCGTTTCACGGGAAGCCGGTACGACCTTTCCGGAAAAACCTTCACCTTTGACGCCACCGGCGGCAATACGCTGGACACCTCCTCCGGCCTCAATTTCGTCACGTGGACCGCGAACACCTACAAGACGGTCGGGGGCCCGCAAAACTCCATCGTCGGAACCAGCGGCATCAACATCAACGCCGGGGTGGTCAGCGTCTTCGACCTCACGCGCGGCACCGGGGCCAGCGACCTGAAAGTCACCGCCCCCATCTGGAACACCGGCGGGATCAGCAAGACCGGCGACGGCATCCTGGAACTGGCGGGCGCGAACGTTTTCACCGGGGCGGCCACCGTCAACGCCGGGACCCTCATGCTGGCCCATCCCACCGCGCTGGGCACCGTCGCCGGCGCCACCTCGGTCACCGCCGGCGCCGTGCTCGATCTCAACGCCCAGGCCGTCGGGGCCGAACCCGTCACCCTCAACGGCACCGGTATTTCCGCCGGCGGCGCGCTCATCAATTCAAGCGGCACCGCCGCCAGCCTGACCGGAAACGTCACCCTGGCCTCCGACAGCAGCGCCGGCGGCAGCGGCGACCTCACCCTGGGCGGGGCGATCCTCGGCGTCGGCCGGACCCTGGAAAAAGTCGGCCCCGGCACCCTCACGCTCTCCGGCACCAGCACCGATGCCGGCACGCTCGCCGTCAGCGCGGGAGCCCTGCTCGTCACCGGGGCCACTCCCGCCGCCGGGCTGATCAACGTGGGCGCCACCGCCTCCCTGGGCGGCGGCGGCTCGGGCGGCGTCACCACCCTGGCCGATGACGCCATCCTCTCCCCCGGCTCGCCGGATGGAAACGTGGACAACTTCTTCACCCTCGCCAGCCTCTCGATGTCCGGCAACAGCGTGTACCGCTTTGAACCGGGCCTTCCTTCCGCCACCTATTACACCGACCCCAACGATTCCTATTTCACCGACCATGTCACCGTGAACGGCGCGCTCACCCTCGACGGCAGGATCGTGGTGGCCAACCGGCCGGATGCCTCGTCCTATGACATGACCACCGCCGTCGAGGGCAACCGCTGGCTGGTGGCCACGTACACCGGCGCCCTCACCGACAACACCCTGGAGATCGACACCGCCAACTCCGCCCCCCTGGCCCCGGGCCTGGTCTACAAGATCAACACCACCAGCAACCCGGGCTATGTCTACCTGGAAGTCGCCGTGCCCGAGGCCGGAACCGCCGCCCTGCTGCTCCTCGGCGCCGCCCTGCTTCGCCGCCGCTTTGCGCGTTGATCCGCTGAAAACCGTCCGGCCGCGGAGGCTGCGGCCGCGCCGCGAAATCCGCCGCGGCCGCTATTTCAGCCACGCCACCGCCGACCTCGGCGCGGTGAACAGCGTGCCGTGAAAGGTCTTCCCCGCGAAGGCGAAGTCCGCGTCCTTCACATGCGTCCAGGTCCGGAGGTCCGGCGAGGCCGCAAGCTGGAATCCATCGCCGGCCGGCTCGTCCCACACCAGCAGCCAGCGGCCCTGGTGGCGCAGCAGGGACGGCCCTTCCGCCATCGCCTTGCGGGGCGCGGGATTGCTGAACATGGGTGAGTGGTTTCCGGCGACCGGCCCTATGAGCGGTCCGAACTCCGGATGATCGGTGTCCAGGCCCGCGGTCCAGGCGAGGTACAGGTTGCGCCCGGGCATGGTTTCCAACGTCTCGTCGCGCGAACACTTGATCACCATCACCCAGCGCTTCGCGTCCTCGTCGAGGCGCATCACCGCGTCGATGGAGGCGAAGTCCCGGTCGAAATATTTCCTCGCGCCGGAAAACGCGGTGAAGTCCCGCGTGCGCGTGATGTACATGCGGTTGTCGTACTGGGAGCCGGCCCGGCCGTTGTTGTTGCTGGCGTCGCCGTCGTTGCGCTCGCGCGGCGTGGTGCTCGCGAACAGGATGAAAAAGTCCTCCTTCACCGGGTCCCAATGGAGCTCGGGCGCCCAGATGTTGTCCGGCTGATCCTCCGGTGGCAGGTCGGACGGGAAGGGCCGGACCTGCCGCGGCTCCGACCACGTTTTCAGGTCGGGCGAACTCGCGTACCCGAAGATCCGGCCCTTCCAGGCGGACGTCCACACCATGTGGAACACGCCGTCGTGGTACAGAATGGAGGAGTCCCGCACCAGATTCTGCCCGGGCCACTTCGGCGGCGTGAACACCGGCTGGTCGCCGTTCAACGGCGAGTAGTGGATGCCGTCCGCGCTGGTGGCGAGATTCACCCCGTGCTGCCCGTTGTCGCGGAAGTAGGTGAAGAGCAGGACGTCCCCGGCGGGCTCCGCGCGGGCGCCCGCGGCGGCCAGCGCCAGTGCGGCCATCATTTTGCGCAGGGATCGAATGTTCATGCCGGGCTCCGGGTTCGTCACTCCAACTCCAGCACCGTGAAGGAGAGGGGCGGAAATTCGCAGGGCGCGGCGAGTCCGCCGTGACGCCATTCCCCCGCCACCGGCCGGATCAAATCCGGGATGGCGGCGGTGTTGGCGTCCAGCAGATCGCCGTGGGCGAGCGTGGTCGTGCGGGCGACGGGTCGGGCGGGGGTGAACCCGGCCACCTCCAGCTTCACCCGCCGCGGCGCGCGCGTCATATTGACCACCCGCAGCACGAGCCGGCGGCCGTCCTCCGATTTCGCCGCGAAGACATCCAGCGTTCCGCGCGGCGCGTCCGCCGCCACCTCCAGCACGTCCGGCGCCCAGGCGTCCGCCACCATCTTCTGCACATGGTACGACGACTGAAACCACACGCGGTCCGGCGTGTAGTCGAAATTTCCCTGCGTCCACAGAACCGCCTTCCAGTCCGACTGGAAGACACCCGCCGGCTGCGAAACGTTGGGGATGGCCGCGCCCCGCACCACGTCGCCCGCGCGATGCGCCTGCGCCAGCTCGACCGCGTGTCCCAGCCCCCGGCAATAGTTGTAACGCCCCGCGTTGAACTCGCCGATCAGCACCGGCACCGTCCCGAGCGACGGCTCCAGCCGGGTCAGCCAGCGCGAGAATTCGACCCCGCCGGGCAGATGTCCCCCGTAGCTCTCCGCGGGGTTGTCCTGCTTGTTGAACACATGCACGTCCCACAGGATCTGGTGCCCGCGCTCCTTCACGAAGCGTGTGAGGTCGAGGTGCACGGCCAGGCGCTTGCGGATCGCCGCGGGGTCCGCGTCGGGTTTGAACGTGTCCAGGGAGTAGGTGCTGCCCGCCGGGAGAGGACGATGCCGGGGTCACCTTCCACACCGCCTCCGCCACGCGCTTGAAGGTCTCGGCATACTTCGGCGTCACCCCGGTTCGTTGCCCACCTGATGGCGCCGGAGCCCGAAGGGCAGGGGATGGCCGTCCGCCGCGCGCCGGTCGCCCGCGGGTGTTCCCCTCGGCGCGTTGCAGTAGGCGATGAAGTCCGCGACCGCCTCCGGGGTCTCGTCGACATTCAGTCCGACCACCGGGGTGAACCCCGCCGCACGGCAGAACGCGATGTGCTCCACGGGGCCGTAGCCGCTGGAACAGTAGCGGTCGTAGAAGCCGTTGTACGGCGCCCGCTGGTCGCGCGGGCCGCGGAGGTTCGCCCAGCGGTAGCCCGGCACCTCGATCATGCCGCCGTTCAGCCGCAGCAGCCTGACGCCCTGGTCGATCAGCGCCGCGGCCAGATCCCTGCGAACGGGCAGTCCCTTGAACCGGCCCCACTCCCCCGGTTGCAGAAACGCATAGCCGATGCTCACTGCGGCGGGAGTTTTCAGGGTGATGGCGAACCGGCCGTTGGCCGGGCCATCGCGGGGCGTCAGGGTGAAGGCAAGACGGTGGTATTCCTGCCCGCCCGGGCAGTCCAGCCGCTGCTCCGCCAGCACGTCCCCGGCTTCGGATCGCAGCGAGACGAACACCCCGGACGGTTCGTCGCTTTTCACCCGCAGGAATCCTTCATACGGCATGCCGGCGCGAAGGGACAGCCCGACACCCTCGAGGCCGGCATTTTCGCATCCGAATTCGCCCTCGCCGTCTTTGAAGAGGATGCGCTGCGAGCGCAGCCCCGGGTGCCAGCCTTGCGGATCAAAGGCGAAGCTTCCGCGCGCCGATCCCGTTTGCCGCCGCGCCCACCGCAGGCTCAGGGCGTCGCCCGGCGTGCCCAGGAGGGGATTCGGGAGCAGTGCGACACACGTCGTCCCGCCGGTGGCGGAGACGAGGCTCAGATCGCGAACGTCCACCCGGCCCCGGGTCGCGACCCCGAACCGTCCCGGAGGAAGAGGACGCGTTGTCTTGCCGGCGATCACCTCGCGGCCGCCCACCCTGACGACCATGCGTTCGCCCTCCGCCCGCAGGGCGACGGCGACCCATTCGTTCGCGGGCACGACCAGGGACGCCCGGGCGAGTTCCTCGTGCCGGCTCGCATGCCGGGCCTCGAGCAACCGCACCGTCTGCACCTTCGGGTCCAGCTCGACGGTGCAGCCGGAATACCAGTTCCAGCCGTTGTCGGAATGGTTGGGCGGCACGTGCGCGATGAGGCTGGCGCTGCGGTTTTCGCCCGCCGGAAACCGCAGGCTCACCCTCGTTTCCACGGTGTCGTCCGGCGCGGACGTCCGCGAGGTCATGCGCGCGCCGGGATCCTTCTCCGGCGTGTTCAGTTCCTCCGCGGTTCGAGGCTGCGGTGGCCGCCCGCCGTCCAGACCCGGTTCGAGCCACGGCGTTCCGTCCCCGGGGCGCACCGTCACCGAAACCACTCCGTTCGACACGCTCCAGGCGCCGTTCACCGTGTCGAATCCGTCGAGCTGCGCCTTGAGCGGCGCCAGCTCCGTCGGCGAGTGCTCGTAGAACGACTCGCCGTGCAGCATCTGGCTGTCGATGCCGCCGACCATCTGGTAGTGCAGGTCCTCCATGTTCGCCCCGAGGACCTCGGGGGCCATTCGGAAGAGCACGTGGTCGGCCCGCACCCGCACCGGGATGGTTTCAGCCCGGGCGGCCGGGAATCGTCCGGGCAAAATTGCTATGCACAGGCAGAGGACCGCCGCAAGACGGTTAGTTGCGCTCATACACCCGCACATAGTCCACCTCCATGGCGGTGCCGTGGATCGCGTCCGTGACCTTGCCTCCCCACGCAATGATCGCCAGGCTCAGCCACACCGACGAGGGGCCGTGGCAGAACTCATTTTTCTCCCGGCGCAGTTCCCGGCCGTCCAGATAGAAGACGAGTTCCTTCTCCGTCCCTCCAGACCGTGGACATGAAACTCCCGCGAGGAGAAGTTGTGCGCGCCGCGGGTCACGTCAAACGACGCCATCTCCACCCGCCCCCCGTCGTGCCATTCGACCGGTAGTCGTTCACGGTTCTTCCACTGCCGCCCGACGGGTAGCCGTTCAGGAACTGCACGCAGCCGATTTCCGTGCGGCCGGGAACGCGAACTCCACCCACTTCTCCCCGTCCCGCTGCGAGGTCCAGCGGGTGCCGGGAGTTTCCGTCCACAAGTTCCGGGTCGTGTCCTCGCCGGCTTTGATGAAGCCGCTCGCGGTGATGACCGTGTCCGCCGCCCGGGCGTGGTTCACCAATCCCGGCCGGTCCTTGTCCGCGGTCGCCGAGAGCGGGTCGGGGTATCCGGCCGGATTCACCGCGTAGATGCGGACTTCCCCGAGGTGCAGGGCGCCGTCGAACTTCGACCGGATGCGCAGGCGTCGGGTCGACACCGGGTTTTCCAGCGTCAGGGTCACGTCCGGCCGCGTCCCGAAGGTGAAGCTGCGGGAGGAGGTCGGGTGCGTGGTCTTGCCGTTCACCACGGTGCGGTCGGAGTGGTTGTGGATGTTGTTGTTGACCTCGTTGGGATAGTGGCCCTCGTTGATGTCGATCTCGAAGTGCTTTCCCTGCGGGCTGGACGGTTTGCCCGCCAGCATCAGCCAGAACGAGTTGTTCGTCCCTTCCGCCGCAGCGTAGCGGTACCGGCACTCAAAATAGCCGTACTGGAAGGTCTTCTTCGTCCAGACATTGCCCGAGGTCCACTCCTTGCCGTCGCGCGTCTCCTTGCGATTCACCAGGCGCAGCAGGCCGTTGGTCACGACCGCGTTTTCCCGGTAGCGCCCGCAGAGGATGTGCGAGCTGGCCGAGTTCTGCGACGTCCAGGTCTTGTCGAGATCCGCGTCCGCCCCGTCAAACTCCTCGCTCCACGTCAGTTTCCACGGCCCGGGTCCGCCCGGGAGGAGGGAACCCGGCGCCGGGGTGCTTGCGGCCGCGACGAGCCGGGTGTGCTCCGACGCAGGCGGCTCGCCGGTTTGCCGGCACGATGTCCCGAGCCCAAGCAGCGCGGCAAGGAGCGGGTACAGTCTCGTCAGGTGGTGGCTCATGGCTCTCGGGGCTTCCGGTTGCGCCGGGCGGGCGGATCCCGCGCGGTGCGGCTTCGTACAGACGCATTTGAAATCTCTGAATTCAATACAAAATGCGTCCGGTCGACGTCCCCGTGGACCACAACGTCTTCCGTGGAACCGAGGCGGAACTGAGGTGATCGGGCCCCCGTCCCTCTTGTCCCTCCCGTCCCTATCGTCCCTGACTTGAGCCATTGCCCGGCGGGCGTCGGCAAGCGACGCCCCTACGTTGGTTCAGACCACGGTGGTTGGCGGGATCGTAGGGGCGCTGCTCGTCGGCGCCCGCGTATTCTCCGTGCTGGAGGGATTCCCGGCGGGCGTCGGCAAGCGACGCCCCTACGAGGTGCTCCTCTCCAACTCCCCCGGCGGCGCGCAGAGCAATTGCAACGGCTCGCCCGTTCCCGGATGACGAAGCCGCATTTCGGCCGCGTGCAGGAGGTACCCGGGGTCGCCGGGGAGCGCCGTGGCGTCGGGCGCGGGTACGCCGCCGGGGCCGTAGAGGGGTCGCCGCGGAGCGGATGCCCGGCGGCCGCGAGATGGATGCGGATCTGGTGCGGGCGGCCGGTTTCGATGACCACGTCGCACAGGAATTCCCCGTCGCGGCGCTCCAGCACGCGCACGTGCGACACCGCGCGACGGCCGTCGCGCGACGCGGCGTGCAGCGTGCCCAGCAGCGGGTGCGGCACGGGGCCGATCGGCGTGGTGACGGTCCATTCGTCGCGGGCCGGCCGACCCGAGGCGAGCGCGCGGTATCGTTTGTAGGTGGCGTGGTCGGACAGTTGCCGCGAGAGGTCTTCGGCCGCGCGCGGGGTGAGGGCGCAGAGCACGAGGCCCGAGGTCCAGCGCCCGAGCCGGTGCACGGGGGCCGCCGCCGGGAAGCGCAGGCGCACCTGGTGCAGCAGCGTGTTTTGCAGGAAGTTGGCGCCGGGCAGGGTCGGCAGGCCGGCCGGTTTGCGGACGGCGAGCACCTCGCGGTCCTCGTGCACGACCGACCAGTCGAGGTCGGCCGCCGGTTCGACCCAGGGCGGGCGGCGCCACCGGATCTTCATGCCGCGCTGGAGCACAAGGTCCGGGTCGGCGGCCCGGTCGTTGACCTGCACCCGCCCCTCCGCGATGCGCTCCCGCCATTCCGCGTCGGTCGAATGGTCGTGCCCGGCCGCTAGGTGTTCCAGCAGCGTCCGCCCCGCCTCCCGCGGACCGATTTCCTCGTGGTAGTCGCAGCCGTCGTTGGGTTGGGGGACGGAGGTCACCTTCACGCCCAGTCGTCATCGGGCGAAACGGCCCGCACGTCCGGCGTGATGGGATGGGCGTTGCGGCAGCGGCAAACCACCCGGCGGGACCGAACCTTGTCCGGACCCAGAATCTCGGCGACGGCGGTCAGGGCGGCCGTGTCGGATTTCTGCGGGAGTTCGGCCCATTTGGCTTCCAGCAGATCAAACCGCCCGCCGCCGTGTCGCAGGAAATCCACCTCGCGGCTCCGGTCGCGCCAGTAAAACAGATCGCCTCCGCCCGCGCGATCCTGTCCGCGGCGGCGCAGTTCGGAAAACACGAACGTTTCCCACAAGGCGCCGCGCAACGGGGAATCGACCAGATCCTCGGGGCCGCGAATGCCGCACAGGAAAGCGCACAATCCCGTGTCGGCCAGAAAGAGCTTGGGGGCCTTGACCAGGGATTTGCCGGCGTTGCGGAACCAGGGCTCGAGCAGCACGACCTGGTGCGAGGCGGCGAGCGCGGACAGCCAGGTGCTGGCGGTGGGGGAGGACACCCCGACGTCGCGGGCCAGGTCGGCCTTGTTGAGCACCTGTCCGGTGCGCAGCGCGCAGGCGCGCAGGAAGCGCTCGAACTCGCGCAGATCGCCCACCCGCAGGACCTGGCGCAGGTCGCGCTCCAGATAGGTCGCCACGTAGGAATGAAAATACGACTGGGCGTCGATACCCGGCCGGGCTTGCAGCTCGGGGAAGCCCCCGCGCAGCAGGACATCCAACCAGGTCGCGCCCTTGCGTGCGGCGTGGATTTCACGCCAGGAAAGGCCCTCGACCTCGATGACATCCACCCGCCCCGCGAGGGATTCGGACACGGACTTCATGAGGGGGAAGGGTTGAGAGCCGGTGAGGATGTAGCGGCCGTTCTTTCCCCGTTCCGCATCGATCCGGGTCTTCAGGTGCCGGAACAGTCCCGTCGCGTACTGGACCTCGTCCACGATCAAGGGCGCGGGATGGCGGGCCAGAAACTCCTCCGGCGCGAGTTCCGCCAGGGCCGCCTCGGAGGGAAGATCGAGGCTGACATAGTGGTGGTCCGGAAACAGCCGCCGCACCAGGCTGGTCTTGCCCGCCTGGCGCGCGCCCGTGATGACCAGGCCCGGCCGCGTGGCCGCGCGGGCGAGGATCACAGCTTCGATGGCGCGTTGAATCCACATGTGTTCCTGTTTACGAATGTTTGTGTATTTGTAAAGTCTGACTTTACAAAATGACAAAGTGGTCGGGGGTGATTTGGAGTGCGGGAGCTTGATCCCGCTTTCCCCGGCGGGTGCTCGAACCCGCCGGATGGGCGAAGCCGCAACTTCCCTGGCCCAAACTTCCCAAAAAGCGGTTTCAAGAAACCGCACCAAATGAGCAACCTGAAGGTCTTCGGCGCGACAAAGGCCGCATTCGAACCTCGGCCGGGGCGCGAAGGCCTTGTGTTTTGCCATCCAGGGGTCGCGCGGGATACCGCGCACCCCTGGCTACCGTCCCCGCATCCCTCCGGGATGACGAGGGCGGGTTTCATGGCCAACACCTACCTTCAGGGTCCGAGCGAAGCGAGGTATGCTGCGAGGCCAGGTTCTGCTATTCCTTTTCAATGTCTCAGCGGTCCAATCATCATGCATGCAATCACTGGCAGCATTGGCCAGGTGGCAAGGAAAATCGTCACAATAGCAAGTGAGCAAAGAGCTAGTTTCTTTCCCGACGTAAGTTTAACGGAGAACGCCAACACTGCACCCCAAAGAATAAATGGAGCGCAGGCCAAATTGAGAAACAAACTTCTCTGCGCCCCTGCGCCTCTGCGGGAGAAAAGTTGTGGTTAAAGAGCATCCAGAGATGAACTTTTCGGAATAACGCCAAATGGCCCGAATCCTGTCCACGGAGCGGTGGCGGTCCGATGGAATCGGGCGTCCCAAGTCACGCGCGATTTGGACTTGCCCCGGCTCCCTGAAAACGATTTTTGTACACTGGGATGAAACTGCAAACAGACCCCAAGGTCGTGGCGCAGCTCGCGAAGAAGCGCGATGACGCGAACTGGCGTTTCCGCCGGTTCCTGAAAGAATGCGATCTCAAGACCGAGGAACTCGACGCCATCGTTCACCGCCATTACGCGGAGGTCTCCGCCCAAATCGACTGCCAGGCGTGCGGCAACTGCTGCCGGGTGTGCCTGCCGACGCTGGAGGAGGCGGATGTGAACCGGCTGGCCGCGGGTCTCGGCATGACGCCCGACGAACTCACGACCCGCCATCTCACCCGGGATGAGGACGGTCACCTCACCTTCAACCGCCTCCCCTGTCCCTTTCTGGTGGAGAACCGTTGCAGCGTGTACGAGCACCGTCCCGACGTTTGCCGCTCCTATCCGCACCTGCACAAACCCCGTTTCGTCTCCCGCCTCATGCAGGCGGTCGGAAACTGCCCCATCTGCCCCATCTCCTTCAACGTGTATGAACGTCTCAAGGAAGAGCTGTGGCACCGACCGCAAGACCGCTTCCGGGAAACGTACGAATAAATGCCGCGTTTCCGGTGACCGGAACTGATCGTCGAAAAACCTTCCGGCGACCGGAACCCGGCCCCGAATTTCACCGCAGCCGCAGCCTCCGTGGCCGCGTGCACGCCATGCTCCCCGCTCCTTGCTCCCTGCTAAACCCTGCGCTCACCGCTTCGCATCCACCCGCAAGAGCCGCGCGGAGTGCTTCGGCATGTCCTTCAAGGTGAACACACCGGTGAATTCACCGAGCTTCTCGCCGGTCCAGAGATCGGTGATCACCGAGGGGCCGGAGAGGGGCACGTTGAGCGTGAGGGGCTGGTCCTGCCAGTTGAAGAGGGCGAGTTCGCGGTGGTCGGGGAATTCCATCCAGCCGATCTGCATCGAGGGATCGGAGTAACCCCAGACGGCCTCCCAGCGGGCCTGGCCGGGAATGGGGCGGGTGAGGTCGTAGTTGTCGAAGCGCGCGGCGACGCCCTGCGCGCCGGCCAGCTTCTTGAGCACGGCCTGGCGCCCGGGCGGGAGGGCGGGAATGTCGTCGCTGGAAAGGATCATGCCGCCGCTGGCGTACAGGGAGGTGGCGTGGAACATCATCTCGCCGGGGTCGACCTGGCCGCTGACGCGCAGGCAGTCGGGGTCGTTCCACCACAGGCGGCCGTTCTGCCAGTTGCGGACGAAGTTGAGGCGCGCGGTGTGGCTGTAGTTGACCCAGTCGGTGCCGAGGATGTCGAGGCTGGCGCGGTTGCCGTGGATGAGGCCGAGGGAGGGCCAGAGCGGGCTGTTGCAGCCGAGCACGAAGCTGTCCTTGCCCGCGCCCCGGAGGATGGCCTGCATGCCGCGGCGGAAGGCCTCGACGGCGGTGGCCTTGGGGTCGTGGAAGGTGACGTTCGGGCAGGCGCCCCACGAGTTGGCGTCGAGCTTGAAGTAGGTGCAGCCCCACTCCGCGCGCATGCGGCGGAAGGTCTCCTCCAGGAAGGCCTGCGCGCCGGGATGGGTGGCGTCGAGGATGTACCACGGCCCCTGCCGCCACGCGCCGCGGAAGACCACGTCGCTCAGAACCGGCTGACCGTCGGCGCCGCGGGCCATCCATTCGGGGTGCTCGCGGAAGAGGCGGGAGTTCTTGCTGACCACGAAGGGGGCGACCCAGAGGGCGGGCTCGAAGCCCTTGGACTTGATCTCCGCGAGCACGTCCTTGATGCGGCCGGGGTCGGACCAGTCGCCCATCGCGGGCTGCCAGCCGTCGTCGATCTGGATGTAGCGCAGCTCGGGGAAGTCGGCCGCGATGGCCTGCAGGTTGCGGCTGATCTGCGGGACGGTGACGCCGGGGCCGAAGCAGTACCAGGAGCACCAGCCCTTGGCCACGGGGCCGATGCGCAGGGAGGGGTGGTTCTTCCGGATGCGCGCCGCGAACTCGTCGAGCAGCGCGTTGCGGTCGGGCGCGCCGAGCACGGTGAACTCCTCCAGCTCCCAGGTCTCGCCGGGGGCGATGGGGATGCGGGCGTCGAGCACGACCTGGAGGCGGTTCTGCTTCGGGAAGAGGTTGAGCTTGCCCAGGAATCGTTTGCACGACGCGAAGCCGGCGAGCACATGGTCGCCGGGAGCCGGGCTGGCGAGGGCCATGCCGTAGAGACTGCGGCCCTCGGGCGGATCGCCGAGCTTGAAGGTCTTGCCGTCGGTGTCGAGCAGGTTGATCGGGTGGCCGAGCGTTCCGACGGTGCACGAGACCATGGAGAAGCCTTCGCCGTAGAGCGGGGTGTCGGGCGGCAGGGCGTGGGTGACGTCGAAGAGCACGACCTCGCGGACGCTCACCGTGTTGGTGCCGGTGTTGGCGAGCGTGGCCCGGCAGGAGGCGCCGGTCCAGGTGGCGGTGAGGTGAAGCGCGGGGTCGGTGACGGTCTTGCCGGCCATGTCGACGACGTGTCCGGCCGGGGCCTTGCGGAGGAGGTCGAGGAAGGCTTCGCCGGGCGTGGCGGCTGCGGCTGCGAGGCCGGGGGCGAGGAGGATCGTCAGAACGCAAAAGGTGTGTCGCATGATGGGGCCTCGGGGAATGGATGGATCAGGGCGCGGGCGAACGTGGATCGTGTCGCAGCGCGTGGGCGTGGGTGTTGAGTTCGCGCATCGCATGTAGCAAGGGTGAGTAAGGCTCGAAGCGGATGTTCACAATGCCTTTGTTGCTGTTGAGATTGGAGCGCCCGGCGTCCCGGTCCGCCGGGTCGTTGTCCAGATAGCGGTGCCAGTGCCAGCCGACGCAGCCGTCGTGGCCCAGCAGCGAAAGGGCGAAGTGCTGGTAGAAGTCGCCCCGCTCCGCCTGGGTTTGCATCACCCATCCGGCGCCGGTCTCGTTCGCCAGCCCGCTGTCGGCGGCCATCGCGTAGAATTCGCTCACGAGGAAGGGTTTGCCGCTCCACTCCACCCAGCGGCTCATCATCTCCGGATCCGGAGTCCATTCGCCATACCAGTTGATCGAGATCACATCCACGTGCGGGGCGCACGCGCGGAACAGCGCCTCGGTGCGCAGCGCCCGTCCGTGGAAGCGGCAGCCGAGATAGAGGTGATTGGGGTCGGCCTCTTTCATGACCCGCGAAACGATGCGGAAATATTCGCTGGCGAGATGGGTGAGAAACGCCGCCCGCTCCTCCTTGGACTGCGCGTCGGTTCCCGCCGCGTCCGATCCTCGCCGCTGCCGCAGCCATTCGCGGGCGGCGCGAAAGCCCGCCTCGGATTCCGGCAGGCGCAGGAAGCGGTCGAGCGCGTCCTCGGGAAACGGCAGTTCGTTGTCGGAGAAATAGCCCAGCAGCCAGGGGTCGTCTCGCGTTGCCGCCAGCGCGGCGGCCTTCTCCCGGCAAAACGCTTCAAACTCCGGATCGAACACGAAGATGCAATCGTTGACGAAGCCGGCGTGCCCGGAGGCTGGAACCGTTCCTTTGCGCCGCGCGCCATACTCCGCCATCCAATGCAACTGCTTCGCGTAGGCGAACGGGCGCGCCTGCTTGTTCAAGGCCTGCTCGCGCGACCAGGCGCCCAGCGTGTTGACTCCGGCGGCGTGCAGCAGTCCGGAGGTCTCCGCCGCCCACGCTCCTCCGAGTCGTAGCGCGCCGACAGGCCTTTCGGCCGGCGGTCGTGGGATTGGGGCGGACGGAGTTAACGCCGATGCTGATGAACGCACCTCCGTCGGGGTCGATCAGCCGCCAGCGCCCCCGGGCGTCGCGTTCGGTGCGGAAGAAGCCGGTGGCCCGCGCCGTTTCGCCAGTCCAGCCGCCGTAGCGATTGACCGGTTCCGCCGGAAGCTGCTTGGTTTCACTGGTCAGGGTCCGGGTCGGGCGGGATAGCCAGGTCTTCGGGTCGGGATCCAAACCGGCCCGCATCTCTTTGACCGGCGTTCCGGTGGAAGGGGCTGACGGCGCGTCGCGCAGTTCGAACACGAACTCCTCGAGCGCCGCGTTGACCGGATTGCCGCCGCCGGTGACCGGGGAGTAGGTGCGCACCTGCACCGTCCTGCCGTCCGGATGAAACTCCAGCAGCCGCAGGAAACCCTGGCCGCCGCCGCGCAACTTTTCATAGTCGCACATCATCTGGTGGACGGTGTTGCCATGGTCGCCCTCGTCCCGGCGATAGCCGACCAGTCCCGACGCCACGTGGCCGCACACCACCAGCATGACATTGGCGTGGCGGCGGAGCACCTGCTGCCAGATTTCCTCGCCGTCCGCCCCGTCGCCGAACGCCCCGTGGGGCGTGGCTCGTTGCGAGCCGCGTCGGTGATCAAAGCGTTCGTTGTCGCGGAATAGATAGCCGTGGGTCAGCACAATCACGGGATGCGCGGCGTTTTGTTCGAGCACGCGGTTCGCCCATTCCAGGACCGCCGGCCGCGGCCCGAATTCCAGCGACAGCACCAGCCATTTGCGCCCGTGCAGGTTGATCCACTGGAAATGGTTGTCCAGGCGGTCCTCCTCGAAGACGCCGCCGAAGGCCGCGCTCCTGCGCAGCTCCGCAACGGGAAAGAAGCGGTTGGCCAGGGAGGTCCGGCCCGTCTGGCCGTCGTAATCGTGGTTGCCCAGGCACAGCACATAGGGAAGGCGGCCCCCGATCGACTCGAAGGCCTCGCGCGCGACCCGCCATTCCGGCTCGGTGTTGCGATTGGTGATGTCGCCCGCGAGCAGCACGCCCTTGATGCGGCGGGTGCCGGTCTGATCGCGGATCCAGGCGAGCTGCGCCTTCATGACCTCGGGTCTGCGGCTGGCGTACACCTCGGTGTCGGGCAGGATGACCAGCGTTTCGGCCCCGGGCGCGAGCGGCGGAGATTCTCCGCGCGCCACCAGGAGCAAGGCCAGCGCACACGCGGCGCGGATGGCCTGCTTCATTTCGCGGAGCCTTCCCGCCCGGCGTCCGCGGCGATGTTGCGCACCGCCTTCGGCCCCAGCCGGTCTTCCAACTGGCGCAGGTAGAGGCTGCGCGGCTCGACGGGCCGGTTCACGGATTCCCAGTAGCCGTCGCCGCGGGGTTTCTGTTTCACGGTGCAGCCGATGGCGAGGTTTTGCGCCGTCGGCGGTCGGGCGACGTTCATGCGCTCGGCGCGGCAGTTCCAGAACACCATCTGCGCGCCGGCCCAACCGTGACCGGTGCCGCTCCGGCCGCGGTTCACGACGTTCAGCGTGCCGGTTTCCACGTTGTCGTACAGCGTGCCGGTAGCGTAACGATGATGCGGGCCGCTGTCGGAATGAGCCCGTTCGGACCGGCAGTCCAGAAAGACATTCGGGCCGGGCACCCAGGCGTGCATGACAAAGTCATGGCGGCCGTCCCGCGTACTGCACCGTTGCACCAGGCAGAGCTGGCCGCTCAGCGCGAATGGATAGCGCAGTCCGCCTTTGATCTCCGAAATCATGTCCACGCAGGACGAGTCCTGAATGGTCGCCCGGCGGACCTGACTGTCCACCTGCACGCAGGAATAGGCCATGTGCCGGGCGGTGACGTCCCGCACCCAGACGTCCTGCGCATGATTGATCTGGATGAACCGCCACGCGTGGGCTTCGTCGGCGGGGGAGTCGTACACCGAGTCGCCGCGGAGGTTTTCCACGCCCGCGTTTTCGATCCGCCCCGGATGACGGACGCGCACGAGCGATCCGCCGCCGTACCGCCGTTCGATCGCAATGACCACGGGCGCGTCCACCGTCACTTCGTTGCCCCGCACGGCGGTGACGACGCGCTGGAACTTCAGACTGAACGGGCGCCAATTTTTCACGGAGTCTTCCGGCCCTTGGTTCAACTTGTTCATGCCGAGTTCGTCGATCCACGCTTGATTACCCTCGCGGCAGACGAGCACGTCGTCCCCGGGCCGGAACAGCGCGGTGTCCGAAACCGTGAACGTCCGCGCACCCACGGGCACGCGGTCCGCCGTGATCTTTTGGCGGGTGGCGTCGTCCTCAATCGGGCCGCCGGTGCCGCTCATCAGGATCAGCGTGTACCGTTTTCGCGCGGTGGCGAGCAGCACCGTGCCATCCTCTCCGTCGCCCTCGCCGCGCAGAACCACGCCGCTCGCGCGCAGGGTCAGCATCCCTCCGACCCGATAGAGGCCGCGCCGCAGCAGCACCGCGCCGCGCAGGCCGTCCTTGTCCAGCGGCAGGGCCGCCACCCCGTCCAGCGCCTGCTGGATGCGTTCGCGGTCGTCGCCCTCTTTCGTCGGAGCAAGCGTCACCCGCACCGGCGCATGCGGAAGCGCCACGCCGCCGCCCCGGTAGCCGCAATTGGAAAAGTCAGGCAGCCGGTCGCCTTCCGGATTGTAGGCGGCGTACACCAGATGTCCGTCGGGCCCGGGCGCGGCCAGCGGAGTGGACGGCCGCGTGCCGGCTGCGGCTGCGGTCAAATGCAGCGCCAGCAGGATGGCGATTGCGCTGAAGCGGGATGGGGGTTGCATGGGTGGGAACGTGAGACGGTGCTTTCCGGCGGGATATTCGGTCGGCGGGCGTCCAGTCTCTACCAAATGGTGATGCGCGGGGCGCAAGTCAGGTTTGTAGGGATGACCCGTGAGGCGGGCGGGGCTTCATGAATGCATGTTTCACCACGAAGATCACGAAGAGCACGAAGGAGGGAGGGCGGCACGGGAAGCGCCCCGATCTGTGCGAAAGAAGCAGATCGTTCGAGAATTTTGAAGGAGTGTGAATCGTGGTTTGCCCTGGAGATTTTAGAAAGGATGGATATTCAATCGATTGCTTCCCTGGCCAGGATTGCCCCTTCGTGGTCTTCGTGCTCTTCGTGGTGAAAACGAATTTCCGGCCAATGCCGGCGTCGCGAGGGCGAAGCCTCCACAAAGCTGACATGCGCCCGGGGGGAGGGGGACATGGGATCCTGTGACCCGGTCTGTTCGGGGGTGGAGGCCGGATCGGGTCCCGGCCCCGCGGCATATCGGGTTTTCAACCGATTGCGGGAAGGGGGGAAAAGCATCAGGATGCGGCTCGTAAGTAGGAAGCGAAGAATCACCAACACTGAGTAAGAAATAAGGAGAGTTCTCCATGAATGCCATTCGTATCTTGCATGTCACCCGCACGCTCGACCCCTCGGAGGGGCTGCTGCCCCGCCTCGCCGTCCGCATCGCGGCGGAGCAGGCGGAGGCCGGGCACAACGTCACGCTGCTGACGATGGACAACGCGCACACCATGGTGCACGCGCAGCAGGAATACGGGCATCTGGCGGGGTATCAGCGCATCCACATCTATCATTCACGCGAGAGGGGCGGGCTGTCCTACCTGTTCGGGAACTCCGCCATCCAGTGGATGAGGCCGATCGTGACGCGGCTTTCGGTCATCCACCTGCACGGCATGTGGGAGGCGCTGCTGCGCCGGGCCGCGCAGCTCGGGCGCAAACACGGCGTCCCGGTGGTGGTCACCCCGCACCCCTGCCACGCGGCTCCCGCCCCGCGGTTCACCCGGCCGGTGCTCGATCTGATGATGCGGGTGAGTTGGAGCGGCCTGCTGAAGCAGGCGGCCATGGTGCACGCCCTGGACGACGGGGACGAACGCCGCCTGCGGGAAATGGGCCTGCGGGAGAACATATACCATCTCCCGGACGGGATGGAGCTGGCGGCCCGGGTGACGCACTCCTATCCCCTGGGCGGGAAGCTGCCCAAGGCCGTGGCGTGCGCGCTCGCGGCCCGCCCCGCGTAACGGGTCGAAGCCGGGAGGAGGCGGCCCGACGGCGGAGGCGGCGGGGAGCGGGGGATTCAGATGATGCGGCGGGGCGCGGCCGGAGTGCCGCGCCCGCATTTTCGCCTGGATTTCCCGGCGGTCGGAGGGGCGGCCCGCGGCCGGCGGGTTCCCGGGCGCATCGCCTCCATGCGCCCGCGCGCCGCTCCCGGCCCAAAAATCTTCCTTCTCTCCACTTGACGACTGCGACTTGCCTCCGTACATGCCACGCTTCTCTTTTTGCGGGGTGGGAGAATCTCGGCGGTTCTGTCGCGCCCATGGGAAGAGGCGGGCCGCGGGTCCCGGACCCACTCGCAACCCCTCGAAACCACGATGTCCGCAATCTTCTCCCCCATACACAATCTCTACGCCCGGCTCAGCCTGCTGGTGGCGGTGATCGCCCTGCCCGCGTTCCTGGGTCTCCTGGACGTCTACCACCGTTCGCCCTACGTGAACTACACGAAGGTTCCCCGCACCCAACCCGTGCCCTTCTCGCACAAACACCACTCCAACATGGGGATCGACTGCCGGTACTGTCACTCGACCATCGAGGACTCCCCCACGGGCAGCGTGCCGCCGATCAAGACCTGCATGAACTGCCACAACGTCCTCTGGAGCGAGGCCCCCATCCTGGAGACCATCCGCAAGAGCTGGGCGGACAAGCAGTCGATCGAATGGGTCCGCGTCAACGACCTGCCCGACTTCGCCTATTTCAACCACTCCATCCACGTCAACAAGGGCATCGGCTGCAGCACCTGCCACGGCCGGGTGGACCAGATGCCGCTGGTCTGGCGCGAGAAGCCGCTCTTCATGAAGTGGTGCCTCGACTGCCATCGCGACCCCTCCCAGTTCGTTCGCCCGAAGGACAAGGTTTTTGACATGGCCTTCGATCCCCAGTCGCAGTCGCAAGAGGTGCGGGACCGGCTCGTCAAGGAGTACGGAATCGACCACAAGGACCTGCGGATGACCAACTGTTCCATCTGCCACCGCTAATGAGCACACCCAAGACCCAATACAGTCCGGAAGGCATGGACCTCGTGAAAATGAGGGGTGTCCTGAAGGCCAACGCCGCCGCTCCGCGCGACGCCTTTCACAGCGTCGAGGATTATCTGAACACCTCCGCGCCGGCCGGCGATGAAACCGCAAACGAAACGGATGCCGCCAACCCGTTCGTGGAGCCGGTCGGCCGCCGCAACTTTCTCAAGACCCTGGGCGCCTCGGTTTCCGTGGCCGGACTGGCCGCCTGCACCAAGCAGCCCACCGAGAAGATCGTCCCCTATGTCGACGCGCCCGAGGAAATCATCCCCGGCCGTCCGTTGTTCTTCTCCACCAGCGTGCTGCGCGACGGGTACGCGGTCGGGGTCCTGGCGGAAAGCCACATGGGCCGTCCGACCAAGCTCGAAGGCAATCCCGCCCATCCCGCGAGCCTGGGCCGCACCGACGCCCCGACGCAGGCCTCCGTTCTCGACCTGTACGATCCCGACCGTTCCCGCCTGATCCTCAACGGCGGCCGCGTCAGCGACTGGGGCTCCTTCACCGGCGCCGTCTCGCAGGCCATCGCCGCCACGGGCGGCTCCGGAGACGGTCTGGCCGTCCTCCTGCCGGCGCACACCTCGCCCACGCTGCAGCGCCTGGTGGATGAATTCAAGACCAACTACCCCTCGGCCAAAATCCTCCGGGTGGACAGCCCGGGTCTGGACAACACCCGCGCCGGCGCCGAACTGGCGTTCGGAAAAGTCCTGGAAGCGGTCTACGCCTTCGACCAGGCCAATATCATCCTCTCCGTTGACGCGGACTTCCTGACCGGCTCGGCCGGCGCGGTCCGTTACGCCGCCGATTTCTTCTCCCGCCGCCGCGTGGTGGACGCCGATCTGGCCGGCCATCCCCCCGCGATGAACCGGCTGTACGTCCTGGAGCCCGCCTTCACCGTGACGGGCGGCGCCGCGGACCACCGCCTGGGCGTCCGCGCCTCGCGGGCCGGCCTTCTCCTGGCGGCCGTCGCCGCCCAGCTCGGGCTGCAGACCCCCGTCGAGGTCAAGGACCTGGACGAAAACGAGAAGCTCTTTGTCGACACCGTCTCGCGGGACCTGCAGGGTGCCGGGGCCAAGGCCTTGGTGGTGGTGGGCGAAACCCAGCCTCCCGCCGTGCATGCCCTCGCCCATGCCATCAACGGGCAACTCGGGGCCGTGGGCACGACAGTGCGTCTGATCGCCCCGGTGCTCCAGACCGACGGCGCGACCGCCCCCTCAAGGCCGTTTCCGACGGGCTCTTCGCCGGAACGATCAAGTCGGTGGTCTTCTGGGCCTCAACCCGGTGCACACCGCCCCCGGCGACCTTCGCTTCTCCGAAGCCATCGCCAAGGCCGCCACCAGCATTCATCTGGGCATGGTGCCGGATGAGACCGGCGTCCTCTGCCACTGGCACGTGCCGATGGCCCACAGCCTGGAAACCTGGGGTGACGCCGCCGCGTTTGACGGCACCCTGTCCGTCATCAGCCCTGATCCAGCCCTGTACAAGGAAAGAGCGTCGCCGACCTTCTCGCCGTCTTCAACCGCAAGCCGGACGCCTCCATCTACGAGATGGTCCAGGAAACCTGGAAGACGCGTCTCACCGGGGACTTTGACAAGGCCTGGCGCAAGGTCCTGCACAACGGCCTGCTCGACGGGACCGCGTCCCCGGCCGAGACCGTCGCGGTGCGGCCCGAGGCGGTGTCCGGCTACGCCGCCACCCCGGCGGGGGACGGGTCACCCTGGAGGTGGTCGTCCGCCCCTGTCCGAAGCTGCGCGACGGCGCGCAGGCCAACAACGCCTGGCTGCAGGAAATGCCCGCCCCGGTCACCACGGTGGTCTGGGACAACGTGGCGCTCATCGGACTGGAAACGGCGCGCCGGCTGGGGCTGATTCCCCGCAATCCGGCATCCCCGAGCGCACCAAGACCATCCCGACCCAGAAACTCTACGAGATCCGGATCGGGTTGCGCAGCGTCACCCTTCCGTTTCTGATCAGCCCCAGGCACGCAGAAAACGCCGTGACCGTGTTCCTCGGCTACGGCCGCACCCAGGCCGGCCGGGTCGGCAACGGCGTCGGGTACAACGTCGCCACCCTGCGCCAGCTCCGCCTCCGGCTGGATCGAGCAGGGGCCGACCTCTACGACGCCAGGACCCTCATTTCCGTCGCCCTTCTGCAGGACCACCACTCGATGGAGGGGCGCGCCCTCCACCGCTCGGCCAGCCTTTCCAAGTTCATCCGGCATCCCGCCTTCGTGGAGGAGCCCGAGCATGTTCACGGCGAGCCGCTGAGCCTGTACAAGCCCTATCCGGCGATGTCCCGCGGCAACCAGTGGGGCATGGTGATCGACCTCAGCACCTGCTTCGGCTGCAACGCCTGCCTGGTCGCCTGCCAGTCCGAGAACAGCATCCCGACCGTGGGCAAGCGCCAGTGCCTCAACGGGCGCGAACTGCACTGGGTGCGCGTGGACCGCTACTTCGACGACAACATCCTCAGCGGCGACATCCGCCGGCAGCCCCGCCTCAAGGTCCAGCCCGTGCCGTGCATGCAGTGCGAGCACGCCCCGTGCGAGACCGTCTGCCCCGCCGGCGCCACCATGCACAGCAATGAAGGCCTCAACATGATGGTCTACAACCGCTGCATCGGAACGCGCTACTGCGCCAACAACTGCCCCTACAAGGTCCGCCGCTTCAACTTCCTCAAGTTTGTCGACGACAAGTCCGAGTCGCTCAAGCTGGGCCGCAACCCGGACGTCACCGTCCGCCACCGCGGGGTGATGGAGAAGTGCACCTACTGCGTGCAGCGCATCAACGAGGCGCGGATCGAGGCCAAGAAGAACCCGGCCAACCGCATCGACGACCCCAACGCGCCGGGCCGTGAAAAGTGGCGGATCGCCGACGGCAACATCGTCACCCGCCTTCGCCAGCAGGCCTGCCCCTCCGGTTCGATCACCTTCGGGGACATCCTCGACAAGGACAGCCGTGTCGCCAGGCTCAAGTCGAGCAAGCTCAACTTCGTGCTCCTCAAGGAGCTGAACACCCGTCCGCGGACCTCGTATCTGGCGCAGATCCTCAATCCGAACCCGGCGCTGTACGAGGAGCCGGTCACCGCCGGGCACGGCGGCGGACACGCGGAGGGCCACGGTGAAGGCGGAGCTTCCGCCCCGCATGGCGAAGCGCCCCACGCGCCCGCAGAACCCCATGCCGCCCCGGCGGCCGGAGGGCACTCCTGATGTCAGTCGATCCCATGGTTGAATTCAAGCGCGACGTGGACGGGCAGGCGGGTCTGCTGGGCCCGAACCATGACGGCACCAAGCATGACATGGGCACCATCTCCCGGAAGATCGGGGACGTGTCCTACCTGCCCTGGGGCGGGACGCCCAAGTTCTGGTACGTCACCTTCGGCATCGGCTTCTGCCTGCTGCAGCTCCTCTTCCTTTCCGTCACCTGGCTGCTGATCAAGGGCACCGGGATCTGGGGCCTCAACAACCCCGTCGGCTGGGGCTTCGCCATCATCAACTTCGTGTGGTGGATCGGTATCGGCCACGCCGGCACCCTGATCTCCGCCATTCTCTTCCTGTTCCGGCAGGACTGGCGCACCTCGATCAGCCGCTTCGCCGAGGCGATGACGCTGTTCGCGGTGGCGTGCGCGGGCCTGTTCCCGATCCTGCACACCGGCCGCCCCTGGCTGGCCTACTGGCTCTTCCCGTATCCCAACTCGATGGGCATGGTGCCGCAGTTCCGCAGTCCGCTGATGTGGGACGTGTTCGCCGTCTCCACCTACGCGTCCGTGTCGCTGCTGTTCTGGTTCACCGGACTGGTGCCCGACATGGCCACCATGCGCGAGACGGCCCGGCCGGCGTGGCTCCGGAAGTTCTACGGCTTCCTGTCCCTGGGCTGGACCGGGTCGGCGCGCCACTGGCACCGCTACGAGATCTGCTACCTCCTGCTGGCCGGCCTCTCCACGCCGCTGGTGCTGTCGGTGCACTCGATCGTGTCCCTGGACTTCGCCATCTCCCTCATCCCGGGCTGGCACACCACCGTCTTCCCGCCCTACTTCGTCGCCGGGGCGATCTTCGCGGGCTTCGCGATGGTGCTGACCTTCATGATCCCGGTCCGGGTGATCTACAAGACGAAGGACATGCTCACCGACCGCCACCTCAACAACATGTCCAAGGTGATGCTGGTGAGCGGCCTGATCGTGGCCTACGGCTACGCCCTGGAGCTCTTCTTCGGCTGGTATTCCGGCAGCGTCTACGAGCGCGGCATGGTGATGAACCGCTTCGTCGGCCCCTACTGGTGGGCCTACTGGTCCCTCATCCTGTGCAACATCGTGGTGCCGCAGGCGCTCTGGTCCTACAAGATCCGCACCAACCCGGTCCTCCTGTTCATCATCTGCCAGTTCATCAGCGTCGGCATGTGGCTGGAGCGGTTCGTGATCGTGGTGATGAGCCTGCACCGCGACTTCATGCCCTCCGCGTGGGACGGCTACCGCGGCACCCGCTGGGACTGGGGCATGTACATCGGCACCATCGGCTTCTTCCTCACCCTCTGCTTCATCTTCATCCGCTCGCTGCCCATCATTTCGATCTTCGAGATGCGGGAGCTGATTCACAAGCAGGAACACAAACACCACTGAACGGTCCGAACACATGGGTTCCGCAAACAACAATTCAACGTATGGCGTGATCGCGCAGTTCGCCGATTCGGATGCCCTCATGCGGGCCGCCGAGGCGGCGACGCGGAAAGGGTACACCCGGATGGACGCCTATTCGCCGGTCCCGGTCCACGGGCTGGACGACGCCCTCGGCCGCAAACGGAGCTGGCTGGGCTGGATCGTGCTGTGCGCCGGCCTCACCGGCGCCTGCGTGGGCATGGGGATGCAGATCTTCTGCGCCGCCGTGTACTACCCGTGGAACGTGGGCGGCCGCCCCTACCTGAGCATCCCCAACTTCCTCCCCATCACCTTCGAGTGCATGGTCCTCTTCTCCGCCTTCACCGCGGTGTTCGGCATGTTCGGCCTCAACGGCCTGCCCCGTCCCCACCACCCGGTGATGCACGCCAAGGATTTCGGCCGGGCCCAGATCGACCGCTACATGCTCTGCATCGAGTCGGATGACCCGAAATTCAACGAAAAGGACGTCACCACCTTCCTCCGGGCGCTCGGCCCCGAAGAGGTGTCCACGGTGATCAATCCGCACGCGGGGGCCTCCTGATGCGTTCCCTCCCCAAGATTTTCACGGTGCTGGCCGTGGTCGTCTCGGCCGGCAGCGGCTGCGAGCTGCGCAAGAAGATGTACGACCAGGAAAAGTTCGAGCCGCTCGAAAAGACCGAGTTCTTCGGCGACCACCGCTCCGCGCGGGACCTGATCGACGGCACCGTCGCCCAGGGCCAGGAGCGCGCCAACGACCACCTCTACAAGGGCACCATCGACGGCAAGCCGGCCGAAACCTATCCCTTCGAGATCACCCCCGAGATCCTCGCCCGCGGCCAGGAGCGGTTCAACATCTACTGTTCCGTCTGCCACGGCAGGACCGGGCATGCCGACGGCATGGTGGTGCGCCGCGGCTACAACAAGCCGGTCTCCTACCACGATCCCCGCCTGCTCGCCTCCCCGCCGGGCTACATCTACTCGATCCTCGTCGGCGGCAAGGGCGTCATGGCCTCCTACGCCGACCAGGTGAAGGTGTCCGACCGCTGGGCGATCGTCGCCTACATCAAAACACTCCAGCTCAGCCAGAACGCGGTCGCCGCCGAACTGCCTGAAGCCGACCGGAAGAAGCTGGAGTAACCCGTGAACGCATCCTCCTCCATGTCCAACCACGCATTGCAGCAGAAACTCGCCACCCTCCAGAAGCGCGCCTTCATCGCCGGCGTCCCCCTGATGGCGGCCCTCCTGGTGTCCGGGTACGTGCTCAAGAATCCCGCCTTTTACCAGGCCTACCTGATCGGGTTCTTCCTCGCCCTCGGCGCCACCCTCGGCGGCCTGGGCATCACCTGCATCATCCATCTGGCGGGCGGGGAATGGTCCTTCAACATCCGCCGCATCACCGAGGCCGCCTCCCGCAACGTGGTCCCCATGGCCATCCTGGGCCTCCCGGTGGTCTTCGCCGGCGGCCACCTCTATCCCTGGGCCATCCCCGAAGTCGTCAGCCAGCACCACATCCTGGCCGAGAAGGTCCAGGTCTGGTTCGGCCCGACGCTCTGGGGCTTCAAGGCCCGCTACGTGTTCTTCTTCGCGATCTGGTTCCTCATCTCCAACCGCCTCTCCGCCTTCTCCCGGCGGCAGGACGAGACCGGCGACATCGTGTGGCGGACGAAGATGCGCGCGATTTCCGGCCCGGCCCTGCTGACCTACGTGCTCACGATGTCCTTCGCCGCGTTCGACTGGAGCATGTCGCTGGAGCCGCTCTGGCCCTCCTCCATCTACGGGGTCATGTACATCATCGGGCAGGGGATCACCATGTGGTCCTTCAGCATCCTCTTCTCCACCACGGTGCTGTCGCGCTTCGAGCCGCTCAACGCCACGCTGACGCAGGACCGCCTGCACAGCCTGGGCAAGTTCCTCTTCGCCTTCATCGTCCTCTGGGCCTATGTGCAGCTCTCGCAGCTCATCATCATCTGGTCGGCCGACCTGCCCGAGGAGAACGGCTGGTACCTCAACCGCTTCGTCATGCCGTACGGCGTGGTCAGCGTGCTGATGGTGTGCATGCAGTTCTTCCTGCCCTTCTTCATCCTCCTCTCCCGCCACACCAAGCGGATCAAGCCGGTGGTGGCCTGCATCGCCGTCTATCTGCTGTGCATGCGCTGCGTGGACCTCTGGTGGATCATCAGCCCGTCCATCCACGAGCCCGTCACCAAGATCTACGCCGGGTTGACCACCGCCTCCACCGCCCCGAAGTTCCACCTCCTCGACCTCGTTGCGGTGGCCGGTTTCGCCTCCCTGTGGTTCGGCCTTTTCCTCAACCAGTTCCGCAAGCTGCCGGTGCTCCCGACCCGGGACCCGGTGTTCACGGAACAGTTCCAACATGAGGCGCACGGATCATGAAAATCGGACCCCAGCCCGGCGGCCCGCCCGTCAATCCCAATCCGGACTACCAGGACCGGGACATCGCCATCGGCACCCTGAACAAGTACGTCATCGTCATTTTCGGCGTGGTCGCCGTCTCCATGGCGGCCATGTGGTGGCTGCACCGGGCCGTGGTGGCCCGGGAGCGGGCCGCCTACGACGCGGTGCCCTCCTTCGTGAAGGACCGCCAGATCGCGCCGGGCACCGGAACGCTGCTGCAGAGCAACGAGCCCGCCGACCTGCGCCGCTTTCTGGAGGAGCAGAACGCGGTCGTGACCTCCTACGGATGGGTGGACAAGGACAAGGGCATCGCGCGGATCCCGGTCGAGCGCGCCATGGCCCTGGCCTTCGAAAAGAAGCTCTTCCCCGTGGAGAAGAAGTAAGCCGCCATGCGCATCGCCTCCTCCATCCTGCTGGCCTCGGCGTTGCTGCCGCTTGCCTCCGCCCGCCCGGCGGAGTTCGAGCCGCGCGACCCCGCGCTGGTGAAGATGCGGGAGAGCCTCTCCTTCCACCAGAAGCTCAACGCGCAGGTCCCGCTGGACCTGGAGTTCATGGATTCCGAGGGCATGCGCGTCAAGCTGGGCGACAAGTTCCCCAAGGACCGCCCGGTGATCCTGACCCTCGTGTATTTCGAGTGCCCGAGCATCTGCAACGTGCTCCTCAACGCCCTGGTCAAGAACCTGCGGGAACAGGAATTCTCCGTCGGGAAGGACTTCTCGATCGTGACCGTGAGTTTCAACCACCGGGAAACGCACGTGCTGGCGGATAAAAAGCGCGCGAACTACCTCAAGGAATACGGTCGCGAGGGGGCGGACGCCGGCTGGTCGTTCCTGGTCGGCGACGAGGCGAACATCAAGGCGCTGGCCGGCGCGGTCGGGTTTCCCTTCACCTACAACGCGCAGACGGAGCAGTACGCGCATCCCGCCGGCATCGTGCTCCTGACCCCGGGGGGGAAGGTCTCCTCCTACCTGTTCGACTATGACTGGGACCAGCGCCAGCTCCGGCACGCGCTGGTGCAGGCCTCCGAGAACCGCATCGGCACCCTGGTCGACCGCATTGCGATGATGTGCTACGCCGTGGATCCCAAGACGGGCAAGTACACGATCCTCATCTCCCGCGTGGTCATGGCCGCCTGCCTGACCACCGTCGGGCTTGTCGGTTTCCTGCTGATGGTTCTGTTCAAGAACGACGCCAGCCGCCGGCCCCCCGCGGGCCCCGGCGGGCCACAGCTCCCCCAACCCGGCCACGCCTAACCGGCCGCGAACCACCCCCGAACGCCGATCATGAACGTCAACGTACCATTCCTACCCGAGCAAGGGTCCGAGTTTGCGAAACAGGTGGACCACCTCTACGCATTCCTGAACGTCGTCTCCTACGTCATCGGCCTGGCGGTCTTCGCCGTGGTGATCTACTTCGCCGTGCGCTACAAGCGCAAGTCCGAGGCCGACCGCCCGGTGGACGTGAAGGAGAGCAACCTCATCGAGATTCTCGGCTCCATCATTCCCTTCCTGCTCGCCATGGTCATGTTCTTCTGGGGCAGCATCCTCTTCCTCAAGTCCGAGGTGCCCCCGCCCAACGCCATGGAGATCCTGGTCACCGGCAAGCAGTGGATGTGGAAGATCCAGCACCCGAACGGCAAGCGCGAGATCAACAACCTGCACGTTCCCGCCGGGGTTCCGGTCAAGCTGACCATGACGTCCGAGGACGTGATCCACAGCTTCTACCTGCCGACCATGCGCATGAAGCGCGACGTGCTGCCCGGCAAGTACACCAAGATGTGGTTCCAGGCGGACAAGGTCGGCGAATCCCACCTGTTCTGCGCGGAATACTGCGGCACCGAGCACTCGGAAATGGTCGGGTCGCTGCACGTGATGCCGCCCGAGGAATACCAGCGCTGGGTCAGCGGGGCGGCCGCCACCATCGCCAACGCGACCCCCGCCGACATCGGCCGCCAGATCTTCCTGAAAAACGCCTGCAACACCTGCCACAACGCCGGCGACATCAAGAACCTGTCCGACGCCATCAAGGCCCCCGTCCTGACCGGCATCTTCGGCCAGCCGCAGCCGCTGGAGTCCGGGGAGACGGTGATCGTCGATGAGAACTTCATCCGCGAATCGATCAAAAACACCACGGCCAAGGTGGCCAAGGGCTACCTGCCCCTCATGGCCCCGCAGCCGCAGCTCACCGATTCCGACATCACCTACCTGATCGCCTTCATCAAATCCCTGAAGGCGCCCGACGCGCCCCCCAAATGACCCCGGATACCCGCACCATGAGCACGTCCGCCAACCCCACGTCCCCCGCCGCCGCGTTGAACTACATCAACTGCAAGAAGACGATCTCGTCCTGGCTGCTGACCGTCGACCACAAGCGGATCGGCCTGCTGTACCTGTTCTCCATCGTCTTCTTCTTCATCCTCGGGGGCATCGCCGCCGCGCTCTTCCGCCTCGACCTGACCACCCCCCAGGCCGACCTGCTGAGCCACGAGACGTACAACAAGCTCTTCACGATGCACGGCATCATGATGATCTTCTTCTTCCTGATCCCCTCGATCCCCGGGGTGCTGGGCAACTTCGTGCTGCCGCTGATGCTGGGGGCCAAGGACCTCGCCTTCCCGCGGCTGAACCTGGCGAGCTGGTACCTGCTCATGATCGGCGGCTCCTTCACCCTGCTCGCCATCGTCTTCGGGGGCGTGGACACGGGCTGGACCTTCTACACGCCGTACAGCTCCACCTACGCCAACACCAACGTGATCCTGGCCGGCGTCGGCATCTTCATCACCGGCTTCTCCTCGATCCTCACCGGCCTGAATTTCATCGTCACCGTCCACAAGATGCGCGCCCCGGGCCTCACCTGGTTCCGCCTGCCCCTCTTCGTGTGGGCGCAGTACGCCACCAGCATCATCAACGTGCTCGGCACCCCGGTGGTCGCCATCACCCTGCTGCTGGTCGTGTGCGAGCGCGCCTTCGG
This sequence comes from Kiritimatiellia bacterium, assembly GCA_046346795.1. Taxonomy (GTDB): domain Bacteria; phylum Verrucomicrobiota; class Kiritimatiellia; order SS1-B-03-39; family UBA6053; genus JAXMHJ01. The sequence goes on from JAXMHJ010000040.1 coordinate 39,839, forward strand.
GTTCGGCATCTTCGACCCGGCCCGCGGCGGCGACCCCGTCCTCTTCCAGCACATGTTCTGGTTCTACTCCCATCCGGCCGTGTACATCATGATCCTGCCCGGCTTCGGGGTGATCAGCGAGGTCATCGCCTGCTTCGCCCGCCGGCGCGTCGTGGGGTACGAGTTCGTCGCCCTCTCCAGCCTCGCCATCGCCGCCATCGGGTTCTTCGTCTGGGGCCACCACATGTTCGTGGCCTCGCAGTCCCCCTACGCCGGCATGATCTTCTCCATCCTCACCATGCTCATCGCCGTGCCCACCGCCATCAAGGTGTTCAACTGGACGGCCACCATGTACCGCGGATCGGTCAGTCTGAGCGCGCCGATGATCTATGCGATCGGCTTCATCGGCCTGTTCCTGGTGGGCGGCCTGACCGGTCTGTACCTCGCCACCATGGCCACCGACGTCCACCTGCACGACACCTACTTCGTCGTCGCCCACTTCCACTACGTGATGGTCGGCGGGATGGTGATGGCCTGGCTTTCCGGCCTGCACTTCTGGTGGCCCAAGATGTTCGGGAAAATGTACAACGAGACGGCCGCCAAACTCGCGGCGGTCCTCATCTTCTTCGGGTTCAACTTCACCTTCTTCCCGCAGTTCATCGTCGGGTACCTGGGCATGCCCCGGCGCTACCACGTCTACCCGCCGGAGTTCCAGATTTTCCACATCATGTCCACGCTGGGCGCCAGCGTCATGGCGATGGGCTACCTGCTCGCCCTCGGCTATTTCCTCCATTCCATCATCGCCGGAAAACCCGCCCCCCGCAATCCCTGGGGTGCCACGGGGTTGGAATGGAATGAAGTCGACTCCCCTCCCCACGAACACAATTTCGACGCGCCGCCGGTGGTCGACAAGGAAGCGTACGACTACGGCGACGAACGGATCTATCGCGACCTGAAACCGGAGATCACCCATGTCTGACGGGCACGCCATGCACCCGACCCATCAGAAGCACTACTTCGACTCGATGCGGCAGCAGACCGAGTCGACGAAGCTCGGGATGTGGCTGTTCCTCTCCCAGGAAATCATGTTTTTCGGAGGGCTCTTCGCCGCGTACACGATCTACCGGATCATGTATTCCGACACGTGGCATGTCGCCAGCGGGATCGTCCGCCACTCCCTCCACCTGGGCGTGATCAACACCCTGGTGCTCATCCTCAGCTCCCTGACGGTCAGCTTCGCCGTGCAGTCGGCCCGGAAGGGGTCGCGCAGCGGAATCCTGTCCTGGCTGTTCGCCACCCTCGTCCTGGCCAGCGTCTTCCTGGCCATCAAGTCGGTGGAATACCGGGCCAAGTTCGACGAATATCTCGTCCCCGGCTTTAATTTCGACTGGCAGAAGCATCTGGATGTCATGATCCATGCCGGCCATGACGCCGCTCCGGCCGCGTCCGTACCCGTCGAGGTGGCCCGCCACACCCCCCCCGGCATCCAGGTCTTCTTCTCCCTGTACTTCGCGATGACCGGCATGCACGCCCTGCACATGATCATCGGCATGGGCCTCATCGTGTGGATCATGGTGCTGACCACCCGGGGCCGCTTCACTCCCGAGTATCACCCCCACGTGGAATACTTCGGGCTCTACTGGCATCTCGTCGAGATCGTCTGGATCTTCCTCTTCCCCCTCCTGTACCTGGCCTAACCCGGACGCCATCATGTCCAACGACACCCCTTCAACTCCCCACACCACCACCGCGGGCTACCTGCTGGTCGCACTGGCCCTCGTGGCCGGGACCGCCCTGACCGTCGGACTTTCGTTCGTCAACCTGGGCAAGCTCGGCAACGGCCTCGCCGCCCTGGCCATCGCGGGCGCGGAAGCCGCCCTCGTCCTCTATTACTGCATGCACATCCGGGAAAGCGCCCGCATCATCGGCATCGTCGCCTTCGGCACCTTCATCTGGCTCGCCATCCTGTTCCTCTTCCCCGTGGGCGACCTGCTGGCGCGGACCAGCAGCGATATCCCCAAGGCCCAGGCCTTCGATCCCGCCGACCTCCACCGCCAGGAGATGGATCAGAAGTGGCTGCAGTACCAGCATGACCTGCGCTCCGCCGGGGCGCCGGCCGACGCCCCCGCGCCCACCCCCGCCCACTGATTCCCCATCGGTTCCCACCCGACAAGCCGCCCGCCATCGGGCGGCTTTTTTGGCCCCTCCAGATTGGTCCTTTCGCCACCGGTCATCAGGACTTCACGCCGCTTCGCTCAAGCCGCCCGGAGGGATTTTTTCCAGAAATTGCACAAAGGACTTTACGCCGCCGCAAATTGGGTTACATTTGGATCATAGTGAACATCGTGAACAATAAACAGGAATGGACATGGACAACCCCCTGATCAGTCAAAAGATTCGTGTGGAACGAAAACAGTTCTTCTTCGACCTCAAGGAAAACGCAAGCGGACGGTTCATCCGCATCACCGAGGATGTCTTTGGTCGTCGCGACACCATCATCCTGCCCACCTCCGGACTGGCGGACTTCATGGTGGCGCTGGAATACTTCGCGCAGGAACTGGAAGCGCTGGGCGAGAACATCGTCCCGACGCCTGCGGAGCCGATGCCCCCCGAGGTCGCCGTCCCGCAACCCGACTACTACGCGAACCCCATCGGCGCCGGGCACGGGCGCTGACCTTCTCCGCTACTTCACCGCGCGAAACACGACGCTCGTCCATCGCCCCGCCGGAATCTTGAGTCGCAGCCGCAGCCGGGCCCGCGCGTCCAGTTCGACCGGCCGGGTCTCCCCGTCGTCGATCGAAACCCGGCAGCTTTCCTGCAGCCCGGCATAGTACAGCGGTACCAGGAGTTCCCGCTCCATGTCCGCGCCGGTGGGGTTGAACACCGTCATCATGCCTCGCTCCTCCAGCGCCGGATTGACGTGCAGCAAGCCGTCCCAATCGAGCCCGTCCGCCCGGCGCAGATGGATGACGTCGCTCTCCAAAATGTCGCGGTGCTTCTTGAACCAGTCCACCACGCTCTTCACCCGCTCGCGCGTGCGGTCGGTGTCGTACAGCCGCGGCCCGCGGTAGCAGGCCTGCACGCCGGAGGAGAGGTTCGCGACCATCATCGCCTCGTAGTGGTCGAGATGCGAGTCCAGCGGCTCGATCGTCGCCGCCGCCCCGCCGCCGTGATACTGGCTGAGCGGCACGAACATCCAGCCCATCGACGGGGTCTTCTCCCACGTGCCGTCAAAGATGTTCTGGCGGGTGTGGATGACCTGCTGCGCGCGGGGCAGCGACCAGTTGACCTCGCGGTAGCCCATGCCGCACTTGCTGCTGCCGGCGAGGTAGTAGAAGTCGGGCACGTTGAGGTAGATCCCGCGGCCGCGGCACCACTGGTAGAAATCGCGGATGATGGTCCACTGCGCCCACTGCGAGTCTTCCAGCCCGCGCTGAAGCGGCGGCCTCGGCGTCACATCCCAGTCGCCGGGATAGGAGCCGTCATGCTCCAGGATCGACAACCCCGACTGCTCGTACAGCGCCCGCACCTTCGCGAAATAGTTGGTGCCCCACGCGCTGGTCAGCGCGGGCGAGGCGCCGAAGGCCGGATGTTCCCCCGGCGCGGAGACCACGTCGTTGCCGCCGCCCACCCGCCGGCTGGCCAGCAGCGAATACCCGCCCAGGTCCACGCCCTTGCTGCGCGCGTAGTCCGCCACCTCGCGCCACTTCGCGGCGTACGCGGGATCGCCGCTCTCGGCGTTGAAGCCCGACCCGAACGACATGATCAGCATCTCGAAGCCCGTCCCGACGCACTGGTCGATGCCGGCGCGCACCTGCGCCGGGTTGGAGTTGAGCATGTGGAACATCAGCGGGTTCTCGGTGACCCACGGCGCCATCGCGCGGTACAGGCGGCGCAGCGCGAGGCCGCGGCGCTCGCGGTCGGTGGAATCCTGCACCAGTTCGAACACCCGGAAGCTGGTGAACGTCCCGCCCGGGGCCACCACCTGCGCGGGCCCGCGGAAGGGCGAGACCTCCAGGCGGCACGGCGTCTTGAGCGCGTAGTTCACCTGGCTGGTGAACTCTGGCTCGGTTGTCCAGCGCACCGCGTGGCGGTTGGCGTGCCCGTGGGTGAAGCCGCCGAACGCCTGGTCGGTCTCCACGTGCAGCGGCGTCGGCGGGGGCAGGGCGACGCCCGAGGGCGATTCGACGTCGTTGGCATGTTCCACCACCGACAGCACCTCGGCGGTGAAGCGGTCCACCGTCACCGGATCCGCGCCGCGGTTGTGCACCGTGATCCATTTCGAGAGCGAGGGGAGGCCGTCGTAGAGTTCGTAGTGGACCGACACGCGCAGGGGCGCGGGACGGGAGGCTGCGGCTGCGGTCAAAACGGCCGGGTCCTGCGGGCCGAACACGCGCGCGCGCTGGAGTTTCAGGCGGGCCCATTCCGCCGCGGGGGCCTTCCCGTCGTCGCCGGCGCCGCCCGACGGATTCATCTTGCCGGCGCGCACCGCGACCGGCCTTCCCCAGGCGGTTGCGCGCGGAGTTTCGAAGAGGGGATGCGAGGTCCCGCCGTCCTCGCCCGCCGCCTCCCACACCAGCCGGTCGGCAAAAATGCGGACGCGCAGGGTCAGGGGTTTGGCCAGGTCGAGTCCTCCGTCGGCCGCGGCCAGCGCGGGCACGCTGCGCAGCAGCTCGCCGCGTCCGTCGCGCAGCTCGAACTGCCCGTGCGAGCCCCGGTCGCCCGGGCGCGCGTTGACCTTCGCGACATGTCCGCTGGCGAAGACCAGGCCGAGCCCCGGACCCCAACTGTACGACGTGTCGGTGCCGAGGGTAAGAGTTAGCTCGACCATTCCAGCCTGATCCGGCAGCGCGCGGTCTGCGAAACAGTGGGCGTTCGAGGGCGCGAAAATCTCCCCGGCCTTGCCCTCGTTGTTGAAGCTGATCCGCTCCCCTCCGGCGGAGCGCGTTTCCTTCCAGTCCGCGCGGATGGACGAGAAGTCATCCTCCCACAGCAGCGTCCGCCCCAGCGTGGCGTCGAGGGATTCCGCGAGGCGTTCCAGCGGTGGTTCAAAATCGAGGCGGAGCGAGACGCCTGGAGGCGGCCAGACCGCGCCGGGGGCGTGGTGGCGAACGCGTTTCCAAGCGAAGCGTTCCTGCGTGACCCCGGTTTCCACGCCGACCAGCCGATACGCCGACGGATCGGCCGTCATCGCCGCCAGCCATTCCGGCGTCAGATAGGCGCGGTTGGGCTGGCCCTTGAGTCCGCCGATGGCGACCGGCTTTCCGCTCAATGTGAGCAGCGCCTCCGGCTGCGTCGCCCGCAGCAGCGCCTGGCCGGTCATGTGGCTGTCCAGCGCCACGGTGGCGCAGCCGTTGGTGATGCGCAGCACCCTCCGGATCAACCCGTTGTCCAGCGCGATGCTCCCGCCGTCCGGCGCGCGTTCCACCTTCGCCTTGAAGGGCGCGGCGACCACCAGCCAGTCGGTTTCCGGCAGGTACAGGTCCGGCGGATTCGCCAGGACGGGCAGGGCGAGCAGCAGCAGGGCGGGCAACGTTTTCATGTCCCTGTGACGCTGGTTGTTTAGGATGATTCAAAATCGTGCGGGCTATGGGGTTTGCGGCTGCGGGCAAATTTTTAACAGAAGATCGCAAAGTTCGCGAAGAGAGGGGAGGGGAGCGGTTTAGCTGGTAGCGGTTTCGTGTTTGGCCTTCAAGAAGCCAGGGCACGCCGATCTCCCGATGGGCAATCCTCCCGACGCCAGCCCCTCTCGTGCGCCGCCGCCCATACGCATGGTAGACCGCAGACCTTGGCCTCGCGATTCCGCTCGCCCCGGGTTCCCCATCGGCGTGGAATCCCCG
>JAXMHJ010000041.1:0-43294 GCA_046346795.1 Kiritimatiellia bacterium
CATTGGCCACATTCATCTGCCCGCACAGGGACGTCGTGCCCCCCGTCTGGTTCAACCAGGCCGTCCCGGCCCCGCCGATGTGCTGGCCGGCGGCGAAGGTCAGGGCGCCGCTGTCGAGGTTGATCACCCCCGTCCCGCCGTTGCCCAGCACCCCACCGCCCAGGGCGAACGACACCGTGCCGCCATTGATCTGCATCGTGCCGGCGTTGGACTGCGACCAAAGCGGGCCGGCGTCCAGATACGAGCCCCCCGCGTTGACGGTCAGGGTGGAGGGGGCGCCGGTGGCGTTCGTCAGATAGGTGCCGCCGGTGCCGGTATGATTGAAGATCCCGCCGTTGATGGTGAGGCCGGTGGCGCCCCCGCCCGCCTCGCCGAAAACCACATAGGTGTTCCCGACGTTGACCACGCCGCTGTTCAGGGTGAGGCTGGCGAGGTCCTCGGCCGTGGTGCCGAACCGGAAGCGGTCGCCCGCCCGGGTGAGGGTCTGGGTGCCGGTGCCGTTCTTGATGACGTTCAGGAGGCCGTAATTGCGCAGGTAGCCGTTGAACGAATAGGTGCCCGCGCCGTTCAGGATCAGGGTGGAGGCGGCACCGACCTGCGTGCGGCCGGACTGTTCGTTGTGCTGGATCACGCCCCGGCCGCTGGAAGCCGAATTGTCGATGCCCGCGAGGGTCTGCGTCGTGCCCAGCAGCTCAAACCGCACATGGTCCCCCTCGTTCCCCTGGAAATACATCACCGTGCCGGGGGCGAACTGGTTGTCCGCCAGCGTGTACACCTCGGGTGAAGCGTTGTTGATGCCGGTGAAGTTGCCGGAGATCGCGTACGCCCCGCCCGTCTTCGCCAGCCCGAGCCGTCCGGCGCCAAGCACGGTCAGTCCCGTGTAGGTATTGGATTCGGTCCCCTCCAGGATCAGGTCGCCCGTGCCGTTCTTGGTGAGGCCGCCCCCCGCCACGGCGCCCTCCTCGATGACCCCGGCAAAGGTGCTGCTGACATTGGCCATGCCCGTGCTCAGCCATCCGCCGTTGAGCCGCACCCGGCTGCCCGCCACGCCGGAGAGCGACCCGATCTGCTGATTCTGCCCGTTGAGGTCCAGGATGGCGCCGCTGGCGGTGATGCTGACGGGCGAGGTGGCCGGCAGCACCCCCTGCCACTTGGCCTGCAGGTACTGCTCCACCTGCAGCCGCTGCTCCTCGGTCAATACGCTGTCAAACACCAGCAGCTCGCCGATGTCGCCGAAGGAGGTCTCCGCCCCCCCGCCCAGGCGCAGGGTGCCCGGGGCGGTGGTGCCGGTCTGGTTGGAGGCCAGCAGGAGGCCGTTCTGATAGACCAGCGAATTGACACCTGGACCCGGAACCATGCCCGCGTACAGGTTGCCCCCGTAGTTGACCGCCTGGGTCGAATCATTGACCCACCCGTTGTAATAGGCGTCGCCCTGGGTGCCTCCATGGTAACCGAGCAGCCAGTTGACGGTGGAACTGTCCACGAGTCGCCGGTTCTGCCCCCCGGTCATGCGGCCCACGTACATGATGGTGAGGGGCGAGTTGGACGTGGCCAGCGTGCTGGTGAGGCTGTTGCCGTTGAAGTGGACGACCGGCAGGCCGTTCATCGTGTACGCCGTCGGATTGTACAGCGTGCCCAGCTCCGGGTGAAACCACCGAGCCGGCCAGATGCCTTGTCCAGGTGGTGACCGCGGCCCCGGCCGCCGGATTTCCGGACCCGGTGACGTTGGTGGCGTCCACCCGCATCGTCAGACCGGGCACGCCGGCGAGGGAGGTGGCGGGGGCGGCCAGCTTCAACGTGCCGCCGTCGATGACCGTGGCGCCGGTGTAGGTGTTGACGGTGGACACGGTCAGCGTGCCGCCGCCCGACTTGGTCAGGCTGGCGTTGGTTCCGCTGATGCCGCCGTTTTGCAGGGCGTAATCGCCCCCGCCGTTCACGAACGCCGCCATTGGCGCTCACGGCCAGGGTCGAGCCGTTCAGATCCAAGCGCGCCTCCCGCGCCCGTGCCGATGTCCAGCGTGTTGACGGCGTGCGCCCCGGCCGTCAGGGTCAGGGTGCCCGCGGAATAGTCCGGATCGGAGGGCGTGCTGGTGTAGTTGGTGGTGGCGCTTGCTGCTGCCGGCGGCCAGCACGGATCCGCCGGTGTAGCGGACGACACTGCCGGCGCTGACGGTGGCGAAGCCGGTGCCGGTGTTGTCGCGGACGGTGGCATATCCGCCGATGACACCGTTGCTCAGGGCGGGATTGGAGGCGACGACGGCGGTGGCCGGGGTGCCGGCGGACAGGTCGAACAGCACCGTGGCGCCGGGGTTGGGCGTCCGTGTTGCGCCCAGCGCCAGCGTGGTGCCGGTGCCGCCATTGGGAACCACGCTGACCGTGCTGCGACCGCTGTTGGCGGCCAGGGTCGGATTGCCCAGCGTCTGGGCGGAGGCGCCCGCGTTGTTGCCCAGATTCAAGATGCCGCCGGCAAACGCCGGGGCCGATGCGGCCGCAATCACCCCGGCGGGCTGCCGGACAGGTCCAATCCAGGCGCCGCCGGCCACGGTGGTGGCGCCGGTATACGCGCTTGCCCGGGTGAGCCGCAGGGTTCCCGAACCGTCCTTGAGGATGCCGCTGACGCCGTTGTTCTGGCTGATGATGACATCCACCAGCAGATCCACCGCCTGCGTTCCATCGCCGACGTTGAAGGTCTGGGTCGTGCCGTCCCGGATCGCCAGGGTGGCGTTCGCCGTCACGCCCAGGATCTGGGCGGTGGTGGTGGCGGCCGCGGACACGATGATGGGGGCGCTGCGGGAATTGATTGGCCGACCCGACGGCGGCCGCTCCCCCAGCTTGAGGATCCCGCCGTTCATGTTGATGGGGATGGTTCCGGCATTGTGATAGTAGTGGGTCTGGATGTCGGCGCCGCCCACCGTACCGCCGTTGATGGTGAGGTTGGTGATGGAGTTGCCATTGGCCATTGTAGCCCAGCGGATTGGCCACCGACCAGTTGAGGGTGCCCCCCGCATTCCTCACGGTCACCGCGCCCCGGATGGTGCCCACGCCATCATCCCCCGAGGACAGCATCAGGGTGCCGCCGTTGACGACCGTTCCGCCGGTGTACGTGGAATTGATGGAAATGGTCAGGGTCCCCGCCCCGGTCTTCAGCAGTCCGAGCGTCGAGGCGCTGCCCCCGTTGTCGTTGTCGCGGATGATGCCCCGATGGTGCTGTTGGCCGCGCCGTCAATGGTCAGGATCGCGTTCCGCGGCGCGGTGGGAAAGCTGCCTGCACTCGATCCGCGCCCAGGACGAACCGGCCGGCCGGATCGGTGATGGCGGACACCGTCTGCGCATTGCCCATCAGGGAAAAACGCTCCCAGTTGGTCGCCCCCGTCGTGTCGATGGTGGTGCCGGGAGCGAACTGGTTCGCCGCCAGCGTGACGATCTCCGGCTGGTTGCCGCCGGTCATCAGGATCGCTCCGGAGGTGGCGGCCAGCCCCGCCGTCTTGTTGAGGTAGAGAACGCCCTGGTTGACCGTGGCAGAGCCCGGTGTAGGTGTTCGCGGCGCCGCTCCGGTGAGGGTCAGCGAACCCGCCCCGGTTTTGGTCAGTCCGGCATTGCCGGTAATGACCGGACCGAGCGTCGCGCCCAGACCGGCGGCCACCGTGATCGACGGCACCGCCCCGCCATTCAGCGTGAGCGTGTTCCCCTGGATGGTGTAGCCGTTGGAGTTGAAGGTGAGATCGTTGGCGGTGACGCCCCCGGTCAGCGTGACCGTTCCGGCGGTTCCGCCGAAGACCGCGTCGTTGTCGGTGCCGGCGCCCGGCCAGGTGGTCAACCCACCGTTGTCCCAGAGGAGGGAGGCGGTGAATCCCAGTTGCCCGTGCCTCCCGTGCCGGGACCGGCGCCATCGGCCGTCCCAGGTCAGTGGCGGCCGGGATTGAAGAGGCCGTCATGAACAGGAGTACGGCGGTCGCGGAGCAGATGCGCTTCATGGAGTCACCTATGTTTTGCCGGATACAACGACCCGGATTCAGCCGGAATATTTCCTCTTCCTTACTTTCACTCTGGCGTCCGTCCCCGCGGAAGGCAAGCCCGATGCCGTGTTATTAAACAGGTTTGCCTGCCGGGGGCGATCACCGGTTTCGGGAATCCATTCCCGAGACGCCACGAACGCGGCGCGCCCACAGAATGATCACGCCCAGAGCGGCAAGCAATCCGGAGCCCGCCTCGGGGACCGCGACCACATCCAGATACACTCCCCCGAACGTCTCATCCTTGCTGATGGCGTAGGCCAGGCCCGGGGCCAGGGGGGCGGAATTGCCGGAGTCCACGACCAGTCCGTTGTCGGTCAGGTTGCCGGGCGTGTATTTCAGGAGCAGCCACTTGTCGCCGGCGAGCGCGGTGGTGAAGTCGTAGGGGCTGTCATGATTCGCCCGGTTGCCCACCCGCAGCACGCCATCGAGGACAAGCGCGCCGGTGATGACCGCGGAGTCGTTGTAGAACCCCACCGTCTGGACATCAAACTCGGCGGCCTGCAGTTGGTACCGGAGGACGGAGGTGCCGGCGAGGGTCAGGCTGGCGAGGGTCATGACATGGTCCCCCTGCCAGTCCTCGTCCCCGGGCGAAAAGACCGCCGCATCGGCAAAGGTGGCGTTGCCCGCCGCCCCGCCGCCTCCCAGCGTCGCCCCGCCGGAGACCTGAATCAAACCGGCGGCGGCCGTGGAGCCGCTCCCGGTGATGAACAGGCCCCCCGCCGTCACGGTGGTGGAACCCGTGTAGGTGTTCGCGCCGGAAAGGGTCTGGGTGCCCGTCCCCGTCTTCTCGACCTGGATCCCCCCCTTGCCCGCGCCCGCGGCCGGGGCGACGTTGGTGGAATTGTTGCGGATGATGCCGGTGAAGGTTCCGCTGCCGCCGCCCGCGCCCAGCACGAGCTTCTCGAAGAAGGCGGCCGAGCCGCTCTGGCCGGTCGTGTTGCCGTAGTTGTTCTGCACGAAGCCCGCGCCGGTCAGGGCGTTGACGGTGATCGAATCGGCGTACAGGTCGAGGATCGCGCCGGCGCTGATGTTCACCCCCGCCGTGCTGCCCGACCAGATGACGGCGTTGTTGTCATTCTGGAGGGTCCCCTGCTGGATGTTGAACTGGCCGGTGGTGGTGACGGTCTGTCCGCCGTTGATTTTGGCGATGCCGGTTCCGGTCTTGTTCCAGATTCCCTCTCCGGAAAGATTCGCCCCGGCGCCCAGGTTCACGCCGGTGGCGCCGGCCGACAGTTCGACCGTCGCGTGGTTGGCGATCGCGCTCTTGAACACACTGGTGTCCACCAGTCGGAGAAGCCCCGCGTTCACCGCGGTGGTTCCGCTGTAGGAGATGACGGTTCCCACCAGCGTCTGGGTGCCGGCGCCGTCCTTGATCAGGCTCAGCTTGTTCGTCCCCGCGTTCGGGGAGCCGTAATCGCGCAGGTGGCCGTTGAACACATACGTGCCGCTCCCGTTCAGCGTGAGCGTGGCATTGGCGCCCGCCGCCCCGTTGGTCTCGCTGTTCTGGATGACCCCGCCGCCCTGGGTGGTGGCGTTGCCGGTGGTGATGCCGGCCAGGGTCTGATCCTTGCCGAAGAGCTCGAACCGGTTCCACGCCCCCGAGGCGCTGGTAAAAGCGGCCACGACCCCCGCCCCGAACTGTCCGGGCTGCTGCATGCGCGCGTAGGTTCCGTCCGGGCCGTTCATCACGAAGGGCCCCGGCACCGCCACGCCGGCGGAGGCAAGATTGAGGATGCCGGCGGAGACCGTGGTCGTGCCCCCATGGAGGTTTCCGCCCGAGAGGGTCAGGGTCCCCGCGCCCACCTTGGTCAGGGATCCGCCCACGCCGCCGAGCGCCCCGGCGAAGGTGGTGCTGGCGCCGTTCGCCCCGACACTGATGGTGTTGCCGCCCAGATTCAGATCGTCGGATCCGGCCAGCCCGCCCAGGTTGTAGGTGTTGCTGCCCGCGACCGTGAAGGTCACCTGCTGGGCGCCCGGGGTCCCCGTGTCGAGCGTGCTGGCCGCAAGCGTGCTCACATGACCCAGGGCGAGAGTGCCGTCGGAGACCAGCGTCACGCCGGTGTGGGTGTTGAGGCCGCTCAGGGTCAGCGTTCCCGATCCCGACTTGGTGAGCCCGCCCGTGCCGCTCAGCGCCCCGGTGAACGCCGAGTTGCCGCTGCCTCCGAAGGTCAACGTGAATCCCCCGGTGACCACGCCGCCCCCGACCGTCAGAAGACCGGCGCCATTGTTCACCCAGGCCTGCGCCGCGCCCAGTTTGATGGAGGCGTTCAGGCTGGTGGCCCCGGCCGTGCCGTTGAGGGTGACGCCCCCCGCACCGATCGTCAGCGCGTAGGCGTCGGCGTTGAGATTGACGGCGGCCCCGTCATCCACGACCACGCCCGCCACGCTCATTTCCCCGCCGAGCACCATCGCCCCCTGGTTGGTGGCGCCGGTGGATGAGAAATGCACGGTGGTCCCGGCGCCGGGCGTCTGCGAGGTGACCGTGCCGGCGAGATCACTCGCCCAGTTGCTGGCGGTCGACCCGTCGGAGAGCGCCCACACGTTGTTGCCGCCGGCGAATCCACCCTTCCAGTATTCGTCGGCGAGGGCGGCGAGGCTGGTGATTCCGATACTGACCTCGGTGCCGTTGAAGGAGAGGCTGCCCGGCACCACCGAAAAGTTCGTGGCGTTGTAGACGTTCCCCAGCGTGTAGGTCGCCCCGTCCAGCCCGCTGGCGGCGGTGATTGAGGTTGTTGATCCCGAAGGTGGCCGGCGCCGCGGGAATTCCGTAGATGTCCACGGTGATGGCGCCCGTGGTGACCGCCGCGGCGGTGCTGGTGATCGCCGATTGCCCGAGCGTGCCGCCCACCGACGCTCCGATGCGGCTGCCCGCGGCCAGGTTGATCACTCCGGATCCGAGGTTCAACGGTCCCGCGGCCGCGGCCTTGTAGACGAAGGTGGCTCCGCCCACGGTGAGACCGCCGTTGGTTCCCAGGGCGGAACCGGTCGTGGCGATCAGCGTGCCGGCGTTCACCGTCGTCCCGCCCGTGTAGGAATTGGTCCCGGTGAGGGTGAGCGTTCCCGCGCCCGTGTCCTTGACCAGCGCTCCGCCCGCTCCGCTGACGGGGCCGGACAGGAGCTGGTCCGCGCTGGAGGAGTACTGCAGGGTGCCCGTGTTGACGATGGCGCCGGAGTAGGCGCCCGAGTTCATCCGGCCGGCCCCGCCGATCTGCAAGACGCCGGCGGTGATGGAGGTCGTGCCGTTGTGCGTGTTGCCGGCGCCGGAGAGGATCTGGGTGCCGGGCCCCGCCTTGGTCAGGGTGCCCGCCCCGGTCACGACGCCGGAGAAGGTCTGCCCGGCCCCGTCGGCAATGGTCAGGTTGGCCGCGGCTCTGGCCAGGTTCACCGTGCCCGCGCCGGTCAACGCCTTCACCGATCCGGCGAGGTTGCCGGTGCTGAGCGTCGATCCCGCGCCGATGTTGTGAATCGAGGCGGCGGAGAGCGAATTCGCCACCGTCTGCGTCAACGTGGTGGAGGCGGCGGAGATCACCGTGTCGCCCAGGTAGGTCTTGTTGCCGCCGCCGGAAGTTCCAGACATCCTGATCCCATCCCCGGACCCTGAAATTCCATCGCCGGGGCGGAAATTGAGTTGGCACATCGGGCGGGTCAAGGGAGTGGCATGGCGTAGAATCGGCTTGCTGTAAAACAAGCTCCCGCGCCGCGGGCTCATCCCTCTCCCACGCCATGCCACAACTCTTTTGCCCGGAATGCCCGACGGCGCAATCCGAATCAATGCCGCGGTCAGCCGCCTGGAGAAGGAGGGCCGCGTCACGTGGTTCGTCGGTGCCGACAGCTTCTTCTCGCACCCCGCCGACGACGTCGGCGAACACCGGCTGGCGCTCGCCACGCTCATGGACAACGGCCACGCCCGCCCCTGCGACATCACCGCCACCCTCGGCACACCGCACCGGCCTGATGCGCTGGCGTCGCCAGCTCGGCGAGCGGGGCGCGGGTTCGTTCTATCAACCGCGGGCCGTCCGCGGCGCCACGGTGCTCACGGCGGAACGCCTCGACGCGTGTTCCCGCCGGCTCGACGCGGGGGAGCGGATCGCGGCGGTCGCGCGGAGCGAGGGGATCGGCGAATCGACCCTGCGCAAGGCCGTGGCCGGGGGCGGGTGAAAACCACGGCGCAACCCCGAGGGCCGGAGCCCCGGGCCGGAACGCCGGCCACCAAGTCCCAGCGAAGCCGTGAGGACGCCGCCGCCGCCGCCGGCCTGGGGACGGCGTGCACGCGGCGGACGAACGAACCGCGTCCGCCCTCGGCCTGGCCGGTGCCGCCGTGACCCGCTTCCGAACCGGGCGTCGACGTCGCGCTGGGAGGCGTGCTCTGCGGACTGCCCGCGCTGTGCGCCAACGGGCTCTTCTCCGGTCTGGGTCGCCATCTTTCGCTGCCCACGGGGTTTTACACCGCTCTGCACGTGCTGTGCGTGCTCGGCTTCATGGCCCTCGCGCATTCGCCGCCCGGAGCAACTGCGCCATCACCCGCCCGGCGAACTGGGCAAAACCATCGGGTTGGACCGCGTGCCCGAGGTGCGCACCCTGCGGGAAAACCGCCCTTCTGGCCGCCACCGGCACCCCCGGCAAGTGGATGCGCGAGCTGGCCAAAACCTGGATGGAGCAGGACCCGACGAAGCCGCCTACCTCTATCTGGACGGCCATGTGCGGGTCTACCAGGGACGGACGCCGTGCTGCCCCGCCGCTATGTCTCGCGCCAGAAACTCTGCCTGCGTGGCACCACCGACTATTGGGTCAACGACGCTGGGCCGGCCGTTTCTGGTCGTTTCCAAAGCGGTCACCGACGGCGGGCGCCGCCCTGCTGGACGATCTGCTGCCCGAGCTGCTCGCCTCGGTGCCCGGTCAACCCACCGAAGCGGAACTCGCCGCCGCGTCCCCTCCTGCACCGTTTCGTCGTTGTCTTCGACCGCGAGGGCGCCCACCACAGCCTCCTCTCCCGTCTCTGGGAACAGCGCGTCGGCGCCATCACCTATCGCAAAGCCGTCTCCGACGCCTGGCCGAAAGCGAGTTTGCCGACACCGAGGTGCCCTGTCCCGGCGGCGGCGCCGCCGTCATGCGCCTGGCTTCCCGGCAGACCCAGCTCACCGCCCACCCGGCCGCGCCCCTTCCCGTCCTCGAAGTGCGCCGCCTCACCGGCAGCGGCCACCAGACCGCATCATCACCACCGCCCGAACCCTGGAAAACCCCGCGGTGGCCGGGCGCATGTTCAGCCGATGGTGCCAGGAAAACTTCTTCGGCTACATGATGGAACACTATGATATCGACGGCCTTGTGGAATATGGCAGCGAGGAGATTCCTGGCACCACCCCGGTCGTCAACCCCGCCTGGCGCACCCTCGACAAACAGGTGAAGATCCTCGCCACCCGATTGCGCAAACACCATGCGCAGCTCGGCGCGGCCCCCGCTTGATCCAGACGACGGCAAAGGTCTCGCTCAGCGGGCCGCCCTCTTGGAAAGCATTCAAGGCCTTCAGGCCGAGCGCGATGAACTCAAGCGCCGCGCGCCGCCATGCCCCGCAAAATCGCCGCCGCCGACCTGCCCGAAAAAGAACGCCCCCGGCAACTCCTCCCCCTGGCCAAGACGCTGACCGACACCGTCAAAATGATCGCCTACCGGGCCGAGACCGCGCTCGTCCCGGACTCAGCTGCGCCCGCGTCTGGCCAACGAAGCCGAGGCCCGCGCCCTCGTCCGGGAACTCTTCGTCTCCAGTGCCGACCTCATGCCCGACGACGCGGCCCGCACGCTGAGCGTGCGGGTGCATCGCATGGCCTCACCGGTCCACGACCGCGCCATCGCCCAGCTACTGGCCGACCTCACCGAAGCCAGCTTCCGCCACCCGGAGACCGGCCACCGCTTCATCTATCAACTCGTCTGATCCCACCCCCGAAAAATCCGGAAAAGTGCCAAGTCAGTTTCCGGTGGGATCAGGATGTCTGAAGTTGCTGTTGTTGCCGCCGGTGACGGTCACCCCGCCGGTGCCGCCGGTGATGGAGGCGTTGAAGGTGGATCCCTTGGATGTTCAAGGTCCCGCCCGCGAGCACCGTGGGGCTGGAGTTGAAGTTCAACCCGACGAGCGAGAGGATGCCGGCGTTGATCGTCGTGGTTCCGGTGTAGGTGGCGTTGAAGGTGTTGCCATTCTGGAAGACCTGCGTGCCGGTGCCGTTCTTGACGATGGACAGTTTGCCCGTCGAGCCGTTCTGGATGGTGAAGGATCCGTTCGCGCCTCCATTGGTGGCGGTCTTGCTCAACCCGTTGCCCGAGAGGACCAGGACCGAATCCGTGGCGCCCCCGTTCTGGACCGTGTTCGCCCCGCGCGTATTCGTCCCCCTGCAGCCAGCCGATGGTCTCGTTGTTGCCCTTGAGGCTGAACGTCGCGTGATTCCCGTAGATGCCGCCCGCGTTGAGGCTGATCGTCGCCGTGTCCGCGATCTGATCGCTGGCGGCAAGCTGGAGCGGCCGGATCCTCCGTAGTGACCCATGGAGACATCGCCGGAGATCGCGTTCACCCCGGGGGTCTTGTTCAGGATCAGCGTGGACACGTTGCCCGATCCCCCGGAATCGATCGTGATGTTCCCGGTGGTGTTGGCCGCCGTGCCGGCAAAGGTGAAAATCGACAGGTTGCTCAGGGTGATGGACGTCACGTTCAACGCGCCGCTCAACGTCAGCGTGCTCGCGGCGGTGCCGGACGAAAGACCTAGCGCCCCGGCGCGGGTGATGTTGCTTTCAATGGTGCCGGACGTCACCCCGCCCTGCCCGAGGCTGATGGTGCCGAGTCCGTTGAGCAGGCCGCCGGTGAGCAGGTAACCGCCGGTGACGCCGCCGTTAAAGCGGATCGTTCCGACATTGACCGTTCCCGCCACCGTCACCGTCCCCGCCGTTCCGCCGGCGCCGAACACGGCGATGTCCGCCGTGGTGTTCGGCCAGGCCACGTCCGCCGCGCCGTTGTTCCAGTTGAGCAGCGCGGTGTTCCACGTCCCGGAGCCGTCGGTGCTGCCGTTGGCAAAGGTGGCGTCGCTGTCCCAGGTAAGGGTCGCCGCCTGTCCGGAAACCGCCGCAAGTGCGGCCGCCAGCGGGATGGAGCAACTCCTTCCGGAAGAAAACCCGGCGCGAGCCACCTTGACGCGTTCGAAGTAGTTTTTCATATCCCCCCTCATAAAACCGCTTTGGCGCGGTTTGGATTTTTCGTTACATTAAATACCTGCACGGACAGAGTTTGTCCATTGACAGAAGAAACGTTTTTTATGGAGGTGCACGTTTCACCCACCGCGGACCGCCGTCCGGTACGCTTTCAAAGGGTGAACGCAGGGGCCGCCATTTGGAACTGGACCGGTCCCCATGGGTCGCCTAGGGGTGATTCATGTCCGCCATCCCCCCGGAAATCGCCGCGCTGGTTGCCAAGGCCTGGGCCATCCAGGACTTCGCCGAGGGCGAGCGCAGTCTGGCGGAGGGGTGCCGGATATATCCGGATCACTGGCATCTCCGCACCTGCCACGCCGCCGCGCTGGGGTATTGCGCGCGGTTTGTCGAGGCCCGCGCCGCCTTCGACGCCCTGCTGCGCGACACCCCTCCGCCCAAGCGTCTGCACATGCACGGCCTGCTCGGCGTGGAATGGTGCCGCATCGGCCGGCATGATCTGGCCGTTCCCCTGCTCCGCACCGCCATCGCCAGCCCTCCGGGGGCGATGACGGCGGTCGCCCCCGTCTACGAGGCGCTGGCCGACGCCCTGGTCCACCTGCGCGAGCACGCCGAGGCCAAAAAGGTCGCGCGGCGGGGCCTGCGCCTCTACCCCGGACACCCGGGCCTGCTGGTGGTGCTCGCCCGCGCGCTGCGGGCCAGCGGCCAGCCCGACGAGGCCGCCGACACCGCCCGGCGGGTCATCACCGCCGTCAACGCCTCGCCCGACGCCATCGCCCAGGCCGGCCATGAACTCGGCCACGCCCTCGACGCCCAGGGCCGTTACGCGGACGCGTTCGTGGCCTACCAGTCCGCCAAGGTCGCCCAGCGGCCCGCCGTGAAGGAGTTTCTCCCGCTGTGGCAGAACCGCATGGCGCAGATCCGCAACCTCGACGGCCAGCCCGTCCGCGCCGACTACGCCCGCTGGGATGCCGAGGCCGGCGCGGATGCCGGGGCGCCTCCGCTCTCCTTCCTCGTCGGCATTCCCCGCTCCGGCACCACCCTGCTCGAACGCGTTCTCGACGCCCACCCCGGCCTCGTCTCCGTTTCCGAGACACCCGTGTTCAGCAATATGTGGAACATGCATCTCCGCGCCGTGCCCGCCTGCCGCACGCTGGTGGAGGCGCTGGGCCCCGTCACCCCCGAACGCCGCGAGATCGGCCGCGCCGTGTATCTCTCCATCATCCGGCAGGCCGCCGACCGGCCGGTGGACGGCCGCATGATCCTCGACAAGCACCCCTCCTCCCTGCCCAATGTGCCGGTCATCCACCGCTATTTCCCCGGCGCGAAGGTCGTCATGGCCCTGCGCGATCCGCGCGCCGTCGCCTGGTCCTGCTTCGCCCAGTACCTGCCGATGAACAGCGAGAGCGCCGCCTTCAACCGCTTCGACACCCTCGGCGCCCACATCGCCGCCAGCCTGCGGCTGTGGCTGAACACCCGCGCCCAACTGCCCCGGCACGTCTGGCACGAGACCCGCTACGAATCGCTGGTCTCCGACTTCGGCGGGGAGGCGCGCCGCACCCTCGAATTTCTCGGCCTGCCCTGGAGCGAGGACGTCACGTCGTTCCACACCAACCCGTCGCCCGTCCGCTCGCCCACCTACGCCGAGGCCTCCAGGCCCATCTTCACCGGGTCGGTCGAGAAATGGCGGCACTACGAGGAATTCATGGGCGACGCCCTGCCCGCCCTGGCGCCGGTCATGGGCGACCTGGGTTATTGACCGCCGCGGAATTCCTCCGGGAGGTCCACCCCGGCCATCCGGCAGATCTCCCGCGCGTCCGCCATGCGGACGGGCTGGATGGAGAGACGCATACCCTTTTTGATGACCAGCATGCCGGCGAGCGCCGGGTTGGTCCGCAATTCGCCGAGGGCGACCACGCGCGGGAAACGGAGCACGAAGCCGACCTCGCGGAGGATCCACGTCGGCGCCTCCGGCCGCGCCTTCGGATCAACGTAGTCGCTGGCCGGATCGAACTGGGTCGGATCGGGCAGCGGCCCGCCCAGGATGCGGCCCAGGCCCGCCACCCCGCTCGGCTCCGCGTTGCTGTGGTAGAAGAGCACCAGGTCGCCGGGCCGCATGTCGTCGCGCATGAAATTCCGGGCCTGGTAATTGCGCACGCCGCTCCAGATCGTCCGCCCCTCCTTCCCGAGGCGTTCGATCGAATACTCGTCAGTTCCTCTTCATCAGCCAGCAGGCGGGCGGGGTCTTCATACCTCCTCCTGCCATGGCTTTACGCCGGCATCAACCGTTGACTTGATCGTCTGGATGGCCTATCAAATCCGCCCTTATGAACGTACCCCTGCTCGACCTGAAAGCCCAGTATCAAGCCATCCGGCACGAGATCGATCCCGTCCTTCAGGAAGATCATCGAATCGCAGTACTTCATCCTCGGACCGGCGGTGGAACGCTGCGAGAAGGCGGTGGCCGCCTATTCCCACTGCGCCCACGGAGTCGGCGTCTCCTCCGGGACCGACGCCCTGCTGCTGGCCCTCATGGCCGAGGGCATCGGCCCCGGCGACGAGGTCATCACCTCCCTACACCTTTTTCGCCACCGGCGAGGCCATCGCCCGCACCGGGGCGAAGCCGGTGTTCGTGGATATCGATCCGGACAGCTTCAACATCGATCCGCCCTCATCGAGGCGCGCATCACCCCGCGCACCCGCGCGATCATGCCGGTCCACCTGTACGGCCAGCTTGCCGCAATGGACCGGGTGATGGACATCGCCGCGCGGCACAACCTGGTGGTCATCGAGGACGCCGCCCAGGCCATCGGCGCGGAACACGCGGGCCGGCGCGCCGGCGGCATCGGGCACTACGGCTGCTTCTCCTTCTTCCCGTCCAAGAATCTCGGGGCCTTCGGCGACGCCGGTCTGATCACCACGCAGGACGCCGACCGCGCCGAGCACCTGCGCGTGCTGCGGGTGCACGGGTCCAAGCCCAAATATTACCACCGCGAGATCGGCGGGAACTTCCGCATCGACACCCTCCAGGCCGCCGTCGTGGAGATCAAGCTGCGCCATCTGGACGCGTGGACCGACGGCCGCCGGGCCAACGCCGCGCGCTACGACCGCCTTTTCGCCGCCGCAGGTCTGACGGACCGGGTGGGCCTGCCGAAGGTGACCACCACCCGCCACATCTTCAACCAGTACGTCATCCGCGTGCCCCGCCGGGACGAACTGCGCGCGCACCTGCAGGCCGCGCAGATTGGTACCGAGGTGTATTATCCGGTCCCCCTGCACCTGCAGGAATGCTTCAAGGATCTTGGTCACCGGGCCGGAGATTTCCCGGAATCGGAAAAAGCCGCGCTTGAAACCCTGGCCCTTCCCGTGTATCCGGAAGTGACGGATGAACAGTCCGCGTATGTGGTGGAACGGATCAAGGGGTTTTTCGCGAAAGGGTTTGAGTCATGAGGGTATTGGTCACGGGAAGCGCCGGGTTCATCGGCTACCACCTCAGTTCGTCGCTGCTCGCGGACGGGCACGAGGTGGTCGGCATCGACAATTTCAATCCCTACTATGATGTGAAGCTGAAGCGGGACCGCACCGACCGGTTGCTTCCGCAGCGGGGATTCACGCTGGCGGAGGGCGACCTCTGCGACCGGGATTTCATGGCCGGGGTGTTTGCGGCCGCGCCGTTCGAGGTGGTGGTCAACCTGGCCGCGCAGGCGGGGGTGCGCTATTCCATCGAGAATCCGCACGCCTACCAGAAGGCCAACCTCGAGGGGTTCCTGAACGTGCTGGAGGCCTGCCGGCACCACGGCAAGCCGCGGCTGGTCTACGCCAGCAGTTCCAGCGTGTACGGCGGCAACACCAAGCTGCCCTTCAGTGAAAGCGATCCCGTCGACCGCCCGATCAGCCTGTACGCCGCGACCAAGAAGGCCAACGAGCTGATGGCGCACACCTACACGCATCTCTACGGCATCCGGACCGTGGGCCTGCGTTTCTTCACGGTGTACGGTCCCTGGGGCCGGCCCGACATGGCCATGTGGATGTTCACCCGCGACATTCTCGCCGGCAAGTTCATCCCCGTCTTCAATCACGGCGACATGCAGCGCGACTTCACCTATGTCGACGACATCATCTCCGGGGTGCGCGGGGCGATGTTCGCGGAGGGTCTCGATCCGTACGAGATTTTCAACCTGGGCAACCACCGTTCCGAGAAGCTGCTCGACATGATCGCCACCATCGGCCGGGAACTCGGGCTCAAGCCGAGGATGGACCTGCTGCCCATGCAACCCGGCGACGTGCCGGCGACCTACGCCGACATTTCGCGCGCGCGGAAGAAGCTGGGGTTCGAGCCGAAAACGCCCATCTCCGAGGGAATTCCCCGCTTCGTGCGGTGGTATGCCGATTACCATCGCGCCTGAAAACCCCGGATTTTCAGTCATGAGCCCATCCACCTCAGCCCCGGGCGGTCGACGAACCATCCTTTACGTGGGCGGCTTCGAACTGCCGGATCGCAACGCCGCCGCCCAGCGGGTGTTGGCGGTTGGACGACTTTTCCGCGAGCTTGGTTATGGCTCCGCGTTTCTGGGGGTGGACCGGAAACTGCGGCACGGAACCCGGTCCTCTCCACGCAGTGCGTGGCGGGTGGGTTTCCAGCGTGGGCGACTCCCTATCCGGCGGGGTGCGGGCCTGGATCATCATCTGAGCAAGGCGGACTACGCCCTCGAACTCATCCGGCATCTGCAAGCCGACCTGGCCGCGGTGGTGGCCTACAATTATCCCGCCTTGGCGCTCTCGGTCATCCAGGGCGCGTGCCGCAGGATGGGCATCCCCGTCGTCGCCGACGCGACGGAATGGTATTCCAGCGACGGGGGCTCCCCCCTCTTTCGCCTGCTCAAATGGGCGGACACCACGGCCCGCATGCGGTGGGTTCACCCGCGCTGCGACGGGGTGATCGCCACCAGCCGCTATCTCCACCGCTTTTACGCGACGCGCATCCGTCACGTGGTCGAGATCCCCACCCTGTGTGACGCGGACGCGCTGGGCGCGATTCCTCC
This sequence comes from Kiritimatiellia bacterium, assembly GCA_046346795.1. GTDB lineage: Bacteria > Verrucomicrobiota > Kiritimatiellia > SS1-B-03-39 > UBA6053 > JAXMHJ01. Next base: position 16,247 of record JAXMHJ010000041.1, read on the forward strand.
CGCCGCCGACGCCGGAAACGGCGACGAGGTGCGGATGGTTTACGCCGGCAGTCCGTTCGACATCCGCCGGCTGGATCGCAAGCGCAACTGCGTGAAGGATCGCCTGGACGCGGTCATCGGCGTGCTCGCCCGGGTGGCCGCGCGCGCGCCGGCGTTCCGGCTGGACGTGTTCGGCCTGACTCAGGAAAATTACCTGCTGGCGTTCCCCGGCCACACGGATGCCCTGGAGTTGCTCGCGGGACGTCTGATTTTCCACGGCAGGCGGCCGCACGCGGATATCGTTGGCTGGATCAAGCGGGCCGATTTCACGATATTTCTCCGCAGCGAGTCCCGGGTGACCCTGGCCGGCTTCCCGACCAAGTTCGCCGAGTCCCTCACCGCGGGCATTCCGGTCATCACCAATCCGCTGGAGAACATCCTGCCCTATTTACGGGACGGATACAACGGATTCGCGCTTCCCATCGAGGCCGGCCCGGAGCAGGAGGAACTGCTGATCGGCATTCTTTCCGTTTCCCCGGAACGGCGCGCCGCCCTGCGGGAGAACTGCCGCAGCGACCTGATGCTGGACTACCGCTCCCTTGCAGCGCCCGTCGGCGCGTTTCTGAAGAGCGTCACCGGAGAACGCGCATGAGCCCGGGACGCCTGTGGCGTATTCTGACCGGACCACTGTGGCTGATGTATGCCAAACTTTTTCCCGTGCGATACGCCCGCCGGATCGGGGTGCGCATGGCCGGGCGGGTCCACATCTTCGGCAGCAGTTTCGGCATGTTCGGAACCGAACCCTTCCTGGTCAGTCTGGGCGACAATGTCTACATCACCCCGGGTGCGTCCTTCCTGACGCATGACGGAGGCGTCCTGATCGCACGCGATCGAAAGCCCGGACTGGAAATCGCCCGGCCCATCCGCATCGGCAACAACGTCTTCATCGGCACCATGGCCCTCATCATGCCGGGGGTGGAGATCGGCAATGATTGCATCATCGGCGCCCGGGCGGTCGTGACCCGCAATGTGCCGGACGGTTCGGTGGTGGCCGGTCATCCCGCCCGCGTCATCAAATCGACCGAGGAATATCTGCGGAAGGCGGAACAGGAGTCGCTGGGCATCGGTCATCTGACGGGGCGGGAAAAAGTCTCGCCTACCATCGCATTTTCGGCCTGGATGGATGCCCGCCGGGCCGCCCGCATCCGGCCCGGCCGCCGGATCCACCGGGTACCGTGTCATGATGCGCACCGCTCATTTTCCGTTGAAGTTTTCGTCGGATACATCCTTTTCACCCTGGCGGTGAGCTTTTCCGGGCCGGTGAAATACGATGAGTACGACCGCCTGTCGGTGGCGATTTACATCGCGGCGTTTCTCCTTGTGTTTTCAGCGGGCTATCATCACGGCGTCCGCAAACCGATCGCCCGGCGGGGCCAGTACCGCCCGCTGCCGGCCGCCCGGTCATAGCCATCCTCAAGGTGTGCATCCTCATCGCCTTCGCGGCGAAGTCGATCACCCTTTTCGCGGAGATCGCCAAAGGGGGTTCTCCTCGCGCCCGCCGACATGGGGCAGCGATACGTGGATGTGTATGACGGCTATGTGCGCAATTCCGGGGCCGCGTACAGCGCCTCCTTCCTTCTGAACCTTCCGCTGACGCTTCCGGTGCAGGCGGCCATGATTTTGGGGGCGTACCATTACCGGCAATTGCCCCGCGCTTTACCAGGGTCATGACGGTTTGCACCTTTCTGTTTGTGCTGCTGGCCAACACCCTGGGTCAGGGGAAGCAAAAACAGTTCGGAGACATTGTCATATTTCTGATGGGTGTGGGGCTGTTGAAGCTGTTTGACGGCGGCCGGCGGCCGCGCATCTCCGGGGCCGCCATCCGCAAGTTCGCCGTGTTCGGGTTTCTGGCCACCACGATATTCGCCTACATCATCAAGACGCGTTACGCGGCCATCGGGGTGACCGCCGAAAACTACAACAGCCGGGTCGTGTCGCAGATCTGGCTGGATCTGGAGCATCCGGTTTTCGCCATCTTCGGACTGGATTGGGGATTCGCCCTTTCGGTCCTGCTCACGGGATATCTCTCGGCGGGGTATTACGGGCTCTCGCTCTGCCTTTCCATCCCGTTCAAATGGACGTACTGCCTGGGCACCTCCTATTCGGTCATGGTGATCGCCAACCGCATCTTCGGCGTGCCCTTCATGCTGGATGAAACCTATCCCCTGCGGATGGAGGCGGAAACCGGATACGCGGCGATGAGCAAATGGCACACGGTGTTTCCCTGGGTCGCGTCCGACTTCACCTTCCCGGGCGCGCTTCTTGTGTTTTATCTGGTCGCCCGCGTGTATGCGACCACCTGGGTGGAGGCCATCCGCGACCACAACCCGGTTTCCATCCTGTTCTTCTGCGTGCTCACGCTGGGCATGGTGTTCGTTCCCGCCAACAATCAGTTGATGATCGCCCCGGACAGCATCATCGCCCTCTGGCTGCTGGCATTTGTCTGGTTCCTGCGGCGGGGACGCTACCCTTCGCTGATCCCGGCCGGCCCCCGCCATGGCTGAACGCAACCATCTCCTGTCCGACGGCCTGCTGGTGATGGCGCTCATCATGCTGGGCAAGGTCACGGCGTTCGCCCGCGACGCGGTCTTTTCCGCCCAGTACGGAGTCTCGGCGGAAATGGACGCATTTTTCGTCGCGAGCAACGTGCCCAACCTGGTGTTTTCGGCGTTCTTCGCCTCCGTGGGCATTGTTTTTCTGCCGGTGTTCAATCGCGTCCGCATCGAGCAGGGGGAGGAAGCATCCGAAAAATTCGCCGGAAAGGTGCTGTTCACCTATGCGATGATCGCCCTGGCCCTCTCCGCGCTCTGCATTCTCCAGGCGCGCTTCTTCGTGGTCGGCATGGCCCCTTCGCTAGCGCCGGAAACCACCTTGCTGGCCATCCGCCTGACCCGGATCCTCTGCGCATCGTTCGTGTTTTCGACGCTGGCCGGCATCCTTTCCACCATCTTGCAGGCGCAGCGCCGCTACATGGGTCCCCAGCTTATTCCCACCCTCAACAACGTGCTCACCGCCCTGGTTGTGATTTTCCTGGCGGCGCGGTTCGGCATCTATGCGGCCGCATACGGCGCCCTGGCCGCCTGGGCCCTGCAGGTGCCCTTCCAGGCGGCCTTTTTGCGCGGACGATTTGCCTTTCGTCCCAGCCTGCGCCTGAGGATCCCCATCTCGCCACCATGGCGCGACTTTTCCTCCCTGTTTTGATCAGCGTTTCGCTGGATCAGGCGTACATCTTCACGGACAATTTCCTCGGCTCCCGCCTGCCCGCCGGCAACATCTCCGCGCTGAATTACGCGCAACGCCTGCTCAGCGTCGCCAGCGGGACCTTTGTCCTCGCGGTGACCACCATCACGTATCCGGTCTTCACCGAGTACATCGTGCGCAAGGAATTCGACCGCCTGAACCTGGCGGTATCCCGCTGCTCGGCTCCATCCTGCTGGTGACGGTGCCGGTGATCGCGGTCATCGGCGTTTTCCACCAGGAAGTGGTGACGCTGGCGTTCGGGCGGGGCCGGTTTGACGGGGCGGCGGTGCGCCTGACCGCCCTGCTGCTGCTGGGGTTCGCCCCCGGCATCCTGTTCGGCGCGTTTCGGGACACCCTCAACCGGGTCCACTATGCAAGCCAGGATTCCCGGACCCCAATGGTGCTGAGCGCCTGCGCGGTCGCCGTCAAAATCGGACTCAGCCTGTTGCTGGTGCGGCACTACGGCGTTCTGGGGCTCGCCCTGGCGACCTGTGCGGCGGCCGCCACCTATTCGTTGCTCCAATTCGTCTTGCTGAAGCATTCGCTGGGATTCGCCCCGTTCCGCGGAATGGCCCGGATCGGAATGCAAACCCTGCTCGCCGGCGCGGTCATGGCGGTCGTCGGGTTCGGGGTCCGGCAGGCGGTCCGCCACACGGGTCTCCTGCCCTCCACCACGGCGGGGGTCGGAGCGGCGCTGCTCGTTTACGGCAGCATGATTCTGGCGCTGCGGGTGGATCCGGCCCTCCATTTCGCGCACTCCCTGCGAGCCCGTCTGCGGCATCGACCTTGATTCCCCATCCCCCCCTCTGGCTCTAAACAACACACCCGGATGAAAACATGCTAAAAAATAAAACGCTTCTGATCACCGGCGGCACCGGCTCCTTCGGCAACGCGGTGCTCGACCTCTTCCTGGGCTCGGATGTCGGGGAGATCCGGATCTTCAGCCGTGACGAGAAAAAACAGAACGACATGCGGTACAAGTATGCGGACGGGCGGGTCAAATTCCACCTGGGCGACGTGCGGGATTACAACACCGTTCTTGCGGCCATGCGCGGAGCCGACTTTGTCTTCAGCGCGGCGGCGCTGAAGCAGGTGCCGTCCTGCGAATTCTATCCGATGGAAGCGGTCAAAACGAACGTCATGGGCACCGAAAACACCCTCAAGGCGGCGATCGCCTGCCAGGTGAAACGGGTGGTGGTGCTCAGCACCGACAAGGCCGTTTATCCCGTAAACGCGATGGGCATGAGCAAGGCGTTGATGGAAAAGGTCACCGTCGCCATGAGCCGCGGCCTGACGTCGAGCTGCACGGTGATGTGCAACACCCGATACGGAAATGTGATGGCCTCCCGCGGCTCGGTCATCCCCCTGTTCGTGAGCCAGATGCTGGCCGGCAAGCCGATCACGCTGACCGACCCGGAGATGACCCGCTTCATGATGTCGCTGCCCGATGCCGTCGACCTGGTGATGTACGCCTTTGCGCACGCCAACCAAGGGGACACCTTCGTCCAGAAGGCCCCGGCCGCCACCATCGCCGTTCTGGCCGAGGCCCTCAAACGCCTCTTCAACTCGAACAGCGACATCCGGATCATGGGCACCCGCCACGGCGAAAAGAAGCATGAGTGCCTGGTCAGCCGCGAGGAAATGGTGCGTGCGGAGGACCTGGTCGGATACTACCGAATCCGACCCGACTCCCGCGACCTCAACTACGGCGCCTATTTCGAGCATGGCGAGGAAGGCATCACCAAGGCGGACGACTACACCAGCGAGAACACCGAACGGCTGGATGTCGCCGGAATGACCGGGCTGCTGCTCAAGCTGTCCTACGTCCAGGACATGCTGCATGGACGCAAGGACGAACCGTCATGAGCGCCCTGACCGTCATGACCGTCGTCGGCACGCGCCCCGAGATCATCAAGCTCAGCCGCGTCATCCCGGAGCTGGACCGCCATACACGCCATGTGCTGGTGCACACCGGCCAGAACTACGACTACGAGCTCAACGCCATTTTCTTCGAGGAGATGGGCGTGCGGAAACCGGACCGCTTTCTGAACGCCGCCGGCGCGAACGCGGCGGAGACGATCGCAAATGTCATCCGCCTGTCCGACGCCGCCATGGAGGAGATCCGCCCCGACGCCCTGCTCATCTACGGCGACACCAACAGTTGTCTGTGCGTGATCTCCGCCAAGCGCCGCAAGATCCCGGTCTTCCACATGGAGGCCGGGAACCGCTGCTTCGACCAGCGGGTCCCCGAGGAGTTGAACCGCAAGATCGTGGACCATCTCAGCGACATCAACATGGTCCTGACCGAGCACGCGCGCCGCTATCTGCTGGCCGAGGGCATCCGGCCGGAGACGATCATCAAGACCGGCTCCTCGATGCTGGAGGTGCTCGAGCATCACCGCGACCAGATCGCCGCCTCCGGCGTGCTGGCGCGCCTCGGCTTGAAGGCGGGCGGCTTCTTTGTCGTCAGCGCCCACCGCGAGGAGAATATTGATTCCCCGGCGAATTTCGCCGACCTGCTGGACAGCCTGCGCGCCATCCGCGACACCCACGGAATGCCCGTCATCGTTTCCACCCATCCGCGCACGCGCAAGAAAATGGAGGCCACCGGGGTCGGCGACCTGGGGGACGGCATCCACTTCCTCAAACCACTGGGGTTCTTCGATTATATCGCCCTTCAGCAGCAGGCCGCCTGCGTGATCTCGGACAGCGGCACCATCACCGAGGAGTCCTCGCTGCTCGGCTTTCCCGCCGTGACCATCCGGCAGGCGCACGAACGCCCCGAGGGCATGGACGAGGGCACCCTCATCATGTGCGGACTGCGCGGCGCGGACGTGCTCGCGGCGATCCGCGTGGCGATGGAACAGAAGCGCGCGGGCGCCGACTTCCGAATCGTGGGCGACTACGACACGCGGAACGTTTCCGCCAAGGTGCTGCGGATCATCCTGAGCTACACGGGCTATGTGAACCGGACGGTCTGGCGGAGGGAGTCGTGAGCGGGCCGCGGGTTCTTGTTCTCGGCGCCGGGGGCATGGCGGGGCACATGCTCGCCCACCACCTGCAGGAAGCCGGCCGCCGCGATCTGCACACGGCCGCGCGGACCCGGGTCTTCCCGGATACCCATCTGGTGGATGTCACCCGAACGGATCGCCTGCGCGCCCTGCTGGGGCAGGTGCGGCCGGAGGTGGTGGTCAACGCCGTGGGGATGCTGGTCCAGGCCTCCGCCGCCGACACCGCCATGGCCATCCTGGTCAACAGTCATCTGCCCCACGCCCTGGTCCGATTCGGCGACGAAATCGGATTCCGGCTCATCCACGTGAGCACGGACTGCGTTTTCTCCGGCAGACGCGGGGTATGCAGAGCAGGATTTTCGCGACGCGGACACGCCGTACGCCGCACCAAAGCGCTTGGCGAAATCGACCGCCCCGGCCATTTCACCATCCGGACGTCCATCATCGGCCCCGAACTCAACCGCGCCGGCACGGGCCTGCTACACTGGGTTCTGAACCAGCATGGGGATGTCCAGGGATACTCGAATGTGTTCTGGTCGGGGGTGACCACACTGGAGCTGGCGCGGTTCATCGACTCGATCCTGGACCGGCCGCTGGACGGCTTGTGCCACCTGACGGGCGCCGACAAGATCAGCAAATACGACCTGCTCCTTCTCATCGCCCGGATATGGGAACGGCGGGATCTGGTCGTGCATGCCAACGGGGAGGTGCGCAGCGACAAAAGCATGGTCTGCACGCGCACGGATTTGGGATGGGAGGTACCCGGCTACGAACGGATGCTGCTGGACCTGCGGGCCTGGATGATCCGCCACGCCGCGCTCTATCCGCACTATGAACCCGGCGCGGGTCCGCCGCCACCGCAGTCCCGGCCATGACACGCCCGATCCGCGTGATGGTGCTGGCGAGCTTCGCGGACTCCCTGGTCAACTTCCGCGGCCCGCTGCTGGAGGACCTGGTGCGAAGCGGCTGCGATGTGCTCGCCGCCGCGCCACCGGGCGATGCGGCGTTGACGGCTCGCCTCGCGTCGGCCGGGGTCGCCTTTCATCCGGTGGCCATGAACCGGGCGGGCATGAACCCGCTGCGGGACATCGCCACCTATCGGGCGCTCCGCCGCCTCTTCCGCGCCACACGGCCCGACGTCCTCCTCTCCTATACCGTCAAACCGGTGGTTTATGGTTGCCTGGCCGCGCGGGCCGAAGGCGTGAAGACGGTCGTGCCCCTGATCACCGGCCTGGGGTATGCCTTTGTCGGCAAAGGTTTGCGTTCACGCATCGCGCGACTGGTCGCGGGCACCCTCTACCGCCGGGCGCTGTGCGCGGCGGACATCGCGATCTTTCAGAATCCGGACGATCAGGCCTCCTTTCGCGACCTGCGCATTCTGCCGCGCGACACCCCTCCCTGGTCGTGAACGGCTCCGGCGTTGATCTTGATCACTTCCCGGTGCAACCGCTTCCCGCGGCGCCGTCCTTCCTGATGATCGGGCGTCTGCTTCGCGAGAAGGGGTCTACGAGTACGCGGAGGCGGTCCGCAAGACGAAGGCTCGGTATCCTGAAGCGGACCACCGGATCGCGGGCTGGATCGACGATGCGCCGTCCTCCATTCCAGCCACCCTGCCGGAGCAGTGGAAATCGACCGGCGGCCCCGCCTTTCTCGGCCGGCTGGATGATGTTCGACCGGCACTTGCCAACTGCTCGGTCTACGTGCTGCCCTCCTATCGGGAGGGAACGCCACGCACGGTGCTGGAGGCGATGGCTTGCGGGCGCGCGATCATCACGACCGACACCCCGGGCTGCCGGGAGACGGTCCAGGACGGTGTCAACGGTTTTCTCGTCCCCGTGGGGGACGCAGCGGCGCTCGCCGCGGCGATGGAACGCTTCCTTCTCGACCCCGGACTCGCCGCGCGAATGGGGGTCGAATCACGGCGGATCGCCGAGGAGAAATACGACGTGCACAAGGTGAATCGGGCGATGATCAGCGCCATGGGGATCACGCAATGAAGCGGACGTTCGACCTCGTTGTTATACTGGCAACCCTGCCGGCCTGGCTGCCGGTTCTGCTGGTGACCGCGCTGCTGGTGCGGGTGAAGCTGGGCTCGCCGGTGGTGTTCCGCCAGGCCCGGCCCGGCCGGCATGCGCGGAGCTTTACCCTGTACAAGTTCCGCACCATGACGGACGACCGCGACGCGTCGGGCAACCCGCTGCCCGACGAACAGCGCATGCACCCGTTCGGCGCGTGGCTGCGCAAGTCGAGTCTTGATGAACTCCCCGAACTCTGGAACGTGCTGCGCGGCGACATGAGCCTGGTGGGACCGCGACCTCTCCTCATGGAATACCTGCCGTTGTACAACAAACGGCAGCGGCGGCGTCACGAGGTACGCCCCGGCATCACCGGCTGGGCGCAGATCAACGGACGCAACGCGCTTTCCTGGGATGAGAAATTTGAGCAGGATGTCTGGTATGTGGATCACCAAACTTGCGCTCTGGACTTGATGATTCTATTCCGGACCGTATCAAAGGTGATACGTCCGCAGGGGATCCACGCCGAGGGGCACGCGACCATGCCAAAATTTCAGGGAAGCGAAAACGGGAATGAGTGACGACCGATTCAAAGACTGGAAGCCGCCGGTCATCGAACACGGCAAGCCCACCGCGTACAACTGGGTGGTGCAGTATCCGGAGGGCCTCACGCTGGGTTCGCACACCGACATCGGCGCCTTCACCTACATCAACGCCCGCCACGGCGTGACCCTCGGGGACGAGGTGCAGATCGGCTCCCACTGCTCCATCTATTCCGTCTCCACCATCGATGACAAGCGCGGCCCCGTCACCCTCGGACGCAACGCCCGCGTGGGCGCGCACAGCGTCATCATGCCCGGCGTCACCATCGGCGAGAACGCGGTCGTCGGCGCCATGTCCTTCGTCAACGCCGACATCCCCCCCGACACCGTCGCCTGCGGGGTGCCCGCCCGCGTGGTCCGGGAAAACCGCCCCCGCCCGGAGAACTGACCGATGACCGCCGGACGCATCTTCCTCTCCCCTCCGCACATGGGCGGAACGGAACTCGACCACGTGCAGGCCGCGTTCGCCTCCAACTACATCGCGCCGGTGGGGCCGCAACTGACCGCCTTCGAACGGCGCTTCTCCGAAGTCACCGGCTTCCCCCATGTGGTCGCCGTCGCCAGCGGCACCGCGGCGATGCACCTGGCCCTGCGCCACCTCGGGATCGGCCCCGGCGACGTGGTGCTGGCCTCCTCCCTCACCTTCATCGGCAGCGTCAGCCCCATCACCATGCAGGGCGCGACGCCGGTGTTCATCGACAGCGACGAGGCCACCTGGAACATCGACACGGGCCTGCTGGAGGAGGAGATCGCGCACTGGCTCGGCCGCGGCGTCGTGCCGAAGGCGATCATCCCCACCGACCTCTACGGCCAGCCCTGCGACTACGACCGCATCCTCGCCCTCGCCCGGCCGCACGGCATCCCCGTGCTGGCGGACACGGCCGAGTCCCTCGGCGCGACGTACCGGGGGCGCTCCACCGGCCTCGATGCGCGCGCCGCCGTGGTCTCGTTCAACGGCAACAAGATCCTGACCACCTCGGGCGGCGGCATGCTCGCCTCCCAGGACCCGGAGCTGATCGCCCATGCGCGGCACCTGGCCACGCAGACGCGCGAACCGTTCGCCCACTTCGAACACCGCGAGATCGGCTACAACTACCGCATGAGCAACGTGGTGGCGGCCATCGGCCTGGGCCAGTTGGACGTCCTCGCGGAACGGGTGGCCAAACGACGCCTGATCTTCCAGTGGTACTCGGAGCTGCTGGGCGATCTGCCCGGCCTGTCCTTCATGCCCGAACCAACGGGAACCCGGGCCACCCGCTGGCTCACCGTCCTGCGCATGGACCCGCGGCGGGTGCGCGCCACGCCCGAGGACATCCGGCTGCACCTTGAAGCCCACGACATCGAGTCGCGACCCGTTTGGAAACCCATGCACCTGCAGCCGGCCTACGCCGGCGCGCGGGTGCGCGGCGGGGACGTTTCCGCCTCGCTGTTTCAACAGGGCCTGTGCCTGCCGTCCGGCACCGCGATGGACCGGGACACGGTCGGCCGGATCGCCGGCCTCGTACGGGAGGCCTGGTCGACATGAAGGAACGCCCCGACGATCCCGGCGCCACCGCCGCCCGGCAGGCGCTTGAACCCGTGACGGCACTGGCCAGCCCCTTCGCCCGGCGGGCCATCATCCTGCTCTGGCATTGCACCGGCGTCGTCGTCAGCCTGTGGTCGGCGTATCTGCTGCGGTTCGACTTCGCCATCCCGGCCCGGTTCCACCACATGATGGTGTCGACCCTGCCCCTGGCGCTGGTCAGCTACCTGGCCGCCTACTACCATTACGGGCTGTTCTCGGGCTTGTGGGCGTACTTCGGCATGAACGACCTGCTGCGCACGGCGAAGGCGGTCTTCTGGGGCACGGGCCTCTTCCACGGCATGGTGTATGTTTCCCTGAACTTTTCGTTCGCCGACAAGCCCCGCTCCATCTTCCCGATGATGTTCGTCCTGGTCCTGCTGTGGGAGGCGGGCGGGCGGGGCGTCTCCCGCCATTGGATCATGTGTTCCCGGAAGCCGACGAGTTCGCCGGGCGCGCCGACCACGCTGCTCATGGCGCCGGTGAACGAGGCCGACCTCATCCTGCGCAACGCCGCGGCCATCGAGAGCGAGACCGGACGCATCGTCGGCATCCTCACCAACGAGAAGGACAAGGTCGGCCTGACGCTGCAAGGCCTGCCGATCCTGGGCGGCGTCTCCTCCGCCTGCACCCACGCCGGGCGGCTGGGCACCTCCCACTTCCTCATCCTCCCCCTACAGCTCCCCCTACACGCTCAACCAGCTCGTGAGGACCTGCGCCGACGCGCAGCTTCCTGCAACATCAAGACCCTGCCGTCGATGCAGGACATCGCCAGCGGCCGGGTCGAGGTGGGCGCGGTCCGCCGGGTGGACATCGAGGACCTCCTGCCGCGCGAACCGAACTCCTTCGACCGCCGGCCGGTCCGCGAACAGATCGCCGGCAAGACCGTGATGGTCACCGGCGCCGGGGGCAGCATCGGTTCCGAACTCTGCCGCCAGATCGCCCCCCTCGGCCCGGCCCGCCTGATCCTCTTCGAGAACTCGGAGTTCGCCCTCTACACCCTCCACCTGGAACTCACCCGCGCCTTCCCCGACCTGCGCGTCGAGGCGGTGGCTGGCGACGTCCGCCTGCCGGAGGACTGCCGCGACGCGCTGACCCGCCACGGCCGGGTGAGCGTCATCTTCCACGCCGCCGCCTACAAGCACGTCCACCTGATGGAGCATAACATCCCCGCCGCCTTCCACAACAACGTGCTCGGCACCGCCCGCCTGGCCGACGCGGCCGTCCGCCACGGCGTCTCCGATTTCATCCTCATCTCCTCCGACAAGGCGGTGCGGCCGACCAGCATCATGGGCGCGACCAAACGCCTGGCCGAACGCCTCCTGATGGAACGCCCCCGGCGGCACCGTCTTCCGGGCCGTGCGCTTCGGCAACGTGATGGGCAGCAGCGGCAGCGTCATCCCCTGTTCAAGCGGCAGATCGCGGAACGCGGACCGGTCACCGTGACCACGCCCGCCACCCGCCGCTACTTCATGACCATCCCCGAGGCGGTGGAACTGGTCCTCATGGCCGGGGCCGTCGGCGGCGACCGCGACATCATGGTCCTCGAAATGGGCGAGCCGGTGAAGATCCTCGACCTCGCCGAAAAACTGATCGAACTCTCCGGCTACATCCCGTACCGCGACATCCCGATCGTCTTCACCGGACTCCGGCCGGGCGAGAAGGAATACGAGGAACTGATCACCGACGGGGAAAACGTCACCCGCACCGAACACGAAAAACTCTGGGTCCTGAACCGGGAATGCGCCCCCAAGGCCCCGCCCGTGGACCTGCAGCTCATCCAACGGCTGATGGAAAACAAGGACTCACCGGAACTGCGGGAAATCCTGGGCGTCTACATCCCGGAAAGCCCCACCTTCCATGTCCGGCCCGCATGAGGCGCCTGCTCCTCCTCCCGGTCCTGGCGGGGCTGGCCGGATGCGCGACCCCCCTCCCGGAACACCACGCCCGGGTCCCCTTCATCGCCCAGGAAAACGGACATTGCGGCGAGGCCGCCCTCGCCATGATCCTGCGCTTCCACGGACGGCCGGTTGACCCCGCGCGACTGCGCGCCCGGCTGGACCTGCCCGCGCTCTCCGGAACCGCCTCGCCGCTGATCGCGGCCGAGGCCCGGGACGAGGGACTCCCGGCCCGCGTCACCACCTTCGCCACGCCGGACGAGGCGGGCGTCGGCATCACCCTGCCCATGATCGCCCTGCTGGGCCCCTTTGACGAGCAGGGCACGGGCCACTATGTCGTGGTGACCGGCTACCGGAGCGGAAAATGGGTGGAGTTCCACTCCGGCAATCTTCCGGATCAACGGCTGCCCTGGCGCATATTCATGGACAAATGGGCTTTGGCGGAGTATGAAGGAGTCCGGTTCGATCCATGAAGACCAGCCTGACCCTCCTCACCCTCCTGCTGCTGCCCCTTTCGCTCCCGGCCAACACGCGGCTCGATCAAAAGCCCGTTTCCGGCACCCGCCTGTCCGGCCTGATCAAGCCCGCGCCACTCAACCAGGCCGGAACGGAGGCGGACCTCGGCGCCACCAAGACCGCCGCGGAACGCATCGAACCGGTCAAGAAGATCCGCCCCCTGAACGCCCGCCGGGGCACCGTGGAACGCAGCACCGCCAACCTGCGCACGGACAAGAAAAAGAGGATTTCCATCGAACTGAACGGCGACTGATTCACGGCTCACACGCCGAACGCCGCGCACTCGTCCTCGTACGCCAGCCGCCCGCTGGTCCACACCCGGCCGCCGCCGTCGAAGACGATCCCGAGACTTTCATCCAGCCGCGACACCCTGCCCTTCGCCAGCGGCGCGGTCGACTTCAGCGTCTCCAGGCGGTTGGTGGCGTCCTCGGAATACAACCGGGCCGTCCGCCCGATGGTACCACAAAAGGCGGCGTAATCCCGCGCAATCCGGCCGGGATCGTGGAGGAGCAGGTCGAACCGCTCCATCAGCCCCGCCACCAGGGCCGCCCACACGTCCTCGATCGATGCCGATGGCAGCCGGCCGGCCAGGTTTCCGATGACCGGGACAAAGGGCGTGGGTTCGATCCCCTCCGGCCGGGCCAGGACGTTCAGCCCGATGCCGAACACCACCGAGCGCAGACGCCCGTCGACCGCCCGCGCCGTCGTCAGAATACCCGCCACCTTGGCCGGGCCCAGCCGGACATCGTTGACCCATTTGATCTCGGGACGGACGCCGCCCTTTGACGCCCCGAGAATCGCGTCGCAGGCGGCCAGGCAGGCGGTGGCCGACACCAGGGAGCCGCAACGGGCGATGGAGAGGTCGCACGGGAACAGGGCGCTCAGGTGCAGGTTGCCCCGCGCCGCCCGCCAGGGCCGCCCCCGGTTGCCGTGAAATCGCTGTCCGTGCGCGGCGTTGGCGATGAGGGGACACTCCAGCTCCTCCACGGCCTCGCGGGGCAGGCCCGCCAGCGCATCAAACTGCGAACCCGCCGCTTCATCCACCAGCAGCATCGTCCCTCGCGCCGGTCCGGCGGAGGACGGACAACCCGCGGACCGCAACCGGCGAAAGCAGGACCAGGCCCGCGCCACCGACGAGACGGGGCGGAACCGCCCGTCCCGGCCGCCCCCGCGGGCGCCCCCAGGGCGGCGAGCGTTCCGGAGAATCGGCGATCACATCAAAGTCGGACCACTGGAAAGGTATCATGACCGAGCAATAATACAGGGCGCCCCGCGTTTTCCAGCCCTGTTCCAAGGAATCAAACCCAACCGGGAGCCCGGAATGAAACCCACAAACCTGCTGATCGCGTCCGCCTGTGTACTGTCCCTCTTCACCAGCCAGGCCGGCCAGGGCCAGGGCGAGCATGGGGGCGCCCCCGCGTCCGGCACGCCGCCGGCGCCGCGGAAATCCGGAAACAGGAACAGAAGCGCGAAGAGACCAAGGCGGCGGATACGGTCAAGGAACGGCTGGCGCGGCATCCCGAGTTGCGGGACCGGGTCCTCGACAAATTCGACGCCAACGGCGATGGCAAACTGGACGAGGTCGAACGCGAGGCCGCCCGCGCCGCGTTTGAGGAGCGCAAGGAGGAGGTGCTCAAGAAATTCGACGCCAATGGCGACGGCAAGCTCGACGACACGGAACGCGCCGCCGCCAGAAAGGCCGCGGAAGAGCGCAGGGCCGAATTCATCAAGAAGTTCGACACCGACGGGGATGGCAGGCTCAGCCCCGGGGAAATGCTGAAGGCCCGCGAAGGTGGCGACAAGGCACCGCCCGCCGGAACCGTTCCGCCGGAAATCTGAGCGACACCGGTCCGCCCTCTCCGGGCGGACGCGGAAAAGTCAAAAGCTGGATTGATCTCGGGCCCGCGTTGCCGTTTTATGGGGTGGCGATGAGTCACCCATTTGAGTTCCTGAAGACGGCATGGCTGGTGGTCGCCCTGCTCGTGCCGGTCCGCGACACGCCCGCCCGGACCTGGACGGATGTCGGGGGTCGCAAAATCGAGGCCGAATATGTTTCGTCCGACGGAAAGACCGTCGTGCTCAAATCCACCGCGACCGGCAAGGAAATCAAGGTCCCGCTCGACCGCCTCAGCCTGTCGGACAAAGCCGGGGTGCTGCTCAAGATCCGGGAGGAACGCGTCAAGGATGCGGGCGACAGCGCGCCGCCCGACGCCGCGGAGCACGCCGCCCCCGCCCCTTCCGGTCCCGACCCCGTGGAGGACGATCTCGAAAACATGAGCAAGCCCCCCATGGATGAGAAGGAACTGCGGGAGATGCTCGACGTGCCGGGCGAAAAGCAGCCGGATCCCATCGGCGGCTTCACCTCCTTCGCCAAGCCGATGAACGCCGCGGGCATCGCCGGAGAGATCCGCGAGACGGGGTGGCCGCTCTTTCTGCTGGGCCTGGCGGTCCAGGGCCTGATCCTGATGTACATCGCCGCCATCGGGCTGCACATCACCAGTATCTTCCTGGATTTCAAGGAGACCTTCGGCACCGCCTGCCTGGTCGGCCTCGGCTCCATCGGCTTCCGCGCCCTCATCGGCGGGGTCCAGGCCTGGATCGTATCGGTCGATCCTTCGCTGGCCGACGTGGTCGCCGGCTCGCTGACCTCGTGGTTTCTCCTGCTGGGGTTGATCTACCCGTTCGACGTGTTCCTCATCCGCCGGATCTACCAGGCGGACGCGGGAACCTCGATGCGCGCCGCGTTCCTCTACATCGTCTGGGGACGGGTCATCGTGCTGCTGATCGGAGTGGTCCTCGCCGCGGCGGCCACCTCCGGGACCGACGGGCTGGTCCCGCCCGGACTGGACAGGTAGGGCTCAGCCCTCCCCGCCCACGCCCCGGTCCAGTTCGCGGTCCATGTCAAACTTGGGATCGAATCCCTGCGCCAGCTTGTGCCGCGCCATCTCCTCCCGGGTCGCGAAGCGGGGCAGCGTGGCGGGCAGCGTGTCCGCGTACTCCAGCACCGTTTCGCGGATCGCCTCCAGCGTCTCCAGGGTGCCCAGCGTCGGCCGCATGCCGCGCGCGCCGGGATACCCGCTGAAATACCACATCAGATGCTTGCGGAAGAGCAGCGGGGCGAGCTCCTCGTAGGGCGCGTAGTGCTCGGCGTGGTACTCGAGATGGCGCAGGATGACGTCCCGCCATTCCACCACCGTGGGCTCGCCGTCCATCCGGCCCAGGATCTGCCGGAAGATCCACGGACTCCCCAGCGCCCCGCGACTGACCATCACCCCGTCCACCCCGCCGTGCTCCAGCATGCGCAGGGCGTCCTTCGGCGAGAAGATGTCGCCGTTGCCGATCACCACGATCCTTCCGCCCGAACCCTCCCGCGCGGCCTCCGCCCCCTCGCGGATCGACAGCAGGTCCACCGGCACCGAATAATTCTCCGACTTGCAGCGGCCGTGGATCGTCAGCATCGCCGCGCCCGCCCGCGCCACGCGGTCGGCGATGTCGGTCACGTTCTTGTCTTCGCGCGAAAAGCCCAGGCGGATCTTCACCGTCAGCGGCGCCCGCGATTCCCCGACCGCCGCCTTCACCGTTTCGGTCACGCGGTTGGGGTCGCGCAGGAACCCGCTGCCCGACCCGTTGTGCACCACCTTGCGCACCGGGCAGCCCATGTTGATGTCCACCGTGTCGAAAGGTTTGGCGTTCAACAGGCGCACACCGGCCGCCACGCTCTCCACCGTCGGCCCGGTGAGCTGCACGCCCAGTTGCGGCTCCGCCGCGTGCCGGGCCATCATCTCCTGCGTGCGGCTGTTGCGGTGGTGCATGGCGTTGGCCGCCAGCATCTCCACATACGTCAGCCCCGCCCCCATCTCCTGGCAGATGCGCCGGAAGGGAATGTCGCTCACCCCCGCCAGCGGCGCGAGGAGCACGCGGTTGGGGATCGTGAGCGACCCGATCGACAGGGGCTGTTGGAGGCGGTTCGGCATGGGCCGCCCCTGCTACGTGACCCGCGGCGGAAAGCAAGCCGGGAGACGCATGCAGCGCGAATCAGGTCTTCGAGTGTGCGGCTGCGTGGAAAATTCAAACAGAAGATCACGAAGTTCACGCAGGTCCGGAATCTTTGTTACCTTTGCTTCCTTTGCTTCCTTCTGTTTCAATTCTTAACAGAAGACAGCAAAGGCAGCAAAGAACGACAGGCCGCCGGAGACCCATCCTGTTTAATCCTGTTCATCCTGTCTCCACTTTTCCAGCCTTCCAGCATTCCTAATAAAATCCCGCATGGCGTCTTCGCGTCTTGAGCGGAACGTCCCACCGCCCCGTTGCTGCCCGCTCAAGTTCGTGTTAGGCTGCCCACATGATCTCCCCCGCCCCGCCCCTGCATCCGCTGGCCCGCCGCAGCATCGTGTTCACCTCCCTGGGCGTTCTGCATCTGCTGCCCGTGCTGGGCGGCCTGCTGGGCATGCGCTACGGCCTCCGGGCCGTCGCCGCGATCCGCGCGTCCGGGGGCGCCTGGCGCGGCGAGCAGGCCGCCTTCCGCAGCCTGTTCATCGGGTTGCTCAGCGCCATCGTCTCCACCGCCCTCCTCTGCCTGGCCATCATCGTGTACCAGCGCCTTCAACCGGGAAGAACGAGCGGCGCAACGAGGAGGCCGTCAAGAAGTCGAAATCCAGCTCGCCTACGAGGCCGTCCGCACCTACGCCGACCGCCATGAAGGCCGCCTGCCGCCGGACATCGCGACCCTGGTCCGGGACGGGCTGCTGCTGCCGCAAAGCGTGACCAGCTACCGGAAACCGGACGGCACCATCGCCATCCGCCTCGCGGTGCGGGGGACCTGGGCCGCGGTGACCAACCAGGAGCACACGCTTTGCGTCGAGGCCGAGGAACCCGCCTCCAGCGGCCGCATCCCGCGCGTGTACATGGACGGGCGGTTCGAGTTTCTCACGCCGCGCTGAGGGGCCTCGTTCCGGTCACCGGAACGTTTTGGCGGGCGCGGTTCCGGTCACCGGAACGCCCGTCCGGCCAGCCGTTGCTCCACCGCCCGGACCGCCTGCTGGAACCGGCCGTTCCAGTCGGCCCCGTGGATGCGGACGAAGGGCAGATCGTGCCGCACCAGCATGTCCTTCCAGCGGGGGGCGGTGCGGGCGCGATCGGCGGGATCGGGGAAACAGCGCTGCGGATCGGGCGTGAAGGGGACGTCGGGCTCGCACAGCAGATAGAGGGCGTAGCGGCGGGCGCGCTCGACGGCGCGGGCGCGCATCGCGTCCGGGCAGCCGCCGTAGAGCAGGTCGCACCAGATGACGCTGGACAGCACGTCCGTGTCGCAGAAGAGCAGCGCGCCGGTTTTCAGCGTCGCGGCCGCGGCCTCCTCGGCCGCCTCCTGTCCCGCGGCGATGAGCGGCGCGTCCTCCAGGCCCAGGACGCCGCCGCGCAGGTCGCAATGGGCGCGGGCGTATTCGGCAACCCAGGGCGAGTGGAAGTGGCGCGCCAGCGACTCCGCCAGGGTGGACTTGCCGGTGGACTCGGCGCCGAAGATGCAGAAGCGGAGCGGCATCATCCGACCGGAGTGCGGGCGGGGAGCGTCTGGCGCCAGTCGTACCAGCCCTTGACGGCGAGGGCGCAGAGGCCCGCGTAGAGGGCGGCGGTCAGGTGCAGGGTCCTTGCCGGCGTAGATCCAGGTGGCGAGGATGTCGATGAGCAGCCAGCCGATCCAGCACTCCAGGATCTTGCGGGCCATCCAGTACTGGCAGATCAGGCTGAAGATCAGGACGACGGCGTCCGTGTAAGGATACGCCGCGTCCGTCTGCGTGGCCATCAGCCAGCCCCAGGCGGCGGAACCAGGGCGCCCGCGGAGAACCAGGCCGCCAGTTGCGCGATGCCGGCGCGGACCACGGGACGCTGCCCGGTGTGCTGCGCCGGATTCTGCAGCCATGCCCACCAGCCGTAGAGCTGGAGCACGAGGAAGCACGCTTGCAGAAGGGCGTCGGAGTAGAGCTTCGCCGCGAAGAAGATCCAGGCGTAGAGGGCGACGGAGGCGAGGCCGACCGGCCAGCAGAGGAGGTGTTGCCGCGCGGTGAGCCACACCCCGGCGACGGTGAGCAGGACCGCGATCCATTCAAGCGGCGACATCGGGCGGCCTCAGACCAGGCTGATCAGCGTGTACGCCGTCAGCAGCGCGACGATGGTGAGGAAGACGGCGCGGTTGCGGCGGACCTGGTCCTCGTAGCTGGTGGTGCGGCGGACGCGGATGCCGTCGATCAGGAAGTAGTTCTTGAACTTGGCGCGGACCCAGCGCAGGCCGCGCGGGCTCTGCTGCAGGGAGGGGCCGTAGGCGATCTCGGGGATGCGGAAGCGCTTGCGCGAGGCGAGCGCGGCGGCGCGGTTGTTCTGCGCGCCCCAGTGGAAGAGGTCGTACGCGCCGGCGATGAAGGCCGCCGCCTTCACGCCCAGGCCCTTGTCCTCGAGGTTCTGCGTCTGGTCGCGGGTGGTGTCGCGCACGATCAGGTTGCGCCGCCGGACCGACGGCAGCGGCTCGCCACGGGACAGCCCGCCGACCCTCAGGGAGGGGCGGGAGCGGTCTGTTTTGACGAGGGTGGGACGCATGGTGCGGACTACTTGGCGGGCAGGAAGGAATTGTACAAGAGAAAAGCCAGAAGAGCGAGCGTCGCCCCGACCAGAAGCGCGACGGGCAGGCCCACCGCGAAACCGACCTTGAGCCAGTGGACGAAGCCGGGACCGGACCCCGCCTTGCGCCCGGAGGCCTCCCCGCCGGCGTCCCCGTCGCCCGGTTCGACGGAGGAATTGCCGCCCATGGCGTCGAGCCGGGCCAGGTTCTTGGCGACCTCGACCCGCACCGCCGACACCCGGTCCAGGGCGTGGGTGACCTCTTCGCCGAGGTGGTCCTTGTCCCAGGCCGCCTCGTCCACCGCCTGCACGTCGTCGAGCAGGGTCCGGAAGGTCCGGCGGGTGGTGCTGTAGAGGTCCATGAGCTGGTTGGCCTTCACCTCCTCGCGCTCCAGCGCGTACAGGCTCTGGTTGAGCTTCTGCACGATGTCCTTTTTCGAGCGGAGATATTCGTCCTGCTTCCGCCGGATCTCCTCGAGCGAGCGGCGCTCGGTCTCCAGGTCCTCCTGCTTCTGGCGCAGGCGTTCGATGTCCTTGGCGGCGGAGGCGACCTGGGATTCGAGCTGGTCGCGGTGGCGGGCGATGCGCGCCATGCCGGGATCGCGGATGCGCGCGGCGTCCGCCGCGTCCGCCGGCGGCGGGACGGGTTCCGCGGGAGCCGAGGGCTTCAGCAGGTCGTCGTCAACAAAGTCGGTGTTGGCCATGGGATTGGAGGGGGTGGACGTTCAACGGGGAATGAGGAGGGGCTGGCCGATCTTGAGGCTCTTCTTGTCCGGGATGGAGGACTTGTTCGCCTCGTAGATGCGGTTCCACTTGGACGAGTCTCCGTAGACTTTCATCGCGATTTTTCCAAGCGTGTCGCCGGACTGCACCGCATAGGAGTCCGGCGGCTGCGGGGGCGCGGGAGCGACGACCTGCGGGTCCGGCCCCGGAACCGGGCCCGGGGGCCGGGGATCGACCCGGTCGGGGAGCGGCTGCGGCGCGGGCGCAACCCCGCCGCCGTGCTTGCGCAGGGCGTCCAGCAACTGGCGGTTCTGCACCCGGAGGGCTTCCAGTTCGGCCTTGGCCTGCTCCATCTCGCGGGCCGCCGGCGGAGACATGGGAAACGTTCCGACGAAGCTCATCTTCGCGTGGTTGACCGCCTGCTCGAGCCATTTTCGCTTGTCGCTCTCGGGCCGCAGTTCGAGATAGGCCTGATAGTGATAGATCGCGCGCACGTAATCCTTCTTGCGCTCGTCGTAGAGGACGCCCAGCTCGAGGTGGGGACGGGCCATGGAGGGGTTTTCCCGCAGCAGCGCTTCAAACGTCCTGATGGCGTCGTCGTACTCCCCCTGTTGCATCCGGGCCTTGCCCTCGCGGTACCGGGGATGATTCTCCTCTTTTTCCTCGATGCGGGCGGTGCTGCGCATGCAGCCGGGAAGAAGCAGCAGCGGCGCGACCAGCGCGACGCGTTGCAGGAATCGGAATGGGTTGGGTCGGGACATGGGAAAAGGTTCGTGGCGCGCCGGAGTGGATTCCCCGGGGCGCGCGGCAAAAAACGGATGACCTTGGGCGTAACAACCGCTAGAGGGTTTGCAAGGGGAAAACCTTTCCCCGCCCCATGTCCTGCAAAACCTCCCCGAATCCACCCAGGGTCGCCCTGCTCTTCCGCTACGGCGCGGCGGAGCACACGACCTTTCTCCCCGCCCTGGAGGCGCTGGCCAAAAACCTCGCGCGGACGCACGAAGTCCACCATATCGGCATGGATTCCCCGCTGCGGGTCCCGGACGGTCTGAACGCCAGCCTGCGCGTCCGGAAACTGCCGTTCACGGTCCGGCGCAAGTCGACCTTCGACAAGTTTTTCAAGGCCGCCGTCTGGATCGCCCTGCTCCCCTTCATCGCCGTGTGGCTGCGGCTGTGCGGCTACCGGGGGGTGTTCGTCGACGAGGCGGTGCCCCTCACCGCGCCGATCCTGCGCCTGTTCTTCGGCCGGCGGGTGGCCTTCACCCTGCACGATTTCTTCGTCGACATCTACCTCGAGCCCAAGCCGCTGCTCCGCCCCGCCGGCCGCTTCATCAAATGGATCGACCGCTCCGCCTGGCGCACCCTGCCCCTCATCCTCTGCCGCGTCGAGGCGGCGAAGCGCCGGCTGGTGTCCGCGGGGTTCGACCCGGCCCGCATCGTCGTCGCCTGCGATCCCTGCGACCTCGCGCTCTTCTCCCCCGGCGACCGCGCCGCCGCCCGCCGCGAACTGGACCTTCCGCCGGGGGCCTTCATACTCGTCCATCACGGCGTCATGCACCCGAACAAGGGCAACGACCGCCTCGTCCGCGCCGCCGCCCGCCTGCGTGAAACCCTTCCGGACCTGCTGTTGCTGCTGGTCGGCGACGGCCCCGCCATGGGCGGTCTGCGCAAGCTGTGCGTGGAACTCGGCTGCGAATCCTCCGTGCGCTTCACCGGATGGGTGCCCGACATCGCCACGGTCAGCCGGTACCTGCAGGCCTCCGACGCCGCGGTGGCCCTGCGCATCGGCCAGCCGGGCGATCATTTCCACGTCACCAGCACCCTGGCGCACAACCTCGCCACCGGCCTGCCCACGCTGGCCGCGCGCCTGGAGGGTTTCGCCGAGATCGTGCAGGACGGCCGGAACGGCCTGCTCTTCGACCCCGCGGTGGGGGATGAATTCGACGCGGCGCTGACCCGCCTGCATGCCGACGCGCGCCTGCGCGATGAACTGGCCGCGAACGGACGGCGGACCGCGCTCCGGTTGTTCGATGTCGAGCGCGTCGCGGCGACGATGGCCGGCGCGCGCTGCGGTCAATGATGAACGATGAACCACCCGGCGGCCGCGGCGATCAGCACTCCCAGGCCCAGCCAGAGCAGCCGCCTTCTTCCGCCGGCCGGGGTGAGACCGGGGGCGGCGCCGGCGCGCCGGAAGCTCCAGCGTCTCGGCGTTCCGGTCCACCGTGTCCTCTTCGCCGGCCGGTTCGGCAATCTCCCCGCGCGGCCCGTCGAAAACGGGGCTCGGAAGCACCTCCACGATCACCACGGAGATGTTGTCCATGCCTCCCTGCGCGTTCGCGGCCTGGACCAGTCGCACCGCCAGTTCCTCCATCGACAGGTCCGCCCCGTTGGCGAAGACGGCCAGCATCTGCTGCGGCCCGACCATGTTGCTGAAACCGTCCGAGCACAGCACGTACCGGTCGCCCGGCGCCACGTCGAAACGCGTCTCCTCCAGTTCGACCAGCGGATGCACCCCACCGCCCGGGTCAGCACGCCGTAATGCCGCGGCGGGCCGTCGGTGCCGTTGCCCCGCCCGACGAACGCGTGATCCCGCGTGAGCAGTTCCACCCCGCCGTTGCGGATCCGGTACACCCGGCTGTCCCCGCGTGCAGCGCCATCCCCTGCGCGGGCTGGTTGATGTCGAATCCCAGCGCCGCGAACGTCGATCCGGATTGCGCCAGACTGTGTCTCCGCACCACCTCCTGGATCTTCCGGCAGGCCTTGTTCGCGGCGTTTTGCAGCAGCACCCGTTTGCGGGTCAGGTTGTTCACCCCCGGCTCGTCACGGAAATGCGCGAAGGCATGCTGCACCGCGTCCACCGTGATCTTGCTCGCCAGCTCGCCCGCCTGCGCGCCCCCCATGCCGTCCGCCACGGCATAGAGCCCTGGTCCGGCAGGCAGAGCAGCGAATCCTCGTTGCTTGCCCGTCGCCTTCCCACGTCGGTGCGACAGCCATGCGGAGGTGGGGTAGGGTTTGGCGTGGTGGTCGTTATTCACGGGTCGTTCATATGGGACGAAATCAGCCCGCCTTTGTTCACACTTGCCGCGGGATGTTTCGTCAACTATCAGAGCCCCGTCGCCCCGGTAGCTCAGTTGGACAGAGCGGTTTCCTAAACCGCAGGCCACAGGTTCAATTCCTGTCCGGGGCACCATTTCTTCCGCCCTCGACCGCATGGGGTCGGCCCCCGGTCTGCGTGTTTCCCTTGACGTTCCCCCCGGCGGCTGGGAGAAGCCCGGGATCATGAACCCGACCCCCATTGCCTGGACCATTTCCTCCTCCGACTCCTGCTCGGGCGACGGGATCCCAATCCGACCTGCAGACCTTCCACGACTTCGGCGTGCACGGCTGCACCGTGCTCACCGCCGTCACCGCGCGCAACACCACCAACATGGACCGCAGCGTCCAGCTCGGCCCGGACGTGGTGGAGGCCCAGCTCCGCGCCCTCGCCAAGGACCTGCCCGCCCGCGCCGTGAAATCCGGCACCCTCGGCATGACCGGCATCGTCCGCGCCGTCGTCAAGTACATGGAGCAGATCCAGGCCCCGCTCGTCTGCGACCCCGCCGCCAGCCCCGCCGGCATGCGCCAGCTCGACCCCTCCACCCTCGAGACCGTCCGCAACAAGCTGCTCCCCCGCGCCTCCGTCTTCGCGCCCAACCTGCCCGAGGCCGAGTGGTTCTCCGGCCTCACCGGCCTCAGCCTCGCCACCATGCCCGACGCCGCCCGCCGGCTGCTCGAACTCGGCGCCGCCAGCGTGCTGGTGAAGGGCGGCCACCTCCCGGGCGACTTCTGCCAGGACTTCTGGAGCGACGGCGAACACTCGTTCTGGCTCACCTCCCCGCGCCTCCCCGACACCATCACCACCGGCGCCGGCGGCATTCTCTCCGCCGCCATCACCGCCGCGCTCGCCGGCAGCCGGCCGTCGGCGACGCGCTGGTGCTCGCCAAGGCCTACGTCAACCAGGCCCTGCGCCTGCGCCAGATCGTCGGCAAGGGCCCCGGACTCGCCGGCCACTCCGGCTTCCCGTCCTCGCCCGAAGACTTCCCGGTGATCACCACCACCGCCCCCGGCGCCCTGAAAAATGGAACTTCAAACCGCTCTGGTTCGACGGGCCGCCCGTCTGGCCTCCGCCGCCAGCGCGGAACAGGCCGCGGGCCTCGTCCACGCCGGCGTCCGCACCGTGCGCTTCATCCTCGACGGCATGAGTTCGGAAAAACGGGCCGTGGAGACCGCGGCCGCGGCGAAAATCACGGGGGAACTCGGCGGCCGCCTGATCACCCACGGCCACCCCAACCTCGCCCAGACGTGCGGCGCCCACGGCGTCCTGCTCACCCCGAGGCCGCGACCGACGCGGTCCTGGCCATGGTGGAATCGTCCGGCCTGCTGCTGGGCGTCGAGGCGCATTCGTACTTCGACCTCGCCCGCGCCGCCGCCTGGCAGCCCCTGTACGTGCAAATCCCCGCGGTCGAGGGCCTGGCCCACTTCACCCGCATGGCGCGCCTCTGCGAAATGCCCGTGCTCGCCGCGGGCGGCGTCCCGGTGGAGAGCGCCTCCTCCTTCCGCGCATCGGGCGCGGCCGGGATCTGATCGACGACGATGTGCGCGACGCCCTCGATCCCGCCTACCGGGTGACCCAGTGGTCGCGCCTGCCGGGGTGAGGATGGACGACGAAGCCAGCGACCTGTTCCAGGAGGCGTCTCCGCCCGGTTCAAAGCCCGGCGGTTTCGCCTCGCCCCTCGCGGCCCGCATGCGCCCGCGCACGCTGGAGGAGGTGGGCGGACAGAAACACATCCTCGGCCCCGGCATGCCGCTCCGGCGGTTGATCGAGGCCGACCGGCTCGGCTCCATCATCCTCTACGGCCCGCCCGGATGCGGCAAGACCTCCCTGGCCGAGGTCATCGCCCGCGCGACCCGGCGGCGCTTCGAACGCGCCAGCGGGGTCGTCTCCAACGTCGCCGGCCTGCGCGCGATTCTCGAAAAGGCCCACGACCGCAAGCGGCATCAGGGCGGGGAGACCATCCTCTTCATCGACGAGATCCACCGCTTCAACAAGAGCCAGCAGGACGTCCTGCTCCCGTGGGTCGAGGAGGGGCACATCACCCTCATCGGCGCGACCACCCACAATCCGTTCTTCTTCATCAACAGTCCCCTCACCTCCCGCTCCCAGGTCTTCCAACTCGAGCCGCTCAACGAGGAGGACATCCTCGGCCTGCTCCGCCGCGCCCTGGCGGACGAACCGCGCGGGCTGGCCAGCCATCACGCCGAGGTTGAACCCGACGCCCTCGCCCACCTCGCCCGCATGTGCGAAGGCGACGCGCGCAAGGCCCTCAACGCGCTGGAGGTCGCCGTCGTCACCACGCCGCCCGGCCCCGACGGCGTGCGCCGGGTCGACGCCGCCGCGGCCGCCCAGTCCATCCAGAAGAAGCAGGTGGTGTACGACCGCGACGGCGACGGCCACTACGACACCATTTCCGCCTTCATCAAGAGCGTGCGCGGCTCCGATCCCCACGCCGCCGTGTACTGGCTGGCCAAGATGCTTCACGCCGGCGAGGATCCCCGCTTCGTGGCCCGGCGGCTCGTCGTCCTGGCCTCCGAGGACATCGGCAACGCCGATCCCCGCGCGCTGACGCTGGCCGTCTCGGCGATGGAGGCCGCCGAGTTCATCGGCATGCCCGAGGCCCGCATTCCCCTGGCCCAGGCCACCACCTATCTCGCCACCTGCCCCAAGAGCAACGCCTCCTACCTCGCGGTGGACAAGGCCCTCAAGGACGTCGCCGAGAACCGCGTCCTCCCGGTCCCCCTGCACCTGCGCGACGCCAGTTACTCCGGCGCCAGGCGCCTCGGCCACGAGGGCTATCAATACGCCCACGACGGCGAGGGCCACTTCGTCGACCAGGCCTACATCCCCACCGACGCCGTCTACTACGAACCCACCGACCAGGGCTACGAAGACACCATCGCCAAACGCATGGCCGCGTGGAAGGCGCGCAAAAGCCCGGCCGCACCCACATGAACCGCACGCTGCAACCCAAGGCCATCCTTTCCCTGCTTGTCCTGCTGCTGGCGACGCTGCTCTTTTCTTCTTGCAAACCCAGACCGTGCGCAGGTCCCCTAACATTGACAGTGAGTACTGTGTTGAGTGAGAAGCTATCCCATCTGACCCCCGGTCAGGAGTTAAAGAGGGGGGATGCCGCCGCGGATCCAGCCGGCGTTCTAATCAGCGTGGACACGCCGTGCACCAAATTGGATGAATTCTGTCGTCGCTTTGCGGATGGCGCCGGGTTGAAACTGAATTCCAGAACCCCTCTAATTGGGCGGGTCACCGTCCATCTTGAGAATGTAACCATCCTGGCCGCACTCGAATCCGTGCTCGATAGTATGGCCTTGGCCATGGTGGTGGAAGACGGGGTGATCTTCATCATGTCCCCCGAGGAGTACGAGGCGCTGCCTCCAGTCCAGCGGGTCTACACGATCACGCATACGAACAAGGTTCTGGCCATGCGTTTTGCGCTGGAAGCCCTGGGCAAGATCGACTCCGCCAAAACAGAGCCCGCCGCGGACGGCCTCAGCGTCGCCGTCACCGCTCACCGTAAAGATCATCTGCGTGCGGAACAGGCGATCCAGGCCGTGAATACCTGCAGACAGTTCCCCGTGTTTCCTAAAACGCGGCTGCCGGAGACGATCCCCGCCAACCTGCCCGCAGTTACCCTTCGTGGCATCGAGCAGCCGAACGACGACGGCCTGACCGTCCATTTCTTCTTTTTTGAGAACATCGACGCCCGCCCGGTTCTCGACATT
>JAXMHJ010000042.1:0-42859 GCA_046346795.1 Kiritimatiellia bacterium
CCGAACTCGACATGGTGCCCCGCGTGTTCGTCTTCGCCGCCAAGGCCGCCCCCGGCTACGAGCTGGCGAAATGCATCATCAAGGCCGTCAACGCCGTGGCGGAGAAGATCAACCACGACCCGCGGGTCCGGGACCGCCTCAAGGTCGTCTTCCTGCCCAACTACCGGGTCTCGCTCGCCATGAAGATCATCCCCGCCGCCGATGTGTCGGAGCAGATCTCGACCGCCGGCAAGGAGGCCTCGGGCACGGGCAACATGAAGCTCGCCCTCAACGGCGCGCTCACCATCGGGACGCTCGACGGCGCCAACATCGAGATCCTGGAGGAGGTCGGCGACGAGAACATCTTCATCTTCGGCCTCAACGTCGACGAGGTCGAGGCGCTGCGCCGTTCCGGCTACAGCCCCTGGAAGTACTACGAGGCCGACGAGGAGTTGAAGACCGTGATCGAATGGATCGCCTCCGATTACTTCACCCCCGGCGAGCACGGCGTGCTCCAGCCCATCCGGCGCAGCCTGCTGGACCACGGGGACCCCTTCATGGTCCTGGCCGACTACCGGGCCTATTGCGACGCCCAGGGTCGCGTGGACAAGGCCTATCGCGACCGGAAGGCCTGGGCCCGGTCCGCGATCCTCAACGTCGCCCGGGTGGGCAAGTTCTCCAGCGACCGCACCATCAGCGATTACAACCGCGAGGTGTGGAAGATCAAACCTTTGCACCCCAAGGCTTGAACGCATGACCGAACCGGCCCAGCGTTCCCGCGGCTACCTCTGGTTCGACGCGGAGTTTTCCAGCCTCGACCTGGACACGGCCCTCCTGCTGCAGGTCTCGCTGGTGATCACCGGTCCGGACCTCGTCCGCATCCTGCCCTCCTCCCGGGACCTCAACCTCTTCCTGCGCCTGGAAGCCGGGGACCCGGTCAGTCCGTGGGTGGAGAAGCACATCCCGCACATCCTGCGCCGCTGCCGCGAACCCGGGGCCGTCACCCTCCCGGAGGCCGAGGGACTGCTGTGCGCCGCGGTGACCGACGCCTTCGGAGACCTCTCCGCCGCGGGAATCGCCACCCGCCCCCTGCTCGCCGGCAACAGCGTGCACAACGACTGGGCGATGGCCCGGCGGCTCCTGCCCCGGTTCCAGGCCCTGACCCACTACCGGCTCCTCGACGTCTCCACCCTCAAGACCCAGTGGGTCGACGCCTTCGGCGGCACGGCGCCCCGCAAGGACGAGGCGGGCTTCGTGCGGCGATACTGCCCCGGGGCGGTGCTCGCGCCCGGCCAGGCGGAGCACGACGCCTACTTTGACGTGCAGGCCTCCATCGCGGAGCTGGCCTGGTACCGTTCCATGTTGACCCCCCCGGCCGCCGCCGGGCCGGACCTCCCGGGCTGAACCGTGAACGAAGCCCTTGTGCTGGTCTCCCGGTCCCTCGCCGCCGCGCGCAACATCTTCCGCGCGGCGCAGGACCAGTCCCGCCTGAAGGTGCTGGTCATCTCGGTGTTCTGCGCCTGCTGGCTGGCGGGGATGTTCTTCCTCTTCCTCGGGTTTTTCCGCTGGCTGCAAAGCCTCGCCGGGGCGGGCGTCGTGCTCATCCCCCGCCTGTTCACCCTGTTCTTCATGGGCATCGGCGGCATGCTCGTCCTGTCCGGCGCCATCACGGGATACGGGGCGCTCTTCCAGTCGCGCGAGACCCGCATGCTGCTGAGCCTGCCCGTTCCGCTCCGGCGCCTCCTGTACTACAAGTTCCTCGAGGCCTCGGTGCTCTCCTCCTGGGCCTTCTTCTTCATCATCGTGCCCTTCATCGCGGCCTACGCCGTGTTCAAGGGCATGGGCGCGATGATCGCCGTCTGGACGGTCAGCTATTCCGTGCCCTTCGTGATGCTCTGCAGCGGAACCGGCGTGATGATCATGCTGGTGATCACCCGCTTCGTGCCGGTGGGCCGGCCCCGCTGGATCCTCGGCCTGCTCGCTCTGCTTTCGCTGGTCTCCCTCGTGACGGTCTTCAGCGCCGGCTTCAAGGACAGGGCCATGTCCGCCGCGCTCCCCCTGGCCGACCTCATTCCGGGCCTGCGCCTGGCCAACCATCCCCTGTCGCCCAGCCTGTGGCTCGCGGAGGGCATCCTCTCCATGACCCGGGGCGACCACCTGCGCGGCGTGATGCTCTGGTGCGTGCTCGCCACCAACGCCGCGCTGCTCGGCCTGCTCGCCGGGGAGGTGGGCCACCGCCTGTTCCGCGGCGCCTGGCACCGCGCCGACGCCCTGGACCGCTCCCGCGAAACCCGCCGCCCCGTGCTGCTCGGCGGTCTGCTGGACGCGCTGCCCCTCGGCCGGGGCGATCTGCGCGCCTTTCTGGAAAAGGACATCCGCATCTTCCTCCGCGAGCCCTCGCAGTGGTCCCAGGGGCTGGTCTTCTTCGGCCTGCTCGGTTTCTACTTCTTCAACATCCGCAGCTTCGGCTACGGCAGCCTGGAGCCGGTGTGGCGCAACCTGATCGCCTTCCTCAACGTCTTCAGCCTCTCCGCCGTGATGAGTTCGCTCGCCTCCCGGTTCTGCTACCCGCAGATGAGCCTGGAGGGGCAGGGAATCTGGATCGTCGGCCTCGCCCCCACCAGCATGCCCCGCATCATGAGCGTGAAGTTCATCCTCTCCGCCGTCACCCTCATGGCCACCGGCGGAACCCTCTGCTGGGTGTCCACCCGGATGCTGGGCCTGGAGGCGCCCATCCGCATGCTCTCCATCATCCTCATCCTCTTCCTCGCCATGAGCCTCTCCGCCCTCTCCGTCGGCCTGGGAGCCGTGTTCCTGGAGACGGAGGTGAAGCCGCCCTCCGCCATCATCAGCGGGTTCGGCGGCACGCTCAACCTCATCCTCAACCTGGTGGTCATGATCCTCACCGTCGCCCCCGTCGCCCTCACCATCCGCTATGCGCCGGAAAACGTCCTCCGCTCCCGGATCGTCCTGCTGGCGGTCTGGTCCGCCGCCGTCACCCTCGTCGCGACCATGACGCCGCTGCTGATCGCCCGCCGCCGCCTGCTGCGCCGGGACTACTGACCCGGACCACCGCCGGCCCTGGTCGCCTCGCGGACTGACCCGGCCCCCTTGAATACTTCGGCGGTATGGTCCGTCCGACTCATTCGCACACCCGGCCTCGCGCCTGACGCCAGGGCGACATTCCAAAAAGGCAGAACCACCCATCAAACCGAGTGTCCATGTGTCGAACCTTTCCCTCAGCCCCCGAAACCCGATGATGGACCATCCGGGCCACCGGCGGGCCGGCGTGGCGAATCGCCGGGGCCGCCCGCCCGCGATGGCCGCATGTTTGCTGACCGGCGCCTTGCAGGCGGCCGCCGCCACGTTCAACGTCCTCGACCACGGCGCGGTGGGGGACGACCAGACCGACAACACCGCCGCGTTCGCCAAATGCATGGATGCGTTGATCGCGGCCGGTGGCGGAAAAATGCTTGTCCCGGAAGGCGTCTACCGCGGGCGCATCGTGATTCCGCCTGTTTCCAAACCCGCACCGAGCTGGATGACCGTGGAGATTGTCGGAGAGGGCGAACCGGCTCCGGTGTTCGGCACGATCGGGAGCTTCCCGCCAATGAACCATGGCTCGATTGTGAAGTGCCTGGCCAAGACGGGCCCGGCCGTCATTTCCGCAAGCGGCTCCTCCAATTCCCTCTACGGGGGATTCTCGGCGGTCCACGTCGTCCTCGGGAACCTGGACGTCCGGACCTATGACAATCCCGGTATCGGCGGCATCGACCTCCGGTACGCCCTGCAATGCAGGCTCGAGAACGTGTTCATCAATACCGGCCTCTACAATGTGCAGGCCTCCAAACCGACCCACGGGACGACTGGGCTGGTCACGCCCGCGAACAACAACGCCGCGCTCACCATCCTGCGCAACGTCCAGGTAACCGGCTATCACACCGGCATCCTCGTTCACGAGCACACGGACAGCGACAGCATCAATCTGGCGTCCAACATCAACGGACTGGAGATTCGCGTTCGCCCATCATGCGTCGCGCTTCGGCCAGGTCGGCGCGCAACGTTGCACCCGCGCCATCAACGTGTCGAGCAGCACGGCTTCGCGATCCAGCAACTTGATATCGAACAGGCCGGTCGAAGATCAGACGAATCCGGACAACGCCTGGCAAGGGCCGTCCATGACCTTAACGATCCCGGCAATCTGGGCGCGGGCGATATTAACTACTGGGTGGTCGTGGGCAACGTGGGCGCGGTCGATGATTTCACCCGCAACGGCGGCGCCACCATCCGCACCCGGCGGGTCGGCTCGCCTCCTTGACGGAACACCCCCTTGCGCCGATCCACGATGAACATCCTCCTCTGGTTTTCGATCTCCGCGGGTCTGGCCTTCTCCACGTTGGGGCGGGCGGTTGAAAACAATGAAGCCTCCGTCAGGGTGGAGGCGGATCAACTCGTTGCGAAAACCCGCGCCGATTCGCTCAAGCTGCGCGAAGCGGCCCTGCGCAAAACCATCGCCCGGGACACCTGCTGGCCCGACGGCGTCTGGGGTGACAACCTGTGGTGCCTCTCGGCCCTGTACCTGAACGAGAAGGTCGACCAGGCCAACGGGCGGCTCCGGAAACGGGCGGAGGACTGCATCGCCTCCAAGCCCGCCAACGCCCCGATGACCACCCCGGAAAATCCGGGCAACCTGCCCTGGACGTTTTTTTCCATCACCGACTATGTGCGGATCCTCCACCTCTTCCATGCGCGGAGTCCGCATTTCCCGGGCCGCCTCGCCCCGGAAACGGAGGCCGCCATGAAGGAGGCCCTCTGGCTTTGGGTCGGCGGCGAAAGCCGGATCTCCGACGCCGGCCCCGACGACCTCCTCCTGCTGCTGGGCACGGAAAACCACGACCTGAACCGGCGCCCCGCCTATTACCTCGTCACCGCGCTGCTGGCCGACGATCCCGCGTATCGCAGCCGCAAGCTGGCCGACGGCCACACCGTTGCGGAACACGCGGAGGCCTACACGTCCTATTTCCGGGATTGGCCGCGCCGCCGGGCCCGCTCGGGACTCTGGGTCGAGGTCGGTTCGAACACCTATCAGAAATACTCCTGGCCGGCCCTGTTCAACCTGCACGAACTCGCCCCCGATCCCGTCATCCGGCGGCGCTTCGGCCTGCTGCTCGACCTCGCCTTCATCGAGGAGGAGCAGATCTCCGTGGCGGGGTGCCGCGGCGGGGGGCGAAGCCGCGCCCCTCCCGGCGACAACGGCTTCGAGTCCGGCAAGAACCTGCTCTTTGCGACCGCCGGCCAACCCGCGGGCTCCAGCCATTCCCGCGTCATCGAAACCAGCCGCTATCAACTTCCGCCCGAGGCCGTCTTCCTGCGCCGGCAAACGTTTCCCGCCGCGCCGGCCCTTGTCATCCGCAACCGCGTCCTCGGAGAACTCGACGCCGCCCGGCCCGGGGACGAGGCGGGTCAGCGCCTTGCCGCGGATTCGGCCCTGGTCAACTACGCCTACCGCACTCCGCACTATCTCCTCGGCGGCACCCTCCAGGATCCGTCCCTCTCCATGGCCGACCCCGCGACCGGCGTCCCGACCCTGAAGTACGCCGGGATTTCCCGCCAGAATCGCGCCTGCGGAATGCTCTTTTCCGATCCGACGGAAGGCGCCCTCCCCGCCGTGAACGTCGTCATCGAACACAAGGGCGGCGGCCGGCCGCAACATTCATTCTGGAGCGTGCAGCACGAAAACGTCCTGATCCTCCAACGCATCGCGCCCCTCGGCCGCAGCACCCTCGGCTCCTACAACACCGGCGCGGTCGGCGTGAACTTCACGGGCGCTGGGTTGAAGGTTCTGGAACGGGACGGCTGGATCTTCGCCGACAACGGAAGCGCGTTCGTCGGCGTGAAATTCCTCGACGGCGCGTACCAATGGGATCAAACGCGGGAAATGGCCAGCCCCGCGCATTTCGACACGGCCGCGGACTCCTCGCGCATCCTGCTGCATGCCGGCGACCTGTCCTCCCACCCCTCGGGCGGGGAGTTCCAGGCCGCCGTGCTGGCCAGCGCACTCAACGTCACCCATGACCGGGTTGAGTATGAGTGGGGGCCGGCCCGCAACCGCATCGAGGTCACCCGCTACGATCCCGGCGAACCCCGGCGCTTCGCGCTCCCCCTGATCAACGGCAAGCCGGTTGACCTGCGCCCGCCGATGACGTACCAAAGCCCCTTCCTCAACGGGGCGGGAGGCGATGACCAGATCCGCGTGTCCGTCGGCCCCGTCTCCCGGATCCTCGATTTTTCCACCACCGACCCGGACACCGCCAACAAGGACGGGAAGATCCCATGAACACGAAATCCACATGGACCGCCACCGCGATCCTGACGGCGTTGATGCCCGCCGCTCCCATCGCCGCGGCCGCCCCCAGGACCGAAACGGACATCGTCCTGACGCAGGACGGCGGCCGACTGCTGGCCAGATACACCGACCTGCTCACGGCGCTCCAGACGGAGATCGGCAAAGCGCTGCCAAAGGTGGACGAGCAATCCAGGACCGCCTGCCAGCAGGCCCGGGAGGCGGTCAAGTCCGCGGAAGCCGCGGCCACCGCGGCACGGCAATCCCTGGAGAAAATCCAGCAGGCGAAGGGTTTGGTGGATCACGCGAAGGGGAAATGGATCGGCGGGGCCGACAAGGGCATCGCGCAGGCGGAGGCGGACTTGAAGAAAGCCTCCACCGACGGCGAACGCGAGGCGGCCAGGAAGGATCTGGCCAAATGGCGGGCGGACAAGGCGGCCGGAGTCCAGGCGCTCAAGGAGCGGCAGGAAGCCCTGGACCGGGTGAAAACCGACGAACCAAAGCTCGCCCGCGCGAATGAGGAGGCCCAGGCCGCGCTGACCCGCGCGCGCGGCAACGAGGAAGCGGCGGCCCGGGCCATGCTCAAGGAGGTCGAGCCCTTCCTTTCGGACGATAGGCTGGACGCCGGACTGGTTGTATGCGCCGTCCTGACCGAGGCGACTCCGCGGGGGCTGGCCGCATTCGCCCAGCAGGGCGGGACGCAGGAAGCCCTGGTTGAACGTCTCCTGGCCGATGATGATCTGATGGAACGGATGCTCATCGCGGGCGGGGCCAGGTTCGGCAGGTACGGCCGGGCCTTGGAAATTTTCACGGCGATCCAGGCCGCGAGTCCCCGCGCCCGCGACGGCTTGTTTCAACGCCTGGCCCTGGCCGTCGCCCTGGAGCACGCCGCCCCGGTGGAGCAGTCCAACCCCGTCGATCAGCCCAAGGGCCCGACCACCGTGGACCCCGTGAAGCGCTACCTGCACTACGAAAAGGCCTTCCTGGCGGGCGAACTGGACCCCGCCTTCGACCGCTTCGACGTCTGGGAATACCGCATGGTCGTCAACTGCGACGCCCCGGACGAGATCCTCTCCTGGGGTCGCGACATGCTGCGCAACTACCGCCCCGATCATGTTTCCAACCCCGACTACGGATGGCGCTACGTCGCGGCCGTCCGGACCGAGGTCCGGTACGGGTCGCAAAACGTCAAGGACGACCGGCCCTCGCTTCACGCCTACCAGAACATCCCCCTCAACGGCGGCGTTTGCGGCCGCCGCGCCTTCTTCGGGCGCTTCATCCTGCGCGCCTTCGGGATTCCCGTCTGGGGTGTGACGCAGCACAAGCACGCCGCGTTGAGCCACTGGACCCCCAAGGGCTGGGTGGTCAACCTCGGCGCGGGCTTTCCGCATAGCTGGTGGGACCGGGACGAGTCCTCGCGCAGCGGGTCGGACTTCCTGCTGGAAACCCAGGCGCGCGCCCGTGGCCGCGACTACCTGAAGGTCCTGCGCGCGCAATGGGTCAGCCGCGTTCTCGGGGAGGAGGCGTACAACGACCGCAAGGGGATCGCCGGCGGTTTCTGGAGCGCCCTCGCGCATGACCAGGCCGTTGCGCTTGCGGCTGCAGCCGTCGGATTGGGGCCGCTAGGGCAGGAACTGGCCGAGGCCAATGAGCCGCCGCAAAGCCGCGGGCGGGTCGAGTACGGCACGCCGGAGGCGGAGCCGAAGGCCGGCGTCGAAACCGGCGGGGTGATCACGATTACCGCCGCGAATCGGTCATCCGGTAGGTCCTTTGCGCTCATGAACGCGCACGGGGGCGGCGCGCAGGTGCATGCCTCGGGCGGGTTCAAGGCCGATTACGAGATTGCCGTGCCCCGGGCCGGAACCTACGCGTTCACCGCCACGGTGGTGACGGTGCAGGACGGACAGGTGCTGCTGCTCGCGGCGACTCGCCAGTGAAAATCCCCGTGCCCTGCACCATCGGCGCGTGGTAGCGTACAACCGGTCGAGGTTTCCCTACGACCCATGCGGCCGCAACGTGCTGCATTTCGCCATTCAGGACGGCGGCAGCGGCGTGGTCCATCCGGGCGTTCACCCTGACCCCCGGTGAATTAACATCATCCGCGCGCGTCAGCGTCATCGCCCGCGCCCGCACGCCGTTTTCGAACCCACCCCGGATCCATCATGAAGCCGCATCCAACCTCCCGCGCCGCCTTCACCCGCACCGCCCTCGCGCTCGCCGCGCGCTGGCGTTGCTGCCGTCCGCCTCCGTTTCGGCCGCCGATCCGCCGGGCGCGAAGTAGGCCGACATGACCAAACCCGTGCAGGTGTTCATCCTGCTGGGCCAGTCCAACATGGTGGGGAAGGGGAAGGTGGTGGCGGGGTTCCCTCGAAAACGCCGTGAAGACCAAGGGAAAATATCCCTGGCTCCTGGACGAGGCGGGCAAGTGGAACGAGCGGAAGGACGTCCGCTTCGTGCAGTACATGGTCGGCAAGGGGCCCCTTGCGAACGACTGGATGTCCATCTCCAAGATCCGCACCATCGGGCCGGAATTCGGCATCGCCCACCCCGTCGGCGACGCCGTCGACGCCCCGGTCATGCTCCTCAAGACCTGCATCGGCAACCGCAGCCTGGGCTGGATCTGCTCACCCCGGGCAACGAACGCTATGAATTCGAGGGCAAGGTTTATCCCGCGTACAAGGAGCGGCCGGATTCCTGGCCGGTGGACCCGGCCAAGGGCAAGGCGACCGAGCCGCCGCCGTGGCTGGACAAGAACGGCAAGCCGATCGACTGGTATGCCGGGAAGCAGTGGGACGACGACACCGCCGACGCCAGGCGGGCGCTGGCAGAGCTCGACAAGCACTACCCCGGCGCGACGAAGTACGAGGTCGCCGGCTTCTTTTTCTGGCAGGGCGAAAAGGACTGCGGCAACGCCGCGCACGCCGCCAAATACGAGGAGAACCTGGTCAAGTTCATCAAGATGTTGCGCAAGGAATTCAACGCCCCCAACGCCCGGTTCGTCCTCGCCACCCTGGGCGAAGCCGAGAAGGGCGCGACCGGCAGCAGCCGTAGGGTCCTCGCCGCCCATCTCGCGGTGGACGGAAACAGCGGCAAGTATCGAGTTCAAGGGCAACGTCGCGACCGTCTATTCCCATCCCATGGCGCAGGGCGGCAGCGGCGGCGGCCACTACAACGGCAACGCCGAGGTGTACATGGATGTCGGCGAAGCCATGAGCGAAACCATGGTCGAACTGCCCCACCAGTTCCCCGTCCAAACAAACGCAGGGCGATATATGGGTTGTTCTGCGATTTCAAGGCTTGGATATCTCCGGCCATGGAGGTTGCGGCTGCGGGAATATTTTTCACGGAAGATCGCGAAGGCGGGGGTAGGGGAGCGGTTTAGGTTTTGGCGGTTTAGCGTTTTGGTCTGGAACGTTCCACCGTCCGGCGCTCCCCGGGCACGTCCATCTCCCGGTTGGCACCACCCACGTCCGACCGTGGTTTGTGCTGCCCGCCGTGGCGGGCTTCATATGTGGTTTCAGCTTGCGCCACGAATGACGTGTTGGTTGGAAACGTAGCCATTACACGCCATGTGTGGCACTTAAAGGATATATAGCAACGCGTCATATATGGCGTTTTAAGTTGACAATGGACGATGATACGCCACTTTAGGCGCGTATGAAGGTCGATTCCAAGATGACGGACGAAGCTCTGTTGCGGCTGGTCGGGGAACGCCTGGCCGGTCTCCGGCTGGCTCGCAACCTCACGCAGAAACAGTTGGCGGAACAGGCGGGACTTGGCCTGCGGACGGTGCAGCGGCTGGAGTTGGGTGCGGCGGCGACACAATTGTCGGGATTTATCCGCGTGTGCCGGGTGCTTGAGCTGGTGGAGAATCTCGAAACACTCATTCCCGAGCCAGCGGCGAGCCCGATGGCGCAATTAAGGCAGGCAGGCCGGAAACGCCAGCGGGCGACGGGCAGGAAGAGCGCACCGGGCGGGGCGAAAACGTGGACGTGGGGTGAACCGGGATGATCGCGAAGGTGCAGCTTTGGGGCCGGACCATCGGCGCAGCATCACTCGATGAAGGGCGCGACGTGGTGGCGTTTCAATACGACTCCGAATTTGCGCGCAGCGGAATCGAGCTTTCACCGCTGGTGATGCCATTGAGCGGGCGGGTGTATGAATTTCCCGCGCTGCCGCGGAATACCTTTCATGGGCTGCCCGGATTGCTGGCCGATTCGCTGCCGGACAAATTCGGCAATGCGCTGATCGACGCGTGGCTGGCGACGCAGGGCCGGTCGCCGGAGAGCTTCAATGCGGTGGAGCGGCTTTGCTACACCGGCACGCGGGGCATGGGGGCGCTGGAATTTGCTCCATTGAAAGGGCCAAAGGTGCGCACGGCTGCGAAGATTGAGATCGACGCGCTGGTGAAACTGGCTGGCGAAGTGCTGACGCATCGCGGTGATTTGCAGGGGCATTTTCACGAAGCTGGAAAGGAGAAGGTGCTGCGCGATATTCTGCATGTGGGCACGTCGGCTGGCGGGGCGCGGGCCAAGGCGGTGATCGCGTGGAATCGCGCGACGAACGAGGTGCGCTCCGGTCAGATCGCAGCGGGTGAAGGCTTCGAGTACTGGCTGCTTAAGTTCGACGGAGTCGCGGGCAACAAAGACAGGGAACTCGAAGATCCAAAGGGATACGGCGCCATTGAGTATGCCTATTACCTGATGGCAAAAGCAGCGGGCATCACCATGAGCGAGTGCCGGCTGCTGGAGGAAAACGGGCGGCGGCATTTCATGACGCGCCGCTTCGATCGGCTGGCGGGCGGGGCGAAATTGCATATGCAGTCGCTTTGCGGGCTGGCGCATTTCGATTTCAACCAGGCCGGAGCCCATGCCTACGAGCAAGCGCTGTTGACGATCCGCCGGTTGAAATTGCCGATGGCCGCGGTTGAGGAGCAGTTCCGCCGCATGGTCTTCAACATTGTGGCGCGAAATCAGGACGACCATGTGAAGAATATCGCGTTCCTGATGAACCGGGAGGGCGGCTGGTCGCTCGCTCCGGCCTTTGATGTGACCTATAGCTACAATCCGTCCGGCTCGTGGACTGCCACGCACCAGATGACGCTAAACGGGAAGCGGGATGCGTTCTCGATGGAAGATTTCGAGGCGTGCGCGAAAGCGGCGCTCATGAAGCGGGGCCGCGCCGCGACGATCTTGGACGAGGTGGTGGCGGCGGTGCGGCGCTGGCCGGAATTCGCGGCAACGGCAAAGCTCCCCGACAAGGGACGCGACAAGATTCAGAAGACCCATCGGCTGACATTTTCAGAAAAATGAGCCTCACCGAACCCGGGTTCATGTGAAGTATCCTCGCGCCGATGGATGCACCGCCGGCGATCATGTCCGGTCGATGGCTTTCCGGGAGCCCTCCAGGGGCGGCCCTATTATCAAGGGTCTGGCATCCCGCCGGGATGCGCGGTGTCGGGGGACGGGAACCGGTGATGTCGCTTCGCTCAACCACCGGCTACCGGCAGGGTTCCCTACGGGAACGATGGGGCGGCGTTCGGCGGGATGGATTTGACCGCAGCCGCAGCCTCCAAGGCGGGGGCTACCGCTGGTGACGCTTGCGCCATTCCACCGGGGTGAGACCCTGGAGGCGGCGGAAATAGCGGGCGAGGTGTTTGTCGTCGGGCAGGCCCATGGAGAGGGCGATTTCGAGGACGGGCATGGAGGTGTTTTCCAGCAGCCAGCGGATGCGGGCGGCACGGGCGAGGTTGATCTGGTCGTGCACGGAGCGGCCCAGGGCGCGGTGAAACCGGTCGTAGAGCTGGCGCTCGCTCAGGCCGGTCGCGCGGGCGACCTCGGACACCTGGAGGGGCTCGCTGGCGTGGGTGTTGATGAAGTGCACGGCCTTGGCCACGCCGCGGTCCTCGATGGCCAGGATGTCGGTCGAGCGGCGGGCCTCGACATGGGCGGCGGAGACGGTGATGCGGGGTTTTCTCGCGGCGGCCGGTCATGAGACGGTCCAGCAGGGCCGCGGCCTCGAAGCCGGCCTGCTCGGTGTTCAAGGCGACGCTGGAAATGGCGACGCCGGCGAGGTCGCAGACGAGCCGGTCGTTGTCCACGCCGAGAATGGCGACGTCCTCGGGCACGTCGAGCCCGGCGATCTCGCAGGCCTCCACCAGGTCGCGCGCACGGTCGTCGGTGCAGGCCATCACGGCGACGGGCTTGGGCAGTCGGGTCAGCCATTTGACCATCACCGTCTGCTCGCGGCCCCACAGGCGGTCGCGCTTGGCCTTCGGTTCGGGATACAGGTGGACCGGGAGACCGGCGGCGCGGACGACCGCGGCAAAGCTGGCCGCCCGCCGCCCGGACCAGAACATCTCCGCCAGCCCGCAGTAGCCGAAGTGCCGGAAACCGCGGTTGAGAAAGTGGTCCGCCGCCATGCGTCCGATCTCCGAGCAGTCGGTCATGATGGAGGGCAGGGCGGGCTGGAGGGTCATGTGGCTGGCCACGATCACCGGCACGCCCAGGGCGAGGATGCGCCGCATCGCCCGCGGATCCAGTTCGCGCGTGATCACCCCCGCGAACCCGGCCTGGCGGAGGTCGGCGGGCCGGGCGCTGATGGCGCTGCCGCCGTGATAGAATTCGGGCCGGGTCCGGAAAAGCCAGGGGCCGTGCATGCGGGCGTATTTGCTGATGCCGCGGAGCAGGCCGCGGCCGTAGGCGCGGGAGTCTTCGATGCCGAGAAGGATGCGGGGGAGCTGGGGCATGGGGATGACGTTCGCGGCGGCCTGCGGACCCGTCAACCGAAAATGGGGATTCAATCACAGGAATTGGCGTTTACTTGCGGAGGGCGGCTCGCGCATACTTCGCGCCAATCCCCCGAAAAGGAGTTCCCCGCATGACCTCGTCCCGCATCTTCCAACAGGCCATCGACCAGGGCGGGGGCATTCTCCGTCTCTCCCCCACCTGGGTTCCGCGCAGCTTCTGCGTCCCCGGCCGCCGCATCAAGCTCCACCCCGACGACTATTACGCCCTCGGCGGCGTCCGCGGGGGGATCGACGAGCGCTGGTTCTCCTCCACCACGCCGGCCGAAAACGGGCCGCTGACCAGCCGCCACGAGGGGCTCAGCCACGTTGTATTCGAGGACGGCTCGACCGTGCACCAGGTCCTGCTGCGCGACGCCGTGTCGGAACTGAAGGGCGCGTTGATCGGCGACCGCCTCTGGAAGGAGCACGGCTGCTGGCCGATGTATTCGAAGTTCTTCGACAACAAGTTCGCGCTGCCCCACCACGTCCACCATCGCGACGAGCACGCCGCGCTCACCGGGCAGAAGGGCAAGCCCGAGGCCTACTACTTCCCGCCGCAGGTCAACAATCATGGCGGCGCCTTCCCCTTCACCTTCTTCGGCTTCGCCCCCGGGACGACCAAGGACCAGGTCCGCGAGTGCCTCGTCAACTTCAGCAAGGGCGACAACAAGATCACCAGTCTCTCGCAGGCCGCCCGCCTCGATCCCGGCACCGGCTGGGACGTACCGCCCGGCATCCTGCACGCCCCCGGCAGCCTGTGCACCTACGAGCCGCAGAAGGCGTCGGACGTGTTCTCCATGTACCAGTCGCTCGCCGGCGACACGGTGGTGCCGCCCGAACTGCTCTGGAAGGACACGCCCAAGGACCGCCTCGGCGACATCGACTGGCTGATGGAAGTCCTGGACTGGGATCTCAACGTCGATCCCTTCTTCCACGCCAACCACTTCATGGCCCCGCGTCCCGTGCGCGACCCGGCCGCGATGCATGCCGACGGCTGCGAGGAAAAGTGGATCTGCTACAAGAACAAGGCCTACAGCGCCAAGGAACTCACCGTGCTGCCCGGCCGCACCGTCACCATCACCGACGCGGCCGCCTACGGCATGATCATGAT
The DNA here is from genome assembly GCA_046346795.1 of Kiritimatiellia bacterium. Taxonomy (GTDB): domain Bacteria; phylum Verrucomicrobiota; class Kiritimatiellia; order SS1-B-03-39; family UBA6053; genus JAXMHJ01. The sequence goes on from JAXMHJ010000042.1 coordinate 14,221, forward strand.
GCAGGGCCACGGCCGCATGGGCGGGTGGGACGTCGAAACCCCCGCGCTGATCCGCTTCGGCCAGCTCACCCACGACGAATACTTCGTCAGCGAAGCCGCCGCCCGCGCCGGCGTGAAGATCACCAACCTCTCGAAGACCGATCCCATCGTCATGCTCAAGCATTTCGGTCCCGGGAATCCCGACCTCGTCCTCGACCAACCCTGAACCCGACCCCCGCAGGAGACCCCATGAGCCAACCCGTGAACAATTATCCCAAGCTGCACAACGCCGCCTGGCCCGGCGTGGTGGGCAAGGGCCCCGACACCCCCGAGCCGTTCATCAGCCTCGACACCATGATCGAGATGACCGCCGCGGCCGGGGTGGGCGGCGTCCGCTTCGACGGCGTCGACCTCTTCATCTGCGCCCCGCACGTGGACATCGACTCCTCCGACCGCGACCTCGAGACCCTGGCCGCCAAGCTGCGCGCCCGCAACCTGGCCGCCGGCTCGCTCGTCGCCCCGGTCTGGCCGCCCGCCGGCGGGGGCTCCGCGATGGGCTCCGAGGCCGAGCGCGCGCAGTTCGTCCTGCAGGTGCGCAAGGCCTGCGCCATCGGCCGCAAGCTGCGCGAGATGGGCGTGCGCCCCTCCGGCGTCGTGCGCATCGATTCCGCCGTCGACCCCGCGAGCTGGGCGAAGAATCCGGCCGCCAGCACCGCCCTCATCGCCGACACCTTCCGCCGCGCCTGCGACGCCGCCGAGGCCGAGGGCGAGACCCTCGCCGCCGAGGGCGAAATCTGCTGGGGTGGCATGCACGGCCTGAAGTCGATGCTCGGTTTGCTCGAAGCCGTGAACCGCCCCGCCACCCTGGGGTTCCAGGCCGACATGGCCCACACGCTGCTCTACCTGCTCGGCTACAACGCCCCCGGCGAGGGCCTGCTGCCGGTCGACTTCGACTGGAAGGATTCCGCCCGCTTCGAGGCGGCCTACCGCGAACTCACCCGACGCCTGCGGCCCTGGACCACCGACTTCCACGTCGCCCAGAACGATGCCACCGTGAAGGGGCAGGGGACCCACGACAAGACGGGCAAGCACTGCCTGCCCGACGATCCCAACGGCAAGCTCGACATCACCCGCGCGGCCGGTTTCTGGCTGCGCGACGAGTCCGGCGCGGTCACCCGCAAGATCCGCCACCTCTGCTGGGACGGCTGCATGTTCTCCAACGACATCATGATGAAACCCGGCACCTGGAACAAGATCCTCGCCGCGATGATCAACGTCCGCAACGCCCACGGCTGGCATGAAACCGGAGCAAAGGCATGAAGACCCACGAGCCCCTCAACATCGGCATGATCGGCTACGGCTTCATGGGCCGGGCCCACTCCAACGCCTATCGCAAGGTCGCGAACTTCTTCCCCGACCTCAAGTACCGCCCCGTGCTCAAGGCCGTGTGCGCCCGCAACGAGGAGCGCGCCCGCGCCTTCGCCGACACGTGGGGATACGAGTCCATCGAAACCGACTGGCGCAAGCTCATCGCGCGGCCCGACATCCACGCCATCGACATCTGCACGCCGAACGACCTCCACCGCGAGATCGCCATCGCCGCCGCCGCGGCCGGCAAGATGATCCTGTGCGAGAAGCCGCTCGCTCGCACCGCCGCCGAGGGCGAGGACATGTGCAAGGCCGTCGAGAAGGCCGGCGTTCTCAACACCGTATGGTACAACTACCGCCGCGTCCCGGCGGTGACGCTGGCCAAGAACATCATCGACTCCGGCAAGCTCGGCCGCATCTTCCATTACCGCGCCAACTTCCTGCAGGACTGGACCATCAACGCCGACCTCCCGCAGGGCGGCGAAGGCCTGTGGCGGCTCGACGTCGAGGCCGCCGGCAGCGGCGTCACCGGCGACCTGCTCGCGCACTGCATCGACACGGCCATCTGGCTCAACGGCAAGATCACCTCGGTGACCGCCATGACCGAGACCTTCGTCAAGGAGCGCCTCCACAACCTCACCGGGCAGGTGCAAAAGGTCGGCATCGACGACGCCTGCGCCTTCCTCGCCCGCTTCGCCAACGGATCCCTCGCCATCTTCGAGTCGACCCGCTACGCCCGCGGTCACAAGGCCCTCTACACCTTCGAGATCAACGGCGAGCACGCCTCGATCGCGTGGGACCTCCACGACCTGCACCGCCTGAAATTCTTCGACCACGCCGACGAGTCCGCGGTGCGCGGCTGGCGTGACATCCACGTGACCGACCGCGACCACCCCTACATGGACAAGTGGTGGGTGCCCGGCCTGCAGATCGGCTACGAGCACAGTTTCGTGCACCAGGTGGCCGACTTCCTCGCCGGCGTCGAACGCGGCCAGTCCGCCGGGCCGACCTTCCGCGACGCGATGGACACCCAGCGCGTGTGCGACGCCGTGCTCGCCTCGCCAGGTCCGGCCAGTGGATCAGCCTCCCCTGATGGGCGCCCCCACCGAACGCCGCGGCCTGCTCGCCGGGGGCAACTGGATCATCGATCACGTCAAGATCGTCGACCGGTTCCCGGCACCCAGGACGCCCTGGCCTCCATCCTCGGCGAACGCCGCGGCACCAGTGGCACGCCCTACAACCTCCTGCTCGACCTCGCCATGATGGGTGCGCCCTTTCCCACGGAGGGAATCGGGCTCGTGGGCGACGACGAGGACGGAAGATCCATCCGGCAGGATTGCGCGAGCACGGAATCGGCTTCGCAGCTCCGCGTCACCACCGAGAGCCGGGACCTCCTACACGGACATCATGACCGTGCAGTCCCACCAGGCGTCGCACCTTTTCCAGCTGCGCGGCGCGAACGGCCTGCTCGCGGAGGAGCACTTCGACCTCGCCGACTCGCGGGCGCGCATCTTCTGCATCGGCTACCTGCTGCTGCTCGATACGCTCGACAACGTCATCTCGCCCGACGGCACCACCGGCGCGTCCGTACTGCTGGAACGCGCCAGCGCCCTCGGTTTCAAGACCTTCGTGGACGCGGTGAGCGAGGACAGCGACCGGTTTGCGGCCGTCGTCCGCCCCACGTTGCCGCACGTCGATTACCTGGTTATCAACGAGTTCGAGGCCTCGCGCTGCCGGTCTCGGTGTTGGACGCGGCGCCGGAACCGTCAGCGCTTCGCAGGTTGCGGCTGCGGCCCGATCCTGCTCAACTCCGGCGTGCGCGAGTGGGTCGTCATCCACTGGCCGGACGGCGCGGTGGCGTGCATCGCGACGGAACCGAGGAAGGCACGGCACGGCGGTGTTCGCGTGCCGCCCGCGGACATCGTCGGCGCGGCCGGGGCGGGAGATGCCTTCGCCGCCGGGATGCTGTACGGCCTGCATGAGGGCCTCGACATCCGCGGTGCCTGCGCACGGCGGTCTGCGCCGCCGCCGCGAATCTTTACGACGCCACCTGCACCGGCGGGATGAAGCCCCTCGCCGGATGCCTGCGTCACAGGGCGAGACGCTGGGCTTCGGATGATCTGAAGGTGGGACATCCGTACTGGTCCACGGACGAATATGGGATAGGTGGATCAGGAATTCCGCCTTGAAAACAGGTAACGATTGAAAGCGCTCCTCATCGCCTGCTTCCTTGCGGCTGCCTGCGGCTTCGCGAGCACCCGACGAACGTCATCATCCTCTGGCGGACGATCTCGGGTTCTCGGATCCGGGTTGCTACGGAGGGGAGATCAAACGCCCAATCTCGACCGGCTGGCGGCGGGCGGTCTGCGATTGCAGTTCTACAACACGACGCGGTGCTGGCCGACGCGCGCCGCCCTGCTGTCCAGTTGGCCCAACCACGCTTAGGGTCCGCCGCATTGCGCTGCCGGAGTGCCGGGGGATGCGCATGACGTCAGGTGGGCGCGGCTGCTGCATGAGCCTGCGCCCGCCGGATACCGGTTATCACAGCGGGAAATGGCATGGACGGGCCGGTGCTGGCGGCGGGAAGTTCGACCGCTCCTTTGCGTGAACAACCACGACAACTATTTCTCCGTGAAGGGCAACACGCTCGACGACCGTCCGGTGCCCGTGCCTGCGGATGAAACCGGGTACTATACCACCGCCACGGTGGATCATCGCGATCGATTTTCTCCGGGATCATGCCGCGAACCACACCGGCCGGCCGTTTTTCCAGTACGTCGCGTTCACCATCACATTTTCCATTACCATCTGCCGGAGGATATTGCCAAATGCCGGGACCGATATCTGAGCGGCTGGGACGGGATGCGGTCGGCCCGCCTGGCCGGCAGGAAGAGATGGGACTGTTGAAGACGGCGATGGCTCCCCCTGGAGCGGAATGTGGGGCCGCCTTACTCCTTTACCGACACCCTTCGCCGTCTGGGCCCCGGCGAGGTGGACCGTCCGATCCCGTGGGCGGAACTCAACCCGGAACAGCAACGTTTTCAGGCCGACAAGATGGCCGTGCACGCCGCGATGGTGGACCGCATGGACCGTGAGATCGGCCGGCTGCTCGAGCAGGTCCGGGCGATGGGGGCGTTTGAGGACACCCTCGTGCTCTTCCTGTCCGACAACGGCGCCAGCGCCGGGATCATGCTCACGGGGGGTGGTCATGACGCGACCGCGACGCAGGAAGCAGCAAAACCTTTCTCTGCCTCGGGCCCAGTTTCTCAGCGCCTGCAACACCCCGTTCCGACGGCACGAAGACCTGGACCCACGGGGGCGGCATCAGCACCTCCTTCATCGCCCACTGGCCGAAGGGCATCGCCGGTCACGGCGTCCTGCGTCACACGCCCGCGCATGTGATCGACATCGTACCCACCGTGCTGGAATTGGCGGGGCTGACGCCGCCCTCCGAATGGAAGGGCATGCCCGTGCCCGCGGTCCCGGGGCGCAGCCTCGTTCCGGCGCTGGCCGCGGACGTTGTGGTGGAGCGAGTGTCTCTGGTGGTTGCACGAGGGCAACCGCGCGATCCCGAGGTCGGGGACTGGAAGCTGGTCTCCTCCGCCAAGCCGGACGGGCGGTGGGAGCCGCGCAGCCTCGCGTCGGACACGGCGGGGACCCTCGATCTTGCGGGTTCGCATCCGGAGCGGGTGAAAGAACTGGCGGAGAAGTGGGAAGGTGTTCAAGCCGGGATGCTGGCGGATGCGGCCGGCAGTGGAGAGGGAAACGACCGGAATCTCCCTCCCGGGGCGGGGAAATCGCGAAAGGCATTGGCTTGCGAATGCGCCACCTTGGAAACGGGGCGTTCAATCCGGGCGGCCGGGGATCGCGCGATCTCGATGTTCCGCCCACCCGCTTCTTTCGGAATTCCCTCGGGCTGAAGCCCTCGCGCGTGAAGAACTGGGTGAAGGCCGGGGCGCTCCAGCCAACCGCGGAATTCGGCCACCTCCCCGATGTTGAGGTTGGTGTCGAGCAGCGGTTTGCGCGCGTGCTCCAGCCAGGTGTCCGGCCATCACCCGGGTGGGTGACCGGCCCGTTCCCGGAGAAACTGGAGTTGGAGTAGGCGGACGGACGGCCTTGGCGATCCGCGCCAGTTCCGGCATCAGGATCTGCCGGAAATTGGCACGGATGTAGTTCATCGCACGAATGAGTCCCGGTGACAGGTCGTGTTTTGGAAGTCCGGTCGACTGCCGTTCCACCACCGAAGCCGGTGCGATGCGGGTCAGCATCGATTCCGGGTTTGCGGCCGTGGATGAGGCCGTCGAAGATCTGGCATGCGGTAGACGATGTGGTGGCTGCGTCGGCTGTCCAGACTGGACAGAGGAACCTGGGCGAAATCGCATACCAGGATGTCGTTGTGCGTCCCCAGCACGGCGACCACGGCGGACAGGCCGGCTTCAAAGCAGGCGTCCAGCAGTTCCACCGCGGAAAAAGTCGTCCCACGCCCAGACCGCCAGGGGGTTTGGGCATTCGCGGAAGCGTCGTGCAGAGCCATTGGAAGCGCGCGCTGGCGTCCGTCTTCGCGAAGCGCGCCGGGCTGCCATTCGATGAGGTGGGCCTGCCTCCCGTGGCGGCGGGTGTGTTCACGGAAGGGCGGCCAGTAGGTGGGTTCGCGATCCGCCTGGAACAGATGAAAGGAGCTGGGTGATGTAGAAGGCCAGATTCCGCCAGCCATTTCGATGAAATAGGTGGCGGCTTCCGTATGGCGAGGGAGCCTGGTAGTCGTGCGCTGACCCGGGGTACGCCCTTTCGCTTCGGCGTTCCCGTGATAACCGACCGTGGGGATGGCGCTGGCCTCGACAAACTCCCGTATGGGGCCGGGCCGATGGCATGGACGATGATGCCGTCATGCTTGACCCCCGGATGGATTTCACCGGACTGGGCGGTCAATGGTCAAGCGTCAGCCCGCCTTGCGGGCGGTACCGAGCAGCCCCCTCGTGATAGGCGGCGTGATAATGCTGGAAAGCCAGCAGGATGCGCGGAGGTCTCATGCGCGCCCCATACCACCCCTGGAGGTTTCGTAAACACTAAAGAAACGTGCACACTGACGCATGGACAGGCCTCGGACATTGCGGTAGAGTGCCGGACATGCTTCCGTCCCCCACATCCTCCCGCCCGGCTCCCGTCCCTGTTCCATGGGGAATGATTCAGGCGGACGGGGTGGCTTCAGCCCTGATCGAACTGCTGGCGGTCGTGGCCATCACGCATCCTCATCCTGCTGAGTCTCCTCCTGCCCATGGTGGGCAAGTTGCGCGAGCGATCGTACCGGGCGGTTTGCTTCAGCAACATGAAAAATCTCAGGCGGGCTACAATATCGCGGTCGCGATCCGCAACGGAAGCCTGCCCAGCAGCGACACCGACGAGGCTACGGACTGACCAACCCCGACGACTGGTGGTCAGTTCCCAGGACATCCGGATCGGCGCCGTGTGGCCCTATTTGAAAAACGAGAAGGTCTATACCTGCCCCTCCTATCCGATTCCGGCCCGGGATTACCTGAAGCGGCATTATTCGCTTTCCGTCCGCATCGGCAGCGTCGCCGGGGGCAGCGCCGACGCGCTGCGGACGCTCTCGCAGGTGTACCTTCCCTCCCGCACCCATGTCTTCATGGAGGAATACGACAACCGCTCCGTGGCGATCGGTCCCTCTCCCGGCGCGCTCGACGGCTACGTGGTGGCGCGCGGGGGGCAGTGGATCGACTGTCCGCCCACCTGGCACGACATGGGGGCGCAGTTCAGCTACATGGACGGCCATGCGGAATACCACCACTGGATCGGCCCCAAGATGCGCACCGTGAACTGCTACAACTGGTTTTACGGACAATACGGCCAGTATTGGCCGACGACCCCGCTGGACACCGACGACTGGAACTGGATCATTGCGGGAGTCAACAATGCGTATCCGTGACGCCGGCTTTTTCCGGGCCGTTCTGCTGGCCTTGACCCTGCTCGCGGCGGGCTGCTCCCGCAACGGCGTGCTCGACGCGAAGAGCGCCGATGCGAAGGCGGAAAAGATGTGGGCGCGCATCGGCGACGAACTGGCCCGCGCCGCGGGCGTGCTCAAGCCGCCGAAAATCGTCCTCGTCCGCACCGCGGTCAGCATCGAAACCGGGGCCGCTCCGGATCACATCGAAGCCGCCTTCCGCAAACGCATCGGCCGGGTGGTGGACACCGCGCCCGCCCTCGAAACCCTTGCCGTTCCGGAAACACCCCGGCCGCCGGACGCCCCGGCCTCGCTCCTCCTTCCGCGGCGGGTGCTGGATCCCGTCCTGCTGGCCGACGCCGCCGGACGCGCCGGCGCCGGCGGGCTCGTCGTATCGTTGATGGGCGAACCGGTGCCCCCGCCCGAACCCGGCGCCGCGATCCCGCCGGTGGTCTGCTTTTCGGCGGAAGGGGCGGCCGGTCTCGCCCGGCAAATCCGCGCCGGAAGCGTGGTCGCGGCGGTGGCCCCGCGCCACACCAATCCCGCCCCGGACGAGGACGATTGGTATGAGTTGCGCTACACGGTGGTGGACCGGACGACCGTTGACGCCTGGCTCCCCTGACCCCCCCGCCGCGGCGGCCTCGGCCGGTCCGGCCGCCGTTTTACGCAATCACTAATCATATTTGCGCAAGTGCATATGGACCGTTGCCACGTACTTCCGTATGGTTGGCACTGGAAACACATTCTGAACCCTTTTCCCGCCCCCCTAAAAAACAGGATCAACAACATGAAAGCCGCGCCGACAGCCGTTGTTGTGTTTCTCATCCCGGGTCTCGTTCAAACCAAGGCGGCCTCCAACACCTGGGTTGGCGGCGTCAATTCCAACTGGGACACCGCCACCGCCAACTGGACGTCCCCCGCGATCTGGGTCAACGGCGCCAATGACGCGGTGTTCAACGCCGGCTCCGGGGTCGTGAACGTGATCGCGGACATCACCGCGGGCAGCGTATCCATTGCGGGCGCCTCCGACACGGTGAACATCACCCCCGGCTTCACCCTGCTGATTTCGCCGGCCGCCGCGGCCGCGCCGCCGTGGGCGAAGATCACCGGCGGCGGCACGCTGGAACTCAACTCGGCCCAGCCGGTCAACGGTTCCGCCAACTGGGGGGCGCCGGCCCTGGGCGGCGGATTCACGGGGACGCTGCGGCTGGACAAGGGGCGCATCAACGCCGTCCCGGCCAACCTGGGTGGCGCAACCGCGCTGGCCATCGGCGGCGGCGCGCAGTTCCTCGGCTTTGACGGCACCGGGGCCGGCACGGCCTACACCTTCACCCAGAACCTCTCCCTGAGCGGCATGGGCTGGGGGGAGGGTGGGCAGGAGTTCGGTGCGCTGCGCGTGTCGGGCATGAACGCCACCTTCTCCGGGACCGTCACGCTGACCGGCGCCACGGGGCTGTACACGCAGACGGGTTCGAACGGAACGATGACCCTTTCCGGCGCGGTGTCCGACGCGGGGGGCGGCTTCGGCCTGGCGGTCAACGCCTATTCCAATCCCGTTACATTCAGCGGGGCCGCCGCCAACACCCTCTCCGGCGTCGTGACCGTCAACCGCGGGACCCTGGTCCTTTCCAAAACGGCCGACACCGCCGCCGCGGGCAGCCTCACGATCGCGCCGGTGACCGGCAACAACAACACCCTGGTGTACGCCACCGCCAGCAACCAGTTCGCGGCCGGCGCGGTGGTGGCCTTCGGCGGGACGCCCGGATACTATTCCCGACTGGAGCTGCAGGGCACGACGCAGACGATCGCGGGCCTGAATGATGCAACCACCAACGGCATTGTGCAAAACAGCGAGATGGGTCCGGCCAATGCGGGGACGGGCACCCTGGTGGTCAACGGATCCGGCAACTACAGCTTTGCCAGCACGGGCGCGGGCGGCCTGCGCAACGGCACTCGCTGATGATCGACTCGGCGCAGGGCCATGGCCAGGTCTTGCTGCACGTAGAGGCCGGCCGGAATAACGGCGAACAGCAGCTTGCGACAGGTTGTACCGCCGTCGGCCAGCAGCGACGTCCAGCAGCGGATCGCTGGTCCTCGGCCGGACCACCGGCGCGTGGACGATGGACAAGACCGTCTCCGGCGGCCGGTCCGGTTTCCGCGGAATTGTCCGGCGGGGCGGTGCTCACGCTCGGATCGGTCAACAGCTACCTGGGGGCCACATCCATCAGCGGCGGGGTGGTGGTCGCGGCCGTCCTTGCGCCCGGCGGAAGCAACTCCAGCCTGGGGGCGGGCGCGGTGCTCAACCTTTCGTCGGGAGGCACCCTGCGCCACACCGGCGGCAATGTCGGCAACGACACCCTTTCCACCCAATTCAGCCGCGCCGTGGACGTGGGGGCGGGCGGGGGTGATCGATGTCGCCAGCTCCGGTTTCGTATTCTGCAACGGTGTTCTTCACCGGATCCGGCGCCCTGTCGGTGGTGGACACCAGCGGCGACGCCAACAACCGGCAGTTGCTGGTCACCGGAAACAGTCCATCCTTCAGCGGCGCCATCGGGATCGGGAACGGAACCGCCAACAGCGGCTGGTTGCAGGTCCGCTCAACGCCGCCAGCCCGCTCGGCAGCGGCACCGTCACCCTCAACACCGGCGGGATCCTCTCCGGACGGGGGACGACCAGTCCCTCCCAACTGGGCAACCCGCTGGTCCTCAATGGCGGAGACGCTCATGTCGCAGAGTTACAGCGTGAACTTTACCGGGGCCGTGACCGTCGCGGCGGCAACGACGCAGCCCTATCTCTCGTCTTCCGCCGCCAACGTGGTGGTGGGCGGAGAGCGTCGTCGGCACGCTGCAGGAGGCGGGGGGGACTCATTCCGTTGAACTGAGGGGCGACAACACCGGCTTCACGGGCATCTACAACCACACCGGCGCGGGGGCCACCCTCTTCTACACCGCCAGTTCCGCCAGCGCCGGGGCCGCCTCGTTTCCCGCCGGCAGCAGCGGCACCGCTTCATGGCGGCGGCGGCCAACGCGACCTACCGGCTGGGCCTTGTCCAGCGCCACCGGCTACTGCCGGAAAATCTCAACGCCGGTTCCGGCAACTCCACCTTTGAAATCGGCGCGCTGGGCACCAGCACCACGTTTGGCGGTACGATTACCGACAACGGGGGGACCGTCGGCATCACCAAGACGGGAGGGGGAACCCTGACCCTCACCGGTCCGAACAACTACACCGGGCCGACAACGATCAACGCCGGCGTGCTGCAGATCGGCGACGGCGGCGCGACCGGGGCGCTGGGGACCGGTCTCCTGACCAACAACGCCGCGCTGGTCGTCAACCGCTCCGACGCGGTCAACGTGGCGGGCGGCATCGCGGGATCGGGCACCTTCACCCAGGCGGGGGCGGGGACCACCACGCTCTCCGGCGGCAACACCTATGCCGGGACCACGTATGTCAACCAGGGCGCCCTGATCCTGGACGGATCGACCGACAGCGCGGGGCGCATCGACGTCTCCTCCGGCGCGACCCTGGGCGGTGGCGGAACCGGCGGGATCGTGACCGTGGCGGATGGCGGCATCTTCGCCCCGGGCGGCGCCGACAACGACATCGTGCTCGCCAGCCTGACCCTCGCGGGAACCCCGGTCCTGAAATTCAACGTCGACGCCCCGTCCGTGACGCCGAGCTTCTACAACGACTACGCGAACATCGCCGGCGCGCTGGTGCTCAACGGTCGGATCCAGGTCGGTCCGCAGCCGGGCGCCCTCGACTATGACTTCACCACCGCGGTCCCCGGGGATAAATGGCTGATCCTGTCGTACGCCGGCGCGCTGGGCGGATCCGGGCTGGTGGTCGACAGCGCCCCCGCCCTGGCCCCGGGGCTTTCCATGACGGTGGACACCGCCACCGCCGGTTCCGTCTTCCTGGCCGTCGTTCCCGAGTCCGGAACCGGCGCACTGGTCATGCTCGGTCTCGCCCTGCTGCTCCGCCGCCGGTTTCCGGTGACCGGAAACACGTCGTCCAAAACGTTCCGGTGACCGGAAACCCCACTTTAACGAAAACAGGAAAACGCCCATGAACAACACCATCAAACTGCTGTTGCTGTCGCCCCTCGTCGTCGTGTTCCAAGTGCGAGCGGCGTCCAACACATGGACGGGCGGCGTCGATTCCAACTGGGACACGACCACGGGAAACTGGACGTCGCCGACGATCTGGGCCAACGGCGACGACGCCGTGTTCGGCGCGGGCGTGGGCACGGTGAATGTCACTGGTGACGTCACCGCCGCCAGCCTCGGCACACCCGGGGCGGGCACCCTTCTCAGCATCGCCTCCGGCCGGACGCTGCTGGTTTCGCCCGCCGCCGCCGCCGCGCCGCCATGGGCGAAGATTGCCGGCGCGGGCACGTTCGCGCTCAACTCGGCGCAGGCCGTGAACGGCTCGGCCGACTGGGGTCAGGCGGGGCTGGCCGCCGGTTTCACCGGGACCCTGCGTCTCGACAAGGGGCGCACGCACGGCGCCCCGTCCGCCTTCGGCGGCGCGACCGCGATCCAGATCGCCGACGGCGCGCAGTTCCTGGCCTACGACAGGACCTCCGGGACCTACACGTATGCGCAGATTTTCGCTGGCGGGCATGGGCTGGGGGAGGGCGGTCAGAACGCAGGTGCGCTCCGCGTGTCGCAGATGACGCACCTTCTCCGGGAACATCATGACCGGCAACACCGGCATGTTCACCCAATCGTCATCCGGGCGACGTTGACCATCTCCGGCCCCATCGGCGAAAGCGGCGGCGCCCGCAACCTGGCCCTCAACGCCTACAGCAACTCGATCACGCTCAACGGCGCGTCCTCCAACACCCACGCCGGCATCACCACGGTGGACGGGGGAATTGTGTATTTCGGCAAAACGGGCGGCGCTTACGCCGTCAGCGGAGCGGTGAATCTCGGGGCGGGGAACACCAACCAGCCCAACCTGCGCATGCAGCAGTCCGGGCAGTTTGCGCCCGGGGTGGTGTTGAACTTCACCAACGCCGCGAGCAACTGGACGCGCTTCGACCTGCTGGGGACCAGCCAGACCCTCGCGGGCCTGTCCGGGAGCACCGGGTCGGGCGTGGTGCAGAACGGCGGCCTGGGCGTCGGCTCCGCGACGGACGCCACCCTGACGATCAACGGGTCCGGCACCACCTCGTTCAACGGCCTCATCCGGAACTATGACACCGTGAACTCGGGGGGCGTGCTCCACCTGGTCAAGACCGGCGCGGGCACGCAGGTCATGACCGGTGGCGGCATCAGCTATACGGGGTCGACCACGATCAGCGGAGGAATACTCAGCACCGACAGCCTTGCCGCCAACGGTTCCAACTCCGGCATCGGCGCCGGCACCGCCCTGACCCTGGACGGCGGCACGCTGCGCTACACCGGCGGCAACAACGGGTCGGATGGAGGCGCCAAATTCAACCGCACCATCACGGTCGGGGCCGCGGGTGGCACGCTCGATCTCACCAGCGGATTCGCCTTTTTCGGCGGTTCGTTCACCGGTTCCGGCCCGCTCACCCTGCTCAGCTCCTCGGGTGCCCTCAAGCAGTGGCTGTTGACCTCGTCCAGCAGCTCCTATTCCGGCCCCGTCACCATCGGCGGAGCAGGCGCCGGCACCGGGTTTGCGCAGCTCCGGTCCAACGCCGCCAATCTGCTGGGCACCGGCACGGTGACCCTCAGCGCGGGCGGCGTTCTGACGGCCGACAACGGCAGCACCACGCCTTCGACCTTTGCCAATCCCCTGGTGCTCAGCGGCGGACGCCTCGGCACCCAGGCCCCCAACATGACCTTTTCCGGGCCGGTGACCCTGACCGCGTCCACCAACTCGCTCATCGGCCATTACGGCAACGGCTCGGGCGCGGTGAACCTCAGCGGGGTCATCAGTGGATCCGGTTCCTGGAGCACGGTCGTGGATGACGGAGTCAACAACGTCACCTTCAGCGGGACCTCCGCCAACACCTTCACCGGCGGCTCGACCGTGAACCGGGGCACCCTGGTCCTCTCCAAGAGCGCGGACACGGCGGCGGTCGGGCATCTCTCGATTTCGCCGGGCAATGCCAGCAACAACACCCTCGTCTACGCGACCGCCAGCAACCAGTTCGCCGGGGGCTCGGTCCTGACCTTCGGCGGAACGTTCAACTATGTCGCGCGCATGGAGCTGAACGGCACGACGCAAACGCTGGCCGGTCTGGTCGATGCGGCCGGGTATGGCATCGTGCAGAACAGCGAATTCGGACCGGTGAACAGCGGCATGTCCACGCTCCTGCTCAACGGAAGCGGTTCCTACGCCTTCGCCAGCAATAGCTTCGCCGGCTTGCGCAACGGTTCCAACGGGAGCACTCGCGCTGACCAAGAGCGGCTCGAAAACGCAGACCCTGTCCGGTGGCGGCACCTACGGAGCCCCACCACCGTCAACCAGGGAGCACTGGTGCGCCTTGAACACCTCCGGGTTCGCCTCGTCGTCGGTTGCCAATGCCACCACGGTTCGCCTGAACGTCCGGCGGCAACAACGCCTATGCGATCAACAGCATGAAGACCGGGGCGGGGTTGTGGGGAAATCGACGGTCCGGGCGGTGGCAACGCCTATGAGAACCGCGTCATCTTCCGCGGCGACGGATCAGCCACCAGCGGGTCGATTCAGTTGGTCAACAACGCCAAGTTCTGGCTGGACCGCGATGTCAACGCGATCGGCGACACCGTGCCGGTCACCATCGACCCCGGCGCCCACCTTTATGCCGGCGATGGATCGACGTCTTCGGCAATTTCCTGGTGGACGAGGTCATCGGCGGCCTGAGCGGGTCCGGAAGCATCTGGTCCCAACAGGAGGGGGGAACCACCGGTCCCCGCCTGACGATCGGGGGCGGCAACGCCTCCGCCACCTTCAGCGGCAACATCGGCGAGGCCAGCGCCACCTCCGGCCTTCGCATCACCAAGACCGGCACCGGCACGCAGGTGTTCTCGGGCGTCAATTCCAACCGCGGCACCACGACGGTCGGCAACGGCATCCTGGTCGCCCAGGGCGGCTCCGCCATCGGCGACCTGTCCACGGTGGACATGGCCGACCTCGCCACCGCGCTCCAGATCACCCAGTCGACGCGGAGTCGGCCTGCTCGCCGGCGAAGGGCTCTCCGGAGGCCAACGCCGGCATGGCCTCCGGCGGCCTTGCGTGACCACGGGGAACAACGACGGATCCGCCACCTACGGAGGCATCCTCTCGGGGGTCAACGCCTCGCTGCTCAAGCGCGGCGGCGGTACGCAGACCCTCACCGGAAACAACACCTTCTCCGGCGGCGTCGAGGTCAACAACGGCACCCTGGCCGTATCCTCCGTCACCACCGCCGGCGTGGCCCAGCCCCTGGGCATGGGCGTCGGCGACATCCTGTTCTCCGGCCCGGCCGGCCTCTCCATCACCGGCGCCGGAGCCTACTCGTTCGAACGCGGCCTGATCCTGGCGGACAACTTCTCCACGCTGACGGTCGCCGGCACGGTGACGCACACCGCACCCATCTCCGGCGGCGGCTCCTCCGCCACCCTGATCAAGGTCGGCGCCGGCACGTACAACCAGTCCGCCACCGGCGCCTGGAACAGCAACATCTTCATCACGGAAGGCACGTGGAATGTCACTCCGTCCGGAAGCATCAACAATGCGGGCGTGATCCAGGTCAGCGGGGGGGCGACGTTCAACATCGGCACCTCCACCCAGGTGCGCGGATCGTCGGTCGACATCATCAGCGGAACCGTCAACCTCGACGCGGGCACCCTGCGCACCAACGGCCTCTCCGTCGCCGGCGGGTCGGCCTTCAACTGGAGCGCGGGCACGATCACCATGCAGACCGACGCCTCG
The DNA here is from genome assembly GCA_046346795.1 of Kiritimatiellia bacterium. Classification (GTDB taxonomy): domain Bacteria; phylum Verrucomicrobiota; class Kiritimatiellia; order SS1-B-03-39; family UBA6053; genus JAXMHJ01. The sequence continues at coordinate 29,396 of JAXMHJ010000042.1, forward strand.
GGCAGCTCCGGGTCGACCGACCGCCGCGCCCCGGGCAGCTCACTCAGCGCCCTGCCGGTGTATGAGGGCCGCATCGTCAGCGTCACCGGCATGGCTTCCCTGGCGGTGCCGGCCGGGGGAACCCTGGACCTCGGGCTCACCTATGGCAGCCTCGGCATGCGCTACGACCAGTTCCAGCTCGCCGGATCGCTGGACCTCTCCAGCGCGGACAACACCCTGGTCTTCGAGTTCAATCCGTTCTTCTTCCGTCCCTCCTCCTTCGGCGTGGACGGGGCCGGAACCCTGATCCTGATCGACGCGACCGCGCTCAACGGCACCTTCGAAACCTTCACCGGGGTCGTCAGCGACTACATCGGCTTCAGCGCCGCCCCCGGCAGTGGATCGGTCGTCGGCACCCTCGGCATGTCCACCCTGAACCCCCTCACCGACATTCCGCAGAACACCTACTATCTCGAGTACGAGACCGATAGCGGCAACCTGCTGTTCCACTATCATCTCACCGCGACCATTCCCGAACCCGCCTCCGCCGGCTTGCTGGTCGCCGGCGGACTCCTCCTGCGGGTGCTGGGCAGGCGGAAAAGGGGGATTGCTGCCGGTTGAAGGCGGCCTCCAGCCTGAGCGCGGAAGATGCCACGCTGCCAGCCCCGCTCATCTTCTACCGCGTGGGCGCCTCCCTGGACCCCTGGGATTTCCCGCGTCGTCCCGCCTGGTATTCACTCGGCGAACAGTGGACGTGGCGGCGGAACACGCTGGAGAAATACGCGCTGGACCCGAAGCCGCAGTCCAGGGCGATGTCGGTGACGGACGCGTGTCCGGCCGCCAGCATCGTTTTGGCCTTCTCCACCCGCTGCTGCTGGAGATAGGCCATCGGCGACAGGTTGGTGAGCCTGCGGCAGTGATGGCCGAAGCGGGTGCGCGCCAGCCCGGCCTCCTCCGCCATCCGGTCGAGCGTCCACGGGGCGTCCAACTCGTCCCGCAGTCGCGCCAGCAGCATCGACACGCTCCGCTCCCCGAGCATCAACGAGGCCTTGCGCCGGGGATTCTGCGCACGCAGCACCTCCAGCAGGCAGACCAGCACCTCGTTGGCCAGCAGGGTCAGGCGGGAGGACTGCAGCGGGCGGACGCGGGAGGACTCGATCAGGCGGCCCAGTTCGGCGAAACACCGCCCGATTTCCGCCGTGCCCGGCCAGACCGGGTTTTCATTCCCGCGCAGCAACGAGGTCAGCTCCCGGAGGTCCGGGCGCGACAATACCAGCCACGGCGGCCAGTTCCAGGCCTGGTGCGGCTGGCGCACGCCGAGGTCGAGAATGATCCAGTAGAGGCGGCTGGCGGCGACGTTCGGGTCGCCGACGCTGTGCGGCTGCCAGGGACGGGTGACCGTGAGCCGGCCCGCGGAGAGGGGATGGGAACGTCCGTCGACGACGAAACCCAGCCGGCCGTTGTCCAGGTAGGTGATCTCGATCCCCTCGTTGCGGTGTTCGCCGAGGCCCCAGGCCTGGTCGCGGGCGGCGTCCCAGAAGCCGATCGTGCTGACCTGGGGCAGCACCCCCGCCGGCATGGGACGTCCCGGATAGGTGCCGCGCACCAGGGCCTCCAGGCGCACCTCGCCCGCGGCCGCGGCCGCCACCAGCGGATCGCAGGTGTCGGCCCGGTGGACCCGGTCGGAGTCGTGGAAGAGGGGGGCGCGTTTCTTCATTATCAAAATTTACCAGTGGCAATGGCGGGAAGACAACCGGATTCGCCGGGTTCATAGTGCGAACCTCCCCGCAACCCGAACCCCAACCCCTCCGACTCCCATGGCCCGATTCAAGATCTCCCTCAACATGGAATTCTGCCGCTCCGCCGACAAGTCCTTCGAGGCGGGCGTGAAGATCGCCTCCGAACTCGGCTACCGCTGGGTCGAACCGATGGTCCACACCGGCTGGGAGCTGCTCAGCGAGGTGAACTACTTCCACTCCTTCTCGATGGAGGAGGACCCCCTGCTGATGAAGGAGATCTGCGACCGGTACGGCGTGCGCGTGTCTAGCCTCTCGGCCCACTCGCCCCTGATGAAACCCGAGGCGGCGGTGGCCCGCCTGACGCGCGCCGCCGTGCTGGCGTCCATCGTCGGCTGCGACTTCCTCAACTCCGACGAGATGGTCAAGCCGGGGTGGATGGACGACGACTTCGCCCACGACACCATGCGCTACACGCTGACGCGCATCGCCCAGGTCTGCGCTCGCCACCGCAAGTTCCTCTGCATCGAGCCCCACGGCGTCTACACCAAGACCACCGGCGGACTGCTCAAGATCGCCGACCTCGTCCAATCGCCCTGGATCCAGGTCAACTGGGACACCGGCAACAGCTACCTGGCCGGCATCGAGGATCCCTACGAGGGCCTGCAGCGCGTCCGTGACCGCGTCTTCCACATCCACGCCAAGGACATCTCCATGGCCCACGGCGCCGAGGAGCGCGGGAAGGTCACCGGCACGCCGGTCGGCTGCGCCTGCGGCGAGGGGGTGGTGGAATGGGAGCGCGTGGCCAGGATCCTCGAGCCGGTCGACCGCGAGATTTTCCTCAGCGTGGAGTGCGGCAAGATCGACGAGGCGAAGCGCAGTCTCGCCTTCCTGACCCGTGCGCTGGCCAAATGGCTGGCCTGATTCCCTTTTCCAACCCTGACATCCAACCGGAGCAACCCATCCCCATGAACACCCCGTCCCATCCCGGCCGCCCGGCCATCTCCCGCCGCCGCTTCCTCACCCGCGCCGCCGGCGCCAGCGTGGTCTTCGGCGTGCCCAACATCATGACCACCCCGCTGTTCGGCGCCGACGCCCCCGGCAACCGGGTCAACGTCGCCCAGATCGGCTGCGGCAACATCGGCGGCAACTATCACATCCCCACCTTGATGCCGATGTCCGACGTGCGCATCGTCGCGGTGGCCGACGCCTACAAGAGCCGGCGCGAGGGACAGGCGGCCCGGCTCAACCAGCATTACGGGGACAAGAACGCCGTGACCGTGCACGCGGACTTCCGGGAGATCCTGGCCCGGCCGGACGTCGACGCCGTCATCGTCGGCGCGCACGACAACTGGCACACCCCCATGTCCATCGCCGCCGCGAAGGCCGGCAAGGACGTCTATTGCCAGAAGCCGCTGTCGCTCGACTACAGCCTGACCAAAATCCTGCGCCAGGTCGTGAAGGAGAAGCAGCGGATCTTCCAGTTCGGCACCCAGTACCGTTCCGGCGGCCCGCACGGACGCTACCGGCAGATGATCCAGCTCGTCCGCAACGGCTACATCGGCAAGCTGGAGCGCATCGAGGCCTGGAGCCGGACAACCTTCCTTACGACATGGGCGCCTACAACGTGAAGCCCTACGGATCGGTCGGAGGCGGTTTCCGTCCCGGCGGACCTCGATTTCGACGCCTGGATGGGCCCGTCCGATATGGTGCCCTACACCGTCGACCGGGCGACCTGCTGGGGCGGTTACCACTGCCCCGAGACCTCGCTCGGCTTCATCGCCGGCTGCGCCATCCATGAACTGGGGCTGGTCCAGTGGGCCAATACAAAGGACGGCGGCCTCAAGAGTCCTGTCCGCTACCAGGAACCGGCCTGGTGCCCGACGAGGGGATTTTCCGCACCCTGGGCTCCGGTGGGATGAACTGCGACTTCGCCAACGGCGTCAAGATGCGCCTGATGGACTGCCGCACCGCCCGGAGGTCGTCGGCGACAGCCTCGGCCGCAAATGGCACGACGGTGACGGCGTCATCTTCCGCGGCAGCGAGGGCTGATCAGCGACGCGATGGGCTTCTGCGCCAGCAACCAGGCCGTCTGGAAGCAGGAGTTCAAGCCGTCCGACGAGCAGTTGCCCGTCTCCCCGGAGCACAACCGCAACTTCATCGACTGCGTCAAGTCGCGCCAGGAAACCATCTGCCCGGTGGAGATGGCCATCCGCTGCGACGCCATTCCCCATCTCGCCACCATCGCCGCCCGCACCGGCCGCGTCATCCAGTGGGATCCCGCGAAAGAGGAGATCATCGGCGACGCCGAAGCCGCCAAAATGCTGACGCGCCCCGTCCGCGAAAAGTGGAAGGTCTGGTAGCATCACCGGGCCGTGGAGCCTGCGGCTGCGCCGAAAAATTCACGCCCGCTTCTTCGGGTTCTTCCGCCGACTTCAGGTCGGCGGAAGTGAACTCGGCGCGCATGGGCGTGAAAGAGGAAATTCATGGAATGATCGCGTCCCCCCGGTGCGCCACCGCTTCGTTGGCCGGGATTCGAAATGCATTTCGTTTCGCGTCTTTCGCGGATCAACTGAAGTAGAATGCGCATTCACTAAAAATAAATGCGTCATCGTGTATGGACCTGACCACCGATCCCGCGCTATGCTGCGGTCCATGTTCGTCCCAGGGCGGCTGCGTCCTGACGACTGCTCAAGACAACCAGTAAACCGGGAGTATTCCAGCTCATGAAACCCCAGATCGCCCTCGCCCTGTTCCTCGTCCTCCCCGCCGCCAGCCGGGCGGTCTTCATCGAAGATGAACTTCCGGCATCCGCCATCAAGGTGACCGCTTCCTCGACGTACTCGAAGGATCAGTCGGAACAACATCTGATCGACGGCTCCGGTCTGTCAGGCGACCTGCACGACAACGCGGGCGGTGCGCAGACCATGTGGCACTCGAATGTCAATCCCGCCGCCAGCCGGCCCGCCGCGGGGCTGCCGGAGTTCCCGGCCTGGGTCCGCTTCGACTTCGCCACGCCGCAGCCGGTCTCCGAAATTCTCGTCTGGAACCACAATCAGGCCGGTCTCACCAACCGGGGATTCAACAAGACCTGCGTGTTCACGAGCCCGGACGGGACGTCCTGGACCTCCAGCCCGGCGGAGCTGCCCGGCGGAACCGGTGCGGCCGTGGCCATTCAGCCGGGAACGGAGAAGCCCGTCTCCTCCATCATCCTAGCAGCTTACTCCAATTTCGGAGGCGACTGCTACGGGCTGAGCGAGGTGCGGTTCCTGACCCGCCGCGAGGTCGCCGAATATCCGGCGCCGACCGGCCTTCAATGCGCCCCGCGGTCCTTTTACGGCTACCGCCCGGACGGACAGGCGGGCCGGGAGGTCGTCATCATGTTCGAGGGCCCCAGGCTGTACGAGGCCGCCCGCCTGGAGGTGGACTGCGACGGCGTCAAGGAAACCACGGCGATCCCCGCCGCTCCGCGCGGTCTGGCCGGCACCACCCTGCTGCTGCCGGCCGCGGTGACCAACGCCTGTACGGCCAAAATCACGCTGCACGCGGGCAGGACGGAACTGACCCGCACCGTGGATGTGCCCGAGGCGCGCCGGTGGGAGATGTACATCCTGATGCATTCCCATGTGGACATCGGGTACACGCACCTGCAGCCGGAAATCGAACGCAAGCAGGCGCAGAACGTCCTGCGCGCGCTGGAACTGGTGCCCGCCAACCGGGCGCTGCCAGAGGGCGCTCGCTTCAAGTGGAACCTCGAGGTTCAGTGGGTGGCCGACCAGTTCGCGCGCATCGCGACGCCGGATCAGTGGGCGGCCTTCGAGCAGGCGGTGCGCGACGGAATCATCGGCGTGGACGCGATGTACGGGAACCTCCTGACCGGTCTGGCCCGGGGCGAGGAACTGGTCCATCAGCTTGCCTACGCGGTGAATTTCGGCCGGAAGTGCGGCGTGACCGTCGATTCGATGATGATCAGCGACGTGCCCGGCCTCACCTGGGGCCTGATCCCGGCCCTCAACCAGGCCGGCGTGAAGTATGTCTCCAACGGCCCCAACTACATCGACCGCATCGGCTGGACCCGCGTGACCTGGGAGGACAAGCCCTTCTGGTGGGTCGGGCCGAACGGAAAGGACCGCGTGCTCTACTGGTCGTCCTTTTTCGGCTACGCCTACGGCCACACGATGGACCACGTGACCGACGCGGTGATCCGCGACATCAAGCAGCTCGAGGAGAAGGGCTATCCCTACGACATCACCCACATCCGCTGGTCGAAGGGCGACAACGGCAGCGCCGACGAGCGGGTGATCCGGGAGGTGCAGGATTGGAACCGGAAGTACGCCTATCCGAAGCTGATCATCGCCACGACGAGCGAGATGTTCCACGCGTTCGAGAAACGCTATGGCGACCAGATCCCCAGCTTTCGCGGGGATTTCACCCCGTATTGGGAGGACGGGGCCGGTTCGTCCTCGCGGGAGACCGGGCTGAACCGCGGGACGGCCGACCGGCTCCTGCAGGCGGAGGCCCTCTGGGCGATGCGCAACCCCGGTCCGTTCCCCTCCGCGGATTTCGACGCCGCGTGGAAGAAGGCCGCGATGTACAGCGAGCACACCTGGGGCGCCCACAACAGCGTCAGCCAGCCCGACATCGACTTCGTGAGGGGCCAGTGGAAGTACAAGCAGGGCTACGCGCTGGAAGCCTCGTCCCGCTCGACCAACCTGCTGGCGCGCGCGCTGGCCCCCGGTGAGGCCGCCGCCGTGACGGGCGCCTTCGACGTGTTCAACACCTTCTCCTGGGCGCGCACCGACCTGGCCGAGCTGCCGGAGGGGACGTCCGGGAACATCGTCCGCGACGAGGCCGGCGCGATGGTGCCGAGCCAGCGTCTCTCCAACGGACGGCTGGCCTTCCTGGCCGCCGACGTCCCGGCGTTCGGGGCGCGGCGTTACCGGGTGGAGCAGGGGATCGCGACGCCTTCCGGCCGGGCGGTCGCCGCGGCCGCAACCCTGACCACCCCGCTGCTCTCCGTCCGCCTGGACGAGACCACGGGGGCGGTGACCAGCCTGCGCCGCGCCGGGATCGACGCGGAACTGGTCGGCGGAAACGTCAACAGCTACCTCTACCTGCCCGGCGCCAACGTGGCGGACGCGAAGCCGAACGGCCCGGTGAAGATCACCGTGCTGGAGAACGGTCCGCTGGTGGCGGCCCTGCGCGTGGAGTCCGACGCGCCCGGCTGCGCGAAGCTCGTGCGCGACATCCGCGTCGTGGACGGGCTTGACCGCGTGGAGTTCTCCAACGTGGTCGACAAGCTGCCGGTCCGGCAGCCCGAGGGCGTGCACATCGGGTTTGAGTTCAACGTGCCGGACGCCACCGTGCGCATGAACAGTCCACTCGCCGTGACCGAGCCGGAAAAGGACCAGATTCCCGGCGCCTGCAAGAACTGGTTCTCCATCGAGCGGTGGGTGGACGTTGCCAACACCACCCATGGCGTCACCTGGAGCACCACGGACGCTCCGCTGGTCGAGATGGGCGGTCTCACCGCGAATCTGCTGCGCGGCCAGCCAAACCCGAACGCCTACCTGAAGACGATCGCGGCGTCCCCCCGCCTGTACTCGTGGGTGATGAACAACCACTGGCACACGAATTACAAGGCGGATCAGGAAGGACCGACTCCCTTCCGGTATGCGGTCCGCCCGCACAAGGGCTACGACCCCGTGGCGGCCGAGCACTTCGGGGCGGAGAGCACCCGGCAACTCCTGGTCACTCCCGCCGTCGGCGCGTCGCCGGCAGCCCCGCTCCTGCGGGTCGAGCCGGCCGGGGTGGTCGTCACCGCCCTCAAGCCCGGCACGGACGGGAAGGCGTGGATCGTCCGTCTGCATGGAATCTCGGGCCGGGACGAGTCGGCGAAAATCACCGTGCCCGCCGGCGCGCGGGTGACCTACACGGACGTCACCGAGCAGGCGGGGGCCGCTGCCCCGGCGCTGATTCCCGTGTCCGCGGGGAGCCTCGTTGCGCTGAGGATCGAGCGGTGAACATGCGCCTGCCCGCGGCGCTGGCCGCGCTTGCGCTGGCCCGCGGGGTTTCCGCCCATCCGATTTCCGTGAACGCGGCCGCCGTCGAGGTGCACACCAACCAGGTCACGGCCCGCGTGGAGGTGATGTGCGAGGATTTCGTGCTGCTTTACGGCTATTCGGCCGGGCCGGATTTTCACATCGCCCGGGCCGACCTGCAGGAGGGCATCCGGCGTCATGGCGGCATGCTGCTGCGGGATTTCATGGTACGCAACCGCGACGGGCTCCTCCCTGACCGGAAAGGTCGAATGCGTCGAGTTCCCGAGATCCCGGAGAAGGGGCTGATGGCGGACGAGTTGATGAGCGTGAAGGTGGCCTACCATCTGCAGTTTCCGCTCACGCAACCACCCGATTACCTGACCTTTCAGCAGAAGATCGGCACGGAAAACGGCGCCTTTCTTCCGTCCATCCTCCAGATGACCGTGCGCCAGGCCGGGCGCGAAGCGCTGCCGGACGTGGTGCTGACCGGCGAGGGCAACGTGGAGACATGCGAATTCGACTGGGGAAATTCCGTCGTTGCCGGGGCGCCCGCCGCGGCCTCCGGGATCGCTCCCGCCCCGCCAAAAAACATGGGCATCGAGAGCTACGGCGCCGTCTATGGATTCATCTACATCGAGCCGGCGGAGGTGCGCGTCGAGGTCCTCCTCCCCCTGCTCACGCTGGAGTCCTGGCTGCCGGTGGCGCGCGCGAACAAGGATTTCATCGAAGTGGACGAGCAGAAGGCCGCGGCCGCCCCGCTCCGGGAGTTTTTCCAAAAGCACAACAAGGTGTTGATCGACGGACTGGAGGTGGCGCCGGTCGTCCAGCGTCTGGATTTTTACGGCGTGGACTTCAAGGATTTCGCCGCCCGGGCCGAACCCAGCCGGCTCAGCGCCTGGACCGCCCGCGTCGGGGTCATCCTTGCCTACAGCACCAAGGGGCTGCCCCGGCAGATGGACGTCACCTGGGACCTGTTCAACGACCAGGTGCTCAGCGCGCGCGCGGCGGTGTTTTCCGGCGCGGAGGGAAAGCGCAACCTGTTCACCACCTACAAACCCGTCTACACCTGGCGGAACCCGGGGCTTCCGGCCCTGCCGGAGATCGCACCGGTGCGGGCGGTGGATCCCGATGAGAAGACGCGCGCCAGCCTGGCCGGGACGCTGTTGCGGAACATCTACCGGGCCTTCGACTACCGGGAGGAGAAACTGGTCTACGACGCCCTCGCCCGCAGTGTGGAAGGGGATCTGCTCGCGGAGACGTATCTGAAGATCCGCGCCGGTTTGCTCATGGCCGAGCAGGGCGGGGCGGTCTCTCGCGTGGACGAGGTCGATCCTCAGGAAGTCAGGATCGAGGGGATCAACAGCGGCGAGTTCACCGCGCGGATCAAATGGCAGGTCACCGGAACCGTCGAGCACTGGGGGCACATCCACACCCGCGTCAACGGGTATGAAGCCGCCTTCAACATCAGGCGGGACGGCGACGCCTGGAAGATCCACGGCATGGACGTCGGAGCCCAGGAACGCATCGGATATCAACTCAAGGTGAGGAAATTCTAACCATGAAACTGCAACGCGCATGCACCCTCGGGGCGCTGCTGATGCTGGCCGGCGCCGCTTCCGCTGAAGTCACGATCAAGACGGAACAACTTAATCCGGCCGGCCCGGCCTGGAAATTCACCACCGTCCCGGGGCCGTCCAGGTCGGATGTCGCGCAGGGCGCCCGGGTGACCCTGGAAGGCAACTCGTGGGAACCGCAGGGAGCCGGCCCGGAGGCCCTGGTGAACGGGCGGCTGCCGGGGGACAGTCTGGATCTGACCGAAGGTGTGCTGCTGAGCAACGCCAACGCCGACGGGGGTGTGGTCACCCTTGATCTGGGGCGCGTGCAGGCGGTGGCGGCGGTCGCGACCTATTCCTGGCACGAGTGGAACGTCGACGACGGTTCGCGCGGCCCGCAGGTGTACGCGCTTTCCGGCAGCGCCGACGGGGCGGCGTGGACGAATCTCGCGGCCGTGGACACGCGACCCAACCAGACCGGCGAAAAATGGAACGGCCAGCACGGCGTCGTCATCCAGGATTCCACCGGCAAGCTGGGGGATTTCCGATTCCTGCGGTTTGAGGTCAAGGCGACACGGTCACCCCGGCAGGGCACCCCCGGACTCACCAACACGCTCTTTTCCGAGATCGACGTCCACACCGCGGAAACGCTCGCCCGGGCCGGCGACGCGACCGTCGTCCAGCCGGTGAAAATCACGGATGTGTGGGTGACGTTCAAGACGCATTGCGACATCGGCTACACCGACACCATCGAGGGGGTGCTGCGCAAGTTCCGGGTCAACATGATGGATATTGCGCTGAAAAACATCGAAGCGGATCGGGGTTTGCCCGCCGAAAAGCGGTTTGCCTGGATGCTGGCCGGCTGGCCGCTCAAACATGTTCTCGGGCCGCAACAGGACCCGGAGCGCAGGGTGCGCATCGAGCAGGCGGTGCGCGAGGGCGCGCTCGGAATCGGCGCGATCCCGTTCAGTCTGCAAACCGAAACGCTGGATCTGGAGGATCTGGTGCGGGGGCTGGGCTATGCGTCGCAGATCGCCCGCCGGTATGGCCGGCCGCTGCCCATCGCCGCCAAGATGACGGACGTGCCCTGCCATTCCTGGGCGTGGCCGACGGTGCTGAAACACTCCGGGGTTCGTTTCCTCCAACTGGGATGCAATGGGAACAGCGGGCACCTCGCCGTGCCGCCGCTGTTCTGGTGGGAGGGGCCGGATGGTTCGCGCGTTCTCTGCAATTTCACGCCCGAGTACGGGTCGGGCATCTTCCCGCCCCGCAACTGGCCGGCCCGGAACTACCTCGCCATGATCATGACCGGCGACAACCACGGTCCGCCCACGCAGGCGGAGGTGGAGCAACTGCGTCGGCAGGCCGAAAAGGTCCTGCCCGGCGTCCGGGTTCATCTGGGCACGCTCGACGATTTCGCGCGCGCCTTGATCGAGGAAGCGCCGGAGCTGCCCGTGGTGCGCGGAGACATGCCGGACACATGGATCCACGGATTCGGCTCGATGCCGGTGGAAACGAAGATCTCCCATGCCATCCGGCCGTTCCAGCCGGCGCTGGAAGTCCTCGACACGCAACTCCGCCTGTGGGGGCTGGACGTCGCCTCCGTGGCCCCGGCGCTGGCGGACGCCTACGAACAAAGCAACCTGTACGGCGAGCATACCTTCGGACCCGCCGCCCCGAACATGGGGGCCTGGAACAGCCGGACGCCCCGGGACCTCTACGGGCAGGAATGGCGGAAGGCCCGCGAAGACGGGAAGTACGAGGTGTATGAGCACACGTTCGAGGCGAAGCGGGACTTCGCCCGCAAGCAGGTCGAGATCGTCAACCGGGAGCTCGGTTCCCGGCTGGAACAACTCGCACAGGCCGTCGGAGGCGCCGGTCCCCGGGCCGTCGTGTACAACGGTCTGCCCTGGCCCCGCAGCGGGACGGTCGAGGTCGCGGGCCGCCTGATCCATGCCGAGGACGTCCCCGCCAGTGGCTACAAAGTGGTGGCTCTTCCGCCGGAGAAGCCGGACCCGCCCGCCCCGACGCACGCGACGACCCTCGACACGACGTATTACCAGGTGAAGTTCGATCTCAAACGCGGCGGCATCGCCTCCCTGGTTGAAAAGAAAACCGGGCGGGAGCTGGTGGACGCCTCCAGCCCCTACGCCCTGGGGCAGTTTCTGCATGAACGCTTCGATGCCAGGCGCATGCAGGAGTGGATCATGCTGTATGCCCGCCCGCCGGGTGGTTGCGCCGGTGCTTTCATCAAATCCACGACGCCCAAGGACCTGGTGTACGCCGCCCTCACGCCGCCGTCGTGGAGCATCGCGATTCAACCCGGCGAAATCGCCGACACCGCCACGCTGACCGCGACCGACACCCTGGGGCTCGCCAAGGGGATGAACATGGTCATCACCTTTTCCCGCCTCCGGCCTGCGGTGGAATTCGAGTGGCGCGTCACCGAAAAGACCGCCGACCCGATTCCCGAGGGCGGCTGGCTGTGTTTCCCCTTTGCCGTCGAGCATCCGCAATTCAAACTCGGACGGCTCGCCGGACCGATCGACCCCTCCAGGGACATTGTGCGGGGCGCCAACAAGGACCTCATCTGCCTCAACGGCGGACTCACCATCGCCGGAGGTGACGGCGCCGGAGTCGGCCTGTGCCCGGTGGACTCGCCGTGCGTGAGCCTGGGTGAGCCGGGGCTGTGGAGGTATTCGCTCGACGACACGCCACGGAAGCCGGCCGTTTTCGTGAACCTGTACAACAACGAATGGCACACCAACTTCCCGGAGTGGATCGACGGCTCCTGGAACAGCCGGGTGAGCGTCTGGCCGACAACCGATCTCATCGTCCCGGCGTGCGAGGCGCGCCTGCCGTTGATCGCAGCCGCAGCCGAGGGTCCCGCGGGTGCGCTGCCCGCGACCCAGGCCGGTGTTTCCGTGTCGCGTCCCGGCGTGCTGGTCACCGCGTTCGGCGCGAATCCGGACGGGGAGGGCACGCTGCTGCGGGTGTGGGAACAGAGCGGGGTGGGTGGGGAACTGGTCCTCACGGTCCCCGGGCGATTCGGCTCGGCGACCCCCGTGGACCTGCGGGGTGAAATCACGGGGCCGCCCCTGCCGGTCCGCGGCGGAAAGCTGAGCTTTCCGCTCGATCCCTACGCCCCCGCCTCCTTCCTCCTCGACCGAGGGGAACCCGCACGATGAAAACAATACCGACGATTCTGCTGCTGATGGCGCTGGCGACGTATTCCGCGCGGGCCGGCCTGACGGTCCAATCCGGGTACGGTGAGATCCGGGAGGGGCGGTGGTGGTTCCCGGGGATGAGCGCCCCCGCGGAAAAAAGCCTGGCCAGCGGCGCGACCCTGCGTGTCGTCGCCGGCCGGTTGCATCCGAACAGCCAGCCGCCCGAAGCCCTCGTCAACGGCCTGGTGAATGTCAACGCCGGCACCACGGAGGAGGTGGTGTTCTTCGACAACACCTGCCTGGACGGCGGGGCCTTCACACTGGATCTCGGGAAGACACAGCCGATCCGCCGGATCGACACCTATTCCTACCACACCTGGGACGTCGACCAGGGCGGCCGCACGCCGCAGGTCTACACGGTCTATGGCAGCGCGGCCGGACAGCCCGATCCGGCGGACCCCGCCGGCTGGACGAAGATCGCCGAGGTGGACAGCCGGCCCAACGCCACCGGGCGCGAGTGGGGCAACCGCCCGCACGCGGTGCGGATCGCGGACTCCACCGGCGCGGACATCGGCGGGTACCGGCACCTGCTGTTCGTGGTCAAGCCGACGATGTCGCCGCTGCTGAAGGGCAGGGAAGCGCCCGGGGAGACGTACAGCAACACCTTCTTCACCGAGATCAACGTGCACAGCGCCGCGACCCTCGCCGCCGCGACGCCCGCCCGGCTGTACACCGCCTTTCCGAATCTCGAGGAGATCGTGCTGGTCTACAAATCGCACTTTGACATCGGCTACACGCACCTCGCCAGCGAGACGGTCAGGCACTACCGCACGGGAATGATCGACGGCGCCCTGCAGGTCGTGGACGAAAACCGCGCGTTGCCGCCCGAAGAGCAGTTCGTCTGGACCGTGCCGGGCTGGCCGATGAAAAAGATCATGGAGGACTGGTCCGGCCAGACCCCCGGGCGTCTGGCGCGCATCCGGGCGGC
>JAXMHJ010000043.1:0-42690 GCA_046346795.1 Kiritimatiellia bacterium
TCAAGGCCGCCGGCGGCAACAAGATCGCCGCGATGACCATCGCGCTCGACCGGGCGGTCGGCACCGTGCTCGACACGTTGAAGAAGGAGGGGGTGCTCGACAACACGCTGGTCATTTTCCTCAACGACAACGGTGGCGCCACCGGCCACGACAACAAACCGCTGAACGGTCACAAGGGCAGTTGCTGGGAGGGCGGCATGCGCGTCCCCTTCGCGCTGCAATGGCCGGCCCGCGTGCCGGTCGGGCAGGTCATCGACGCCCCGGTCATCTCGCTCGATATCTTCCCCACCGCCATGGCCGCGGCGGGCGTCGACCAGTCCCCGGGCAGGCCGCTCGACGGCGTGAACTTGATCCCGCTCGTCACCGGAAAGCAGAAGGGGCGCCCCCATCAAACCCTGTACTGGAAGAACGGCGACGCCTGGGCCGTGCGCGACGGCGACCTCAAGCTGGTCGTGCCTCTGGCCAAGTCCCCGAGCACCCCCGCGCTCTACGATCTCGCCGCGGACATCGGCGAGACCAAGGACCTCGCCCCCGATCGCAAGGACGACGTCGCCCGCCTGCAAGGCCTCTACAACGCGTGGAAGGCCACTCACCAACCCACCCCCTGGCGCGGAAAGGGCGGGCAGGAGGTGGAAGAATACGGGGAGGGTGATGCCAAGGATGCAGCTTCAGGTGTTCGTAGAAGGCTAAAGTAGCACTATAAACAATTGAAATGCATATAGATGCGATGCTATATCTGATTTGTTCTACAACTTATGTGTTGTCTTCATTGTATATTCCACAGCTTATATGTTGTTACATCATACATGATAAACAATATATTTGTTGTTTCTTAACCGGACTTCGAGTAGACTCCCCCACATGAACTCATCCAAATTGATGCGACAGCAGCTTGATGCGTCCCTGCATCGGTTCTCTCCGCTTCGGAACGCCAGTCCTCCGGCCAAAGGCTGGATTCAGGCGATCCGCAAGGCCCTGGGGATGTCCGCGCGACAGCTCGCCGCCAGGCTGGGTATTCGCCAGCAGGCGATCACCCGCATCGAGCAGGCGGAAAAGGAAGGGGCGGTCACGCTGAAGACCCTGCGCCGGGTTGCGGAGTCCATGGACTGCATCCTGGTCTACGGGATAGTGCCCAAGTCGAGCCTGGAGGAAACGCTGCGTCAACGCGCCCGCGAGCATGCCGCCGTACGCCTCTCCCGTGCGGCCCGCAGCATGGCCTTGGAAGACCAGTCCCTCTCCTCCACGGAGAATCGCGAGGTGCTCGACGACATGGTGAGTGAGATCATCCGTCGTCCCCCCGCGCAGCTTTGGGATGAAGATGAACGGGTTTGAGGCTCCCGAGGGGGCGACACCATTGGATCGGGACGAAATGGCGGGCCTGATCCCGCGCATCACCCTGCGGCACGAACTGGACCGCTGGGAACAGCGCTGGAAAATCTTCATCACCTCCGCGGTTTACCTGGGGTGGCGACCTGCTCACCCAGCCCGGCGTCATGCGCCGGACGTATCTCGAAGCCCTGCGCGCGGCGGATCGCCATGATCTGGTTCCGTTGCTGAAATTCGTGCGCGCGTGAAGCGCCGGGAGCTTCGCCGAGGGTGCGGTTCAACTTGGCAGGAGCCTCGTGCGCTTCAGAAGAGCGTCCCCTTTTCGCAGGGAATCCCGTGACAGGGAAGCATTCGTCGGCGCGGGACATGGCGCGCTTGCGGTTCCGTCCCCCCAAGAGCGGCCAGCCGTTGTGCGCTGCTGCGCGCAATGAGCGCCTCCAAGCCCATGCGCACCAGGGCCGACTTCCCGCTCACTCCGGTCAGGCGCGACGCCTGCTTGAGTATTTCATCGTCAATATTGAGGGTGGTTCTCATGCATACGAAACTATGGCGCGTTGATGCCCCGGTCGAGCAGCCAACGTTCACCTTGACCGTTTGCGAACCCGTCGCGGGTGAGCTATACGGTCGGTGGTGTGGTTGGGCGTCTTGATCTTCTTCGGATGCTCCTCATCTGCGGGCTTGTCGCCGAGCTCGTATGTATAGGTTCCGTTGCCCTTCACGCCAAGCACGAACCCATTTGGGTAGTACAGCGTCCAGATGTCCGAGTCGTCAAACTCGTAACGCCAAGCCGTCAGTTTGGCCCCCAAGTCGAATATGAACTCTGTCTCACCGGTCTCTGCGCTGACTCGAAGCCCCACAAGCCTTTGTCCATCGAGACGGGCCATTGCCATCATCTTCTTCTTCCCGGAGGAAGAATCGGTGACGGTCAACTGATCGCTGACTCTGAGAGTCCAATGAGCGCAGAAGATCCACAACCACCACCGTCCCGACACTTTAATAGTCCTGTAACGTGCGAGTTCGCGAAGCCGCGGTGACTTCGATTTGGTCGTATGGGGTTCGCGAATGATTCTGAGACGAGGATCTCCAAAACTCATCGACATGTTCAACTGGCTGCCCCACGTGACACCCCAGCATAGCTGACCGCGCACTGCTTTAGTGATGTCGTCGATTGTCTTCATTTACTCAGGTGACCAACATAAATATTGAACGACTGTCGAATTTAACAAACAAAAGCGACCGTCGCCTTTGGTGTTATACGACCCGGAGGAGCGGTGCTCCGCCATCGCCCTTTGCTGCCGGGAAGGTATCCCCGGCGGCAGGAGCCACGCAAGTGCATTCCGGCCGACGCGATCAACGTGGGCGCACCCGTGTTTCAAGAACCATCAGAGACGGTCCGGTTCATCGCCCCCGCCAGGAAGCCTGTCATTCCGAAAGCCCGGGGCAGGGGCGTTCCGGTCACCGGAAAACGTACACCACCCGGTGTCCGGTCACCGGAATTCTGGCGCAGCCGCAAGCTCCATGGCGGTGGAGGGAACTGCGCTGGCATCCCTCCAGGATGCGGGATGGCGGGGGGACGTTGCCCGGTGGTGTCGCTTCGCTCAACCACCGGCTGCAGGCTGGGTTCCCTCCGGGAACGGTGCCGGTCGGGAGACCGGAAGCATCTGGAGTGCGGTTTCTTGAAACCGCTTTCAGGGAGGGTTCTTGAACCCGACCTGCCGTCGCGAACCGCCCGGTTCGAGAACCGGCCGGGGAAAACGGGATCAAGCTCCCGTACTCCAAAACACCCCGCCGCGCCCCCTTGCCTTTCCTTTCATTTCCTGCAAAATGCCCGCTCAACCCCGGAGCCGCGCATGACCCTTCGCCACCTGCTTCCCTGCCTCCTGCTGGCCGCCGCGCCGGCCCTCCTGCGCGCGGCCGCCGCGGAGAAGCCCAACATCCTGGTCATCATCGCCGACGACCTCGGCTACGGCGACGTCTCCTGCAACGGGACTTCCGCCGTCCAGACCCCCAACATCGACCGGCTAGCCGCTGAAGGCCTGCGCCGCACCAGCGGCTACTGCTCCCGCGTCGACCTGCACGCCCACGCGCTACTCGCATGCTCACCGGCACCTACGCCTTCCGCGTCAAGGGCACCGGCGTCGCCCCGCCCAACGCCCCGGCGCTCATCCCGCCCGGCACCGAGACCGTCGCGTCGCTGCTCAAGCAGTCCGGCTACGCCACCGCGGCCATCGGCAAGTGGCACCTCGGCCTCGGCGTGGACCAGCCCGACTGGAACGGCGAACTCAAGCCCGGCCCGCTCGAGATCGGCTTCGACCACTGCCTGCTCCTGCCCACCACCAACGACCGCGTCCCGCAGGTGTTCGTCGACGACCACCGCGTGCGCAACCTCGACCCCGCCGACCCGCTGTGGGTGGGTGACAAACCGCCGTCGCCCGACCACCCGACCGGCGTCACCCACCGCAACACCCTCACCATGGACTGGAGCGTCGGCCACAACGGGACGATCCACAACGGCATCGGCCGCATCGGCTACTACACCGGCGGCATGAAGGCCCGCTTCCGCGATCAGGATCTCGCCGACGCCTGGGTGAACGAGGCCAACAACTGGATCGGGGCCCACAAGGACGGACCCTTCTTCCTCTACTACGCCTCGCACGACATCCACGTGCCCCGCGCCCCGCACGAGCGCTTCGTCGGCAAGAGCGGCCTCGGCCCGCGCGGCGACGCCATCGTGGAATTCGACTGGCAGGTCGGCGAGCTGATGAAGACGCTGGAGCGCCACGGCCTCGCCGAAAAAACCCTCGTCGTGCTCTGCTCCGACAACGGCCCCGTGCTCGACGACGGCTACAAGGACCAGGCCGTCGAGCTGCTCGGCTCGCACAAGCCGTCCGGCGTCTACCGCGGCGGCAAGTACAGCGTCTTCGAGGGCGGCACCCGCGTTCCCTTCATCACCAGATGGAAGGGGCGGATCCAGCCCGGCGTGTCGGATCGGATCGTCTGCACGGTCGACTTCGCCGCGAGCTTCGCCGCCCTGGCCGGCGGGAAGATCGCCGGCGCCCAAGCCTGCCTGGACAGTCTCGACCTCCACGGCGTCCTGCTCGGGGAAGCCGACGCGAAGGGCCGCGAGTACCTACTCCAGCAGGACAACGGCGGGCAGGGCCTGGGCCTGCGCGAAGGCGGCTGGAAGCTCGTCCGCCACGGCGGCCGCAGGAAGGCCGGGGGCTACCAGCTCTACGACCTGACGAAGGACCCCGGTGAAACGACCGACGTCGCCGATCTGCATCCCGACGTCCTGACGCGGCTGCAGGCCCGCATCGATCAGATCATCTCCGCCGGCCGCACCCGTCCGGCGGAGTGATGCGCGCGGGCCGTGGAGGCTGCGGCCGCACCGATGTTTCCGGAACCGCCCGCAATATTGAACAATCCTAAATCCCCCGTCGTCGATTCGTCATGATACCGATCCGCCCCCTGGTCCCGCTCCTGATTATCGCGCTGCTCTCCTCCTCCTCCGCCCGGGCGGGCAAGGAACTGGAGGGGATCGCCGCGCGCTCGGTGCACCTCAACTACCATGTGCCGGAGGGGGAATGGTTCCACGTCGAGGCGCGGGTGGACGAAACCCAGCCGGGCACGTACGTCTGCACGGCCGGATTCGAGAAGGGCTATTTCGGCATGCAGGATCTGGGGCGCGGGCGGAAGGTGCTGATCTTCTCGGTGTGGGATCCGGGCGATCCGTTCGACTTTTCGGCGCGGCCCGACCAGGTGGCGAAGGACCGGCAGGTGGAAAACCTGTACGCCGATCCCGCGGCGCGCATCAAGCGTTTCGGCGGCGAGGGCACGGGCGGGCAGTGCCTGATCGATTTCGACTGGAAGACGGGCGAGTGGTACCGGTTCGCCGTCCATGCGCAGCCGGAGGGGAAGACCACGATCTACACCGCCTTCGTCGTCGACCCCGCCATCGGAGGATGGCGGCGGCTGGCGAGTTTCCGCGCGAAGGATGACGGCGGCCGGCTGTACGGCGCGAATTCGTTAGTCGAGGACTTCCGACGCAACCGCTTGTCGGCCACGCAGGTCCGCACCGCCTCGTTCCGGCGGGTGGGATCGGTCGATGCGGCCGCAGCCTGGCATCCCGCGACCCGCGCCCGGTTCACCGGCGACGGCAATCCCTCGGTCAACATCGACGCCGGCGCGCGCGACGGCGCTTTTTTTCTGGCCACCGGGGGATCGACCACCAACGCCCATGTCCGGCTGTGGGGGCAGGTGAGGCTCGAGCGCGCCCCGGGTGACGACGCCGCGCCCGATCTGCCGCCCCGTCCGACCTTCAACGAGGAGCCCAAATCATGAAACGCATCTGCACCGCCCTGTTCGCCGCCCTGGCGTTTTCCGCCCCGGCCAAGCCGCCCAACATCGTCTTCCTGTTCGCCGACGACCACGCCTACCAGGCCATCGGCGCCTATGGCAGCAAGGTCAACCAGACGCCCCACATCGACCGCCTCGCCCGCGAGGGGGTGATCTTCACCGCGGCCTACTGCGGCAACTCCATCTGCGGCCCCAGCCGCGCGACGGTCATCACCGGGAAGCACAGCCACGCGAACGGATTCCGCACCAACGACCGCGGCACGCGCTTTGACGGGGCGCAGCCGACCCTGCCGAAGTACCTGCAGGCGGCCGGCTACGCGACGGGGATCTTCGGCAAGTGGCACCTGGAGAGCGCGCCGACCGGCTTTGACGAGTGGATGGTGCATCCCGGCCAGGGCGACTACTACAACCCCGACTTCATCACCGCGAAGGGCAACAAGCGGATCGAGGGCTACGTCACCGACATCACGGGCGACCTCGCCCTGGATTTCCTGCAGCGCCACAAGGAGGGGGACAAGCCCTTCCTGCTCATGTGCCAGTTCAAGGCCCCGCACCGCAACTGGTTGCCGCTGCCGAAATACCGGGACCGCTTCAAGGGCACGGTGTTTCCGGAGCCGGACACGCTCTTCGACGACTATTCCGGCCGCGCCTCCCCCGCCGCAAAGCACAAGATGGGCGTGGGGCCGGACATGCGGCCCGTGCACGACCTCAAGCTGCCCGGCGACGGCAAGGCCCAGGTCGGCGGCACCCAGCGCATGACCCCCGCGCAGCGCGAGGCGTTTTACGCGATGTACAAGGAGGAGAACGACGCCTTTCTCGCGGACAAGCCCGAGGGCCGTGCGCGGGTGAGCTGGAACTACCAGCGGTACATGCGGGACTATCTGGCCTGCGTCGCCGCGGTCGATGATAATGTCGGGCGCGTGCTCGCGTTCCTCGACGAGAACGGCCTCGCCGACAGCACCCTGGTGGTCTACAGCGCCGACCAGGGCTTCTACCTGGGCGAGCACGGCTGGTTCGACAAGCGCTGGATGTACGAGGAGTCCTTCCGCATGCCGCTGCTCATGCGCTGGCCCGGGAAGATCAAGCCGGGCACCGTGGTCGACCGCCTCGTGCAGAACATCGACTACGCGCCCACCTTCCTCGACGCCGCCGGCCTGCCCGTGCCCGCCGACATGCACGGGAAGAGCGTGCTGCCGCTGCTGGCCGATCCCAAGGCCCCGTGGCGCGACTCGCTCTACTACCGCTACTACGAGGCCGGCGGGGAGCACAACGTGGCGGCGCACCGGGGCGTGAAGAAGGGGGATTACAAGCTGATCCATTTCCCGGCGACCAACGAGTGGGAGCTGTTCGACCTTTCCAAGGATCCGCACGAGCTGCGCAGCGTCGCCGCGGACCCCGCCTACGCGACCATCCGCAAGGATCTGGAGGCCGAACTCGAGCGCCTGCGGGTGCTGTACGGCGACAACGATCCGTTGTCGCTGTGAAAAAATGGGGTGAGCAACGGGACTCGAACCCGCGACATCCAGAATCACAATCTGGCGCTCTAACCAACTGAGCTATGCCCACCTTCAGGGTGGGGGACTAAAGCAGGTCGGGGCGGGCAGATCAATCCGAAAAATCCATCCGAAAAATTCCGCCGCAGCCGCAACCTCCCGGGCAAGGCGGACGGCAAAACCCCGATCCCGGGTACGGGCATGACCCGGATGGGAAAGGTCGTTGCAGGAGGGCAGAATGAGGCTATATCAGCGCATGACCATTTCCCCGAAATCCTTCGCCCGGGTCTCCGGCAGTCCGGGCACCAACGCCCGGGTGGCCGGCGCGCTCCGCGTTCTGACCCCGGTGGTCGCCCTGTTGTCCGTGACGGGCGTGTGCCTGGGCCTGGCCCTGCCGGTGCCGCGCATTCCGACCCCCTACAACGCCTTCCTGCTCATCATCTGCGCGGCGGGGATCGTGGCGACGGTGCGCTGGGGTCGCGAGCGGCTCAACAACTACCTGGTCGGGGCGCAGGGAGAGGAGGTGGCCGGGCGGACGCTCGCTCTGCTGCCAAATCCGTATCGCGTGTATCACGGCGTGCCGATCGGGCTGTCCCGCGACCTCGATCATGTCGTCTGCGGTCCGACCGGTCTGTGGGTGATCGAGACCACGGCCCGGGAGGGCCGGGTCTCGGTGCGCGGAACGGAGATTCTGGTGGACGGGGAGCCCATGACCTTCTCGCCGGTGGAGAAGGCGCGGCGGGCCTCGGAGGAATTGCGCGAAGCATTGCGCCGGCGCGCCGGGGTGGCCCCGGAGGTCCGCGCGGCCGTGTGTTTTTCCGGGGGGGGGCTTTCCCCCGACCCCGCGACGGTGGAGGGGGTGGCGCTGACCACGCCGGACTCCCTGTGCCGGCTGCTGACCCGGCCGGGCGAGCCGCTCAACGAAGGGGTGATGTTGCGCTCGGCGGCCGCGATCGACCTCATGCTTTCGGGAGAACACTCATGATCAAGGTGCTGATGCCCCTCGCCGACGGGGTGGAGGAAATGGAGGCGGTGATCGCGGCGGACCTCTTTCGCCGCGCGGAATGGAAGGTGGTGATCGCCGGGCTGAAGCCGGGGCCGGTGACCGCCTCGCGGAAGGTGGTCCTCACGCCGGATTCGGTGCTGGACTCGGTTTCGGGGCAGACGTTCGACCTGCTGTACCTGCCGGGAGGCATGGGGGGTACGGAGGCGATGCTTTCGGATCCGCGGGTGCTGGAACTGGCCTGCCATCACGCCGTCGCTCCGCGCTGGGTGGCGGCCATCTGCGCGGCGCCGCTGGTGCTGGAGCGGGCGGGGATTCTCTCCAACCGCTCCTTTACGTGCCACCCCGGGACCGCGCCGCGCTTCACGCAGGGGACGCGCAGGACCGACCGCATCGTCGTGGACGGCCGCGTGTACACGAGCCAGGGCGCCGGGACGACGCTGGAATTCGCTTTGCGGCTGATCTCGGATCTCGACGAGCCGGCGAAGGCGCAGCGCATCGCCGACGCCATCTGCGCGGGCTGAATTCAGGGACCCGGAGCGGCGGCGGCGCCCTTTGCGGCCTCTTCGGCCTTTCGCTTCGCCTCTTCCTCGGCCTTCCGGCGGGCCTCTTCCTCCTCCTTGCGGATCTCCTCGATGCGCTCGATGTTTTTCCGCATCTGCGCCTTGGAGACGTGCACGACGAAGAAGGCCTGGCGGTAATCGTCGATGGGCCAGGTGCGGCAGGGAATGCGGACGAGGACCTGGGGCGTGTCCCATTCAAAGGTCTGGAGGGTTTCGGTCTGGACCAGCCGGCCCCATACCCCGGGCAGTTTGAGGTCCTTGCGCACGACCGGTTTGAGGTCGCCCAGGAGGCCCTGCGTCTCCTCGATCACCGCCAGCGGATCCATGGTGAGGTGGGTGGAGGGGCGGTTGAGCACGGCGACCAGCCGGTCGTCGCAGACGATGTATTCGCTGCGCTGGTTGTACTTTTCCAGGAAGACGATCTTCTTGGTCCGGCCGTGGATCAGGCGGATTCCCCCGAGCATGGTGTGCTCGCCGGAGTTCTCGAAATCCGGGACGTGCAGGACGCGGTTTGAAACCATTTGTCCCACGGCGTGTTGCAGGAGATTGCTCTCCGTGCTGCCCCATGGGATGCCCCGATAGCCCTCGCCGGGACCCTGCGCGGAGGCGCGGATCGCTGCGAGGCACAAAAAAATGGCGATGAAGACGCGTTGTGCCATGTAGTGGTTGAGGGGGGCCGTCTCGTGACAGTATCTCTTCCCGATTCCAAGGAAAGCCCGAACATGCGCTTTTTGCACGGACGGGATCCAGGCGGTCAGGGCTCGAACAGGTCGGTTTGCTGCGGCGGGGCGGGCGCCTCGGCGATGCAGGCGGGGTCGTCGTTGGCGACCGGGTTGACGTGCGTGGAGACGCGCCGCACGGCGAATCCGCCCGCGGGCGCCGGGCGGAGCAGGGCCTGCAGGTCGGAGGTTCGGGTTGTTTCATCGGAGAGCCAGGCCGCGCGGCTTTCCGGGGGGATGATGGCCGGCATGCGGTCATGGAAGGGGTGGCAGAGGGCGTTGGCGGGCACGGTGAGGATCGTCGCGGTCATCAGCAGGCCGCCCTCGCGGTCGTGCCATTCCTCCCAGAGGCCGGCGAAGGAGAAGGGCCGCCCGTCGGGCCGGTGGAACCAGACGGGCTGGCGGAACTTCCGTCCGGGAATGGCCCCCCACTCGTACCAGCCGTCGGCCGGCACCAGGCAGCGTTTGCGGTGGAAGGCGGCGCGGAAGGCCGGTTTCACCGCGGCGGTCTCGGCGCGGGCGTTGATCATGCCCGAGCCGATGGCGGGATCCTTCGCCCACGGCGGGACCAGGCCCCACTGCACGATGTCCATGGCGGTGGGGCGGCACCCCTTGTAGATGACGATGGGCTGGGAGGGGGCGATGTTGTAGCGGGCCGCCAGCCGGGCGATCACGCCGAAGGAGGGGAACTCGTCGGCGAGCAGCTTCGCGTCCCTGGCCAGTGAATAGCGGCCGCACATGGGGGAAGGAGGGGGATTTCAAATTTGAAATTTGAAATCGAGGAGCTCAGTCCTCCATCCCGCGCTCGGCCATGGCCTCCTTGAGCTTGGAGGCGTCGAGGCTGCGCAGATAGGGTGTGAGGTCTTCCTGGGTCTGGATGACGTATTCGGTGAGCTGGTCGCGCACGACCTGGCGCAGGTATTCGGCCTTCCAGGGTTTGCTGATGTAGTGGTTGAGGCGGGCCTCGTTGATGGCGCGGATGGTGTCCTGGTGCCCCGCCTGCCCGGTCAGCAGCACCTTGCGCGTGCGCCGGTATCCCGGTTCGCCGGTGATGTCCACCAGGAAGTCGACCCCGTGCTGCCCGGGCAGCAGGTGGTCGCAGATCACGATGCCGACGGGGTCGCAGGCCTGCTCGCACCGGGCCAGCACGTCGCGCGCGTCGGCGGTGTCGCCGGTGACCTCGATGCGGAAGCTGGAGGCGAACGGGGCGAGGTCGCGCTCGATGGCGTCGCGCACCTCGGGTTCATCTTCGATGCACAGGATGACGATTCGGTTCATGGCTGCCTTTCTGGGTCGGGCGGTGGGGACGGGGACGCGGGAAGCGTCACGGTGAAAACGGTCCGGCCGGGCCGGCTCTCCACGCGGATGGAGCCCTGGTGCCGGGAGACGATACTCTTGCAGATCGGGAGGCCGAGCCCAAGTCCGAATTCCACCCGGCCTTTGCGGGTGGTGAAGCGGGCCTCGAAGATGCGATCCTGGTTTTCCGGCGCGATGCCGGGTCCGCTGTCGGTGATGGAAACTTCGACCACCGATCCGCCGGGCGGGGCGAGCGCCGCCACTTCCAGCCGGCCCGCGCCGCCCATGGCCTGCACGGCGTTGGAGACGAGGTTGGTCCACACCTGGTTGAGTTCGCCCGGGAACCCCGGCACGGCGGGGACGGGGTCGTAATGCCGCTCGACCTCGACGTTGCGCAGCTTGTGGTTGAGCAGGCGCAGCGTGTCCTCCAGGCCTTCGCGCACGTCCACCGCGTCGCTCGGCGCGTTGTCCGGGCGCGAATAGGCGCGCAGGCTGCTGGCCAGCGCCCCGATGCGGTCGCCGCAGGCCTTCAGGTTGCGGAGGGCCTGTCCCAGGTTGCCGATGAGTTCGAGCGAGCGAGCCCGCTCCGCCTCCGTGCCGAGGGGCAGTTCCCGCAGCAGTGCATGGTAGTCCTCCGCTCGGTTGATGCCCGCCTGCACCAGCCGCCGCGCCAGGCCCTCGTCGCCCAGGTCCGCCGCCAGCGTGTCGCGGCGCGCCCGCTCCTCGCGGGTCGAGAGGGGGGGGCGCTCCATGGAGATGTCGAGCAGGCGCGCGAGCGCCTCCCCGCCGGAAAGGCCGGGCAGAAGGGCGCGCAGGTCGTCGCGGACATATTCCGTGGAGCGGAGGATCGAGGCGACCGGGTTGTTCAACTCGTGCGCCACCCCCGCGGAGAGTTCGCCGAGGGTCGCCATCTTGCCCGACTGCACCAGCAGGGTCTGGGCCTGCTGGAGCTGCTCCAGCGCGGTGGCGAGCTGGTCGCGTTCGGCCGCCAGGGCCTTGTTCAGGCTGAGCACCTCGGTCTGCAACTGGACCGACCTCCGGTTGCGCCGGGCCATCGCGCGGGTCAGCGCGGAGATGAAGCACGAGGCGAACTCCGGCGAGCGCTGCAGCGCCAGCTCCAGGTCGGCGTAGGTCAGCCGGATCGCGGTGACCGGCTGGTCGGCCCGCGCGTTGAAGAAGGAGCGGGAGCGGCGGGTGACCGACATGGCGCCGACGACGCGGCCGGTGGTCTGCGAATGGAACACCACCTCCTGCCCGTCGATCACCCGGCAGAGATTGACGCGGCCGGATTCGACGATCCAGAGCGTGCCTTCCGACTCATCCTGCCGCAGCAGCAGTTCTCCCGGGGCGAAGGAGGTGCGCGCGGGGTGGCCCAGCGCGACGTCGAGGCTCCGGAGCATCTCCCGGTCGAGTTCCTCGTCGGTCTTGTCCCGGCCGGAGAAGAAGGAGCGTTGCAGGCGCTCCAGGCGGGCATGGAGGGACCGGCGCCGGGGCTCGCTCCGCACAAAGGCGGTGGAAAGCGTCTCCAGGTCGGGGGTCGGGACGGGTCCGCCCGTCCGGCCCGGCGCGTGTTGCAGCAGGTATCCGGTGACGAGGCGGAGGGCGGTCTCGAGCAGCCCCGCCGTCGTCCCGGGCCAGTCCGCGACGACGGGGAACGGGCCGCCGGGGTCGCCGGAAGCGATCAGGGCCGCGCGGCTGCCGGCCAGTTCCGGGAGGGGGGCCAGCTCCGCGGGCAGACCGCTCCCGGCCTCCGGGCGGAGCGGGGGGGCGCACAGGACCAGTGGAACGCATCCGCCCGCCGCGCAAATCCTCCGGATGGCGGCGGCCGCCGCCTCCGGCCCGGCGCAGGCCTCGATGCGCAGGCCCAGGGCATCCAGCGGCGCCAGATCCCGCGCCAGCGCGGTCCGGCGCGGTTCCTCCCGGTCGATGACGAGAATGGTGCA
This sequence comes from Kiritimatiellia bacterium, assembly GCA_046346795.1. Lineage (GTDB taxonomy): Bacteria > Verrucomicrobiota > Kiritimatiellia > SS1-B-03-39 > UBA6053 > JAXMHJ01. Next base: position 12,700 of record JAXMHJ010000043.1, read on the forward strand.
GAGCGACGGGGTTTCCAGCGGGGTGGCCATGGGCGCATCCTGGCACGGTTCCGCGCGGAAGGCGAGTCCGGCGGTGGCGGGGGGCGCGGTATGGTCGGAGGGTTTCATCATCCTGGCAGTCCCGTTGCCTAGCATCCGGCCGCCCGGGTTGCAGCCCCGGCCGCCCCGAAACCGGCATCGGGGAGAACACGGGTCGGGGCGGGGCGAACAGCGGACTTGCCGGGCCGGCCCGCCGCCGTGTAGCATGCGCGGCATGATCGAGGCACGACCGGCACGGCACAGTCGGATTCTGGGCATCGGGGGATTCCTGCCCCCGCGGGTGGTGACCAACCACGAGCTGGCACAGCGGATGGACACGAGCCACGACTGGATCGTCGAGCGGACGGGCATCCACGAGCGCCGCTGGGCGGAGGAGGGCACGGCCTGCTCCGACCTGGCCCTGCCGGCCGCCCGGGGCGCGCTGGAGCAGGCGGGGGTGGCGCCGGCGCAGGTGGAGCTCATCGTGTTCGCCACCACCACGCCCGACCACGACTTCCCGGCGCCGGGGTCTTCCTGCAGCGGAAGCTGGGGCTCGCCGGCGTCCCCGCGCTGGACATCCGCCAGCAGTGCACCGGCTTTGTGCACGGGCCGGCCATCGCCGACGCGTTCATCCGGGCGGGCGTCCACTCGACCGTCCTGGTGGTCGGGGCCGAGGTCCAGTCCTGCGCGCTCGACGTGTCCACGCGCGGACGCGACATGGCGGTGCTGTTCGGGGACGGCGCCGGGGCCGCGGTGGTCGGGGTCGGCGACGAAACGGGCCGCCGCATCCTGTCCACGCACCTGCACGCCGACGGCGCCGAGGCGGAGATCCTCTGGATGGAAAAACCGGGCTCCGCCTGCCGTCCGCGCATCTCCGCCGGGGACATCGAAGCCGGCCGGCATTATCCGCGCATGGAGGGGCGCAAGGTGTTCAAGCACGCCTCCACGCGCATGGCGGAGGTGTTGCGCGAAGCCCTCGCGGCGAACGGCCTGGCCGCGTCCGACCTCGACCTCCTCATCCCGCACCAGGCCAACCTGCGCATCATCGAGAGCGTCGGGCACCAGCTCGGCCTCGCCCCGGAGAAGATCCACAACAACATCCGGACCACCGGCAACACCACCGCCGCCAGCATTCCGCTGTGCCTGTGCGACGCGCAGCAGGCCGGGCGGCTGCGGCCGGGCATGCTGGTCGGTCTGGTCGCCTTCGGCGCCGGGCTGACCTGGGGCGCGGCCCTGCTGCGCTGGTGACCGGTCGCCGGAACGTTCCGGCGGCGTGGCATCCGGTCGCCGGAACGATTTGAGGAGGTGGTTTCCGGTCACCGGAACCTTGGCGGGGCCGCCACCGCCGGGCCGGGGCGTCAGGGGGTTTTGCCGGCCCGGCCCGCGGCCCATTTCTTCCAGGCGTCCACGTCGGGGCCGAAGCCCTCGCCGGTGATCTGCTGGAGCACGCGCTGGATGTAACGCGACTTGGGGCTGTTGTCGGCGCGGAGCTGGTCGATGAGCTGCGGGACGACGCGCGGGCCGGCCTCGACCAGGTGTCCCGCGGCGGATTCGCGCACGGTCCAGTATTCGTCGCTCAGGGCGTCGATCACGGCGCCGACGGCCGTGGGATGGTCGATCTGGGAGAGGCCCTGGTAGGCGACCTTGCGCACCTGGATGTCGTTGTCGACCAGGTACGGGACGAAGACGGGGATGGTGTCGGGCGAGCGGAGCTGGCCGGCCAGTTCAAGCAGGAAGCGGCGGCGGTTCGCGCTGGAGGCGGCCTCCAGTTCCCGGCGCAGCCCGGGCAGCGCGGGCAGGCCGATGCGCCGGACCGCCTCGAGCACCGGCTGCGCGAGATTGGAGCCGGGGGCCATGGCGGCGTTGACCATCGGCGCGAGGGCTTCCGACCGGCCGGCCAGGCCGAGGCTTTCCACCGCCTTGTAGCGCAGTTCGTATTCCGGTTCCTGCAGGGCCCGGATCTGGTGCTTGAGCAGGGCGGGGTCGGGGATGGAGCAGAGGGCGAGGCTGGCGTTGAAGCGCGCCTCGGCGCCGGACTGCTCGTAGTGCCGCAGCAGGGCGGGGATGGCGGCGGGCCCGATCTTGGCCAGGGCGGCGGCGGCGTGGACCCCCGGGGTCGGGCGGATCTGGATGCCGAGGAGGTTCTCGCCGGACCAGAGCACGGGGGTGTTGTCGGCGAGCAGCGGCAGGAGGTTCGCGACGAGGTTGGTGCGGCCGGCCCCGTACTGGCCGCACAGGTAGGCGGCGAGGGCGCGGGACTCGGGATTCTCATCCCGCAGGGAGGAGAGGAGGTCGGGGGAGATGCGTTCGGCGGCTGTGCGGACCGACATGATCTCGTATTCGTGGATGGCGCTGATGGCGTTGGCGGCGAGGGCGCGGCGCTGGGCGTTCTCGTCCAGCAGGGAGGGGCGGAGGATGGCGAAGGCGCGGTCCTTGCGCGCCTGGAGTCCGGGCCAGTCGTTGCGCGCGGCGGCCAGCCAGATGTCCTCGTCCTCGGAGCGGGGTTCGTATTTCAGGGCGGAGAGGAGCAGCGCGGCGCTGCGGGCGCGGATGAGGCCGCCGAAGGTCGCGGTCTTGACCAGCGAGGGCAGGACCGCCTCGCCCATGCCGCGGAAGGTGTCGACCACGGCCTGGCGGACGGCGGCGTCGGTGTCGTTGAGCAGGACGACGAGGGAGTCGTTGAGGTTTTCATCCGGGACGCCGCCCATGGCGAGGATGGCGCGGACGCGGTCGGGGTTCCGCGGGTCGGAGGCCGCGTCCATGAGGGGCTTGAGCGCCCGCCGGCCGAGGCGGGCGAGCATGGTGTACTCGTGGGTGGCCAGGAAGTAGGCCGATTCCTCCTCGGTGTTGCCGGGGCGGTAGTTCATGTCGTCCAGCGTGGCGAGCACGGCGGGGCTGACGCCGGGATCGTTCATGTGCCGCAGCAGGACGGGGTAGGCCACGGGACCGCACTTCTTCAGGGCGAGGAGGGCCCGCTCCTGCAGCAGGGGCGTGTCGCTGGACAGGGCGAGTTCGAGGAACTTCATGGCGGAGTTGCCCTGGGTGCCCAGGGCCTCGGCGGCGAGGCCGCGGCGCATCTCGTCGCGCATGAGCAGGGGGACGAGGAGGAAGGGGGCGGACTTGCGTTCGTTGGAGGAGCCGAGGACGCGGTAGGCGGCGCGGCGGTCGATGTCCTCCTCCTCGAAGAGCAGCTCGTGCAGGTCGTTGTCGAGCTGTTTGAGGGACAACTTGTCCAGGGAGGTGCGGTCGCCCAGCCGCGCCATGGTCCAGGCGGCCCAGGCGGCCACCTCGGTGTCCTCCCCGCGCATGCGTTCGAGCAGCAGGGCGACGGCGCTCTCGCCGAGGGCGGTGACGTTGTCCCAGTCCTCGACGGCGGCGAACAGGCGGAGGCGGTCGTAGTCGGTGCGGGGGCGGTAACCGCCCTTGAGCAGCACGTCGCCGATGGACTGGACATTGCGGGTGAGGCGGCGGTCAAGCTGCCGGGCCATCTCGGGAAAGCTCAGCCGGTCGAGCTTGGTCAGGGCGCGGAGGGCCGCCGAACGGACCAGCGCGTCGCGGTCCATGGTGAGGTCGAGATAGCGGCTGGTGTAGCGGGAGGATTGCAGGTCGGAGAGCAGGTTGATCCCGGCCTCGCGGATGGACGGCTCGGCATGGTCGAGCATCTGGACGTAGTGGGGTTCAAGCTGGCGGCCCAGCAGGGAGAGGCCGGCCCAGTCGCCCACCAGGGTCATCGCGTTGACCCGGGTGTCGAAGGTGATGCCGCGGTAGCCGAGGCGCTTCAGGTAGGCGGCGGCCTGCTGGCGCACGGGAAACTCGTAGAGCGGGCTCTCCACCAGGTGGACGAAGGTGGGGATGCTCTCGGCGCCCAGATGGCGGAGGCCCTCGATGGCGTACGCCTGGAGCCGCGGGCTGGGGTTGGCGAGGTAGCCTTCCAGGATCACGGCGGCGCGCCCGTCGAAGTAGCGCATGACCTCCGGCACGCGGTTGGCGAAGTGCCGGTCCACGTCGTAAAGGGCGTTGAGGAGCGTGTCGATCACCGCGGGGTCGTCCTTGCGTCCGGCCAGGGTGGAAAGGGCCTCCTCGCGCACCGCGGTCTCGTCCCCCGCCAGCACCAGGAAGCAGAGGGAGTTGAGCATGGCGGGGTGGGCGATCTGGGAGCCGATGCGGACGGCCCGCACCCGTTCGGTCAGCGGGGTTTCGGGGTTTTCCATGACCGCGAGGATCTGGGGGAAGACGCGGGGGCCGATCTTCAGCACCGCATCCGTGGCGCGCTGGGCGTTCTTGCCGGCGCCGCGCAGGGCGAGGTTCAGCAGGGGGCCCAGCGCGCGGTCGTCCTTGCTTTCGCTGAGGACCCAGATGGCCTGCTCCACCTGCGGGTCGGTGCCCTCGCGCAGCAGTTCCAGCAACGCCGGGGTGGCGCGGGTCCCCATGTTGACGAGGGCCTCGGCCGCGGTCATGCGCACCAGTTCGTCGGTGTCCTGCGACATGGCGTCCAGCAGCGCGTCCGCCGCGGCGGGGCCGCCCATCTCGCCCAGCACCTGCGCCACCCGCCAGCGGAGCGACGGACGCTGCGCGGCCAGGGCGGCCAGCAGACGCTGCTCGACAGGCGCGCCGGCGGCCACCAGATAGCGGCGGGCCTCGCGCGCGGGGGACGTGGCCAGATCCACCCGGTTGGTCCCGTCCTTGAGGACAACCCGGGTGGAGTCGTCCAGCAACTCGACGACCTGCGCCAGATGGTCCGCCGGCATGTCCGCCGGAGGCAGGGGGAGCGCGCGGATGGCCTTCACCCGGGCGACCGGGTCCGGATCCCCCAGCGAGGGAACCGTCTGGGCAAACACCGGCAGGGACGCCAGGGCGAGCCAGAGGCCGGGAAGGCGGAAAAGGGGATTTCGCGGGCGGGGGAGTGGAGACATCGTGGGAAAGATATGCGACAGATTCCCGGGATGTTCAATCCGAACGACCAACTCTTGCAGGACCCGTGCGGCGACAATTCGATCCCGCCCCGTCATGTTCAATATGTAATCCATTTTGTTCGTGGAATTTCTTGCCATCAGAATCCTCCGCCCCTACAAGTATTTCCATGATTCCGAGCCTCTTTCGGGTTTCGCTGGAACTTAACCGGGTTGCAAGGACTGGAGGGAAGTTAACATGACCAACGATCTGCCTGAGCCCAAATTCCTCTCGGTGCCGGACGCGGCGAAAATTTGCGGGGTCTCCCGGAACACGGTGTTCATGTGGGTCCGCCAGGCCAAGCTGTACGCGTACAAGACCCCCGGAAACACGAATCTCATCCGGCCCTCCGACCTGGTCAAGTTCATGACCTCCGCCGGCATGTTCGTCCCGGCCTCCCTTTCCGAGATGGCCGCCCAGGACGACAAGGTGGTGAACGCCTCCGGGTCCTCCCTGCACGCCAAGAAGACCACCGCCCCGGCCAAGTCCCTCGGGCGGGTGCTCGTGGTGGACGACGACGCGATGGTCCGCACCCTCACGATGCGGATGCTGAAGGAGGTCGCGGAGGTGTTTCTCGCCGAAACCGGTTTCGAGGCCCTCCACCTGCTGACCCAGCACAACGACATCGACGTGATCCTGCTGGACCTGCGCATGCCCGGGCAGCACGGGATCGACACGCTCAAGGATATCCGCAAGCTCAGCCCCCACAGCGCCGTGATCGTGGTCTCGGGCTTCGCCGACGACCTGCCCAAGGCCCTGTTGGAAAACGGCATGATCGACCAGTTCCTGCAAAAGCCCGTCGAGTCGGACGTGCTGATCAGGGCCGTGACCGACGCGCTCCGCCTGCATTCCAAACGCTGAGCGCCGGGGCGTCCGGGTTCCCGCGCCTCACGCGCGGGCGGACCGCCTGATCAGGACTTCGCGGGCTGGCGCGCCGCGCCCTCGCGCCGCTTCGACTCCAGGGCGCCCTGCCGGGCCGCCTCCAGGGTGGCGGCCTTCTCCGCCCACGGGGTGAGCAGCAGCACCTTGTCCCGGCGGACCTCCAGAACCCCTTCGGAGGCCGCGAAAAACACGGTGGTCCCGCCGGCCTGGATGGTCACCGCGCCGTGATGCGTACCGCAGATCATCGGGGCGTGGCCGGACAACACGCCAAGCGAGCCGTCCCAGCCGGGGGCGGAAACGCACTCGGCCGGGCCGTCGAACACGACGCCGCCGGTGGTGATGATCTGGAAGGTGTACTCGGCCATGGCGGTTCCTTACAGGGTCTTGGCCTTCGCCAGCACCTGGTCGATGTTGCCCACCATGTAGAAGGCCTGCTCGGGCACGCCGTCATGCTTGCCTTCCAGGACCTCCTTGAAGGAGCGGACCGTGTCCGCCAGCTCGACATACACGCCCTTGCTGCCGGTGAACTGCTCGGCCACGTGGAAGGGCTGGGAGAGGAAGCGCTGGATCTTGCGGGCGCGGGCCACGGTGAGGCGGTCCTCCTCGGACAGTTCCTCCAGGCCGAGAATCGCGATGATGTCCTGCAGCTCCTTGTACTTCTGCAGGATCTGCTTCACCCCCTGCGCCACCTTGTAGTGCTCGTCCCCCACGGTCTCGGGGGTGAGGATGGTGGAGGAGGAGGAAAGCGGATCCACGGCGGGATAGATGCCCAGCTCCGCGATCGGGCGGGACAGTTCGGTCGTGGCGTCCAGGTGGGCGAAGGTCGCGGCCGGGGCCGGGTCGGTGTAGTCGTCGGCGGGCACGTAGACGGCCTGGATGGAGGTGATCGACCCGCTCTTGGTCGAGGTGATGCGTTCCTGCAGGGCGCCCATGTCGGTGCCGAGGGTCGGCTGGTAGCCCACCGCGGAGGGGATGCGGCCGAGCAGCGCGGACACCTCGGAACCCGCCTGGGTGAAGCGGAAGATGTTGTCCACGAAGAGCAGCACGTCCTGGTTCATGTCATCGCGGAAGTGCTCCGCCATGGTGAGGGCGGACAGGGCCACGCGGCAGCGGGCGCCCGGCGGCTCGTTCATCTGGCCGAACACCATCACGGTCTTGTCGATCACGCCCGACTCGGTCATTTCGCCCCAGAGGGCGGTGCCTTCGCGGGTGCGCTCGCCGACGCCGGCGAACACGGAGTAGCCGCCGTGCTCGGTGGCGATGTTGTGGATCAGCTCCTGGATCAGCACGGTCTTGCCCACGCCGGCGCCGCCGAAGAGGCCGATCTTGCCGCCCTTGCGGTAGGGGGCGAGCAGGTCGATGACCTTGATGCCGGTGACCAGCACCTCGGTGTTGGTCTTCTGCTGGTCGAACGCGGGGGCGGCGCGGTGGATCGGCATGGCCTTGTCGTGCTTCACGGGGCCGGCGTTGTCGATCGGCTGGCCGAGCAGGTTCATCACGCGGCCGAGGGTGCCGGTGCCGACCGGGACCGAGATCATGCGGCCGGTGTTGATGACCGGCATGCCGCGGGTCAGGCCGTCGGTCGTGTCCATCGCGATGGTGCGCACGACGTTGTCGCCCAGATGCTGGGCGACCTCGACGACGAGATTGCCCTCCACATCGCTGATGGAGGGGTTGCTGATGGTCAGCGCGGTGAGGATCGCGGGCAGTTTGCCCTCGGGAAACTTCACGTCGAGCACGGCGCCGAGCACCTGGGTGATCGTTCCGGCGGGCAGGTCGTTGGTGGACATCGTTGGATTCTCCTCGTGTTTTTAAAGCGGGGTCAAAGGGCCTCGGCCCCCGAGACGATCTCGATGAGCTCGGTGGTGATCGCGGCCTGGCGGGCGCGGTTGCGGCGAAGGGTGTAACTGTCGATGAGCTGCCCGGCGTTGGCGGTGGCGTTGTCCATCGCGGTCATGCGGGCGGCGTGTTCGCCGGCGTTGTTCTCCAGCAGGGAGTGGAGGATCTTGAAGACCAGGATGCGCGGGACCAGCGTGGCGAGCAGTTCGCCCACGGGCGGTTCGGCGATGAAGCCCTCGGCCACGGGGACCACCGTGCCGGGCGGAAACTTCGCCGCGCGCAAGGGCAGCATCGGCTGGAGGGAGGGCAGTTGCGAGAGGGCGCTGACGAAGACGTTGTTGGCCAGGAGGACCTGGTCGTACCGCCCGGCGAGGAAGTCGCGGCCGAGGGTGTCCGCGATCACGCGGGCGTCCCGCGGGTCGGGCCGGGCGGTGACGTTCTCGAAGTAGTGGTCCGTCCCGGGGCGGTCGCGCAGGGCGTTGTACGCGCGCTTGCCGCAGCAGGCGTAGTGGACCTCGATCCCCTGCGCCTCGAACTCGCGCGCGCGGGCCGCGACGAAGCGGAGCAGGTTGTTGTTGAACCCGCCGCACAACCCCTTGTCGGAGGTGAAGACCACCAGCAGGATCCGCTTCACCACCGGCCGGGCCTCCATCAACGGATGCAGGCAGTCGGTCATTCCGCCGGCGAGGCGGTGCACCAGCAGGTTGACCTCGCGGGCGTACTGCCGCGCGTTGCGCTGGGCCTCCTGGGCGCGACGGAGCTTCGACGCGGACACCATTTTCATGGTGCGCGTGATCTTCCGCGTGTTTTTCAGACTCGCGATCTTGCGGTTGAATTCCTTGATGCTCGCCATGGTGTCTCCCCGGGGGCTTCAGCCCCGGATTACTTTCCCCAGGAGCGTTTGAAGTCCTCGATCAGCGCCTTGATCTTCGGCTTCGTCTCGTCGTTGAGGGCCTTCTCCTTGCGGAGCAGGCGGACGAAGTCGGAATACTTGGAGTCGAGGGCGTCGTTGAGGTCGGACTCGAAGGCGAGGATCTTCCCGACGGGCACGTCGTCCAGGTAACCGTTCACCCCGGCGAAGATGAGCACGATCTGCTTCACCACGTCGAGCGGCACGTGCACGCCCTGCTTGATGACTTCCATCAGGCGGCGGCCCCGTTCGAGCTGGCGGCGGGTGGACTCCTCGAGGTCGGACGCGAACTGCGAGAACGCGGCCAGCTCGCGATACTGCGCGAGGTCGAGGCGGAGCGAACCGGCGGTCTGCTTCATCGCCTTGATCTGCGCGTCGCCGCCCACGCGGGACACCGAGAGGCCCGGGTTGATGGCGGGGCGCTGGCCCGCGTTGAACAGGTCGGCTTCCAGGAAGATCTGGCCGTCGGTGATCGAGATCACGTTGGTCGGGATGTAGGCGGAGACGTCGCCGTCCTGGGTTTCGATGATGGGAAGGGCGGTGAGGCTGCCGGCGCCGCGGGCGTCGCTCAGCTTGGCGGCGCGCTCGAGCAGGCGGCTGTGCAGGTAGAAGATGTCGCCGGGGTACGCCTCGCGGCCCGGGGGGCGGCGGAGGAGCAGCGAGAGCTGGCGGTAGGCCTGCGCCTGCTTGGTCAGGTCGTCGTACACGATCAGGGCGTGGCGGCCGCTGTCGCGGTAGTATTCGGCCATCGCGGTGCCGGAGTAGGGCGAGAGGAACTGCATGGGGGCGGGATCCGAGGCGGTGGCGGCGATGATGGTGGTGTATTCCATCGCCCCGTGGCGCTTGAGGGTCTCGGCGATCTGCACGACCGTGGAGCGCTTCTGGCCGATGGCCACGTAGAAGCAGTGCACGTCGTGGCCGCGCTGGTTGATGATGGTGTCGATGGCGAGGGAGGTCTTGCCCGTCTTGCGGTCGCCGATGATCAGCTCGCGCTGGCCGCGGCCGATGGGGGTCAGGGCGTCGATGACCTTGATGCCGGTCTGCAGGGGCTCGTGCACGTTCTTGCGGTCGATGATGCCGGTGGCCTTCAGCTCGATCTGGCGCAGGACGGCGCCCTGCAGCGGGGAACCGCCGTCGATGGGGTTGCCCAGGGCGTCCACGATGCGGCCGCTGAGCGCGTCGCCCGCGGGGACCTGCGCGATGGCGCCGGTGCGCTTGACCTCGGACCCCTCGCGGATGCCGGTGTCGTCGCCGAAGATGGCGACGCCCACGTTGTCCTCTTCCAGGTTGAGGGCCATGCCGCGCAGGCCGTTGACGAACTCGACGAGCTCGCCGGCCATGACGCCGGCGAGGCCGTACACGCGGGCGATGCCGTCGCCCACCGAGAGGACCGTGCCCGTCTCGCTGGTTTCGGCCTTGTTGCTGAATCCCGCCAGTTGCTGTTTGAGGATGGAGGCGACTTCATCCGGTCTGATGTCGATGGCCATGAAGGGAATTCCTTATGCGTTGAGTACGGCTTTGTGAAAACGTTGGATTAGGGCGGAGGCCGAGTAGTCCTCGACCAGGTCCCCGATGCGGATGCGCAGGCCCGCGAGGAGCGAGGGATCCACCTGCTCCCGCAGGCGGATCTCGCACCCGAGGCGCGTGGAGAGCTTTTGCCGGAGGGCGGCGGTCTGGGCGTCGCTGAGCGGGTGGGCGGAGAGGACGGAGACCACCTTCACCCGGATGTGATCGAGGTAGCGGGTCTCGAAATCCCCGCAGATGGCGCCCAGGGCCCCCATCCGGCGGCGCTCGACCAGGAAGCGCAGGAAGCGCAGGGTGAGCGGCCGGGCGGACGCGCCGAACAGGGCCTCGAACGCGGAGGTCTTCTCGCCCGCGGAGACGCGGGGGTTGACGGCCACGTCCGCGAACGCCGCGGACCCGCGCGCCAGGGCGTCAATGGCCCGCAGGTCGGCGGCAACCTCGTCCAGGACGCCGGTTTCCGCCGCCAGGCGGAACAGGGCCTCGGAATAACGTCGGGCGGCCTTCGTGTCGGACATGCCTCACATCTCCCGGATCAGGCGGTCGGTGATGGCGCTGTTTTTGACCGGATCCAGGTTTTCCCCCAGGATCTTCGCGGCCAGCGCGGCGGCGGTGTCGGCGGCCTCCTTGCGGAGGACGGCCTGCGCCTGCTGCGTTGAGAAGGCGATCTCGCGGCGGGCGTTCTCCACCAGGATCTGCGCCTCCGACTTCGCCTTGCTTTCGATCGCGTGGGCCGCCTCGCGCGCGCCCTTGCGGGCCTGCTCGAGGATCTCCTTGGCCTTGTGGTCGGCCGCGTCCAGGCGCTGCTGGCACTTGGACTCCAGACCGGCCAGTTCCGTGCGGATGCGCTCGGCATTCTCCAAGGACAGGCGGATGTCGGTTTCCCGCTTGTCCAGGCCGGCCAGGATCGGGCCCCACGCGAACTTCTTCAGGATCGCGAACGCGATCAGGAAAACCGCGAGGAACCAGAAGAACATCGGCCAGGCGAACTGGATCGGGCTTTGGTCATGCCCGCCCCCGGACGCGCCGTGGGCCGCCGCCGCGACGGAGGCATGGGTGTCCGCCGGCTGGGCGGAGTGGGTTTCGGCTTCTAGCGCCATGGGTTCTCCCCCGGGTTGCGGGGCGGGGGATTACGCACCCTTGAGGCCGAGCAGGCAGATGATGGCGCAGAAGAGCGCGATCCCTTCGATCAGGGCGGCCGCGATCAACATGGCCGTCTGGATCTTGGGCTGCGCTTCGGGCTGGCGGGCGATGCCTTCCAGGGCCGAGGCCGCGAGTTTGCCGATGCCGATGCCGGCGCCGATGGTGACGAGGCCTGCTCCGATGGCTGCGATGGATCCGATCATGGTAGTTACCTTTCGTTCTGTATGTTCAGGGGTGTGAGAAAAGAAATCAGTGTTCCGGATGGTGGATTTGCGAGACGAACATCGCGGAGAGCATGGTGAAGATGTACGCCTGGAGGAAGCAGACCAGCAACTCCAGGAAAAAGACGAACAGGCCCAGGAGCACGGCCGGGATGCCCGCCGCGCCGAAGGTGAGGATCAGCCCGAGGATGGAAAACAGCGCGATGTGGCCGGCCAGCATGTTGGCGAAAAGACGCAGCCCGAGCACCCCGCCTTTGATGATCACGCCGATCATTTCGAGGGGCACCAGCAGCAGCAGGATGGGCAGCGGCACCCCCGAGGGCACGAAGGCGTGGAAGAAACCGGAGGGGCCGTTTTTGAAGATGGCGACGACCGTCATGAAGAAGAACACCACCGAGGCCATGGCCATCGTCGCGCTGAAGTTGCCGGTCGCCGTCGCGAAAACCGGGAACAGCCCCATCAGGTTCATGGTCAGGATCATGAAGAAGATGGACAGGAAAAGCGGGGTCAGCTTGCGGCCTTCCTCCCGGCCGAAATACGGATAGACGATCTCATCGCGGACAAAGAGGATGACCGGCTCCAGCAGGTTGGTCAGGCCCCTGGGCGCCGCGCCCGACTTGCGGTACGCCACCACGAACAGGAAGACCAGGATCAACGCCGCGATCACCGCCATCAGCCCGTGCTGGCTCATGAAGGAGGGCAGGGGAATGCCATATCCCCCGATGTGCCAGGCCGGGGCGTCCTGCACGTGCTCCATGACAAACTCTTGAACGAGCGCTCCCTTGTCCATTGCGATGGCCGCCGTGTCCGACATGATGATCCAGGTTATTCCGTTGATTTAAAATGAAGGGCCAGGACCGCCCCCGCCTGAAGGCAGAGCACCCCCGCCAGCCCGGCGGCGAGGAAGACATCCGGACGGGAAAGCCCGGCGAGCAGATAGATTCCCCCGAGAAGCGACGCGGTCAGCATGGCCCTGTAAACCGGAGCGGCCACACCCCAAAGCAGGAACTTTTGAGTGTCGTAACCGATCGCCTTTCGATTGAGAAGGGGGATGCTAAAACCATGAAACAGGGCGATTGCGCAACCGAAAACGATTTCTTTTTTTTGAAGGCCGCCCGAGAGCGCCCAGGAAAGACCCGCCGCCAGGGGTAAAAGGGCCAGATAGGCGGCCGCATGAGCCTTGGCCGCCCGGGTCATGGCGGCGGAGTCCGGTTGTCCGGCGGCGGCGGCGGCGCGGACCGCACGATCTTCCAAAGCTCGTATCCGCCATACAGAAATCCCAGCGCCACCCCCGCCAGGGTCCAGCCGATCGCATCCTCGCCCCTCCGCCGGTCCATCTTCCAGCCCAGAAAGACGAAGATGCCCATGCCCGCCGCGAAATTGATCCCGAACGACAGCGCGGGATTCTGCTCCCGCCCCTCCTTGACCACCTGGCGATGCAGATCCAGGGGGTTCATGCGCGGGCCTTCCACGCGGCCACCAGCAACGCCCCCCATCCCAGGATCAGCAGCAACCCGCCCAGCGGTGTCACCGGCCCCAACACCTTGAGCCCCGGCATGCCCGGCAACCCCCGGCAGGAGAGGAGGTAGATCGATCCGGAGAACAGGACGATCCCCGCCGTCCACAGCACGCCTGCGCGCGCCACCCAGGGAGAAGCCGCCTGCGCCGACACCGCCGCCAGCGCCAGCAACGCCACCGCGTGCAGGAGCTGGTAGCGCACGCCCACTTCAAAGCTGGCCTGCGCCTCCGGGGCCAGGACCTTTTTCAAGGCGTGCGCACCGAACGCGCCCAGAATCACCCCGGTCATCCCAAAAACCGCCGAAACCATCAGCATCCATGTTTTCATGCGCCGCCCTCTACCCCATCCCCGCCCGCAGACCAAGATCAACCGACCAAAAGACGCGGCGCAGCCGCAGCCACCCCGCCGGAACAATCTGTCCACAGGTTATCAACAAGTCGCTCGCACCGCTTGACACCATGTGAGAGGGTTGCTAGTCGAACGGGATTGTAAATCGTTCAAAATGCACGGTTTCCAGCTTTTCAAACAAAAGAGCCGGACCCTTTGCAACTCGCTGATTATCAGCGGGATGCAATTGGTACGCAAGAGGTCTACATGAAAATCCCCGCCATGCTGATGTCAGGTCTGTCCATCCTGCTGCTGCTCGCCTCTCCCGCACGAGCCCAGCAAGTGCCCGGATTGATCAACGCGCAGGGCCGTCTTTTTGACGGCGAAAAGCTGCTCAGCGGAGAAATCCAGATGGTTCTCCGCCTGTTCGATCAGCCGACCGGCGGCGAACTTCTCTACGAGGACACCGCCGTGGTGAACGTGGTGGACGGGGTGTACTCCACCTTCCTGGGGGACAACACCACCTTCGGCTCCCTGCCCACCGCGCTCTCGAAAGGCCCGGCCTACCTTGAGGTGACCGCCAACGGCACCACCTACGCGCCGCGGGAGCGCATCGCCTCCGTCGCGTATTCGCTCGTGTCCGACGGCGTGCGCCGCGCGGGGGTGACCGCCGAGATGCTCGGGCCCAACTCCGTCACCGCCGACGCGATCGCGAACGGCGCGGTGACCGCGGGCAAGATCGCGACCAATTCCGTCGGCTCCGCGGTGATCGTGGACGGCAGCGTGCTGGAGTCGGACATCGCCGACGGCGCGGTGACCCCGCCCAAGCTCAGCCAGTCGTACTGGACCACCAGCGGCAACATCACCGAGGGCGGCAAGGTCGTGTTCCTGGGCACGGTGGACAACCGCCCGTTTGACATCCGCGCCAACAACCTCCGCATCCTCCGCCTCGAACCCACGGCCGACAGCCCGAACCTGATCGGCGGGCACGAGGTCAACGATGCCGCGCCCGGCACCATCGGCGCGGTGATCGGCGGCGGCGGCCAGCCCAACCTGCCCAACCGCGTGAAGGCGGAATTCGGCGTGGTGGGCGGGGGCGCGGACAACCTCGCCTCGGGCGCGCATGCGGTGATCAGCGGCGGCCTGTCCAACGCGGCCAGCGGCAGCCGCTCGACGGGGGGCGGCGGTCGCGGCAACCTCGCGGTGGGCGCCGGCGGCACGATCGCGGGCGGGTTCTCCAACCTGGTGACCCAGAGTTACGCGGAGATCGCGGGCGGCTACGCCAACCGCGCCGAAGGCTATGTCTCCGCCATCGGCGGCGGCTGGGGCAACTCGGCCACCGGCATGGTCTCGGTCGTGGCCGGCGGCCAGGAAAACACCGCGCTGGGCGCGGCCTCGGTCATCTCCGGCGGCTGGATGAACCGCGCGACCGGCTATGGAACGGTGGTGGCCGGCGGGCGCACCAACGCGGCCGAGGGCGAGTACGCTTCCATCGGCGGCGGCACCAACAACTTCGTCACCGGCTCCTTCGCGGTGATCCCCGGCGGCGCGGGCAACCTCGCCTCCGGCAAGGGCAGCTTCGCCGCGGGCATGAACGCCAAGGCCTCGCACGACGGCGTCTTCGCCTGGTCCGGCGGCGGGAACGGCGACCTGGTGTCCACCGCCCCCGGCCAGTTCCTGATCCGCGCGCCGGGCAATGTCGGCATCGACACCGACCACCCCGACCAGAAGCTCACCGTGGGCGGCAAGGTCAAGGCCTCCGGCTTCGTCGGCAACGGCGCGGAAATCACCGGGGTCATCGCCGACAACGTGATCCCCGGCAGCCTCGGCAACGACGCGCTCAAGGCCGACGCCGCGATCGCGCCCGCCAAGATCGCCGGCGTCGCCCTCACCCGCGAAACGGAATTCGGCGGCTCGCTCCAGGGCCGCTTCGATCAGATCGTGCTGCGGCCCGGGTCGGTCTCGCTCACCGAACTCAAGCCCGGCCTGATCGAGCAGGTCATCGCCGACAGCGACCTCGTCCTCCAGGTGAAGGCCCTGAAGGAGAAATCCCTCACCGCCGAGGCCGCCCTGGGCGGCGCGCTCACCGGCACCCTCGCCAACGCCGCCCTCGCCAGGGGCTCCGTCGGGGCCGAACAGCTCCAGCCGGGCGTGGTCGAGAAGATCATCGCCGCCAGCCCCATCACCCCGGAGGTCGCCCGCCTCGGCGCCGCCTTCCTGCCCGCCGGCACCGTGTTCGCCGGCGACGTCTCCGGAGCCGCCACCAACCTCGTCCTGCGCGCCGGCTCGGTGTCCATCGACAAACTCGCCCCCGACGCCGTCAAGGCCCTGGGCGGCGCGGCCGAACTGGCCGCCGAGTTGAAGGCGCACCGCGACGAGGCGCTCACCTACCGCACCGAATTCAAGGGCGACATCGTCGGCAAGGGGTCGGAACTCAAGCTGGCCCCCGGGTCCGTGCGCGCCGAGAACCTCGCCCCCGGCGTGATCGAGGGCGTGATCGCCGCCAGCCCCGTTTCCGCCGCGCTGAAGACCCTCGACGAGGCCAAGCTCAACCGCAACACCGTGTTCGCGGGCGACGTCGAGGGCCCCGCGGACAAGCTCGCCCTGCGCCCCGGCAGCGTCGGCGCCGAGCACCTCCAGCCCGGGCTCCTCATCAAGGCCATCCAGGGGAGCGACCTCGCCGCCCAGATCGCCGGGCTCCAGGGCAAGGTCGTCACGGTGGAAACCCCCGCCGGCGGCGACGTCACCGGCACCCTCGGCGCGATCAAGCTCGTCCCCGAGGCCGTCATCAAGGCCGCCGGCATCGAGGAATTCACCGCCCGCGTCGCCGGACTCGAGAAGAAGATCGCCGACTCCCAGTCCGCCGGCACCGCCGCCCAGCAGAAGGCCGAGACCGAACGCCGCGAACTGCTGGAGCAGGTCGTCGGCGCGATGAAGGGCGCGCTCAACGCCGACAGCGCCTTCAAGGGCGACGTCACCGGCACCGCGGGCGCGCTGAAGATCGCCGAGGGCGCGGTCACCGAGGCCAGCCTCTCCAAGGAACTTCTGGCGAAGATCGGCGGCGGAGCCGCGGTCGAGGCCAAGCTGTCCGAACTCGCCGGCGCCATCGACGCCCGCCTGGGCGAGCTGGGCGGCGAGTTCCTCGCGAAGAACGCCGAGTTCGCCGGCGACGTGAAGGGCCCCGCCGGGGCGCTCAAGATCGGCGATGGCGTGATCGGCGAGAAGAACCTCTCCAAGGACCTGCTCGCGAAGATCGGCGGCTCCACCGCGATCGAGGCCAGGCTGGCGGACCTGTCCGGGGCGCTCAACGCCAAGCTGGCCGACACCAGCATCGCGCTCGACCAGAAGCTCGCCGCGTTCCGCATCGGCGAGGGCGTCGTGACCGAGAAGAACCTCGCCCCCGAAGTGCTCGCCAGGATCACCGCCGCCGGCGCCGCCTTGCGCGACGGATCGGTCAAGGAAAACCACCTCGCCCCCGGGCTGCTCGCGAAGGCCATCGAGCAGAGCGGCATCCCCGCCGAGATCAACGCCCTCCGCCAGGAAGCCCTCACGCAGGCCACCGGCTTCAAGGGCGACATCGAGGGCATGGCCGCCCAGACCAAGATCCGCGCCGGCAGCGTCACGGGTGAAAAACTCGCCCGGGCGCGGTCACCACCGACAAGATCGCCGACGGATCCATCACCGCCGACAAGCTGGCCTTCACGGTGCCCAAGGCGGGCGCGGCCCCGGCCCCGCGGCCAGGGCTTCCGCATCGTCGACCACCCCGAGAGCCCCAACGTCATGGGCGGCCACCCGGCCAACAAGTTCGAGCCCGGCGTCGTCGGCTCCGTCGTGGTCGGCGGCGGCAACGCCGAGCACCCCAACATCATCGGCGCGGAATACGGCACCATCAGCGGCGGCTTCGGCAACCGCGTCAGCGGCTTCGACGGCGCCATCGGCGGCGGTCAGGACAACATCGCCGGCGGCTCCGCGGCGGCCATCGGCGGCGGCTTCCTCAACAAGACCGACGGCGTCTTCCCCGTCATCGGCGGCGGCGCGGCCAACCAGTCGCTGGCCAACCTCGGCGTCATCAGCGGCGGTTTCAGCAACAAGGTGACCGGCGCCTACGCCGTGATCCCCGGCGGCTACCAGAACCGCGCCGCGGGCGAGTTCAGTCTCGCCGCCGGCCGGCGCGCCAACGCCGCGCATGCCGGCTCGTTCGTCTGGGCCGACGCGATGGAGGGCGAGTTCGCCTCCACCGACCGCAACCAGTTCCTCGCCCGCGCCTCCGGCGGCGTGTACTTCTACACCAACAGCCGCCTCACCTCCGGCGCCAAGCTCAACCCGGGCAGCGGCTCGTGGTCGATGCTGAGCGACCGCAACGCCAAGCGCGACCTGGTGCCGGTCGACGCCGGGGACATCCTCAAAAAGCTGGCATCCATGCCCCTCAACCTGTGGTCCTACACGACCCAGGCCGACGGCGTGCGCCACCTCGGGCCCACCGCGCAGGACTTCCGCGCCGCCTTCGGGCTCGGCGAGGAGGACACCCACATCAGCGCGGTCGACGCCGACGGCGTGGCCCTCACCGCCATCCAGGCCCTCAACAGCAAGGTCGACCAGCGCGACGAGGAACTCCGCCTGCTCAAGGAGGAGAACGCGACCCTCAAGGCCCGCCTGGACGCCATCGAACGCAAGCTGGCCCCATGAGCGGCAGCACCTTCGGCGCGCTCTTCCGCGTCTCCACCTTCGGCGAATCCCACGGCAAGGGAGTCGGCGCCATCGTCGACGGCGTCCCGCCGGGCCTCGCCCTGACCGAGGACGACATCCAGCCGCAGCTCACCCGCCGGCGCCCCGGTCAGAGCGCGGTCAGCACCCCGCGTGACGAGGAGGACCGGGTCACCATCCTCTCCGGCACCGAGCGCGGTCTCACCCTCGGCACGCCCGTCGGCCTGCTCGTCCACAACAAGGACCAGCGCCCCGGCGACTACGGCGAGATGGCGAAGATTCCCCGGCCCTCCCACGCCGACTACACCTACCAGATGAAGTACGGCGTCCGCGCCTCCAGCGGCGGCGGGCGCAGCAGCGCGCGCGAAACCATCGGCCGCGTCGCCGCCGGCGCCATCGCCGAGAAGGTCCTGCGCGAGTGCTACGGCGTCAACATCGTCGCCTGGGTCAGCGCCGCCGGAACCGTCGAGGCCCCCGATCTCTCCGCCACCCCGCCCACCCGCGCGCAGGTGGACGCCACCATCATGCGCTGCCCCGACGCGGCGGTGTCCGGGCAGATGATCGCCGCCGTCACCGCCGCACGCGAGGCGGGCGACTCCCTCGGCGGCGTCGTCACCTGCGTGGCCGAGGGACTTCCGGCGGGCTGGGGCGAGCCGGTATTCGACAAGTTCGAGGCCCTTCTTGCCCACGCCATGCTCTCCATTCCCGCGACCAAGGGCTTCGAGGTCGGTTCCGGATTCGCCGGCACCCGCATGCCCGGTTCGCGGCACAACGATCCCTTTGTCCGCGGAGCCGACGGAGTCCTGCGCACCTCCACCAATCACAGCGGCGGCATCCAGGGCGGCATCAGCAACGGCATGCCCGTCGTCTTCCGCGTCGCCTTCAAGCCCCCCGCGACCATCAGCCGCGCCCAGCCCACCGCCACCTTCGACGGCGACCCCGCAGTCCTTGAAGCGAAGGGCCGCCACGACCCCTGCGTCGTCAACCGCGCCATCCCCATCGTCGAAGCCATGACCGCCCTCGTCCTCCTCGACCTCGCCCTCCGCCAGGAATCCCGCGCGAAGCATTGATGGTGGGGCTGCGGCTGCGGCGAATATTTTTTACAGAAGGTCGCGAAGATCGCAAAGATGAAAATGGATGGGTCCTCCATGAGAACACAAATCACACCCCGAAAACTAGCCGGTGGATTAACAATTGGGATTTGTATCTTGGCGGTTATGTCCGTGCTGACCGTTTCCGGGCGCAGTGACCAAGACCATGAAGATGCATCCGTTCAAATCAAACACTCCGCCGATGAATTAACCGCCCTGGGTCTGAAGGCCTACCTGTTGAAAGCGCAAGCGAACCACACGCCGACCCCGAGGATCAATTCCAGATGGGCAGAATTGCGCTCGTTGCGAGGCAGCTCCAGTCAGGTGGACACAAACGCAATGCAGAGCGCCTCCGATTTCGGGCTGGCCATGGCAAAGCTCATGACCGAGCAGGCGAACCATGCGAGAGCAACAACCAACACCAATGAGCTTGTGGATATTTGCACCAACATGCTTGAAACCGCCGCGTGGATTGCCGGTCAGCCCGGTTATGGCAACATGTTGCTGGCTTCAAGGGCGTATGACGTGGCGAGTTTGTGCGTGGTCAAATTGGCCGCTGATGATGCGTTTCCGCTTGAAAAAACCCAGGCGCTCACCGACAAATTCGATTGGAGCTGGGGCTCTTTAGAAAACCGGCGACGCATCCTGCACGAGGCTACTTTAGGGAAATATTACGAACCTCGGCCGACACCTTACAGCGAAGAAGATTTTGCGGTCATTTGGGCTCAATGCTTCTCGCTATTCCGAAAGCACGAAGGGCAAGCGATGCCGCCCGAACTAGAAATCTTCGGTGCCCAAGAAATTTCTTCCGGCGAATCCCAGTTTATGCCCGAAACCACATGGAATAAGCGCGTGTACAGCATATTTGGTTTGGTTGGCTTTGGCAGCGTAAATTACAGAAACGCAAAAATGCTTTGTAACTACAGGCGGCATTTCGGCCCTTTTCCGGCTGAGCTTGCGAACTCCAATGCAAGCATTGAAGAATTCGATAAAGTATTTGAGAAAGTGATTTGGCGGAAGCCCATCGGTTTCGGCGGCGTCTTTGCGGTTTACTATGCTTACAAGCACAACATGCTTGTGGACGTTGGTTATTCGTCAGTTAGTAACAGCCACTGAACGTGGGTTGGCCACGAATGGCGGCCCAAATAACAGTCGGTGAAAATCTCGCGGCCGCAGCCTTGAATGCCGGTCGGTTCCGGTGACCGGAACTCCGCCCGCCAAAAGTTTCCGGTGACCGGAATTCCCGTGGCTGGCTTCGGCCCGTCGGTTTGGAGGGCGGACTTTCAGGCCGCCACGGCGGCGACAAAGCGCCGCCCTCCATTGGCTCCATTCACCCCGGCGGAGTCAAGGCGCGGATGCGCTGCAACACGGGGGGATGACTGTACTCGAGGGCGACCAGCAGGGGGTGGGGCGAGAGGTTGGACAGGTTGTCGACACTGAGGCGGCGGAGGGCGTCGGCCATGGCCGACGGGGCGCCGGTCGTGCGGGCGGCGAAGGCGTCGGCCTCGAATTCGTGCTTGCGCGAGGCGCGGTTGAGCGCGAGCGACAGCAGCAGGTTGAGCGGAGCCAAGAGGAACAGGAAGAACACCAGGCCGGCGTAGAGCGGGGGCTGCCCGCCGATGGACACGATCGTCACGCCAAACGCGCTGTACAGCCCGGGATCGGCGATGAAGACCGAGAGCAGGGCGAACATCGCGAAGGAGGTCGCGGCGGAGACGGCGACGAACTTGGGGATGTGCCGCAGCTTGAAGTGCCCGACCTCGTGCGCGAAGACCCCGACCAGCTCGGGCACCGGATGGCGCTCGACCAGGGTGTCGTACAGCACCACGCGCCGGTTGCGCCCGAACCCGGTGAAGAACGCGTTGCCCCGCGCGCTGCGCTTGGAACCGTCCATGGTGAACAGCTCCTGCAGCGCGAAGTTCTCCTTCGCGGAATAGGCCCGGATGGCCGCGCGCAGATCACCCTCGGGCAGCGGGGTGAACTTGTTGAACAGCGGCATGATCACGCGCGGGGCGAGATACATCAGCGCAAGCTGGAAGAGGAACATCGCGGCCCACGCATACACCCACGCGAGGGAACCGGCCTTCACGAAGAACCACAGGATGCCGGCGAGGGCGGGCCCGCCGATCGCCGCGGCGAGGACCAGGCCGAGCACCTGGTCGCGGATGAAGGTCTTCGGGGTGGTGCGGTTGAAGCCGTAGCGCGCCTCGATGCGGAAGGTCTGCCAGACGGAGAACGGCAGGGACACCAGCGTGGTCAGCAGGATCAGCGCCCCGGTGAAGGCCAGGCCGGTGGGGATCATGCCCCAGTGCAGCCCCCTGGCCCAGCGGTCGACCGCGGCGAATCCGCCCAGCAGGATGAAGCCGGCTTGCAGCGCGAGGGTCACGCCGTTTTGGAACAGCTCGAAGCGGGTGCTTTCGCGCAGGTAGCGCTGCGACGCCGCGTACTTCTCCGCGTCGTACCAGCCCTGGAATTCCGGCGGGATGTCCTCCCGGATGGCCTTGAGGTTCAGCGTTTCCGCCACGGCCTTGAGACACGGCGGGCAGGATGAGGAAGGCGAGGACGGCAACCAGGTACGGGTTCATGCCCGGGATGTAACGGCCCGGACCCGGAAGGACAAGCACCGCGGCCCGGAGATTGCGGCCGCATCCGACCGGACCGCCACCGCCCGGTGGCCGGGATTCGCAACGGCAACGATCCGATGTTGCCGCAGCCGCAAGCTCCATGGCCCCGCGTCGCGTCAAGGCGTGGCGGGAAGGCCGAAGGAGCTGGCGCGGACGTTGGCGGCGGGCGCGGGGAAAAGATCGGCGGGCGCGGCGGCACCGCCGGGGGTGAGGACGATTTCCCCGCCCTTGGGCAGGTTCATGTCGAGGACGCCGTCCGGCGCGCGGGTGACGAGACCCGGGGCCGCGGGCACGGGCGCGGGATCGATCATGTCGGTGCGGAGGCGGCAGGGCTCGCCGGCGAGACTCTTTACACGGATCCAGACGGTGCGGCCGTCGCGGTGGGCGGCGCCGACCAGAAAGGCACCCTCGGCGCGGAGATCGAGAAAGGTGGCGTCGCGCCACGCGTCCGGCAGGGCCGGGAAGACGCGGAGGGTGCCACCCCAGCTCTGCATCAGCATGCCGTGGATCGACTGGGCGGCGGAAAACGGGGTTTCACTGACGGGGTTGTTGCCCTCGCGATACATGGTGGTGGAGCTGATACCCTGGGTCTTGAGTCCGTTGAGGTATTCGAGGGCGCGGTTGCCGTCGCCGAGCAGCGAGGCGATGGAGGACGAGCCGGTCCAGGTGTAGCCGGTCTTGCCGTCCTTGAAGCTCATCCAGTGGCGCAGGGAGCGGTCGAGCCGTTCGCGCTGGGCGTCGTCGTCGAGATTCACGAGGTTCAGCGGATACGCCATGAGCAGATGCGAATAGTGGCGGTGACCCTTCTCAAACGGCATCCCCGCGCCGATCATGTAACCGTTGGCGTCGACGGGATAATCCACCAGGCGGGCCATGACGTCTTTCCAGCGCGGCAGGAGCGGATCGTCGATCTTGAGCCGCCCGCACAGCTCCACCAGCGTGCCGCAGCCCCAGCGGACGATGGCGAGGTTGTAGTTGGTGTCGGGCGCGACGCCGTACTCGGGCGAGAAGGTGGGCTCGATGTGCAGGCGGCCGTCGGGGCCCTCCTGGAAGAGGTGCAGGTAGGTGTTGATGGCCATCTTGAGCAGCGGGAAGAACTGCTCGCGCATGCGCGTCTCGTCCATGCTGCGGCGGAGGATCATCCAGTAGTTGTGCATGGCCCACGGAAGGTCGCCGAGCGACTGCATGGCCCACGGGGAGGTGAGATCCTGCGGGGCGGTGGTGTAGAGGCCCGCGCATTCGCCGCGGAATCTGGCGGGCATGTTGGCGACGAGGTGGTCGCGATACCGGTCGAGGCGGCCGATCAGCGATTCGCCCATCTCCAGCCGGTTGGAATCGGCCACGCACCAGTAGGTGAGCTGGGCGTTGAGGTTGAACCACACGCAGGGC
The DNA here is from genome assembly GCA_046346795.1 of Kiritimatiellia bacterium. Classification (GTDB taxonomy): domain Bacteria; phylum Verrucomicrobiota; class Kiritimatiellia; order SS1-B-03-39; family UBA6053; genus JAXMHJ01. The sequence continues at coordinate 35,838 of JAXMHJ010000043.1, forward strand.
CAGGTGGTGGGCTGGAACCACGGTCCCATGGTGTCGATGAGCGGGCCGTCGGGCCGGGTGGCGCAGGCGAGCTTGTACATCTGGATCCAGTAGAAGCCCTCCCAGTAGCCGTCCGGGAGGGCGACGAAGCTGGCGGGATAATAGGCGTGCCACCAGTCGCGGTGTTCGCGGACGAGGCCGGCCGTGGCGACTGCGGCCGCGCCGCGAACGGCGGCGGTGGCGGCGGCGCGGGAGGTGGACTCGGGATAGGTGTGGGCGATGCTGGCGAGCAGCCGGCGGTAGCCCGGCCCCATGGGGACGACGCGCCAGGCGGTGGTGGTCTCGCCGCCTTCGAGCAGGGGCTGGTGGCAGGTCTCGAGGTCCCCGTCCCGCGAGAGCACGAAGGGCGGGTTGGGAGGGTAATCCATCGTGGCCCATTTGCGGGCGAGATCGTTGTTGGGGTTTTGCTTGAGCGCGGCGATGCCCCAGGTGCGCGCGGGGGCGACGGCTTCCTCGGGATGCCAGACGACGGGACGGTCCTGTTCGCCGCCGGATGCCTCGACGTCGAGCAGCGTGATCATGCGGGAGGCGTGCACGAAGGCGCGCAGGCGCAGACTGCCGCGTTCGGTGACGACATGGCCGTTGAACTCCGCGTTCCAGAGGTCGAGACGGCCGGTGAAGGACTGGATGGGCGCGGCGGTTTCGATGGTGAAGTGACCGATGGGCAGGCGGCAGCGGTTGTGCCAGGAGCCGTCGGCCTTGCGGTGGTCGTAGGCGTCGCCGCGGCCGACCTCGACGCGCAGGGTGGTGGGGCCAGACTGGAAAAGCATGAGGCCGAGTGTGCCGTTGCCGAGGAAGGGCGCCCCTCGAACCAGCTTCCGGGCGTCCTGCGCCCAGACCAGGTCGTGGCGGAAGCGAGGAAGGCGGGCCAGTCTACGGCCGGGGGGGTCCGCGGCGCCGGCAAACGGGAGGCAGAGCAGGAGGGCGGCGATGCGCCGGAACGCCGTCGGGGTCCTCACGCGGACGGGGCCGGATCCGGCTTTTGCAGGATGAAGAACAGGCAGGAGGGCGCGAGTTTGCGGTACCACGCGCCGCCAGTAGCGGAGGTTCCATGCGGTGAGGCGGCACACGAGGGCGTCGAAGGCGGTCCAGGCGGGGCTGTGCCAGGCGTTGCCCCCGGAGTTTGTGGGCGATCAGGCCGATGGCGGGAAACACGCACGCGGTGGAGCGCCGGATCTGGAATCCGATCTCCCGGCTGGTCTTGGTCAGCCAGGAAAACGGGAGGCCCCGTTCGTTGCGGGTGAGGCCGGGGCGCGGGCGGGTCCAGTCGCCCATGCTGATGGCGGGCTCGCGGATGAGGGCGAAGCCGCCGGGTTTCATCACGCGGTAGAGTTCGCGGAGCACCTGGCTGACGTTGGGGATGTGGTGCAGCGTGCCGAAGCAGGTGGCGAGGTCGAACGTGTCCGCGGCGAACGGCATGACCCCGTCCATGCGCGGCGTCGACATAGGTGGCGGGAACGCCGCCGATGGCGTCGCAGACGGGGAAATCGGAGGGCTCCAGCAGGGTCAGGCGGTCGATGCGGTCGATGACCGGCAGGAATTCGTCGCCGGTGAAGCTGCCCAAGCCCAGGGCGTGGAGAATGCGTCCCGTCCGGGGGTGCCGGTAGCCCTCACGGCGGTTGAGGGCGTTCCAGACGTACTGGTAGGTGCCGGGGCGGGCCTTGACGATCTCGGCGTATCCCTCGATTTTCGGCCGCGAACCAGGCCTGGATTTCCTCGGGGCTGAAATCGTCCCCGCGCAGTCGTTCGCCCGAGGCGTAGGGCTCCATGTCGCGGGGGGTTTCACGATTTGAAGTTCAGGCGCCAGTCCACCGGCCGGGTGGCGGGGCAGGGGAGGTGTTGATGTGGAGCAGACCGGCCGTCCCCTCGGCGTGGCCGTGGCGGCCACGGCGGTCGCGGAGAGAAAAGCGCCAGGACTCCGGCACGCGGATCAACCAGGTCATACCCGTCGCCGGCGACGACGGCTGCGACCGGACAGGGTATTTCCCATTCGACGGATTCGAGTTCGGCGGCGCCCTGGTTGAGGTGCCGGCTGGTGCTGACGAGCTGGGGACGGTCCAGTTCCTCGCGGATGGGTAGGCCAGCCCCATGGGGGAAGCGCCGGCAGTTCCATGGTGCGGCGGGCCTTCCGACGAAGGTGCCGGACCAGAATTCGTAAAGACGAACCAGGATTTGGACGGGGTCGAGACCGAGGTCGGCGAACGCCACCGTGGCGGCGGTGCCGGGTTTGTCCGACAGGGCAGCCGGTGCAGGACGTTCAATGTTCGAAGGGGCCGGTCGAACTCGTTGAGCCACCAGGCAGACCGGGCCGAACTGGTCGGCGTCGACGGGGAAGGTCGGGCGCCGCTGGTGATGTCGGTGCGCTCCATGCGGGTGAGGTTGCGGGTCTTGGCGGGGTCGAAGTCAGAGCTGCCGGGCACGCTGAAGAGGACGGGGCCGAGCGGCGAAGTCCCCGGAGATTGGCGTCGTCGCGGTACACGGCGGGGCGGTCGCTGAGCATGAGCAGGCCGCCGGCGATGGAGGCGAGGGCGGGGCGGATCACCGTGTCGGCGGGAGCGGCGGTCACGGTGGAGGTCTTGGAGACATTGCCGGCCTCGGCGGGCTTGAAGCGGGGGAAGACATCGCAGTGGTCGGGGTCGTTGCGCCAGACGATTCCGTTCCAGGAGTTGTACTGCTGCATGGTCACGGGGCCGTAGCCGTCGCCGCCGGATGCGGCAGGCGTCGGCGAGCCCGACCGATTCCGGCAGCACGCCCCAGCAGGAGAGGATGAAGGCGTCGGGACCCAGCTCGGCGGCGCGCGGTGGAGAGGTAGCCGCGGAGCATCCCGGCGGGGGTGACCCGCGGTCACGGCAGTAGTCCGGGTTCCTGGTGGAGGTTGTCGTAGAGGTAGTGGCGGAGGATGTCGATCTTCACGTAGGGGATGCCGGCGTCGTGGATGCCGCGGAAGGTGGGGCGCACCAGGGTCTCGACCGCCTCGGGGTTGGTGGTGTCCACGGCGGCGCCGATCCAGGGGCCGAGGAAGGGCTTGCCGTCGGCGCCGCGCACGAACCAGTCGGGATGGGCGTCGAGGATGTCCTTGGTGCCGAAGTGGCTGCCGATCCAGACGCCGGGAGCTTGGTCCCGCAGGCGCACGTATCCGGCCATTCCGCCGGGGAAGAGGTCCTTGCGCCACTCCAGCCAGGTGGCGGGTCGGTGCCGGGCTTGTTGGGCAGGATGGTGTGTTTTGCGTGTTCGCCGCCCTGGAAGCAGTCGTCGATCTGGATGAAGCGGTATCCGTAGTCCGCGAGGCGCTTTCTCCTTCCAGACGGCGAGGAGGTCGGCGAGGTCGGACTGCCTGAAATTGCGCATGAACGCCCACCAGGAGCTCCAGCCGGTGATGGAGTCGCGGCGGACGCGGTAGGTCCAGGGCGAAGTGGGTGATGTTCTTGTGGCGCTGGTAATAGCGGGGGCGGAGGGTCAGGACGATCACGTGTCGCCCTCGCCGGAAAGCTGGAAGCGGGCGTTGGCGGCGGGGTCGATCGGGTGCGGGCGGCGGTGACCTCGATCATCCAGTCGCGCCCGCGGTCGTACACGGCGTTGTTGCGCAGGTTGCGGCGGCGGGCCGTTGGTGGGCGCACGAGCGGGAACTTCCTTGCGCGTCGCCGCGCGTTTCGCGGCGATGGCCTCGGGGCCGGCCTGGATGTCGGCGTGCAGCCGCAGGTTGTTCCCGAGAGCGTCAGCGTCTGGGTGACGGCCTGTTTGCGGCGCGTGGCGGCGGTGGTCCGGGTGGCGCCGGGGGCGGATCCCTCCAGCAGAGACATCCGGCCGTCGTAGGAAAGGCGCAGGTGGCCGGTCGCCCGGTCCAGTCCACGTTCGCGGCGGCGTTGGCGGCTCGTGCGGGGGCGTCGGGAAGCAGGGGCTCGTCGGGCGGGGCGGGACGCGCGACGGGAGCGGGCGCCGGTGTGGAGGATGACCGGGTCGAGCCAGTCGGCGTGGTCGGAGGTGTCAGCCGCGCGGGTCCACGATCAGGTCAAGGCGTTGCACGCCGGCGAGCGGGACGCGGACGGGGCGCGCGGGTTCGCCTCCGCGGACGGGGCCGGAGCGGTAGAGGTCGCGGCCGTCGCCGCGCACGATGAACTCGACCTCGCCGGGGCTGCCGTCGTTCACGCCGGCGGCGGCCCGGAATTCCAGCGCCTTGCCGGCGAGGGTCAGCACCCAGGAGGACGGGGCGTGCGTGCCGATGCCGGTGTCGAAGGGTTCGCCCCCGACGGAGAGAGGCTCTCCCGACACGCCCTGGTCGGCCCGCGGGCGCTGCCAGCCTTGTTGAAAGCCGTCAAAGTCGAGTTCCGAGAGGCGGGTGGTGGTGACGGGCGCGGACAGGCCCAGAAGGGGAAACGCGGCCAGGAGCGCGAGGCGGAGGGTCATTCCTTTTCCATGCGTGCGGCGGGACCGGTTTGCAGGAGGTTCGGGGCGCGTTCGGCGTCGAAGAGGTCGGACAGGTTGAGGCCGGCGAGGGCCTGTTCGGAGGCGGCGACGGAGCCGGCGATGCCGTCCACCTGCTGGCTGAGGACGCCGCCCGTCACCGGAGGCGAGGCCCATTTCGCGCAGATCTGCACGGTCTTCTGCTCGGTCTTGTCGATCTCGACGCGGAGCAGTTCGCGGTTTTCCTCGGCCTGTTTGTGGTTGGCGAGGCGTTCCTTCATGGTGGCGAGCTTGTCGGTGAGGGACTGGACGATGCGCGTCCCGGTTCCCCGTCGGTGGCGGCCTTGAGGGTGGCCTCGGTCTGCTTGATCTCTGTTGGCGAGGGCGTTGCGGTCGGTGCCGTCGTGGAAGCTGTCGAGGGTGTTCTTCTGGTGCAGCAGGCGCAGGAAGACCCACAGAGCTTGTCCAGCGACTCCATCCGCAGCGAGGAGAAGCTGTCGTCGGTCCGGCCGCGCGTGCTGTTGAGCTCCTGGGTTGAGCTGGTTGAGGGCGAGCACCCGTTCGCGCAGGGCCTGGTAGCGTTCGTGGTCCTTTGTCGGAGAGGAAGCAGAGGATGCGTTCGATCTGCTCGTTGGGGGGGCCTGCGGCGGGGCGGGCGGTCCCCGTTCGATGGCGCCGACCACGCTGAAACCGTTCGTTGGTGCCGAGGAAGCCCAGGTAGGCCAGTTTCCAGGGCGCCGACGATCGGAAGGACCTCGCCGGGCCGGCCCGACAGGAGGCCGGCGACCACCCCTGCGCCCAGGGCGAGGAGGTTCCAGTGCCACTTGAAGGCGTACTTGAGGGCTGAGGTGAGTCCGCATGGCGGGGGACGGGGAGGCCTCAGTCCTTTCCCTCCTCGAGGTCGTCCAGCAGGTTGGTGATGTAGAGCACGGATTCCTGGAAGGCGTGCTCCTGCTGCATGACCTTGGACGGGCGGTCCGGCGGCGCCACCTTGATCTGGTGGAGGATGGTGCCGGGGGAGTTGCTCAGCACGAAGATCCGGTCGCCCAGATACACGGCCTCGCGGACGTCGTGGGTCACGAAGAACACCGTCGCCTCCAGCTCGCGCCAGAGGCCGACCAGCAGGTCCTGCATGTGTTCGCGGGTGACGGGGTCGAGGGCGCCGAAGGGCTCGTCCATCAGGATGATGCGGGGCTTCAGGATCAGGGTGCGGGCGATCGCCACGCGCTGCTTCATGCCGCCGGAGAGCTGGTGCGGATATTTTCCCGCGTCCTTGTCGGGATTGAGTCCGACCTTGCCGATCCACTCGCGGGCGAGGGCGTGGCGTTCCTCCCGGTCGACACCCCGGCATTCGAGCCCGAAGGCGACGTTGTCGAGCACGCTGCGGTTGCTGAAACTGGTGTAGTCCTGGAAGACCATGCCGCGGTCCGAACCCGGGCCGGAGATGTCGCCGCCCTTGACCTTCACGATCCCCCGCGTCTGGGGGAACTGCGGAGCGAGGCCGGCGATGATGCGCAGGATGGTGCTCTTGCCGCAGCCGCTCGGGCCGAGGATGCCGACCATCTCGCCGCGGCCGTGGAGGTCCTGCACCGTGAAGGACACGTCCCGGATGGCGGTGAACTCGCGGGAGGTGCCGGCGCCGTAGGTCTTGGTGACGCCGTCGAAGTGGACGATGGGCTGGCTGCCGTCCACGACCGGCACGGTGACCAGGTCGAGTTCGCGCATCGAGCAGGGCTTTTCGGGTGTTCCGTTCGCGCCGGACATGGTCACTTGCCCTCCGTCTGGTACGGGAACCAGCGCCGCTGCAGGGAGAGGACCAGCCGGTCGATGCCGAAGGCGAGGACGGAGATGATCACCAGCGAGAGGTAGATGTGCTCGCGCGGGCCGCGCCGCTGGCTGACGATGATGATGTTGCCCAGGCCGTGCTCGGCGTTGATGACCTCCGCGAGCATGATGTAGCCGAAGGCCAGGCCGAAGAGCAGGCGGAGGCTGTTGACGATGCCGGGCAGGGCCAGGGGAAAGAGGACCTTGCTGATGACCTGGTGGGAGGTGATCGGGTACCACACCAGCGCGCCGACCGCGAAGCCGGTGAGCGCGCCGCCCAGCAGGGAGGCCGCCCCGGGGGTGTTCTCGCCGGCGATCAGGACCATCGCCGCGGCCAGCACCGCGCCGTAGACCAGGCCGATGACCAGGGCCTTGCGCAGGCCCTGCCGGGGCACGCGGCGGGCGCCGAGGGTGTAGGCGGTGTCGAGGAAGTTGCCCGACACGGCGTGGGTCGCGTTGGTGCTGTCAAAGAAGATGAACGCCACCGACGCGAAGAAGATGAACATGATCTTCTGCGTTTCGCCCAGGCCGAACCAGATCAGCGTGAGGGGGATCAGCGCGGCGACCGGCACGTTGCGCCCGAAGATGG
>JAXMHJ010000044.1:0-42419 GCA_046346795.1 Kiritimatiellia bacterium
TCCGATGGCGCGCCCCCTCCCGCGCCGGCCCCCGGCGCCGCCCCTCCCGCAACTCCCGCCCAGCCCTGAGCCCCCACATGTCCATCCGCGCCCTTTGCGCGCTGCTTTGCGCAGCGCCGCTCCTCCCCGCCGTTGCCCAGCAGGAGCCCGCCCGGTATTCCGGGATCGCCGCCGCCATCTACGACGCCTCGCTCGGCATCAGCTATCCCGGGCTGGTGGAGGACCGTGTCGTCAGCCTCGGGGCCCGCGTCAGGAAGGGGGACGTGCTGCTCCAGTTGGAGGACACCGCCGAGGACTACGAGGTCAAGCGCCGCAAGCTCATGCTGGAGGACAAGTCCGAACTCAACGCCGCCGCGCACCGGCGCGAGACCCTCCGGCAGGAATACGAGGTGTCCAGGCGGCTCTACGAGAGCACCAAGTCGGTCAGCCGCGAGGAGCTGGAGAAGCGGGAGCTGGAATCGCGGATCGCCACCGCCGACCACGAGAAGCTGCAGGTGATCGAGCAGCGCGAGGAGATCGAGCTGCGCATGGCCGAGGACCAGTTCGCCCGCCGCAAGGTGCTCGCCCCGGTCGACGGGGTCGTCACCCACCTCTTCGTCGAACGCGGCGAATACGTGAAGGTGGAGCAGCCCGTGCTCCGCCTGGTCAACACGGACGAATGCCACTTCATCTGCAACGTGCCCTCCACCGAGACCGCCCGCTTCAAGGAGGGGGCGGCCCTGCCCCTGGAGTTCAACCTGCCGTCCGGCCGCGTGGAAATTCCCGGCAAGGTCGTCTTCGTCTCGCCCATCATCGACCCCGCCAGCGGCCTGCGCGAGGTCAAACTGCTCTTCCCCAACCGGGACCACGTCGTCAGCCCCGGCGAAAAGGGGGCCGTGCTGTGCCCCTGATCCCGCGCCGCAGGTGGACCCATGACTGAACCGGACCGCTCCTCCGACACCCTCACCGAGGAAATCGTCGCCCTGGGCGGCTTTGACGGCCCTCCCGCCGAATTCTGGCGCCGGCTGCTCGCCCTGCTGGGGTCGATGTCCGGCGCCGAATCCGCCCTGCTGCTGCGCTCCTCCGCCGCCACGCCCGAATGGCGGCTGCTGCTCACCTGGCCCCAGCCCAGCCTCGCCCCCGCGCAGATCCAGAACTGGTTCGGCCCCGACCTGCAGGACTTCGCCGCCCGCGCCTTCGAGGCCGGCTCCACCACCGGGTGGGCCGACGCCCGCCCGGCCGGGCCCCGGCGCATCGCCCTGCGCATGGACGTGTCCGACGCGGGCCAGCGCGTCGTCGCCGTCCTGCGCTGCCCCCCGGGCGCCCAGTCGGAGGAGGACCTGCTGCGCGACCTGCACGTCGCCGCCACCCTCCCGGCCCTGTTCCAGAAAAACCGCGCCGCCCGTCAGGCCCGCGGGGAGGCCGACGCCTATCGCGAGGTGCTGGAGACGGTCACCGCCGTTTTCGGACGCGACCGGTTCATGGCCTCGTGCCTGACCTTCTGCAACGAGCTGGCGAACCGCTTCGAGTGCGATCAGGCGAGCCTCGGGTTCCTGATCGACAAGCGGTACGTCCGCCTCGCCGCCATCAGCCAGACCGCCCGCTTCGACAAGAAGTCCTCGGTGGTGCAGGCCCTGGAGGCGCTCATGGAGGAGGCCGCCGACCAGCAGCAGGAAATCCTCTGGCCCGCGCCGGGGGGGGAGGGCGCCTTCATCTCGCGCCAGAGCGAAGCCTACGCCCGCCTGCGCGGCCTTTCCCAGGTGCTCGCCGTCCCGATGCGCCTCAAGAACGAGGTGGTCGCCGTCGTCTGCTGCGAGCGCGCCGCGGGCTCCTTCACCCCCGAACAGGTCCGCCAGGTCCACCTCGCCGCCGAGCTGGTGGCGGGCCGCCTCATGGACGTGCGCCGGCTCGACCGCTGGCTGCCGCTGCGCTGGGGCGCGGGCGTCAAACGGGTGCTGGCGGGCTGGGTCGGCGTGGAGCACACCCTCGCCAAGACCGCCGGCATCCTGTTCGCCGCCTTTCTGCTGACCCTGCTGTTCGGCCGGGGCAACTACCGCGTCGAAGCCCCCTTCACCGTCAAGGCCGACCGCACCGCGGAGCTTTCCGCCCCCATCGAGGGCTTCATCGGCAAGGTCGGCTACGAGCTGGGCCAGCCGGTGAAGCAGGGGCAGGTGCTGATCGAATTCGACCAGCGCGCCCTCACCATGGAACGCCTGGCCGCGCTCGCGGACATCAACCGCTACGAGCGCGAGGTGGAGAAGCGCATGGCGGAGAACCGCCTGGCCGACATGCGCATCAACCAGGCCCTGCTGGAGCAGTCCCGCGCGCGCCTGAAACTCGTCGACTACCAGCTCGAGCAGTCCGTCATCCGCGCGCCGTTCGACGGCTACGTCGTCGAGGGCGAGTGGCAGGACAAGATCGACGCGGCCGTGCGCCAGGGGGAGAAGCTGGTCACGGTCACCCGGCTGGACTCGCTCTACGCCGAGCTGGAGGTGGAGTCCCTCGACATCGCCCAGCTCCAGGACGGCATGACCGGCCGCATCGCCTTCGCCAGCGATCCGCGCACCCGCTTCGCCGTGAAGCTCACGCGCGTGAATCCCGCCGCCATTCCGCGCTCGACCGGACCGGTCTTCCTGTCCCGGGTTGATTTCCAGGTTCCCGCGCAGCCCTGGTGGCGTCCCGGCATGAGCGGGGTCGCCCGCCTCGACGCCGGCCGCCGGCCGCTCTGGTGGATCTTCCTGCACCGGACGATCGACGTCCTCCGCCTGCGCCTGTGGTGGTGAGCCGATGTCGGACGCGAAAACCTTCAGCGAATCCTGGTACCGCATCGAGGGCGAAACCCTCTCGCTGCGGCCCGGGCTCAAGGTGCAGCGGCAGTTTTTCCGCGGCGAGAAGTGGTACGTCCTCCAGGACCCCTACAACAACCAGTACTTCCGCCTGCGCCCCGCCGCGTACGAGTTCGTCGCGCGCCTCGGCCGCGGCCGCACGGTCGGCCAGGTCTGGGCGCAGTGTCTCGACCAGACCCCCGAGGACGCCCCCGGCCAGGAGGAGGCCGTCCGGCTGCTGGCGCAGCTCTACAACGCCAACCTGCTGAGATACCAGTGCCCCGAGGACACCCTCGTCCTGTTCGAACGCTACGAGAAGCAGCGCGAACGCGAGATCCGCTCCCGCCTCATCAGCTTCATGTTCCCGCGGGTCACCCTGCTCGACCCCGACCGCTTCCTCGCCGCCACGCTGCCCTGGGTGCGCTGGCTCTTCGGCTGGGCGGGCCTCCTCCTGTGGCTGGGCGTCGTCGGGTTCGGGGTCAAGTCCGTGCTCGACCATTCCGGCGCGCTCGTGAGCCAGGGGCAGGGCCTGCTCGCCCCCGCCAACCTGCCCTGGCTCTACGTGGCGCTCGTCTTCACCAAGATCATCCACGAGTTCGGGCACGCCTACCTGTGCCGGCACTTCGGCGGCGAGGTCCACCGCATGGGCCTCATGTTCCTCATCTTCACGCCCATGCCCTTCGTGGACGCCACCTCCGCGTGGTCCTTCCGCGCTCGCCGCCAGCGCGTCCTCGTCGGCGCGGCGGGGATGATCGTCGAGCTCTTCGTCGCCGCCGTCGCGGCCGTGGTGTGGAGCCTGACCGTGCCCGGGCTGCTGCACAGCCTCTGCTTCAACATCATGGTGATCGCCTCGGTCTCCACCGTCATCTTCAACGCCAATCCGCTGCTGCGCTTCGACGGTTACTACATCCTCTCCGACCTGATCGACACCCCCAACCTGCACGAGCGCTCCACCCGGCAGCTCCTCTTCCTCGCCCAGCGGCTGATCTTCGGCAACCGCGACGCGCGTTCCCTCGCGCGGAGCCGGACCGAGGCCTGCACCCTCTTCCTGTTCGCCATCCTCAGCTTCATCTACCGGGTGATCGTCTTCGGCTCCATGATCCTCATCATCGCCGACAGCTATCTCGCCCTCGGCGTGATCCTGGCCGCCGGCTTCATCTTCTCCTGGGTCCTGGTGCCGGTCTTCCGGATGCTCAAGTTCCTGCTCACCGACCCGAGCCTGGGCCGCCGCCGCTTCCGCGCCTGCGCCGCCAGCGCCGGGGTCCTGCTCGGCGTCGCCGCCTTCCTGCGCATCATCCCCTTCCCGCACACCTTCCGGTCGCCGGGCGTGCTCGAGGCCGATCCCGCCTCGCACATGTACGTGCAGACCCCGGGTTTCCTCGCGAGCGTGTCGGTGCTCCCCGGGGCGATGGTCGGGCCGGGGGATGAACTGGTCCGGTTCACCAGCCCCGACCTCGACACGCAATGGACCACCATGGAGGCCAAGTACCGGGAGCTGGACGCCTACGAACGCAAGGCGCTGGAGGAGAGCACCGCCGACCTCGAACCCCTGCGCGCCCTCCGCCAGGCGGTGGACAACCAGAAGGCGCAGCTCATCCGCAGCCGCGACGAGCTGGTGCTGCGCGCGCCGCACGCCGGCGCCTGGAACGGCCCCGACCTCACCCCCCTCGTCGGCACCTGGATCGGCAAGGGGCGCGAGGTCGGCAGCATCGTCGCGCCCGCGGCCTTCGTGTTCCGCGCGGTGGTGTCGAAGGCCGACGCCGCCCGTCTCTTCGGGGGAAGGATCCCGCCCGCGCAGATCCGGATCACCGGCCAGGCCGGCCGGCGGCTGGAGGTGAAGTCCTGCGAGATCATCCCCATGCAGCAGTCCGAACTGCCCTCCCAGGCCCTGGGCTGGCAGGGCGGCGAGGTGCGCACCGAGACCACCCGGGGCGGGGTCCCGCGCGCGGTGGAGCCGTTCTTCGAGGTCAAGGCCGTGGTCGTTCCCGCCGACGGCGTGGTGCTCCGCCACGGGCTGGCGGGCCACGTGCGCTTCAACCTGCCCGCCGAGCCCCTCTGGGACCAGTGGTCCCGCCGCTTCCGCCAGATGCTGCAGAAGCGCTACCGGTTGTAGACCGGTTCGGCCCGCCGGCGGCGGTTATCTGCCCGGCGGCAGGGTGAAGAGGAGCGAGCCGTTGCCCGCGGGCGGGGCCTTGGCCGGTTTGGGATCGTCGCCGATCAGGAGTCCTTCGATGCGGGGATCCACCTGCAACAACAGGTCGAATCGCGCGTCTTTGGCCACCAGGCGGGCGAGTTCCCGGGGATTGAGCGCGCGGGCCTTGATGAGCAGGTTCATGGCGTCCTTGTACTTGGCCTCGCGGGAGAGGGCCGCCGCGTATTCGACGATCGCCGCGACATTGCTCGGATTCCGCGTCATCTGCTGCAGGGCCAGTTCCCGGTGCATGGCGAACCGTTCCAGCCGGTCCATGGCGGTGATGAGCTGGGCCTGCAGATCGGGCGTGAGGCCCGGGGTCCGCGAGATCTGGACGGCGAGCGAATCGATCTTCTTCGTCTGGCCCAGCGAATGGTACACGCCCAGCAGCTTGAACCCCGTGGTGAGGCTCAGCGCGGGAACGCCGCCCTTGTCGACCACGAGCTTGTCCTCCAGGTCCTTGCGCTGGTTGTCGAGCTGCTGCAGGACGTCCATGCTGTCCAGGGTGGAGATGATCTTGTCGTTGCCCGGATCCTTCGCGAGCAGGCGCTCCAGCAGGATGCGCGCATCCTCGATGCGGGACGACTTGATGTACAGGTCGGCCAGGCGGAAGGTCGCCTCGGGGCTGGCGGGATAGAGCATCAGCGACTGCAGGTACGCCTCCTCGGCCTGGCGCAGCAGGCCGCGGTTCTGGTACAGGCCGGCGATGGCGCCGCGCAGCTTGGAGAAGGTCTTCTGCGCGATGGGGTCGTACTCGAAGCGCGGGTGGCGGCGCAGGCGGGCGACGTACCAGTCCCAGAAGGCGAAGTCCTTGCGGATGAGCTCGGGGGTGAGGGGCTTGCGGTCCGCGTTGAGCTTGAGGATGAGGCCGTGCGGCTCGAGGTAGGGATACATCCACGGGATGGGATAGCTTTCCTCGACGTAGAAGTCGTGGCCGGCCTCCTTGTTGTGCCTCCAGATGTCCTCGGTGAGCAGGGCGTTGATCTGCATGACCCCCCCGACCCCGGTCACCTGCACCTTGCCGTTCTCGGTGGTGACGTCCGCGCCCGCGTCGATCAGCCCCGACTCCACCTTGTTGATGTACCGGGCGAAGGCGGAGTTGGAGTCGGTCTGCGACGGCATCCAGATGCGATCGCCGTAGAGGTCGCGCATCTGGGTCATGTAGGTGTTGTCGGCCAGGGCGTTCTGGGTGATCAGGTACACGTCCGGGCGCACGTTCGCGCTGAAGATCATGTAGGTCGGCACAAAGCGGCCCGGGTCGGTTCCGCCGAAGAAAATCGCGTTCGGGCTCATCGGCGGGGGATAGTCCTCGTCCGGCGGGCGGGGCTCGGAGGGGTCCAGCTCCTTGAGGATGCCCGGCATGCCCTCGAGCTGGTACCGCCCGAACTGCCAGCCGAAGTCGTGCCCGCGCTGGTTGGAGGAGCCCAGGGCGGTGATGTGCTTCTGGTCGTGCGCGTCCTTGTCCAGGCCGATCCAGGTGAAACCCGCCGCGCCCGCGAGCGCGACGGCCAGCGCGACCGCGGGCGCCCGCACGGCCCGCCAGGCCAGCAGCGAAACGATGACCAGCCCGTAGGCCGCCCACATGGCGTAGATGGCGTGCGCCTGGATGTACTGCACCCGCTTGATGAAGAGGTCCTGCACCTCCAGGGTGGGATATTGCGTGACAACGAAGACCACCGACAGGAAGAAGAACGCGACGATCAGCGCCGACATCCACGCGCGCGGGCGGCGTCCGATGCGGAAGTACAGCAGCAGGGGAACCAGGCCCAGCAGCGAGACGGGGATGGAGAACTGGTTCACCATCGAGAACTTGTCCGTGTAGGTCTTGTTCTCCGGGTTGTGGAAGAAGGCCCCGATCTGGCGGAAGAGGAAGAACTTGTCGAAGATGTGCTGTTCCAGCGCCTCGCGGTCGTGGACCGGGTCGCCGCTCGGCCTCGGGGCCTTGCTGGTGAGCTGCTGCTGCGCGCGGGCGAGGTTGGCGGTGGGCGAGATGGCCTCGTACTGGCCGCGGCCGACCGCATGGAAGAATCCGTTCCAGGTGCGGGCGTTGCCCCAGTTCAGCGGCGGATTCTGCTCCGAGGCCACCGGCATGTACATGTGGAAGGACAGCCCCGCGACCGTCAGCCAGAACATCGCGAAGAGGCTGCGCCAGCGGGCGAAGTCGCGCCGGGCGCGGTAGACGACCAGCGGAGCGAAGAGCGCGGCGAGGAACAGGACCAGCAGCACGATTTTGAGCCCGAGCGGCTTCTGCAACGGCTGGCCCTCGGGGTCCTCCCGGTCGAACACCATGCAGAACATCAGGAAGCCGAAAAACAGGCTCAGGGTCGTCCACATCGCCGGTTTGTCGCCGCGGCGGGCGAAATAGTACGCGACCCCGCCGGCCGCCGCCAGGCTGAGCAGGGCGAGCAGCGCCGTCCCGATCGACTTGATCTGCTCGAGCTGCAGTTCGTAGGCCTTCGTTCCAAACTTGATCACGTTCAGCGAGTAGGCCATCTGCAATACATGGGACAGCGCGTAGGCGCAGGCCAGCGCGGCGAGCAGCGCCAGCGCATACGAGGTGAGGCGGCGGTTGTGGTAGCCCAGGGCGAGCAGCAGGAAGGGCATGACGAACACCAGGCTCTGGTGGTTGGTCAGGCCGAGGGCGAAGGCCGCGGCCGTCCAGTAGAGCAGGTGGTTCTGGTCCGGGCGGCACATCCAGGCGTAGGTCAGCACCAGGATCAGCGCCATGAAGAAGGCGTTGAGGCTGTACACCTCGGGAATGACGCTCTGCGACCACATCACCGGGCTGAAGGCGAAGAGCAGCGATCCCGCCACCGCCGCGAGGCCGCATACCAGCGCCGACGGGAAGGAGCCCAGATCCCGCCCGGCCTCGGACAGGCGACGGGTCAGAATGTCGAGCAGCGGCACCGCCGCGATGAGCAGGACCGAGAACGCCACCGCCCCCGCGTCCCCCATCCACAGGCTGACAAACAGGAGGATGCCGCCCAGCACGCCCGCGATCATGCCGCCCATGTGGCGCAACGGCAGCAGAACCGGCATGGCCCGGCCGGAGGCGACGGTGATGACCGGCTCGAAGTGGAAGAAATAGCCCGCCACAAAGCTCACCCCTACGAAGGCGACGGGCAGGCAGCTCAGCACCCGGATGATCAGCACCGCCGCGCGGGTGGTGGCCTCGATCTTCACCACGCCCCCCTCCGCGGGGGCGACGGGGATCGAGGGGCCGAAGGCGTTCAGGGCGCACACCAGCATCGTCACCCCCAGGGCGATGGCGGCGGGAATCCAGTTGGGGCGGAACGCCTCCTTCGAACGCACGAACTGCCGCACCAGGTGCTGGCCCGACCGGCTGATCAGCAGGCCGATCAACCCGCAGGACAGCGCGCCGAAGAAGGCCGACATGAAGGAGACGCCCCAGGCCGGATTGGGCTGGCCCCGGAACGTCACAAACCCCAGCACCCACTGGAAGAACCAGGCCAGCACCGACCACAGCGGATAGCCGGGGGGGTGGGGGACGCCGAGATAATCCGCCGCCACCACCAGTTCCCCCGCGTCCTCCAGGGTCACCGACGGAGCCAGCGTGTAGGTGTAAACCCCCAGCGAGGTCAGGAAACAGACCCAGAACACCAGCCAGTCGCCGCGGGTGAACAACCGGCGCTGCGCGTCGAGAGAGGGGGTCCTGGGATTGGTCATTCGTGGGTGTCCTGATCAGGGTTGAAAGGCCGGCCATCATGCGTTGCGGCTGCGGCGCGGTCAAGCGTGTCCGCACAACCGTCGCGACGCGCGAGGCCCCGCACGGCGCGGACTTTGCGCCGCGGCCGCAAGCCCCGCGGCCGGAATCCGTTCCCGCCGGCGCGGAGATCCCGGGGCGCCGGCGGCATGAAGTTCGCGGAGCGCGGACCCGCGGGAATCCACGCATCCGCCCCGCTCGCCCCATACCACAATGTGGTAGGCAAGACGGGGGGTGCCGGCGGATCGTTTTGCCGTGCGCTCCCCGTCAGCCGGCGCGCGGGTCCGTCTGCTCCGCCAACGCAGTCCGTCCCGCCGGACCGACGCCTCCGGTCCGGCTTGCAGGGCGATTGTTCCTGAAACCAACCTTCCCGCCGGTCTGAAATCTACTTGCTCCCAAATTCAAATCTGCCTACAAAGTAGGGTTTCCCCAAGACTTTCCCAAGGAATGACATGAATATCCATGAATACCAGGCCAAGGAGCTCTACCGCAAGGTTGGCCTGCCCACCACGCCCGTCGGGGCGGTTTGTCACACGGTTGAAGAAGTGGTCGCCGCCTTCCATTCGGCCGGCGCCCTCGTGGTCATCAAGGCGCAGGTTCACATGGGCGGTCGCGGCAAGGCCGGCGGCGTCAAGCTGGCCCGGACGGCCGCCGAGGCGCAGGCCGCCGCGGAAAAGATCTTCGGCCTGGACATCAAGGGCCACCTCGTCCGCAAGGTGCTGGTGGAACGGGCCTCGGAAATCAAGCGCGAGGCCTACCTCAGCGTGATCCTCGACCGCGCCACCAAGGGCATCGGCTTCATCGCCAGCGCCGAGGGCGGCATGGACATCGAGGAGGTCGCCCACAAGACCCCCGAGAAGATCCTGCGTTTCGGCAGCACCTCGCTGACCTTCCCCGAGTCCGAGGCGGCCCGCTTCGCCGACCAGCTCTTCCCGGGCGCGAACGCCGGCCCGCAGGTGCTGGACGTCATGCGCAAGCTGTTCCGGCTCTTCGTCGAGTGCGACTGCACCCAGGTGGAGATCAACCCGCTGATCCTCCTGCCCGACGGGGGCGTCCGCGCGCTCGACGGCAAGGTCAACCTGGACGACAACGGCCTCTTCCGGCACCCCGAGATCGAGGCGATGCGCGACCTGAACGAGGAGGATCCCGCCGAGATCGAGGCGCGCAACAAGGGCCTGAGCTTCATCCAGCTCGACGGCGACATCGGCTGCATGGTCAACGGCGCCGGCCTGGCGATGGCCACCGTGGACATGATCAACCTCTACGGCGGCAAGCCCTCCAACTTCCTCGACGTGGGCGGCAGCTCCAACCCCGAAAAGGTGGTCAATGCCTTCGACCTCATCCTCCGCAAGGGCGGGGTGAAGGCGATCCTCATCAACATCTTCGGCGGCATCACCCGCTGCGACGACGTCGCCAAGGGCATCCTCGAGGCCTACAAACGCATGACCATCCCGGTCCCCGTCGTGGTCCGCCTCAGCGGCACCAACGCCGCCGAGGGCCTGGCCATGCTCCAGGGCTCGCCCCTCATCCCCGCCAACTCCCTCGCCGACGCGGTCAAGAAGGCCGTCGAACTTGGCAAACAGTCCGCCTGAGAAAGTCCATCCATGAGCATCCTGATCAACAAGAGCACCAAGGTCATCGTCCAGGGCATCACCGGACGTGACGGTTCCTTCCATTGCAAGCAAATGGTCGCCTACGGGACGAAGGTCGTCGCCGGCGTCACCCCGGGCAAGGGCGGGCAGAATCTGGACGGCATCCCCGTCTTCAACACCGTGAAGGAGGCCGTCGACGCCACCGGGGCCAACGCCACGGTCATCTACGTGCCCGCGGCCTTTGCCGCCAAGGCGATGTGGGAGGCGGTCAACGCGGCGATCCCGCTGATCATCTGCATCACCGAGGGCGTGCCCGTGGTCGACATGATCGAGATCTACCACGCCGTCCGCGCCAAGGGCCTGCGCCTCATCGGCCCCAACTGCCCGGGCGTGACCACCCCCGGCGAGTGCAAGATCGGCATCATGCCGGCCAGCATCCACAAGCCCGGGCGCATCGGCGTGATCTCCCGCAGCGGCACGCTGACGTACGAGATCGTCAACGCGCTGACCCAGCTCGGCATCGGCCAGAGCACCTGCGTCGGCATCGGCGGCGACCCCATCATCGGCACCAACTTCCGCGACGTCTTCCCGCTCTTCAACGACGACCCGGACACCGACGCGGTGGTGATGGTCGGCGAGATCGGCGGCAACGAGGAGGAGTTGACCGCCGAATACATCGGCAAGCACTTCAAGAAGCCCGTCTTCGCCTACATCGTGGGCGCCTCCGCTCCCGAGGGCAAGCGCATGGGCCACGCCGGCGCGATCGTCTCCGGCGGCATGGGCACCGCCGCCTCCAAGATCGCCGCCTTCAACGCCGTCGGCGTCCCGGTCGCCAAGACCATCGACGAAGTCGCCGCGATGGTGGCCGCGAAATACGGGAAGTAATTACGCCCCCGGCACATCCCCCGGGCCGTGCATCGTCATCTTGAGGTCGCGCAGCAGGCCGTCCGCCAGGTCGTAGACCCAACTGTGCAGGATGAGTTCCTGACCGGCCGCCCACGCCCCCTGCACGATGGTGGTGTTGGCCAGGTTGATCGACTGCTCGATGACGTTCATTTCGCACAGCCGGTTGACCCGCGCGTCCTGATCGGGGAGGGCGTCGATCTCGGCCCGGTTGCGCAGGTAGATGCTCCGCACATGGCGCAGCCAGTTGTCCACCAGGCCGTGGCCCCGGGCCTCCAGGGCCGCCCGCACCCCGCCGCAGCCGTAGTGGCCGCAGACGATCACGTGCTTCACCCGCAGGTTCTCCACGGCGTACTGCAGCACCGACAGGCAGTTCATGTCGCTGTTAACCACCAGGTTCGCGACGTTGCGGTGGACGAACAGTTCGCCCGGCAGCAGGTCGACGATCTCGTTGGCCGGCACGCGGCTGTCCGAGCAGCCGATCCAGAGGTACTGGGGATTCTGCTGGTGGGTGAGTTCGTTGAAGAACCCCGGCCGGGCCTTTTCCATGCGGGCGGCCCAGCGGCGGTTGTTGTCAAACAGGTGCGGGAGGTATTTGGGCATGCCGGGCTTATAGCAGTCCGCGCCGCCCGCGGAAAGCGTTTCCAGATTGCAATCCGCGGCGCGCATGGCGAAGACGCCCGCATGAGCAAGCACCTGCCCCAACCCGACGTCCGCCCGATCGACCGCCTCCTGCACATCATGGCCGAGCTGCGGTCCGACCACGGCTGCCCTTGGGACCGCGAGCAATCCATCCAGACCCTCAAGCCCTTTTTGATCGAGGAGGCCTACGAGGTGCTGGAGGCGATCGACAGCGGCGACGCGCAGAAGCACCGCGAGGAGCTGGGCGACCTGTTGCTGCAGGTTGTCTTCCACGCCCAGTTGCGCAGCGAGGAAGGGGCGTTCGGGTTCGAGGATGTAGCCGCCGCCATTTCCGACAAGCTGGTGCGCCGCCATCCGCATGTCTTCGGCGACACCAAGGTGTCCGGCTCCGGCGACGTGCTGAAGAACTGGGACAGCATCAAGAAGGGCGAGAAGGCCGCCGCCGCCGAGGACACCTCGGTCCTGTCCGGCGTGCCCCGCGCCATGCCCTCGCTCATGAAGGCCCACGAGATCCAGAAGCGCGCCGCCCGCGCCGGGTTCGACTGGGACAAGGTCGAACAGGCCTTCGCCAAGATCCGCGAGGAGACCGGGGAACTGGAGCAGGCCATGGTCACCGGCGACAAGTCCCACGTCACCGCGGAGCTGGGCGACCTGCTCTTCTCCGTCGTCAACGTCTCCCGCAAGCTCGGCATCCAGGCCGAGGAGGCCCTCCAGGGCACCCTCGCCAAGTTCACCCGCCGCTTCCGCGACGTCGAGCGCCGCATCGCCGCCTCCGGCCGCGACATGAAGGCCTGCACCCTCGAGGAACTGGACCGCGAATGGGACGCGGTGAAGGCCGGTGAGCGGGGTTAATCCCGCTTTCCCAGTTGAATTCCCCCGCCCATGCGGCACAGAGCCGGGGTCATGACGTCACACCGCCAAACCCCGTCCGTCCCCGCATGAGGCGCGCCCTGCAAATCCTGCTGGCGCTGCTGATCGCCGCGGGGTCGGTGTGGTGGACCTTCCACGAGCCCTACCAGCCCGAACGCATCCTGCGCGCGCTGCCCGTGAACAGCACGGTCTATGTGCGTTCCACCAATCTGGCCGCGCAGTGGGACACCCTGCTCCGCCACCCGGCCGCGGCTGTGGTCTCGGTGCTCAACGGCGACGACGCCTCGGCGCTGCCGCAGCTCGCGGCCGATGCCGAAACCCGGACCTGGGTCAACCGCCTGCTCTCCGGCGCATCGGCGGCCGCGTTCTCGCCCGCCTACGGGGAACTCAGCGATCCGGCCTGGGTGATGGTGACCTGGGGCGGGGCGGAGAGCGTGCGGCTGCGGCTGCTCCTGACCGTGTTCGGCTCGCCCGGCATCCAGCGCATGCCGGTCTACAACGGGCGGAACATCTGGCGTGTGGGCGGGGAGGGCGGCCGCGCACCCCGGCTCATGTTCTCGGTGGCGGAGGGACTGGTCGTCGCCACCTTCAGCCGCGACATCACCGCCATCCGGCACGCGCTGGATTCGCTGGACCACCTGGAACCTTCGCTCGCGGGCGACCGCAACGGCTTCCGGGAGGAGATCGAAACCTGGGCCGGCGCGACTCCGGTTCACGGCTACGCCTGGCTGCCCAACCGGTCCGCCCGCGGTCCGCTCGGCTTCCGGCTGGTGAATGACGCCAAGGGAAACCCGGGCCTGGACCTGCGCGTGGCGGTGGCCTCCGCGGCCTCGACCCCCACCGCCTCCGCCCGCCCGCCCGAAGGCCTGGACCTGCTGCTGGGCGACCTGCCCGTGGCGCTGGCCAGCGCACCGCCGGAAGTCGCGGTCGACCTGCTCGGCCTGGCCTGGCCCGGATCGTTCTCCGAAATCTTCGGGCGGCTGGTGATGGCCAACCGCGGCGGCCCCTCGACCCTCGGGCTGATCGGCGGCGAGGCCAGCGGATCGCTCTCGGGCAAGCGCATGCCCCTGCTGCTGTTCAGCGCCCCGGTCCCGGACGCCCAGCACGGCGTCACCTCCGTCACCCAGGCGCTCGAGGACGTGCGCGAGCGCTTCGGCGTGACCTTTGTGCTGGAGCCCGACGACGCGGCCCCCGGCGTGCTCTTCTCCCTGAACGAAAACGGCACCACCGCCTTTGAACGCTTCTCCGGCGACGACCGTCTGGCCGTCGCCGTGGACGGGAAACGCCTCGTGTTCGCCAGCAACCTGCGCGCACTGCGCTTCCTGCTGCAACGGCTGGGCACGCCCGCCGCCGCGTACGAGGCCGCGAAGGCGCGCTGGGCGGCGGAACAGGCGGCGCAGCCGCAAGCCGGCAGCGGCTGGATCGACCTCGCCCGCGCCTCCCGCCTCATGGGCGAGTACATCGACCTGCAATCCGCGATCCTCACGATGACCAATCCGGCCGACCTCGATCTGCGCCTGCGCGAGCTGGACAGGACGCGCACCGCCTGGGACGTCGCCGCGCAACTGCGCGAAGTTTCCGCCCGGGTGGACACTTCCTCCGGCGTCGCCGCCGTCATCGAAATCCGCATGGGAGCCCGCTGACATGAACCCGCCCGCCAAACCGTTCCAAGCCCGTCATCTCCATCGCCATCGCCAGCGGCTTCGGCCTCGGCATGATGCCCGTCGCCTCCGGCACCTGGGGCATGCTGCTCGGCCTCCCGCTCGCGTGGGGCATGCACAAGCTCACCGGCGGCGCCCCGCTGCCCTTCGCCGCGCTGGCGTTGCTGCTCACCGTGCTGGCCATCCCCCCGTGCGACCGCGCGGAAAAGTGGTGGGGCAGGAAGGACGACGGCCGCATCGTCGCCGACGAGTGGATGGTCTTCCCGGTCTGCATGATCGGCCTCACCGGCTCGCCCTGGTGGGTCTGGGCGGTGGCGTTCCTCGCCGGGCGGTTCTTCGACATCGTGAAGTTCCCGCCCGCCCGCGGCCTGCAACGCCTCACCGGCGGTCTCGGCATCGTCATCGACGACTTCTTCGCCATGCTCTACACGCTGGTGTTCAACCACGCGGTCGTCTTCGCCGTCGGGTATTGGCACCCGCAGTGGCTGCCCTGAGTTCTCCCGTTCATGCGCCGCGTCCTTCCCGCCCTGATCGCGGCCTTCGGGCTGGCTGCGGCCCCGGCGGCGCGCGCGGGTGAGGTCGAGGAACTCCCCGGCCGCACCGTCATCCACGTCACCCTGCACGACTGGATCTTCCAGGGCCTCGACCCCGCCCGCAGCGAGCCCGCCATCCGCGCCAATGCGGAGGCGCTCAAGGAATTCGAACGGCGCTTCCCCGCGATCTTCGCCGCCCGCTACCGCGAAAAATACCGCGCCGACCCCGCCAAATACGGCCGCCGCAACTGGGATCATGTCGAGGTCCGCGTGCAGGGCTTCTCCGGCCTGACCCTGCCGCAGGTGGAGACCGACCTGCTCTCCATCGCCGGCGGCATCGCGCCCGACATCCTCTACATCAACTTCCGCAAGTCCGACACCTACATCCAGCAGGGCTTCCTCCATCCGCTCGACCGCCCCGAGGACGGCTACCTCTCCTCCATGTCGCGCGAGGAGCAGGACTTCGTCGTCAACGAGAAGATCTGGCCCGTCATCCGCCGCCCCGGCCCCGGCGGCGTCACCCACGTCTGGGCCATGCCCTACGGCGGCGCCATGGGCAAGGTGCTCATGTACCGCAAGGACCTCTTCGAGAAGAAGGGCGTGCGCCCGCCCGACGCCTCGTGGACCTGGGACGACCTCCACCGCGCCTGCCGCACCCTGGCCGACCCCGCCAACGGCGTCTACGCCATCTCCCTGCGCAACGTCCGCGAGGAATCCTACTACTGGACCACCTTCCTCTGGTGCGCCGGCGCGGACATCCTGAAGTACGACGAGCCTTCCGATCGCTGGAGTGTCGTCTTCGACAGCCGCGAGGCCGCCCGCGCCCTCGATTTCTACACCCGCCTCTGCGGCGAACCCTGGACCGACGCCGCCGGCCGCCCCCAGCGTGGCTACGCCTTCCGCGACGACAACATGTACCTCGCCCTCGAAAAGTGGAAGCGCGGCGACATCGCCATGATGCAGGGCTACATGGACGAAAAGGTCTTCGCCATGCTCGTGCAGCCCGAGATCACCGGCCTCGCCCCCGTGCCCAAGGGCCCCACCGGCATCCGCGCCGCCGAACTCAACTCGCGCATGATGGGCCTCTTCGCCGGCATCACCGACCCCGCCGTGCGCGACGCCGCATGGGAGTTCATGCGCTGGTTCGACAGCCGCGAGGCCGTAGAAATCAAGACCCGCCACATGGTTCAGGGCGGCCTCGGCAGCTTCGTCAACCCGCGCTACCTCCGTCTCTACGGCTACGACGAACTCATCCGCCTCGCCCCTCCCGGCTGGGAGGACACGTTCAACGAGGCCATCGCCACCGGCAAACCCGAACCCTACGGCCGCCACAGCACCACCATCTACCGCATCCTCGACGAACCCCTCAAGGAAGCCGGCCGCCGCCTCGCCGCCGGCACGCTCCCGACTGACGAAAACGCGCGCCTCGACGAGTTGCAGGGGCTGCTCGCCCGCGCCGCCGACAAGGCCCGCCGGGAGGTGCTCGGCGAAATCCCGCCGGAGGAAATGGCCCGCCGCACCACCACCGCCTCGCTCGTGCTGCCGTTCCTGCTCGCCGGTTTCCTGTGGGCGCTGATCCGCATCGTGCGCTCCTTCTCCGCCCCCGTCCGGCAGGGCGTCACCCGCCGCCGCGCGCTCGTCGGCCTGCTCCTCCTGCCCGCCGTCGGCTCCGTCTTCTTCTGGCAGTACCTCCCGCTGCTGCGCGGCTCGCTCATGGCCTTCCAGGAATACAACATCCTCAAGCCCTCGCGCTGGGTCGGGCTCGACAACTTCGCCAACCTGCTCTTCGACCCCGACTGGTGGGAGGCCGTCTGGAACGCGCTGCGCTACAGCTTCCTCATCGTCGCGCTCACCTTCCTGCCGCCCGTCGGCCTCGCCATCCTGCTCCAGGAAATCCCCCGCGGCAAAGTCCTCTTCCGCGTCCTCTTCTACCTGCCCGCCGTGCTCAGCAGCCTCGTCGTCATCCTGCTCTGGAAGACCTTCTTCGGCGGCGACGCCACCGGGATGCTCAACCGCCTGCTCATGCCCGTGCCCTCGGGGCTCTTCGTGCTGACGGCGGCGGGATTGCTGGCCGTGGGGGTTGCGGCTGCGCGGAAATTGCTGGCCCACGGCACCCGCTTCCAGGCGCTGCTGGCCGTCGGCGGCGGACTGATGCTGGCCGTCGGATGCGTGCAACTGGTCTGGCCCGCGCTCACCCGCCCCGACCTTCCCTTCCTCGCCCGCCTGCTGCACGGTCTGCCGCAGCCCATGGACTGGCTGCACGACCGCTCCACCGCCATGCTGGCCTGCGTGCTCCCGATGGTCTGGGCGGGCATCGGCCCCGGCTGCCTGCTCTACCTCGCCGCGCTCAAGGGCATCCCCGACGAATACTACGAGGCCGCCGAGATGGACGGCGCGTCCTTCCTCGACAAGATCCTGTTTGTCGTCCTGCCCGCGCTGCGCCCGCTGCTGGTCATCAACTTCACCGGCGTCTTCGTGGGCGCGTGGTTCCACGCCGAGGCCAACATCCTCGCCATGACCGGCGGGCAGGCCGGCACCAACGTCGCCGGGCTGGAGATCTTCTACCGCGCCTTCCTGTACCTGAAATTCGGCCCCGCCACCGCGATGGCCTGGATGCTCGGCTTCCTGCTCATTCTATTCACCATGGTCCAGCTCCGCATGCTCTCGCGCGTGGAGTTCAAGGCCTCGGGAGGGAAGGACTGATGCCCCTCCTGCCCGCCACCGGCTCCCGCCATCCGCGCCGCCGGCTGCTCGTCGGCCTCATGTACTCCCTGCTGTTCGCCGGGTCGGCCACGATGGTCTGGCCGTTCCTGCTCATGCTCGCCGGCGCGACCAAGAGCCCCGTGGACGCCCGGGAGTTCCAGGCGGTGCCCTCGTTCCTGCGCGACGACCGCGTGCTCTACCGCAAGCACGTCGAGGGGCTGTTCAACGAGTCGCTCACACATCTGCGCGTCACGTACGACTGCGATGCGCCGAATTTCGAGGCCGTGGAGCCGCCCGCCGCCACCGATCCGCTGCTGCCGTGGTGGGAGCGGTTCCTGCACGAGACGGACCCGCCGCCAAACGCCTACGGCATCGGTTACCTGGAGGCCCCGGTCTCCAAGGTCATGCCCGGGGCGCTGCGCGAATGGAAGGCCGCGCTCGCCGCGCAGTTCGACGGCGACCTCGACCGGCTCAATCGCGCGCTCGGGCAGGATTTTGTTTCCTGGAGCGCCTTCAACCTCGACGCCGACCTCTACATTCACCGCCGCGAGAAGCCGCAGGTCAACGCGTTTGGTCGCGCGCTGGCGTATTTCAAGAAGGGCCGTCCCTCAGGCGAGCGCTATTTCTTCATGGCCGAGGGCTTCTACAAGTCGGAGTACCTCAAGCAACTCCACACCCGCGACATCGCCGTCTACAACCGCGCCCACGGCACCTCGCACGCCTCCTGGGCCGCAGTCCGCCTGTCCCGTCGCGCCCCGGCCGCCGGGCTGGAGCGGACCGAGTGGGAGGACTTCGTCCGCAATCTGCTCAACCCCCTGTGGGTCCGCGTCGATGAATCGGCCCTGCCGGCGTACCGGGCGTTTCTCAAGGCCAAGTACCGCGATGTAGCCACGCTGAACCGCAACTACGGCGCCACCTGGTCGTCCTTTGAAGAGGCCCCGATACCGCCACCCGAGACCCCGTCGGGGCTGGTGCTGAGCGACTGGGAGAGTTTCCTGAGCGGCTGGCAGGATCCCGCGGACCACACCATCCACCGCCCGGCGCTGGAGGCGTTGTCGGTGCACGATCCCATGTTCGCGTTTCACGACTGGCTGGCCGCGCAGACGGACTACCGGGGCCCGGCCGATCCCTTTCCGCCGCAGCAGGCCCTGCATTACGACTTCTTCCAGCGCAACCGGCGCGCCATCGCCTCCGAATTTTCCACCCGCGGTTACCGCCACGTGGTGGATTATGTCGGAAGGCACGGGCGCGGCATCCGCAACACCGTCATCTACTGCTCCGCCGCCGTTCTGCTCTCGCTCATCGTCAATCCGCTCGCCGCCTACGCTCTCAGCCGCTTCCGCCCGCGCGGCACGTATCGGTGGCTGCTCTTTCTGCTCCTGACCATGGCCTTCCCGCCGATGGTCACCCAGATTCCCGCGTTCCTCATGCTGCGCGATCTCGGCCTGCTCAACACCTTCGCCGCGCTGCTGCTGCCGGGCCTGGCCCACGGGTATTCCATTTTCCTGCTCAAGGGCTTTTTCGATTCCCTGCCGCGCGAGTTGTACGAGAGCGCCGAGATCGACGGGGCGGGGGAGTGGCGCATGTTCTGGACGCTGACGATGAGTCTGTCCAAGCCGATTCTCGCCGTCATCGCCCTACATGCGTTCACTGCGGCCTACACCAATTTCATGTTCGCCATGCTCACCTGTCAGGACGAGCGCATGTGGACCCTGATGGTCTGGCTTTACAAGTTGCAGAACGAGAGTGGCGACGCGGTGATCAACGCCTCCCTCGTCCTCGCCGCCCTGCCCACCCTGCTCGTCTTCCTCCTCGCCCAGCGCTTCATCCTGCGCGGGATTGTGGTGCCGGTGGAGAAGTAGGTCCCGGGCCACCGTTCCCACAGTCCGTTCCGTCCGTTTAGTCCATACCCACTGCCACTAAAAGTACTATAGTACACATTCGTGTTGACCTTGGCCCCGGCATGTGGACACTGCCAGCATGAAAGACAACGGACAAAACGGACGCAACGGACATGGGCAAGGCAGGCGGGCGATGCGCTCGGACTCCTCCGGAAGGGTGTACGGGCCGCACGGGGGATACCGCAATCTCAGGGCGTACCAGGTGGCGGAGATGCTCTACGACTTCACCTGCCGGTTCTGCGACCGGTATATCCCGCGTAAGGACCGCCACCACGACCAGTTGGTGCAGGCGGCCCGCAGCGGGTATCAGAACATCGCCGAGGGCAGCGAGGACAGCGCCACCAGTCGAAAATTGGAGATGAATTTGACCAATGTGGCACGATCGAGTTTGGGCGAGGTGAACCGGGATTATCAGAAGCATCTCGCCCGCCGCCAACTGCACCTCTGGCAAAAGGGAGAATCGCTGTTCGAAGAGGCGCGGGCGCTCCATCCGAAGACGCTGGAAGAAGCGGCGGCCTGGGTCAACCGGAGAAGTGCCGGCAGCCCCTCCCGCGAAGAACGCGCCGCCAACCTCGGGGCCATCCTGGCCACCCAGGCCCACTTTCTGGTGGAACGCCTGCTGGACCGCCACGCCCGGGATTTTGAAACCCAGGGTGGGTTTGCGGAGCGGCTGTACCAGAGCCGGTCCGCCCGCCGCCGGGGCGGGGAAACACAACGGACGGAACAGACCTAACGGACACCCGTTTCCCCGGTCCGTTGCGTCCGTTTTGTCCGTTCTTCCCCGTCGCAATCACCCCGGCCCGGAGGAGTCGGGCGGGGTGTCGAGCGCGTCGCGCACGGCGGCCAGGAGGGCGGCGGGGCCGAAGGGGCGGGCCAGGCCGGCGCCGGGGGCTTCGCGCAGGGGGATGACGCGCAGGGCGGGGGCGTGTTCCCGCAGGCGTTCGACGACCTGGGCGGCGTCGGCCTCCGGCAGATGTTCCTCGATCAGCACCAGGCGGACCGGGGTGAGGGAGTCCATGGCGCGTTCGACGGCGGTGGTGGCGGAGGGGGCCTCGAGCACGACGATGCCGGCGGCGCGCAGGTGCAGGGCGACGGCCTTGATCACGGAGGGGTCGCGGTGCACGACGAGGGCGAGGGTGTCCGGGTCTGGCGTCCAGGCCGGCGGGGGCGTTTCCAGCGGCAGGAGGAGGTGGACCCTGGTCCCGAGTTCGTCGGCCGCCTGGATCTCGACGAAGCCCCCGCCCGACGCGGCGATGGGGCGGGTGATGCGTTCGCGCAGGGGGCGGCGGTCCCCGGATTTCAGACCGGAGAGCGCCTCCGGGCCGGCGCCGATGCCGGTGTCGGCGATGGTGATGCGGGCGTGCGGTCCGTCATGGCCGGATGGGGAGGGCTCCAGAGCCGTCTCGATGCTGAGGCGCCGCCGAGGGGCATATCGTCGCGGGCGAGGGTGGCGCAGCGGAGATCCAGCGCATCAGGGTTTCGCGCGGGAAACGGCGGCGGCAGGGGGCGGGGGCGGTCGAGGTGTGCAGGCGGATGGAAATGTCCGAGCAGGGGGAAAGGAGGGCGATGGATTCCACGACCACGGCGGCGGCGTCGCACAGGCCGGGCCGGTCGGAATCGGCGAGCGAGAGGGCGGCGAGGATGGCGGCGGCGCCCTCGGGATCGGCCCCGCCCAGCAGCACGCGGGTGGAGGTGTCGAGGCGGAGGCGCTGGTCGAGCTCGTTCAGGTCGTCGGCCGGAGCCTGCGGTGCCGCGCGCGCGGGCGCGCGGGTGTCGCCGGTGGCCTGATGCAGCTCGCTCCGGGCGCGGCGGGTCTTCCATTCGGCCTCGGCGATCTGCTGGCGGAGCGAGAGGGTGAAGTCGTTGACGGCCAGCGCGAGCGTGTCCAGTTCCTGGCCGGCGCCCGGGGCGGGGAGTTCGAGCGCCTCGGGGGGCATTTCCCCCAGGGCGGCGGCGCGGACGTAGCCGCGGAGGTGCTCCAGGTTGCGGGTGAGGCGGCGGTGGGCGATCCAGTGCGTGGCGGCGCCGATCAGCAGCGCGGTGAGAAGGGCGCCCATCATCAGGTATTTGCCCCGGCGGATCGCGTCGCCGTAGATGTAGTTGGTGTCGACGCTGACCTGCACGCTGCCGACCGGCTCGATCTTGCCCTCCGCGAAGATGGGCAGGAGGAAGTGTCGTTTTCCCTCGGCGAAGGTGCGGAAGATCCAGTCCGCCTCGCCGGTGGAGAGGCTGCGGTCCATGCTGGACAGGGGCAGGCCGAAGCTGTCCACGAGGGTGGCGGCGTAGACCGAGTTGAGATTCATGAAACCGCGGATGATCTGGTTCGCCGACAGGCGGTCGGTTCGCCGCAGGGCCTCCGCGCTGGCGCCGCGGGTGTTGTTCATCATCCGGCCGATCTCGGCCTCCATGCTGGTGCGGGCGTTCCAGTAATCCAGCGCGATGTGCACGAGGGAGAGGAGTTCACCGATGACCAGGGCGCACACGAATACCGTCGCGGCGAGCCGGAAGGCGATTCGATGGGTGATGCGGGACGACATGGGTGGGGGTGGCGGTTGCGCCGAGCCCGTCATCCTAAAAGCTTCCCCCGCGGGAGGAAAGGTCAAAAAGTTCCGGTCACTCCCCCGGCTTGGTGGCCCGGGCGTACCACGGGAAGCCGGTGCGGTCGCGGCCCTCCGGGATGTATTTCCAGCGCTTGTAGAGCCACAGCCAGCAGCCGGGGTGCCTGCGCACCAGGGACTCCACCGCGGCGGTCATGCCGCGCGTGAGTTCCAGCGCGGCCTGTTCGCGGGACAGCGACGCGTCCGGCGGGGGCAGCATGCGGTCGCAAAAGGCGCGATAGCCGCCGCCGGGGGCGGGCAGGCACACGACGACCGCGACGGTCGCGCCGGTGAGCAGGGCCAGGGTGGCCGGGGCCGTGGACACGGGGACGGGCAGGCCGAAGAAATCGACGTACGCGCCCCCCTCCGAGGGCCGGGTGTTCTGGTCGAGCAGGACCGCCATCGCCGCGCCGTCCCGGATGCCCTTGAGCAGCTTGCGGGTCGCGCCCTCGCGCGGGATGATGATCTGCCCGGTCGCCTCCCGCATGCGGATGAACTCGCGGTCGATGAAGGGGTTGTCGAGGGGCATGGCGATGCTCATGAGCTGCCGGCCCAGGCTGGCGGTCCGCATGCCGAGGATCTCCCAGTTGCCCAGGTGCGCGGTCAGGATCATGAGGCGTTCCGGCTCCCGCAGGGCCGGGATCGACGGATCCACCTCCACCCACCGGTCCAGGCGGCGGCGGGTGTCGCGCGAGAACCAGAAGAGGTCGAGCACCATGAGCGTGTAATGGCGGTACACCTGGCGGAGGATGTTCCGGCGGGCCGAGGGAGGGAGGCTGGCGCCGAAGGCCAGGTCGAGATTGGCGGTGCCGACCCGTTTGAGTTTTCCGCCGACGATCCAGCCGAGCGTTCCGGCCGTGGCGGCGATGGCGCGCACCAGGAGGCGGGGCAGGCGGGGAATGACGAACCGCGCCAGCCGGAACGCCGCGTTCTCATAGGGCGCGCGCCACGCCTTGCGCGGGGCGCGCGGGATCGCCGGGGTGGGAGGGGGCTCGGGCTGCATCGGGGGACTTTACAACGACGGATGGATTTTTCGGAACAAGAATTTTCGGCGGACCGGGCGTTTTGCATGAGGGTGATCCGGAACTCATGGGCCTCCCGCGCGGAAGGGCTGGCGCGGCATCCCGACGGCATGAGGGCCAGGACGGCGGCCGCGGAGCCGGACGCCGCGCATCGCATTCCGGCTCGGAGGGAGCGGGAGGAGCGTGTCGGGCGCTTCCTGATCGCGAACCAGAGCCCGGAACCTGGTCCGCGGGGTCATGATGCTCTCCGGCTTGCATTTCCTCCGCCGGAGCGGCATGGAACAGGAGTGAGTCCGCCCCCTTATTCCCGTTTCGAGCGCGACGAGCTGATCCTGCGCGACGAACTGGCGATCGACCGAACCCTGCTCGC
Source organism: Kiritimatiellia bacterium (assembly GCA_046346795.1). Classification (GTDB taxonomy): domain Bacteria; phylum Verrucomicrobiota; class Kiritimatiellia; order SS1-B-03-39; family UBA6053; genus JAXMHJ01. Next base: position 23,514 of record JAXMHJ010000044.1, read on the forward strand.
CAACGAACGCACCCTGCTGGCCTACCTGCGCTCGGCCGTCTCGCTCTTCATCGCCGGAGCGTCCATCATGCACTTCGCCGGCCGGGACTGGTTTTTCTGGACCGGCGCGGCCTGTCTGCCAGCGGGCCTGCTCTCCGCGATCATCGGGATCGTCCGCCACCGCCGCATGAACGCGCATTTCCGGTCCCTGCGCATGCCGCGCCTGCCCGGCCCGCCCGCCGCCTGACCGGCCATTCCGGGACGTTGAATGCGGGGTTCACGCCCAGCCGCGGTAGCGGCTTCAAGACGCAAAGACGCCAGGATGGAGGGCGTCAAACAGGAATTTTTTCCTCAGAGCACAGAGGGCGGGATATGGAGTCGTTCTCTGTGATCTCTGTGCTCTGTGGTTTAAAAATATAACCGCAGCCGCAGCCGCCATGGCGCGGCCTCAGACAAGCTGAGGCCCTACGGGCGCTCGAGGGTGATGAAGGAGAAGGCGTGGGCGTGGCGGTCGTCGGCGGGATGAACTTCGCGGGAGAGTTCGCGCCAGCCGTCGAGGGGAAGGTCGAGGACGGTGTCGCCCTCCGGCGCGGCGTGCACGCGGGTGAGGTGGATGCGGGTGGCGAGGGGCAGGGCGGCACGGTAGATTTCGGCGCCGCCGATGACCATGACCTCGGGCTCGCCCGCGCAGGCGGCGAGGGCGGCATCGAGCGCGGGGAAGACGTCGGCGCCGGCGGCGGCGAAGCCGGGACGGGTGGACATAATGATGTTGCGGCGGCCGGGCAGGGGGCGGCCGATGGAGTCCCAGGTTTTGCGGCCCATGAGGACGGGCTTGCCGAGGGTGGTCTGCTTGAAGCGCTTGAGGTCGTCGGGCAGCCGCCAGGGGAGGTCGCCGGCGCGGCCGATGACGCCGTTGTCGGCGACGGCGACGACGAGGGTGACGCGCGGGGTCACACCGCCACCGGGGCGGGGATGGCGGGATGGCACTGGTAGCCCTCGAGGGTGAAGTCCTCGTAGCGGAAGGCGAATAGGTCGGTGACGGCGGGGTTGAGCTTCATCACCGGCAGCGGGAAGGGCGCGCGGGTGAGCTGGAGGTCGGCCTGCTCGACGTGGTTGGCGTAGAGGTGGAGGTCGCCGAAGGTGTGGACGAAGTCGCCGGGCTGGAGTCCGGTGACCTGCGCGACCATGAGGGTGAGCAGGGCGTAGGAGGCGATGTTGAAGGGCACGCCGAGGAAGATGTCGGCGCTGCGCTGGTAGAGCTGGCAGGAGAGTTTGCCGTTGAGGACGTAGAACTGGAAGAGGGTGTGGCAGGGGGCGAGGGCCATCTTCGGGATGTCGGCGGGGTTCCACGCGCTGACGACGAGGCGGCGGGAGTCGGGGTTGCGGCGGATCTCGGCGAGGACCTGGGCGATCTGGTCGATGGTGCGGCCGTCGGGCGCGGCCCAGCTCCGCCATTGTTTGCCGTAGACGGGGCCGAGGTTGCCGTCGGCGTCGGCCCATTCATCCCAGATGCTGACCTTGTTTTCGCGGAGGTAGGCGGTGTTGGTCTCGCCCTTGAGGAACCAGAGCAGCTCGTGGAGGATGGAGCGGGTGTGGACCTTCTTGGTGGTGACGAGGGGGAAGCCGGCTGCGAGGTCGAAGCGGATCTGGCGGCCGAAGACGCTGTGGGTGCCGGTGCCGGTGCGGTCGGACTTGAACACGCCGTTGGCGCGGACGTCGCGGAGGAGGTCGAGGTAGGCGTTCATGTCAGTCGTTGACCCAGCGCTGGTGGGGTTTGGTGAAGAGCTGGTCGGCGGCCTGGGGGCCCCAGGAGCCGGGCTCGTAGAGGTGGAGGGGGATGTGCGGGCTGTTCTGCCAGGCCTGGAGGACGGGGTCGACGACGCGCCAGGCGGCGTCCACCTCGTCGCTGCGGGTGAAGAGGGTGGAGTCGCCGCGCATGACGTCGAGCAGGAGACGCTCGTAGGCCTCGGGGAGTTCGCGGCTCCAGGCCTCGGCGTAGCGGAAGTCCATCAGCGTGTCCTCGACGACGAGCTGCATGGCCGGGCGCTTGGCGGCGAAGTGCAGGGTGATGCCGGGGTTGGGCATGATGTGGAAGGTGAGCACGTTGGGGCGGGCGTCGGCCAGGTCGCACACGTCGCCCTCGCACTGGACGGACTGGAAGAGCTTGAGCGGGGGTTTCTTGAAGTGGACGGAGATGGAGGTGCGCTTTTCCCGCAGGCGTTTGCCGGTGCGCAGGAACATGGGCACGCCGGCCCAGCGCCAGCTCTCGATCTGGAGGCGCATGGCGACGAAGGACTCGGTGCGGCTGTGCGGATCGACGCGGTCCTCGTTCACGTAGGCGGGGATGCGGACGCCGTCGACGAGGGTGGAGGCGTACTGCGCGCGCACGACCTCGGCGGCGGAGTGGCCCATGTCCGGGGGGCGGATGGACTGGAGGACCTTGACCTTCTCGTTGCGCACCGCGTCGGCGGCGAGGCCGCTGGGGGGCTCCATGGCGACGAGGCAGAGGAGCTGGAGCAGGTGGTTCTGGAGCATGTCGCGCAGGGCGCCGGCGTTGTCGTAGTAGGCGCCGCGGCCGCTTTCCATGCCGACGGTTTCGCTGGCGGTGACCTGGATGTGGTCGACGTAGCGGCTGTTGAAGACGGGTTCGAAGATGGTGTTGGCGAAGCGGAAGGAGAGGATGTTCTGGACGGTCTCCTTTCCGAGGTAGTGGTCGATGCGGTAGACCTGCGACTCGTCCAGCAGGTGCAGGACGTGGGCGCTGAGGGCGGTGGCGGTGGCGAGGTCGCGGCCGAAGGGTTTTTCGATGACGACGCGCGTCCACGGCGGCTGCTGGGGGTCGGAGATGAGGCCGTTGGCGTCGAGCGCCGAGATGACGGGGCCGAAGTAGCCGGGTTCGGTGGAGAGGTAGAACACCCGGTTGGGCGGGAAGCGCACGGTGTCGTCGAGCGTGGTCTTGAGGCGCGCGAAGGCGGCGGGGTCGTCGAGGTCGCCCTTGAAGTAGGTGACGCGGGCGAGGAAGGCGGCGAGGGTGTCGTCGGTGGTTTTGACCCGGCTGAAGCGTTTGAGTTCGTCGGCCATCATGGCGCGGAACCCGGCGTCGTCGTGATCGCGCCGGCCGACGGCGACGATGGCCCATTGCGCGGGCAGAAGGCCCTCGGCGTGGAGGGCGAAGAGACCGGGCAGCAGTTTGCGGCGGGTGAGGTCGCCCGTGCCGCCGAAGATCACGATGGTGAGCGGGTCGTTCACCCGCACGGCGGGCAGGGGGTTTGGGGAGTCGGGCATGGGGGCGGTTTCTAGGAGCGGGGCGGGGCGGGGTCAATCACGACGGCGGGCATTCTGGGGCGGGGGAGGAGTTTTCGACAGGATGGGCAGGATGGGTTTCTTAATCCTGTTCATCCTGTAAATCCTGTCTACAACGGTTTTTGAGTTTGTCGCGAAGAGAGTTTGGACAGGATTAACAGGATTGGCAGGATTAGTTTCAAAATCCTGTTCATCCTGTAAATCCTGTCTCTCTTTACAGGGAGGGCGATAAGCGAAATATATGTGTACTTAAGTACCTTTAACCAGTCTGTATGAGGAGGGATGGACAGGATTTACAAGATTAACAGGATAAGTTTTTGAATCCTGTTCATCCTGTAAATCCTGTCTCTCTTTACAGGGAGGGCGATAAGCGAAATATATGTGTACTTAAGTACCTTTCTGTGGTAGACACGGAAACATGAATGAATCAGCTCTCACCAAAAAGATCATTGGGTGCGCCATGAAGGTACACCGCGCTCTGGGCAACGGGTATCTGGAGTCGGTCTACAACCATGCGCTTAAGCATGAACTCGCGAAATCCGGCGTGGCTGTGGAGAAGGAAGTGCCTCTTCGCGTTCGATATGACGGCATCGATGTGGGTTGTTTTGTCGCCGATCTCATTGCCGAAGGACGGGTGATCATCGAACTCAAGGCCGTAACCACCCTGTTGCCCGCGCATGAGGCGCAACTGGTGAACTACCTGACGACAACAGGGATCGAAATTGGATTGCTCGTCAATTTCGGGCGGGGAAGTCTGGAGTTTCGACGCAAATATCGAACTTATCAGCCCGGGAGAATCGCGCCTTTGGCGGCCTCCTGACGGCCCCAATCGCTTCCATTCCGCGAGATCGTACTCATTTCCCACCCGCATGCAAAACACCTGCCAGCCCGTCTCCCTCGACAGGATCCGCGTTCCCACCACCGCCCGCACCTTTGCGCTGGAGGTGAAGGGTGACGGGCTGGAGGGTCTGCACCTCCGCGCGGGCGACATCGTGGTGTGCGAGCATGGCGCGGTTCCGGCGCCGGGCGATCTGATCGCCGCGCTGGCGGACGACGAAAACCGCATCGGCCTCCTCGTCTCCGTCCGGGGCCGCCTGTGGCTGCGCCAGGGTCGCACGGACCTCCCCGCCGACGATCTGGTGATCCAGGGGGTGGTGCGCGCGGTGGTCCGGCGGGTTCCCTCCGGGGGGTGAGGGGGGCGCGGTGTCGGTGGGGAATAGCGGGTCAGGGCGCGGGCAGGGCGGAGAGTTCCGCGCCCACCTTGGCTCCGAATTCCTGGATGATCTTGGCCGCGTCGCCACCTTTTTCTGCCGTGGCGGTCCATGTTTTCGCCGGATCGGTCGCGCCGTTGGCCGTGGCCGTCACGGTGATTTGCAACGAGCCGTCAAAAAGCTCGGTCAACTGGCCGTCCATGGCGTAGGCGAACTTTTTGCCGAAGAACACCAGTTTGCGGGGGGCTGGCCGCGCGTTCTCGAATGCATCCGTCACCGCGCGGGTCAGGCGGCCGTGCAGCATGGCGAGTTGCTGGACGGCGAACACGGGTGTCTTCTCGGCGCCATCCGCTCCGCGATAGGCGGCGGCGGTGATCTTGGGCTCCATCCAGTTGAGATTCTTGTAATAGCGACCCTGGGCGGCGATGGTCACTCCGACCACGATGGCGAAGAGAAGGCTGGCGATCAATCCCGACTGGGGTTTAGTGGGCTTGGTGTTCATGGTGTTGTCTCCTGAGGGTGGTGGTGAGGTGTCATTCGGGCCACCCGCTGTCAACCGCGTTGTCCGTCAGCGAGGGGGGCTAACTGGAGATTCGCCGGCCGGCGCGGGCTTATTCCGGATATTTTCCGGTTTTTCATCAATCTGTTCCCGAAGGAGCAAACCGGCGGTATCCGTGGGAGGTTTGCCGTCGGTCCACGTGACGGCAAACGTGCTGGTGGTATCGCCCAGTTCCTGGATCCTGGCCTCGCCCAGCGGGGCGGGGCGGTCCATCAGGCCTCCGGGGACCGGTCGCAGGATCTGGAAATGCTGGGAATCCGTCGCACGCTGGAAGGCGCCGATTCCGGCGAGAAAGATGTCGTCTTTCTTGTGCAGCGGTGCTTCCAGCGGACGGCTGCGGCGGGCCTTCAGGCCGAGATCCGCCGATAGCTTTTCCAGCACCCCTCCCAAGTCTTCCAGCGCGTGTGGAGCCGAGGTGAAGGTGCCCAGGTAGCGGGTGGTGGCGGTATCAATGAGGCGGACGGAGAGGAGGTGTTTCCCGTCCTTGACCATGAGCTGACCGGACACCAGCAGGCTGGCGGGCAGAAGTTTGCCGAGTTCAAAGCCCGCCTGCTGGTCCGACAGGGCGGACAGCCGGAGGCCCTGCTCCCGCAATACCTGTTCCAAATTGGCCCGGTCCACCACGAGGAAGCCCGGCTGGGCGTCGAAAGCCGAAAGCAGGGCGGAGGAATAGAATGACGCGGTCATGTCGAGGTCGGCGCCGCCTCCGCTGAGCTGCAACGGCAGGAACGCAATCACTCGGGGTCGCGCGACGTCGGGCGTGACGCCCGCGGGTGCGGGTCCCGCCGCGCGTTCGCGGATGAGGCGGTTGAGATCGGACAGGGTTCGGGCCGTCTCCTCGCGGGCCGCCCGCTCCTGTCGCTGGTCGACCTCGCGCAGCAGCCGCCGCTGGAGTTCCGTCGCGGGGCCGTCCGGGGACGGGGCGGAGGCGATGAGACGGGCGGCGGTGTTGGTCGCGCCGGTGGCTGCGAGTTCGTGCAGGGTCCGCAACGTGGTCCACGCGTCGGGGGGCGAAGTGCAATCCGCACGTCCGGTGGTGTTGGTGGCCGGCGGCGGGGTGGAAGTCGACCAGTCGCGGTTCAGAGTCGTGTCGGCCAGGAAGACAAATTCTCCTCCGGCATTGGCGGAAAGAGCGAGCCCCCCCATGCGGACATGCTGGCCGGTCACGGCGGAGACCCGGGTCTTGATGGCATTGCCCAAATCCGAAGCGGAGAACACCGGGCTGGCTGGATTTTGCAGGGCCAGCAGAATCTGGTGGGCAAAGGGGCTGTGGCCGCCCCCGGAGTTGTCGGCCACCTTTTCCATATTGCCACTGGAGATGACAAACCGGGAGGGGGTTTGATAGGCCCGCTTGTACCACTGGAATTCGCGCCCGAGGGCCGCAACGTCGCCACCCCGGAAGAGGGAGCCGCTGAAGCAGGAATCGGCGACGAGGAGGATGTGCCGGGCTTTTGACACATTGAGGATTTTGCTGACGGTCGAGTTCCAGATCCAGGAGTCCTTGGCGGGTTGATCCGGAGTGGCCTTCCGTCCGTCGCTCGGGATCAGGAACCCCTCGTCCATGCGTTCGTCATACTGGCCGTGCCCGGCGTAGTACACGAGGACACTGTCATTGGGGCCGAACGAGGCCAGTCCATCGAGCGCCGTCATCATCCCCGCCCGGTCCGCCTCCCGGTCGAACAGCCGCTGGACGTGAAATCCGTAGCGCCTCTCGAGCACGTCCGCCACCGCCTCCGCGTCGGCGCGGGCATTGGCCAGGGGTTCCCAGCCTGCGGTGTAGCTGTTGATGCCGATCACCAGGGCATGGTAGCCGGGTCGCCCGGCAATGGGCGGCGGGGCCGCGCGGGTCGCCGGCACCGGTCTGGACGAGGCGACTGTCGCGGCGGGTTCACGGAAGCGCGCCCACACAACGGTTCCGGCCAGCAGACATGCGACCGAGGCGGGGAGCACGATCCTCCACGCGGGCGCGCCGCGCGTCCGGTCGGCGGACTTCGTGGAAGCCAGGGCGTCGACGAAAGCCGCACAGGTGGGGTGGCGGTCCTCGGGTCGTTTGGCCAGCCCGCGCGCAAGCGCCGGCCAGGCTGCGGCCGGAATTTCCACGGCGCGCACGGGCTCGTCATGCAGGACGCGCAGTCGCAGCGAGGCGTCCTCGCCACGGCCGAAGGGCAGCGCGCCGGTCACCATCTGATACAGCGTCACCGCGAGCGCATACTGGTCGGTGGCGGGGCCTTGCTGCTTGCCGAGCCACTGCTCCGGCGGCATGTAGGCGGCCGTGCCGCTCGCGGCGCAACGCAGGCGGTCTACGCCGGTGACCGTGGAGAGGGCTTCCTGCACGCGGCTGGCGATGCCGAAATCGACCACTTTCACTCGGTCGGCCGTATCGACGAGAATGTTGGCGGGTTTTACGTCGCGATGGACGATGCCCAGGCTATGGGCGAAGTCGAGCGCCCCCGCGATTTGACGCGCCACCCCCACGGCCCGCTCCCACGGGAGACGCCCGCCCGCCTCCCGCAACACGCGGTCCAGGCCGGCTCCCTCCACGTACTCCTGCACGAGGAAGTAACGCCCGCTCTTCTCGTCGCGTTCGAGATGTTTCAGCGCGCCGATGGCCGGGTGATGCAGCCGTTCCACCAGTTGGAAATTGTCAAGGATCCCGCCCATTTCGGAGCGGTTGTGCGCGAGCTCCGCGGGCAGGGTCTTGACGGCCACGAATACGCCCGCCACATCGTCGTGGCAGAGATACACCGTCCCGGTGCCCCCCGCGCCCAGCTCCCGCCTCACCTCGTACCGCCCCAGCAGGGTCTGGCCGACGACAATGGGTGCTCCGGGTGGCGCGGGGTCGGGCAGGGTTCGGGTTGACTCGTTGTTCATGGGGGGCTCCTCAACGGGAATAAAACCAGTCCCCGGTTTCCGGCGGGGTGTCCGCGTTCTCCGTCGCGATCCTCACCGTGGCCTCGCGGTCCTTCACCGCGGTGACCAGCAGCTCGACCGGCGCCGCTCCGGCCTGTACCAGCCGGCCCGAGCGCGGGGTGCCGTCCTCGCCGGGGCGGATCAGGAGCAGGCGGGCGCCGGCGATCAGGCCGCTTTCGGCCCCCGCCGCAATGAGGAAGCTCCTCCGCCCACCCCTGCCCACCGGTCCGCTCACCACCGGGAAGCGCCGTTCCACCTTGGCCGCCAGGCCGCGCATCTGGGTCACCGGATCCGCCGTCCCGCGCGCCAGGTAAACGTCGTCCGACCCCAGCCAGCGACCGTCCTCCGTTGACACCGTGTGCAGCCGCACCGTGAATCCACCCGGATCGGGCAGCACCTCGCCGTTGAAAAACAGGTCCGACGTCGCGATCTTGCGCAGCGGCACGCGGGCGCGGTCGTCCACCAGATCCGAAAGATTCAGGCGAAGCTCCCGCAACACCCCCAGCAGATCGTCCCCGCGGGCCAGCACCTGGAAGCGCGGCTCAAAGGGCAGGGGGCGGTCCACCAGCGCCTCCAGCAAACGCTCCTGCGCCGGGAACCAGTCCGACAGCAACTCCGCGTTGACCAGCGGCGGCAGCGTGGAGGAAAGCCGCAGTTCCGGCTTTGCAAACGCGGGCTCGCGGCGCTCGATCCGCACCGTCGTCTCCACCCGCTCCCCCGCCTTGTCCCCCGCCACCACCTGCACCGTGCTGGTGCCCATCGCCACCGGCACAAAACAGCCGAAGCGCGTGAGCTGGTTGTCCGCCACCGCCGACTCCAGCACATTTGTTCCCTGCACCATCAGCGAGGCCAGCCCCGCCTCCCCGTGAATCACCCCGCTCAGGAAGAAATGATCCTCGTAGGTGAGGTTCAGAGTGCCCGGTCGGTCGATGTCCAGCGAAAGAGGCTCTGTTACGGATACGAATTCATGGTTTTCACCCAGGAGGCCGGGCTGGTGCCCGGCGCGCCCAGCGGCCAGCAACCGCGGCAGGATGTCCTTGCGCACATCGGCTTTCAGCTCGTTTCCCGCCCAGTCGGTGGCGGCCAGGGTGACGGCGGCTCCGTCGGCCAGTGCGACCTTCACCGGGGTCTGTCGGACCGCCTCACCCGGCGCAGGCAGGACCGACTTGCCGTCCACCGCCACCGCGCGCAATCCGTGCGCGTCCGCGCACACCCCCGTCAGCTCCCAGGCGTTGCCCTTGCGCACCGCTCCGCTGAACTGGAACTGCGGGCTCACCGGGTCCACGATCACGCGCAGGCGTTTTCGCCCCGGTTGTTTTTTCAGGTCGCGCGCCTCCACCTCCACCGCGTGCTCCCCGGGGGCAAGAACCAGTTTCTGCCGGAACACCAGATCGTTCTCCGCCAGCTCCACGAACTGTTCGCGGCCCGCGACGGTGATCGCCGCGACATAAGCCCGTCCGCTGGCCCGGCCGCGCACCTCCACCTCGGGCACCCGGCTGTAAATCGTGCCTCCCCCCTCCGTCTCAATCTCCGGGGCGGGAAGGGTCTGGTCACGCACCATTCTCTCCCGCGCGAGATTCAGATAATACCTGGCGCGCGCCGAGGGTTCCAGCCGCAGCGACTCCAGAAGACTTTCCTCCGCCTTCGCGGGCTCGCCCAGCTCCAGCAGGCAGACGCCCAGTTCGCGATGCGGAAAATAATGCTCCGTGACGTGCAGCCCGTAGGTCCGCACCCGCCATTTGTCGAACGGGTACCCGAATTTCGCCCCGCCCCGTGTTCCCAGGCAGCGCTCCAGATCCTCGGAGGCCTCCTGCCACCGCTTGTCCCCCATGCGCACGATGGCGCGGCGATAGAAGTTCCAGAAATTAGGATGGCGCGGACTCTCCAGGTCCTCCGCGCCGCGTCCCGTGACCGTCAGCCCGGCGCAACCCGCGATGGCCATCGCCCCCGAAACCGCCAGGGCGACGGGGAGCAGCATTCGCAGAGGCAGGCGTCCGGGTTTCATCGGGTCGGCTTCGCTTTCGCGGTCAGGGCGCGGAGAATATCATCCGCCGCCCTTTGCAGCGCGGCCTCCGCGGCGGGAAGGTCAAGCGGGGGTTGTATCCAGGCCTCAAGCGGAGCCGCCACCGTGTCGCCGGCAAACTCCACGCGGAGATGCAGGACGCCGTCCGGCAGTTCGTTCAGGGTTGCGGTGACGGCGGCTTTGGGCGTCTCCCCGTCCGCCCCGACCCGTTCGCGAACGGCCTGCTCCAGGCGGCTCATCCAAGCTCCCATCGCTTCACGCATCGACGCGATGCCGGTGGTTTCACCGCGCAGAGAAGCCACCGCCACGGAAGTCTGCCATTGCAGGGGATTCACGAACAGAATCGGCCGGATCAGCAAAACCAAGAAGGTTGCGGCCGCCGCCAGGGCGGGCCCCCATATGCTCCAGCGTTTCCGGCGCGGTACGGCGACGATCAGCGGGGGGCGCAGGATCTCCGGTTCCACGCCGGCTTCCTCGCGCCACGCCCGCTCGGTCGCCTCCAGCACCGGGGGCGGAATCTCCCCGGCCGGCGGCAGGTGGCGCAGCAGGGCGTCCACCCGGGCGGGGGAGGGGTCCGCTTGTTCCGGCGGAGCGCCGTCGTCGAGCTTCAGCGCGCGCAACCAGGCTTTTTCATCGATGGGATCTTCGGTTGACATGGGATGCGTCCTCTTATTCGGCCCTTGGGGGGAAGAAATTGCGAAAATCATCGTCCGCCCTTAAATGCTGCCGCAACCGCTCCAGGCAGCGCAGCAGACGGCTGCCCACGGTTCCGAGTTTTTCCCGGATCTGCCCCGCAATCTCCTTGTAACTGCGTTCGTCCAGATAAAAGGAACGCAGGATGTCGCGGCATTCGGGGGAGAGCGAGTCCACCCGCGCCCACAGACGCGCGCCCAGTTCAGCCTTCAGCGCCACCTCCAGGGGGCGCACCGGCGAGGGCTGGTTCTCCAGCCACTCCGCCGGATCGGTCCCGTCCGGCATCCGGTCCGCCAGACGGCCGTTTCGGCGGATCCATTTGCGCAGAAAATCATAGCACCGGCTGATGGCCGTGCGGATGATAAACGCCTCCACCGGGCAGGCGCCGTTGAACGTGCGCGCCGCCTCCAACACCGACAGGAACAGGTGCTGTCGCAGATCCTCCCGCTCCGGATCCGGAATGCCCCAACGCCGCCACCGCGCCATGGCTTCGAGCGCGGGTCCGTGCCGGCGCAACAATTCCTCCTGCGCCGCCCGGTCGCCCGCGCGCAGCCGTTCGATCCATTCACGCTCGTCCGGTGAGGTCATGCTCGGAAAATTGTCCCCCAGTGTTGCAAGTTGCGCTGGATTCGCGACGAATAGCCGGATGACGCTCCATCGTCCACAGAAAATCTCTTGAAAGCCTTCCCCTCAATTTTTATTGCGCTGGCAATGGGTCCGGCTCTGTGCGGGGAACCCGCCCGCGCGGTCGACCCGCTGCTTGCTCTTACCCCCGCCGAACCGTTCTTCAGCGATCCACTTTCCGGTGACCCGTTCGGCGGTGATCCCTTGGGCGACGATCCTTCCGGCGGGGATCCGTTCGGGGGGGATCCCTTTGGAGGCCCATCCGCCGGGCCGCCTTCCGCCGTCCACACCTTCACCCGCTCGCCCAACCTCACCCCCTTCAATCCGATCTTCCCCGATCTCCAGCTTCAGCCCCGCACCTTCGACATCAACACCCCCGCCGGCGCCATCCGCATCGAAATCCTGCCCGCCGCCTCCATCTCCTCCCTCGCCGCGCGCGAGCCCGACGACCCCCGCGGCCTCTTCCGCCCGCCCTCCTTCTTCTCCGCCCCGCTGCCCACCGGCTCCGGCGCCCGCGCCCTCGGCTTCAGCGGCGCCTTCACCGCCATCGCCGACGACGCCACCGCCGCCTCCTGGAACCCCGCCGGCCTGCTCAACCTCGAAACCCCCGAGGCCTCCATCGTCTACCGCCGCTCCAGCACCCGCAACCGGCACACCTCCACCGACCCCGATTTCGAGCCCGCCGACAGCCGCTACGACAGCGAGGGAATCAACTATGTCAGCGTCGTGCTCCCGCTGTATCACAAGGACTGGCGGCGCAATCTGGTCGTCTCCCTCAACCACCAGGAGGCCTACGACTTCGAGCACGACTTCTCCGCCCGCGTCCGGGACGGGAACTCGCAAACCGTGCGCGAACGCCGCACCGGGGTCGCCACCGGTGTGCAGGAGGACAAGTTCACCTTCGAAGGCGGGCGCTTCGACGTCTCCGTTCTCACCACCATCACCACCCGCTCGGAAAGCTCCCTGGAGCAGTTCACGCGCACGACGATGGAGTCCGATCTCAACTTCCGGCAGTCGGGCGTCATCGAGGCCTCCACCCCCGCCTTCGCCGTCGAACTCACCCCCAAGATCAGCTTCGGCGCGGCCGCAAACTTTTATCAGGACTCCCCGCTGCCCGGCCGCGGCATCGAGTCCCGCACCGGCGTCGATTACCGCATCCGCCAGGACACCCGCGCCCGGGTCGTCAACCGCCAGACCACCACCGCCTCCTATCTCACCCGGGCCACCGAGCACGTCCCCGGCCTGCCGCCGTTTTTCCCGCCCTTCGATGTCCAGCTCGCGGACGAAACCGGCGACTTTGAATCCTTCAGCGACGAACAGGTGATCAACTCCTCCTCCTCCCGGGTGATCAACGGCCGGTACGAGCAGATCGACACCACCGAGAATCTGGACGGCGTCAACGGCACCTTCGGCCTCCTCTGCACCCTCAATCGCTTCTTCGTGCTCGGCCTCTCCCTCGACCTGCCCTGGACCGCCGAGGGCGACCAGACCCGCGTCATCCGCAACACCCTGTCCGAAAACGGCGCCCCTGCGCGCGTCAGCGAAACCCGCGAACAGCGCCGGGTGGAATACGCCTTCCCGATGTTCTGCAACGCCGGCCTGGTCTTCCGGGTCAACGACCGTTTTTACACCAGCTTCGACACCTCCTTCACCCAGTGGTCCGAGTTTGCCTTCGATTCCGGCGAGGGCCGGGTCAATCCCTTCAACGGCACCTCCGACGCCGTCGACGACACGCTGAGCTGGCGTCTCGGCGCCGAATATCTGTTTCTGTTGGAGTCCACCGAGATCCCCCTCCGCGCCGGTCTCCTGCACGAGGAGCGCCCCGCCGTCGGCGCCCCGGACGTCTACCGCGGCTTCAGCCTCGGCTCCGGCGTCTCCCTCGGCCGCGACCCCGGCAAGCTGATCTTCGATATCGCTTACAGCTTTCTGGAGGCCGACGACGTCCAGACCGTCATTCCCGACCAGCCCGGCCTCACCACCGACTCGCGCCAGCATCAGGTGTACGCGTCGGTGATCTGGCATTTCTGATGAGGGCTGAGATTCCAGGCCGCCGTTGCAGTCCGCATCAAGCCCGTCTTGCCAAAATCGCAAAGTCCCGTCATCATTTGATCCATGAAATCCCCCCTTCGCTGGCTGCTCCCCGGGCTTGTGTTCGCCCTGCTTTTCTCCGCCGTCTTTATCACCGCCATGCTCCTTCTGGTGAAATGGCTCGACGCCGACCTGTTGCAAAAATCCAACAATCTGGGCGGCACGTTCAATATTCTCACCTGCTTCGTCTCCGCGCTCGCCATGGCCGCGGCGTTCTATGCCGCGTTCATGCAGCACCGGCAGTTCAAGAATGCCGGGCGGGAGCAGGCGGTCGAGGCCCGGCTGGCCGCCGCCACCGCGATCCTGTCCAGCTATCCCGCCGTGCTGGAATCCCGCCTGCGCGAGGTGGGCGAGCTGCTTGCGCGCCTTGGTCTGGACCTCTCCGCCGCCTCCGTCAACGCCTACAGCCTTGATTCCATTCGCGAATTCAAGACCGCCCTGGCCCGGATTCGTCCGGCCGCCGACGCTTCCATCACACGCCAGGGCGCGGAAAACGCGATGCTCCACAACCTCATGGACAAACTCGGCGACATGGAGGACCTCGTCTCCGCCATCGATCTGGCCAAGGGCGCGATCCTCACCTCCTTCGTGCGCACCTTGAAGCATGGCGAGGGTGTTTGAGTTTTCGGGGTTCTGCCAGCCGGGATAACCGGAGGGGGGGCTCGCATCCGCGAGCACTCGGGGGCCGTTCACCCCCGCATCCGTAGGAGTCTCCGAAAATAATTTTGTTTTTCGGGAAGAAGCCTGCCTCGCGAAGCGAATCTCCTCTTGACGCGACGCAATTCCGCGCGCGTTCAAACCCAGCCGGAGAACCTATGACAACAGCAGGTGCATTTACCCCCCCCGCCATGGGCCTCGCCGCCGCGCCGATCAAAATCAAAGGCGCGGGCTCCCTCGAGATCCTGCCGGATGTGATCATCGCACGCGGTTACACCATGAAAAGCCAGGGCCTCGCCTACGCGGCCGGGATTCTGGCGAGCATCGTCGCAAGCACCGCCGCGACGGTACATTTCAAGCTCTCCCAGACCGCGAGCACCTCCTTGACGATCGGCCTTTGCGCCAGTCTGGTCGCCGCCATGACCGCAAAAAACCGGTCCTCCGGCGGAACACCGGTGACCCTGACGTTTCCGCGCCAGAAGGTGAAGTCGGCCCGCTTGCTGCCGGATGGCTGCATCCTGGTCCGTGTCGTCGACAACAAGCCCTCCGGCGAATTGTATTTCCGTCCGGATTCCAATCCCGCGGAACTGCTCTCGCATATCACCAAACTCTGACCCGGGAATGTCGCACCCATGAAAATGTCGCTGAGGAAGTCTTGCCTGTCTCTTCTGCTTCTCCCGCTGGTCTCCTGCGGAGAAAATGATCCGGAACGTTACGAGCCCGGACCGCGTCCGCCTTCATCCGTGGTGCGCGCATCCGACTCACCGGACGAGGTCGCGGAGGTTCTGTGGGACCTGCTGGAGCAGCGGGGTGAACGAAAGGGGGATCAGTTGACCACGGTGATCAAGTATCCGGAAGACGAGCGGGAGCAGTTGCTGACGCTCGGCAAAATCAACATCAAGCTCACCCCGTTGGAACTGACCGCGCCGCAGGAACTGAACGGCTGGCAGTGGCGCTGCCGCGTTGAACTGGGGTTTTCGGCCGAGCGGCTTGTCGATGCCGCGACCGGGAAATTCGCCGATTGGAGAAATCCGAAATTCACCCTGCTGCGAATGGACTACAAGACCGAGGAGGACGGGAGCGCGTTCACCGAAACAATCGTCGGGCGCCGATCCGGGCATCCCGCGAATCTATGGGACGTTCGCCTCCTGTCCAACGAACACGGGTTTTGGTTCGTACCCATATCGTCGGGGTGGGTGGACGTACGCCAGGATGAAGCACATTGGGCGAACATTCTCGACTCCAGGCTTTCGCATTGCCAGCACCCGGACACGGACGCGCGCACCCGGGCCGCCCGGTTCGCCATCCGGGATGTTCTCTTCAACGACGGTCGGAACAGCTCGGCCGCGGAAGAGAAGACCGCCGGCCGGCTGAAGATATCCAGGGACAAGGTCGAAGTGCCGGATAAGAAGGAGGACTACATCCCGCTTTTGCGAGCCACGGATGTTTCGGCCTGTCCCCCGGATTTCGCCGAAGCATTCAAGCGCCATGTCGCCGCGTGGGAGGCGGGTGACAAGGGGGCGGTGGAGTCTACCTGGCAGACGGTGGAGGGCGCGGCGCGTCGACACCGCGTCGGCACGATCTCCCGGCTGTATTTGACGCGGACGATGAAATATGAATGAGTCGCCCGCAGCTCAGGGCGCCCGTCAGCCCGTTTGCGAGATCCGCAGTTCCGGACTTGCCGAGTTGATCCGCCCGCTCCTCCCTCCCTCGCCAGGGATCCGCGTCACCTGTCGCGTCGCCTTCAAGGCCGGCGGTGGGTGCAAGGGGGTGCCCACCCTGGTGCTTTGCTGGGGCGGGGTGCTGGAGGTCATGGCTTCCTGGCATGGTGAGGCCGGGTTTGGGATCTATGACCTCTCCGCCCCCCTCTTGTTTCTGCGCGAAGGCCTGTTTGCACTGGCACGGGGCGCGCCAACTTGGTTCTGCCCGGTAACCCGTCCGCTGGCCGAGGCCTTCCGGAGTCTGCCGGAACGCCAGCGCCAAGTCTTGTCCCTTCACCAATCCGGCGAACGGGTTAAGGCCATCGGCGTCCACCTCGGGCTGAAGCCGCAAACCGTCTCCGAACACCTTCGCCGGGCGCGCCATCATTTGAAGTGTTTTGACCCGGCCGGATGACCGGGCGTTTTCTCGAAAGCGCCGTCTTGACAGCGACTCGCAATGGCCGTCCGGCCGGGTTTCCGGGTTTGAAATCGCGAAGTTGCGTCGGAGAGTTCCTGTAGGACAAGACCTACTGATCGTGCGGGAAATCGGGTTTGACCGTCCGGGTAAGGGGCGATAATCAGAGAACGGAGGAGATTTCGCCATGAACACCCTGTTTCCCGCGCTTTGGAATTGCTGCATTCGCACCATGGGCCGGCCGCCTTGCCCGGCGGGCGCCCCTGAAACCGACCGCCCTCCGGTCTTTCCGCGAACGCCTCCCGGTGGTGCGCCCTCCTCGCCCTTTCTTCAGCGCGGCCCGCTCCTGGCCGCGCCGGGGCAGGCGATGCCGCAGGATAATTGGTATGTCGCGGACTATTGGGATCTCCTCGAAGCCAGAATACTCCGTGCTCACTTCTCCAAACTGCCTGGGCAAGGGCCAAACGGGGATATCTGGATCACGACGACCGGGGCAAGTCGGAAGATTGCGCGCCTCAACCCCTCCGGCAGGTGCTGGCATCATTCGCTTACGATGGGAGTTACGATGCGATTGATATTACTGTCTCAACAAATCGTGTTTTTTTTGCAACGGGCGCAGGCAGCGGTGCTTTATGGGCCAGTACGATTGGTGCAAAGAATTTGACGGCAGTGATGCTGCTAAATTTTCCTTTCCCAAGGGAACGCTTCTTAAGCTCGACGTGGCGCAAAAATGGAAATCTTTTTTCCTGCAGCACACCAGCTCTGGTAGCGGGAAAATAGATATCTACTCGCCTGGTCTCGCTCTAATCAGTTCCATAACAAGTGATCCGGAAATCCCCCGGGAGTGGATTTAGTAACGTGTCGAGCTTTTGCATGGATGCCAAAGGGCGCATGTTTGTTTCAACCCGGTATAACGGCGGGGGCTTTCATCACGGATTACTCGACCTCTGTGTTTACCCTGCCATCAACCCGTGTCAATCATTGGGCCTCAACAAAACATCACCGGCGGCAATGGTGTTTTCGCCGTGACCGATGACAGGATGTATACAGTCGACGGAACGGACATTTATGTGCGAAAAGAAGGGTCCTATGAGGTGTTGAGCTCGCTGAAAGGCTTCATTACCCAAGGATCCCGCAAGCACGGCCGCGGCCGTTCGAGACGCAAAGCTTGGCGGGAACGGCAAAGATTCATATTCTCGTGTTTCAGGGGCATCCTGATCTGCCAGCGAACTTACCGGGATTTGCCTGGGAAACGGCGCTTCAACACCGCCGGTTCCAGCCGTGGTGAATATCGCACAACGCTACGTGTACCAGCCTGCTCGATATCGATTACAAGGTCGTTGACCCGACAGTTCGCTCACCACTGCCGCCGTCGCTTTTCAGGATGGAACGCAAAGCCCGGACAAGCCGGATCCGGATGAACACGCTGGTGGAGGGCACCGGTTCGAATGTCGGGGCGGGGAAGGCAACCAATACAACCTACCGGCTCACATGGGACGCCGCGGCCGACTTCTCCACCAACTTCGTCAACCTGGCCGTGACGGTTTTGGCCAAGGATGAACGAGACATGCTCGGGTTTCACTTTTTAACCATTCCCGCGAGCGGGGCCGATCCCGAGCTGACGATCAACCGTTCTCCCGTGACACAAGCGGAATTGATGCCGCTTTGGTATTGGATGACGGCCCGGGACGAGTTGACGGGAGCCGTGTTCAGCAACTCCGCCGTTTATGCGACCGCCTGGCTGCCACCTGCTAATGTCACCAACGGAATCGCAGGGATTTCGGCGAAATATTACAACGACGTTTCATGGACTGGAGTCCCGGTCTCGCGCATCGAAAGCCAGATCAACTACCCGACCGGAACGGCTTGGGTGCCGGCCGGAATCGATAACACCACGTTCACCGTTAGTTGGCGTGCGAAGTTTGTTGCTCAAGCAACCGAGACGCTGACCTTTCACACTTCGACCGATGATGGAGCGATGCTTTACATCGACGGGGCGGCCATCATCAGCAAGTGGTCGTCCCAGGGAATGGCGGAGTCCAGCGGAAGCATCAACGTCACGGCGGGTCGGACCTACGACCTTCAAATGGACTATTATCAAAACACGAGCACATACGGCGCCATCTTGCGTTGGTCCTCCCCGAGCATTCCCAAGCAGGTTGTCCCGGCGGATCGTTTGTTCCAAAGCGCGCCGCCGCTCACGCCCCCGTACCTGCTGGCCACAGGGACTCATACCACCGCCGCCGGTCGTGCCTATCTCTGGGAACGCCTCGGTGTTCGGGAAGCCACACCCGCCGAAATCCTCCGCGCCAGGGAGGCGGGGCATCCGGGGACGATCAACCGTTACGACCCCAGAATGAAGGTGGGGGCGCACCCGGAAAAGGTGAATGAATACGGGTTCGACACCGGGACCTCCTGGCCGGTCGATTCCTATTTCGTGGTCCCGCTCGCGCCCTGATTCCCGCCCGGACTCGCATCGCGCATGGACTCGGAACGACCAGATATTGAGTGCGGCTTCAAGAGACCGCACTCCCAAAAGCGGTTTCAAGAAACCGCGCTCCACATCGCGCTCCTCCTCGCCCTCCCGGCCCAGGCGACCATCGTGGGGTTCACGCAGAACTCGAATCCGGCCGGGCTCATCACCACGTCCACGGTCAATGTGGAAAGCGGTACCACCGTCACCACTCAGACCGCGCCCCTCACCTCGGGCAGCTACACCTTCACGCACTGGACGGTGGACGGGG
>JAXMHJ010000045.1:0-42308 GCA_046346795.1 Kiritimatiellia bacterium
GAATCGTGCGGGTGGGGCCGCCGTATTCGCCGACCGGTCCGAGCAGCGGATCGACCGCGTCGGGCTCGGGTCCGGTTTCCGTGAGGTTGCCAAATTTGTCCGTCCGCTGGACGATGTTCCGGCCCAGTCGGTGGATGGTGGCGTTTTCCACGCTGAGATCCTGCGGAGCCCCCCGCGAAAGGTTTCCCGCCAGAATGGAGTTCTCGAGGGTGAAGGTGCCGCCGTACACATCCAGTGCCCCACCCCATGTGACATTGTTGATGGAAGCCGCGTTGTTGAACACCGTGCAGTGCCGCAGAACCAGCGTGTCCCGGGATTGAATACCGCCCCCATACGACCCGCAGGAGTTGCCGGTGATGGTGCAGCGGACGAGGGAGAGGTCCTTCTCGTTCTGCAAACCTCCGGCCTGGAAAGAGGCGGAGTTGCCCTCGAACGTGCTGTCCTCCACGGTCATGGTGCCCAAATTGTAAACAGCCCCGCCGTTGCTGGTGGCATGGTTGCCGGTGAAGGTGCAGCGCGCAACCTCGGTGCGGGAACCCGTCTCGGCAAACAGGCCGCCCGCGTTGCCGTCATACCGGGTGTCCACCCCGTGGCCGCCGGTGACCGTCAAGCCGCGCAGGATCACCCGCCCGGTGCCGAGGTTGTTCAGCACGCGCCGCGCGCCTCCCCCGGAGAGGATGATGCCGCCGGTCCGGTTGCAGGCGTCGATGGCCACGCCGTCGCTGTCGCTGATGGCCAGGCGCGAGCCGAAGGTGATGGTGCCGCCCGCGATGCCTGAGGAGAAGGTGATCAGCGCCTGTCCCGGATTGGCCCCGGCGGTGGTGAGGGCGCCGCGCAGGCTGTCCGACCCGCTGTCGGCCAGCGAGAACACCTTGAAGAAGGCGGGACCCGGGGTTCGTTCCCAGGCGGTGAATTCCGCGAGTTGGGTCAAGGTCGACCCGTTGTTGGCGGTGATGTTCAGTCGGAAGCGCGAGTTGGCCGAGGGGGAGGCCACCAGGAAGGCGCGCGGTTCGAAGCGCCCGACGAAGAATTGATCGGTTTGCCCGCCGCGACTGGTCCAGGTGGTTCCGTTGTCACCAGTCTCAAAGGTCCAGGTGCGCGGGTCGCGAATGGAAATGTCGTTGGCGCTGGCCAGAGTGTAGGCGCGCACGGTTGCGGGTGCGGGAAGGGCTGCGCCCAGGGTGGCGGTGCTGGCCGTGGCCAGCCACTTGGTGACGACATTGCCGTCAAACGCCTGCGCGGCGCCCTCGAGGGGCGGGTTCTCCGCGCTGGCATGATACGGGGCTCCGGCCGGCAGGGCGGTGAGCGTGCCGCCGGTGACGACCACGATGTTGTCCAAACGCAGTTGCTGGTCATACCCGCCGGTGCGCGCGGCGAAGACGAAGCGGTCGCCGATGTCCGGCACAAAACCAACGGTGGGCAGGCCGGCGAAGATCACCTGTCCGTTCACCTTCAGCGTGAGTCCGTCGAAATAGTGCCAGTCCACCTCGAAGTGATGGCGCTGGGAGGACAGGTTGCCCCAGTCGGCGGCGGGTTGGGCCACGTAGCCGCCCGGCACCATCTGACCGTTCACCCGGACATAGTAACCCGGTGTGTTGCCACTGCAGGTGGTCACCCACGGAGAGCCCGGGATGCCACAGCCCGCCTCCCTGCGGGATGGTGACGGAGGTCAGAGTGGCCGCATCGAGTACGCCCAGCGCCCCGAAGCGAAGGAAAACCTGTCGGCCAGCGGATCTTCGCCCGTGATGGAGACGTTCCACTCTGCGGAGAAGGCGGCCACTCCGTTGCCGGGATCCAGATCCGCGCAGCCGGAAGGCGAGGACGTGCCGCCGACGTTGTTCTCGCTGAGCTGCACCTTCCGGTTATGTCGCGGATGCCCGCGGCCCCGGGGTTGTTGGAGAACAATTGCCCGGCGGGCGACAGGTTGGTGGCGCCACCGGCGAAAGCGGAGAATGTCTCGCCATACTGGCCTGCGATCAGCGGGGCCGGCAGGGCGCCAGGGAGCAGAAGGCCGTCGCGATGCGCGGGACCGCACGGGGAAGGGAAGTGGGCTCTGCCCCGAGCCTACCTACGAAACAGGGTTGTCGAGGCTCGACGGGCTTGAGCCTTTGGCTTGGCTGGGGCCAGCCGGAAGAAAGCCGGGCCGGGGAGCGCGCCTCGGAGTGCGGTGGCAAGCGCAGCGGATACCGCAGGCCCAGGAGGAGCAACGAGCGCAGCGAGGCGGCGTCCGCTCCAACGACCGCGAGGTTCGGATCCGTCGCCGCGCTTCGCTTGTCCCGCGCCGAAAAGCGGTGTCGCGCTGCGCTTGCCGCCGCAGTCCAGAAAATTATTTGCCGCAGCCGCAAGCCTCCTCGGCCGCGGACTACCTCCCGGCGGAAAGACGTCGAACTGGGTGACGGGGGCGTCGACGACAAGGCGGACCCGGGGACGGTGACGGCGGGGAAGTGCTTGGCGTAGATGATGCCGTACACGTTGCCTTGATGAACGACGTGCCACTGGCCGTCGTCGCGCAACGTCCGAGCCGGAACGCGCGGGCCTGGGCCGCGTGAGGTAGTCAACTGATCGCAGTCCTCGACGCGGTCGAAGGTCCTGGCCCCGCCGAGGTCGGCGGTCGTGCCGGTGTTGCCCGCGGTGAGGGAGCCGGCGAAGGCCTGCGCGCGGACGATCGGCTCGAGCGGGCGGTCATACTCGATCTTCACCAGCGTGTCGGACAGCACGGTGCGCTTGATCACCTCGGCTGGAACGACGGGCGCGGGATGCGCGCCGTGCACGTACAGGGTTTGGTCGCGGAAGGTAGCCGGGCCAGAAGGTGCCGCGGGTGCCGGTGAGGCTTTCGCCATAGGCGGTGATCCACTCTTTGGTGACCGGCCCGGGCGTCGGGAGGCCGTCGAGCATGGGCGGGAGATGGAAGAGCCAGTTGCGGTCGGCGCAGGCGACGTCGATCATCGTTTGCACACGGGCCGAGGCGGTGGAGTGGTCGATGATGTCCTTGCGGCGGGAGGCCGGGGTCACCGCGAGGGAGGTCAGGCGGCCGTCGCGGTACACGCCCTCGACGGTGGTGTTGCGGCGTCGGCGGCGAGCTTGAACGAGACGTCCCACTCCTCCGGCCACGCGGGCAGGAGGTGGATGGCGTCGCCATGGGACTGCAGCAGCATCGACTGGAGGGTGTTGACCGCGTTGGCGCCATGGTCGTTGTCGGGCGTGCCGTCCATCTTGGTTTCCCAGAAGGCGGGGAAGCGGGCGCGCGGACGGTAGGGAAAGGGCAGACCGGACGCGGGGTCGCCGACGACGAAGCCGGGAGAGTCACAGGCGCCGCGCATCAGCTCGCCGTTGGGGCCGAGGGCGATGTTGCCGCTCCAGTGGATGAAGCGGTCGTGGAAGCTGAAGCTCGCCAGGCGGGCGGCTTCGCGGGCGAGGCCGAGGTACGCGGCCTGCACGGGGGCGGACTGCCAGCCGCCGGTTTCGACGGGCTGCCAGTCGACGGTGCCGTCGAGGCTGGAATTGCGGACATGGAAGGACTGGCGCGCCATGGCGAGCTTGTCGGGCGTGCCGAGCCAGGCCTGGCGGAAGGGATACACGGAATACATCTCGGGCGTCTCGCAATCGACGCGGCCGGGATCATAGACCTCGCCCACGGCCAGCAGGTCCATGCCGCGGATGCGGCGGACGGGCACGTCCGGCAGCATGGCGCGCCATGTGGCGAAGGTGGCGCGGCGCTGATCGTCGAGCGGGAAGGAGAGCAACTGGTCGAGCAGGTACTTCAGGCAGCCGACTTCGGTGGCGGGATTGGTGACGCCCTGGTAGGTTTCGGCGCACCCGACGCCCTCCATGAGCATCCTGCCGGCGGCGTCGGTCTTGGGGAAGCGGTTGAAGTAGAACTTCAACCCCGCCTCCGCGCAGGGCAGGAGCACGTCCTGCAGGAACTTGTCATCGCGCGTGTGCGCGTAGGTTTCGGCCATGATGGCGGGGATCTCGACGGTCGCCAGTTGATGGAAGCGCAGGTGGCCGGGCATGCCCTCGAAGGGGAAGACGCTGACATTGTGGAACCAGCTCGCCTCGAAGATCACGGCGCCTCGATACCGTAGAGCTTGCGGCAACGGTCGATGGCGATCTCCAGGCCCTCGCGCACGAAACGCATGCCGGGGGTGATGGTATCGTAGTCGCCGCGGGCCGGCATGGACCAGTAGGGATGGCGGGTGTTCTGCCACATGAACGAGAGCATGGCCCAGTCGCGGCCGTCGGGGGAGACGGGGCCGCCCTTGGGGCGGTCGAAACCCATCACCCCGGCGGGCATGTCCATGGTGAAGAGGGAGCCGTTGTACTGCGGCGGCGTGACGCCGCGGCTGGCGGCGGCCTGGCAGAAGCGTTCCAATGCGTAACGCTGGGTGAGTTGGAAGGCGTTTTGCACGGCCGGGATGCTCGCATGGCCCTTGTAGGCGTCGCGGGCCTGCGGGAACTGCATGAAGCGGTAGGGTTCGAAGTTGAACACGCCCTCACCCGCCTTGGGGATGAAGATGTGGCTGCGGTTCCAGAACGAGGCCCAGTAGGCGCGGTGGGCGGACCAGTCGGAGCGGACGGGCTGGAGCGCCTCCTGCTTCCAGGCCCAAACATCCTCGGGCTGGCTGGTGAGGACGCGGACGGAGGCGTCCAGACGAATGTCCGGTAAGAACGTGACAAGCCGGTCCGGGGCGGCCCGCTTGAAACCGCGGGCGGAGAGCACGCAGCCGGAGGTGCGGTGAAGGAGGGGATCTCGGGTGCGGGCGATCATCTCGGGGGAGTTCTGGCCGGCGAAGCGTTCGGCCCAGACGGAGGACTGGTTGCGGTAGCACCAGGCGAGGCGGTCGGAGGTGTCGTGAAACAGCAGCGCCGCCGTGCCGGAGGGCGGCAGGGGTTGCGCGGCATCCTGCCAGGGGCGCAGCGACTCGGCGGTGAGCGTGTAGGTGCGCGGCGTCGACCCGCGGCCCTCGAGGCGGATGACGGGCGCGTTGGCGTCGACCCAGAGACGGAAGGAGGCGTCGCCGGCTTCGACCACGACCGCGGCGTCGCGCAGCACGAGGGTCTGCTTGAAGGTCGTGGTGTCGAGCGCGGGTTCGGCGCGCAGCCGCACGCGGCCGAGCTTGGGGAGCAGATGGGAGGCGTCGTAGTCGTCGACCTTCGAGACGTAGAAAAGCAGGTCGCCGTTGGGCTCGGCCCACACGTTGACGCCCACGTCGCCGTTGCCCAGCGGCATGGAGCCGGACGAGTCGGGGCCGGGCGAGTCCCAGACGACGTTGCAGGCGTCGAGGGAGTCGATGGCGGGGAAGGACTCCGCGGCGACGGAGGGCCGGACGAGGCAGACTTCACGGTACACGTTGACGCCGATCGGGCCGTCGGCGAAGTCAATGCGGACGGCCGCCACGCCGGTGGCGTTGAGGGGACGCGCAGGCGGGTGATCTGCCGGCGCTGACCGCGCGGGCGTCGGCGACCTTGACGAAGAACTCCGGGGCGTCCGCCGTCGCTATCCAGACGCTGTAGGCCTGGCTGGCCCGGGCGTCCTGGTGACCCGCGAAGGTCTGGAGTTCCTGGATGTCCGAACCGGTTTTGCCCGGCAGTTTTATCAGCAGGCTGTTGCCCGCGGCGTAGGGACGGTAGGTTTTCTCATCCCGCATGGTTTCCCCTCCGCCGGTGCTGTTGCGCGTGGTGCCGTTGAACACCGGGGCGGCGTCGCCGGCGCCCGTGTGGTCGGGAAAGTCGCCCGACTCCGCCACCGATACGGGGACGATGCGCTGCTGGCGCGGCGGCAACTGCGCTTCGAAGCCGTCCTGCGCCCCCGGGATCGACGCGGGTTCGGGCTGCGCGCCACTCCCGGACTGCTTTCCATCCGACATGAGCAGACTCACCGGGCCGAGCAGCCCGGACGACACGAGTTGCGAGTCCTTGGCGAAGTAGTTCCAGGTGGTGAAGCCGATGCGTCCGGGCGAGGGGCGGGGCTGCTTTTTGACGAACCAGTCCGGGAAGGCCTTGAGGAAGCGCCCGTTGCCGCGCGGGCCGGGCGTCCATTCGCAGTCGTCGGGGTGCTGCTCGTCGCCGATAAGCCGGTTGGCCCAGACGTTGGTGACCTCGATGACCAGCTCGTTGTCTTTTTCCTTCAGCAACCCGGCGGGAAGAGCGGCGCGCCACGGCGCGGTCCAGACGACGCCCAGGTCCCGGACGTTGAGTTTCACCCGGGCCAGATGATGCACGACGCCGAGGTCGAGTTCCGAGGCCTTCAGCGCCGCCGCGGGGACATCGAAGCGCTTGTGAGAGACGGCGGTGCCGCTGAAGTAGCGGACGGCGGCGTCCGCGTGGGTGGTCCAGTCTTGCAGGGCGGGGAACTCGAGGGCTTCGCGGGGGCCGCCGAGCTTGGGGTCAAAACGCACGCTCCAGGGACCGGTGAGCGGCAGGTGTGCGTTGAAGGTCGGGAAATTCGGCGCGCCGGCGGCGGGCGGGGCGGCCAGCGGCTTGCGGAAGACCACCAGGAAGCTTTCGGCGGGTGCGAACTCCATCGGGATCGTGGTCCTGCCATCGGCGGTGGTGAAGTTCGCCAGATCGCGCTTGGTGGCGCGCACGGGATCCCAGAGTTCCGGCTGACGACCCGCCACGGCGAAGGTGATGTTTCCGCGCACATCACGCATGGTGGTGTTGGCGACGAAGAACACATCGGTCGAGTCGGCGGCGCGCCGGATGGTTTTGAGGCCCTCCGGTCCGCTGAAATCCCCGGCTTGCAGGGGCTGGATTTTGCCCCACTGCAGCACGGCTTGCACGCGGGCGAGGTAGGCGACCCAGGCCTTGCCGGGTTCCCACCATGTCTGGTTCTGCGAGAAGTGCGTGCCCCACTGGCCCATGACCACGCCCGGCTTTACGCCCGGCCACGGCTGATGCGGAAACATGTGCAGCATCACGCGGTTCACCCCAAGGCAGAACGCGGCGTCGCCCATGCGCTTCAACGTGAAGGGAGTTTCACTCCAGCGGCTCAATTCCGGCGCGCCGGTGAAGGCCTCGGCCTCGATGACGGGCGTGTGCAGTTGCCAGGCGGTGCCCACCAACTGGTCGCCGAGATAGAGGGACACGGTCCCGTCGCTGGTCCAGAATTCGGTCAGGACGCGGTCGAGCTGCGGCACGATTTCCGGGATGTGCCAGGGTCCGCCGTACGGCTCGGAGGACAGGTCGATCCCGGCCGCGTTGCAGAGGCGCTTCAGGGTCGGGTAGTAGACATCGCGGTAGAGGTCGGCGATGGTTTGCTTGAAGTCGGCGCGGAACTTCGCGGAGTCGGCGGCGGAAGCCACCTCGCGTCCGGCGAACACCGGCAGCCAGGCGACCAGATCGTAGCCGCGGCGCGCCTTGAATTCCTCGCGCATGCGCGGCGTCCAGCTCGGCTCGCCGGCCTCGTAGCTGTCGAAATGCAGGTTGGTCAGGCCCGGATAGCCGATCAGATCCCCGAGGTGTTCGCGGATCTTGCCGATCACATGGTTCATGTGGAATTCCACCGCCGCGGGATTCATCTTGTCGCATTCGTGGCCCATGGCGGCCCACTGCGCAGGCTGGATTTGTTTGCCCATGGTGGTGTGGCCGAAACGGAGGATGTCCCATGCGCCCGGCGGGGCGTTCCACTGGAGTTTGCCATCGGCGCCCATGCTCGCGGTGAGATCAACCACCTGCTCCCTGGCCACGCTCCCCTCGGCGGGAACCGCCAGCACTGCGATGTCGCGGTAGAAGGTTTTCCGGTCTTCCACGATCGGCGGGGCCACCTCGCCGGTTTCCGGGTGGATCACGGGGAAGGGTTGATTCGCACGCGGGTCGACGGTGGGCCGCGGCAGGGTGATGCCCGCGGGGCCGCCCCCCTCCACGCGCGTCCGGGAGAAGATGATTTCCTGCATGGCCAGCTCCGGCGGGATCCAGGTGCCGCCGCTGGTTTCGTAGCCCGGGCAGTTGCCCATTCCGAAATCCAACCCGAGGCGCTTCGACTCGGCGGCGGCGTGGCGCACGCGTTTCCACCAGGGATCGGTGAAGGCGACGACGTCCGGTTCCGGGCTGTTGCCGATGCCGGCCGCCCACGGCGTGCAGATGTCGGAAAGGGCGAACATCATCGCCCCGCCGAAGCCCGCGTCCTTCAACGCCTCCAGATCCCGCGTGATGCCTTCATTCGTGATGTTGCGGCCCATCCACATCCACATCACCCGCGGCTTCGCCTCCTGCGGCGGGTTCGCGAAGACGTCGTCGAGCGACGGAGCGGCCTGGGCGGGCTTAACGGCGAGCGCCGCCGCCAGCAGGAGAAGCCCGAGGGAACGGGGGAGGACGTGGTTGTGTGTCATGGGGATTTCCTTGGATGAAGAGAGAGATTGTTTTGGAATGGGGCGGGTAAGTGGGAGTTGGGCGAGATAGCATGGCGCAATATTTTGCCATTAATGGATTTAAGAAAGTTGGTTGACTTGGTCAACCAGATATCGGATGATGCTTCCATGAAAACCGTAGCCACCAATGAGGCAAAGACACATCTGTCCGCCTTGCTGCAAGAGGTTGCCAGTGGGAAAACCATCGTGATTTCCCGTGGCAAGAAGCGCCTGGCGAAACTGGTTCCGTATGAGGAGCCCGTCAAACGGCCTAAAGTCGGCGAGGTGATCGACGAGCCCTTTTTCATCCCCGACGAAGCTTTACGTCCAATGACTGCGAGCGAGCTCCAAAATTGGGGCCTGTGATGCACTGCATGCTGGACACCTGCACGTTTCTCTGGCTGGCGATTGAACCAGGACGCATTTCGGATGCGGCTCGGGAGGTTTTGGATGACCCGAAAACGGTGCGTCACCTCAGCCAGGCCAGCGTGTTGGAAATCGTCCTTAAATACCGGGCGGGCAAGCTGCCGTTGCCCCAACCCCCTGATGTCTGGATTCCCTCGCGTCGGAAATTTTTCCAGATTGAGAACCTGCCGATGGACGAGAGCGTGATCTACCGGTCTGGAAAGCTGCCGGATGGGCATGACGATCCCTTTGATCGCTTGATTGCCGCTCACGCCATCGAGTCCGGCTGCACCTTGTTGTCGCCCGACGCGCCGCTCAGCCGGTTGGGCGCGGCACGGATCTGGTAACCGGGGTATCGCCATTCGAGCCCAGTCGGGGTGGTTTTCCCGGTTCATCCCGGCGCGCGGCCACCAGCCTGAAGCCGCAACTCCCGAGGCACTGCAGTTGGACATGAAAAGCGGCGTCATCGGTCAGTAGCGGATGAAGGTGATTTCCGCCAGCCATGGCGAAGGGTTGCAGTCGAGCAGGGTGAGGCGGTAGCGTTGCGCGGTGACCTCCGGGAAGGAGGCCTGAAAGTGATGCTTCATGTCACCACCCCGCAAGGCCTCGCGCCAGGAGCCGTCCACCCAGGCCTCGATGCGGAACGAGCGGATGTTGTGGGCGTATTCCCCGCAGACGACGGCATTGAAGGTCTCCGGTTTTCCGAAATCCAGTTCGAGCCACGGCTGCCGGTCGTCCGCCGCGGGGATCCAGCGGGTGAACAGGTTGGCGTCGAGGACGCGCGCGGGTTCGTTGCCCGGAGTGGCGGAGGACGAGGAGGCGGTGACCCCGCGGTGGGGGCGTTCCGGCGGGGGGAGAGCGGTGAGGGGCGGGTCAACGTGCACAAGCTTGCCGATCTCCTCCAGGCGCTTCAGCACGTTGTCGTCCATGAGCCCGTCGTGGTTCGGGGCGCAGTTGAGGAGATAATTGCAATAGCGGGCGTTGGCGAAGCGCATCTCCTTCACGACCGCCTCCGCGGGCTTGAGCGTCTCGTTTTCAAAGCCGGGATTCCAGAACCACGCGGACTGGAGGGTGGGTCCCTGTTGCGAGGGCAGCACATTGTCGAAGGTGCAGTGCTGGCCGTGCGTCGCCTCGTAGTGGACCACCTGCGACACCTTCAGATCGGCCGTGCAGGAGTGATTGATCAGCAGGCAATCCGGCTGGAGGGCGTGGATGTGGTCCGCCAGCACCCGGAAGGGCAATTCTTCGAAGCTGGGGCCGCCCCACGTGGAACCCCAGCTATCGGTCACGATGCAGTTGATCGGTCCGTATTGGGTCAGCAGTTCGGTCAACTGGTCCTTCATGATCTGGACCTTGGTCTGCGAGATGCTCCCCTGGTCGATGTTCTGGTGCCAGTCCATCACGGAGTAATAGAGGCCGACCTGAAGACCCTCGGCCCGGAAGGCGTCGACGTAGGCGCGCACCACGTCGATCCCGGGATCGGACTTCGACGAGTTGTAGCCGGTGGTCCGCGTCGGCCAGAGGCAGAAGCCGTCGAGGTGCTTCGTGGTGAACACCGCGTACCGCATGCCCGCCCCTCGCGCCGCCCTGGCCCACTGGGCGGCGTCCAGCTTCGCCGGACGGAAGCTCTTCGGGTCCCGGAACGGGTAGGCCCACTGCTCCCCGTGGAAGGTGGACATGCCGAAGTGGATGAACATGCCGAAGCGCAGGTTCAGGAAGTCCAGGACCGCGCGGTAGGGCTCGCCCGCCGGGGCGGTGGCCGGTCCGGTTGAGGTGGCGTCGGAGGTCGATGAAGTGGACGCGGTCGTCTTCGAAGAGGTGAATTCATACCGCCCGGAGCCGACCTCGAACACCGCCTTGCCCTTGTCGAGGCGGAGGAACTTCACCCCGGGGGCGCTGGCGGCGGGGCCGCCGGATTCGTGCACGTCCCCGGGCGCGGCGGCGGGGATGAAAACCTCCGCCGTGGTGTTGGCCGGAACGGTCACCGCCAGCTTGAAGCGTCCGTCCGCGATCTCCCACGCGGATGCGATCCGCCCGCGCACGGACTGGTATTCGCCGCGCGCCGACGTGAGCGTTCCAACCGGCTCGGGCGAAATGACAAAGCGGGAGAAGCCCGGCGCCAGCGGCTCGGGGCGGATGCCCGCCAGCGATCCGAGAAACCACTGCTGGATGTGGCCCAGCATGCAGTGGTTCATCGAGGCCCCGGTGTTCGCGTCCCACGCCTCCGGCATCGCCGTCCAGCCGTTGTTGATGATGAAGCCGTAGCTTCCCATTTCCGTGCGGCTGACGATGTCATGCAGCACGTCGTGGCGGCCGTGGCGCTCGAGCGCCTCGATCAGGTAAGTGAAGCCCACATCCCCGGCGGTCTGCTGGTTGCCGCGCGCGCGCAGGTCGGCGATGACGCGGTCGAGCACGGCCGCCTCCCGGCCGGGCGGCACCAGGCCGAGCACCAGGGCCATGCTGTTGGCGCACTGGGGGCTGCCGCTGTTCTTGTATTCGGCCGAGCCGTCGAAAAACTTCGCGTTGAAGGCGTCGCGGATCCGGTCGGCGAGTTCGGAAAACTCCCGTTGGTCGGCGTCTTTGCCGAGCAGCCCCGCCGTGTCCGCCACGATCCGCGCGCAGCGGTAGAACGTGGCCATCGCGCTCAGCGCCGGCGGCGTGAACTGCGAGGGGCCGTTGGAGCCGCCCGTGTTGTAGTCGTACCAGTCGCCCAGCCCGGCGATCGGCACGAGATCGGTGGCGGTGTCGCGCATGTAGCGCACGAAGCCGCGCATGGCCTCGAAGTTCGCCGCCAGCACCTCCAGGTCGCCGTACCAGCGGTGGACCTGCCAGGGCACGACCACCGCCGCGGCGCCCCATTCCGGCGTGTAGGTGAAGGGGTTGTCGCCGAAGTTCGGATAGGCGGGCGCGACGGTGGGCACGCGGCCGTCGGCCCGCTGCGAGTCGCGGCAGTCGCGCGCGATCTTGGCGTACAGCCCGGACAGATCATAGCGCCCCGCGATGGACGGCCCCATCAGATAGGCCACCTCCAGCCATCCGAGCTTCTCGCGGTGCGGGCAGTCGGTGAGCACATGCGAGAGGTTGGAGCGCACCGCCCAGTCGATGTTGCGGTCGATGGCGTTGAGCATCGGCTCCGAGGTTTCGAACCGCCCGACCGTCGCCGCCGAACTGCGGACGTGAACGGAAACAAGCTCCTGGATCACCGGAAGGTTTTGCGGGTTCGGATGTCCCTCGGGCACCGCCCCCTCGACCTGGAGATATTGGAACCCGCTGTAGTTGAATTGCGGCTCCCAGGTCTCGGGCGCGCCGCCGCGCAGCGTGTATTCCCAGTAATTCGGATGACCCACGCCCGCGGGGTTTACCAGGCCGCGCCCGTCGTTGCGCCGCGGGGTCATGCCGTGCCGCTGCTCGGCCGGTGTGAGTTTGATCTTCCGCCCGGCCGGACCGGCGACCCGCAGGCGCGGAATGGCCGAGGCGTTCTGGCCGAGGTCGTAGACAAAGACGCCCGGCTCCGGCTCATCGATGCGGACGGTCTTGAACACGTCGAATTTCTTGATGGGCGGCGTGATCGCGGACCGCAGCTCGCCGCCGGGTCCCTCGGCGGGCACCGCCGGCCGCCAGCCGGAATCCGCGAACCCCGGCGTGTCCCAGCCGTCGGGCGTCGCGCGCGCATCGTAGTCCTCGCCGCCCAGAATGGCGCTATGTGGGTGATAGGGCCGGGGGCCGCGCGCGCCAACCGGCGTCGCTGGGCCACCTGCTGCGTGCCGTCCTCGGCGTAGATGCGCCTGCAGGATCAGCTTGAGCGGACGGTCGGCGTCACCCCGTAAACGCGCCGGTCCCGGCGGTGTTGAAGTCCTTGCCCAGCATGACCCCGAGCGTTTCCGCCCTGCTTCAATTGCGCCGTGATATCATGGCTGGAGTAGAACAAGGTCTTCTCGAAGACCGTCCACGCCGGGTCGAGGAAGTGGTCCCCGACCTTCCGGCCGTTGAGGAACAGGTCATGGTGGCCGAGCCCGCACACATGAACCACCGCGCGGCGCAGCGGTTGGCGACCTGGAAGTCGCGGCGGAACATCGGGAGTCCGACCGGCGGGGCCGCGGGGCGTCCCCAGGGCGCCATGCCGAACGCGCCCAACTCGCGCGCCGCGACCCATTCGCTGTCGTCGAAGTTCGGGGCGGTCCAGCCCTCGTGCGATCGATCTGAACATTTCCAGCTTGCGTCCACCGGCACGGAAATTTCCGGGCCCTGGTCCAGCGTGACCACCAGCCGGCCGACCAGTCCGGCCGGACTGGGGATCGGATTGACCGCTTCAATGCCGATCACGTTGTCCCCCGTCCGCAGGAGGGAGGCGAGATCGAGAAGCGGGTCAAAGCTCCTCCCGGCGGTCCCGCCTCCCCTACCCTGCGGGCGTTGATATGAACGGTCATCTGATTGTCGGCGGTTGCGAAAAGGGTCGCCGCGCGCGGTGCGCCGGCCGGCAGGGTGATCCGTTTGCGGAAATAGCATTTTCCCTCCGGGGCGTTTTCGGCGGGATTTCCCTCCGGAAACCAAACCCACGGACACTGATCGACGGGGGTGATCGCCTCGGGATTGAGCCCGATCCACACCGCCTGCCAATCCTCCGGCTTCAGCGAGCCCCTGTCAGCCAGCGTGCGGGCGCGCTCCATCCCGACGCCGCGCCCCGCCCGATCCCAGACCTGCACTTTCCAGAAACACTCCGCATTCGCCGCGAGCGGCTTGCCCGCGTACGCGATCTGATTCTGCGCGGACGACCCGACCTTGCCGGAATCCCACAGATCGCCGCGGCCCTCGCGCAGAAGCGCTTCAGACGACGCCACCAGGATGCGGTAGGCCGACTGCCTTCCCGCGCGCGCATCGATTCGAGCACCCAGCTCGGGCGGGGTTTGGCCACGTCCACCGCGATGGGCGCGGACTGGTACTCGCAGCGGAGGTCGGAGGCGACCATCGCCGCGTGTCCATGCGCCGACAGCAGCGAAACGATCAGGATGGAAAACCGCGGAAAGGTCATGGCGGACATGGGGTTGAAGTTTGAGCCGGAGACACTACCCGAAACGCACCTCCGGAACGATCCTCAACGGCGGGAATTTCACCTGGATTCGTCAATATTCCTCGCAAACTGGTTCCTCATGACGCAGCTCATCTCAGACGGGCCTGATTCCTCACTTTTTCTCACGGAGGCATGAAGAAACGGAAAAGGAACACACAACATCTCCATGCCTTTCCGCTTGGATATGGGGACAAGGGATGAACCTTGCATTCATTTCTCCGCTCCCTCCCCGCTCTCCGCCGCTCCCCCTTCGTGCCCTTCGTGTCCTTCGTGACAGCTAAAAGCTAACCGCTAAACGGCTACCTCAGCCCCCGCGGGCGTCGCAAGCAACGCCCCTACGATCTCCGACCTCTGACCTCTGACCTCCGCCCCCCCCGCTTCACCTTCTACACCTCCCGTTCCCCGTAGGCCGCCCGCACAGCCTTCTCCATGTGCGCCACTTCCTCGTCCGACAGGAATTCGAAGACACTGGCGCGCTTGCGTGCGGAGAGCCGGCCGTTGTTCTGGAGGCACGTCTGAATGAAGAGATCCATCTTGCGGTCCGGCAGGTCGACAATCTCCCGAAGGGCGTTCCTCGTCTCGTCGTAGTTCGCCAGGAAGGCCAGTTCCTCCACCAGATCGGTGTCGATCGTTTGTTCGACAAACCGGAACAGCGCTTCCGCCTGCGCCGTCAGGTCGATGTATCGGTACCAGTCGGCCGTTTCGTTCCGCACGGTCATCCGGCCCTCCTCATCCAGCGCGTATTCCACGAGTCTCATCAGCGGGCGGGAGAACGACTCCAGCGATCCGTCATAATCGGCCGGATTCTTCTGCATGGCCGCCGATACGGGGAAGATCAGACCCGCGGGGGTGAATCCGCGCCGGGCCAGGATGTTGTGGATCAGGAACCGGTGAATGCGGCCGTTTCCATCCTCGAACGGATGCAGGAAGACAAACCCGTACGCGGCGGCGGCGGCATGGATCACGGCGGGAACGCCGTCCTTGTCCATCCGCTGGTGGGCCGCGATCCATCCCTCCATCATCCCGGCCAGGTCTTCGGGTTTCGGGGAGACAAAATGGATCTTCTCCCTCCGCGGCCCGACCGTTTCTCCCACGAAATTCTGCCCGCTCCGGTATTCCGTGTCCCGAAAACGCGGGTCGACGATGCGGTTCTGCAGGTCGAGCAGCCGGTCCTTGGCGCAGAAGTCCTCCGTTTCGGCCAGTTGCAGCAGCGCAATGAACCGCTCCGTCCGGTTCGAGTCGGGCTGGATGTGTTCGATCTCGAAGGAGGACCGCGTCTCCTTTGTGTAGAGGTAGCTCATCGCCCGCTTCAGCAGTTGGGGTGGATAGCCGGACACGACCTTGCGGCATCGCTCCGGCAGGTCGGCCCGCTCGAACGCCATCAACGCCTCCGTTCGCCGGATCGTGGGGCAGAAGCGGGCCTCTCCCGGCAGGTTGTCGTTGATGCGCTGCCGGCGGACCGGGCGTGGGCGGATCGTCGTGTAGTAGTCGTCCTTCTCCAAAAGGTCGATGTAGTTGCCCTTCGTCAGATCCTCCAGCGGCAATCGACCGCCGGTCAGAAACTCATACAGGAACCACGTCCGGCGGGCGTATTTCCCAATGGGTTTCGACCGGATGTAGCCCAGGATCTCCTCCATCGCGACGACCCGGAACAGGCGGGCCAGAATGGCGAGATTCGTTCCGTCGTACTTGAGCGCGAATTCAAGATGGTCGCCGACCGTGTCGCCCGGCCAGTACTTCGCGGGATACGTCTCCTCCACCCGGTCCGCGCTCCTTTCCACTTTGTGGATGCTGCCCGAGGCAACCCTCGACTCATGCCAGTTTGGAATCACCTCCAGACCGAATCGCTCCACCAAGGCGGAGTATCCTGCTGGCCTCGTCGATGTCTCCTTCATGGTTCTTTCGTTCACGTTGTTGTCCGGAAAATTGGTTACGACATTAGAAATACGATTATATTTAGTCATTCGTCAACCTAAACATTTACAACATAGGGGCCTAACCCCGGATCAAACTGGAAAAACGCTTACACGCCAATCCAAATGCTTACCAGAGCAACGAATTTCAGAAAATCGATTTAACCCCCGCTCCCCGCTCCTTGCTCCATGCTGATTTCTGACCTCCGCTTTCCCCACCTCCTGCCACGGGAGGCTGCGGCTGCGGCGGAATTTTGGTTCACCCGCAACTTGCGGCCTGTCAAAACGTTACAGTCATTCTGTCGCCGCCAACCATAGGCCTGCCCCCAATTCCTGCCCCAAAATCTCTAGCCGCCATCCCGCCATCCTGTCCCTTCCTGTTCATCCTGTGCGAAATTCTCTTGGCGTCTTGGTGTCTTGAGGCCGCTAATGCGGCCGGGCGTGAAACCCGAATGATAGCTGGCAGCACGAACTCTCCCGAAGAGTCGGGAATTCATGGGGCGGGGGTATGCTGAACTCCGCCCTCGCCGACCTTCGTGAAGACCATTCTCTCCCCCGGCTTGCTGTCGCGTTCGACCACCTTGCCGGTCCACGGGTCCAGCAGGCGCAGCCGGCCCCCGACGGTCGAGGTGACCTCCAGTTTCGTGGTCTTTCCGCCGGCTTGTTCGGCGGAGACGAGGAAGCCGCCCTCGGCGCGGAGGTCGGTGAATTTCGCGTCGTGCTCGCTTGGCCAGGCCGGGAAGATGCGCACGATCCCGCCGACGCTCTGCATCAGCAGCTCGGCGGTCATCCCGGAGAAGGCCCAGCTCTCCGCCAGATAGGAGCCGTGCCCGGGCCACTCCGCAAACAGTCCGTTGGGGGTGAGCAGCTTGGTGAAGTGTTCGCGCGACCGGGTGTAGGCCTCGGGCATGGAGAAGCGCGCCCGCTGCACATTGATCATGATGTGCGAGTTGAAGTCGTGGAACTTCACCCAGCGCAGCGTGCGCTCAAAGAGCTGCTTCTCGCCGTCCGGCGAAAACCACGTGACCTGCTCCGCCGGAAAGATCGGAACGGTCGGGACGACGACGTTGTGCTCCGGCACCGAATCGGCGGTCGCGTCCTTCCAGTTGGCGATGATCGTCTTGCCTTCAAACGTCGTCGTCTCGTAGGCCGGCACGCGCGCCAACTGGCGCTTCCAGCGTTCCGCGAGCGGCGCGTCGCGTTTCAGTTGCCCGGCCGCCTCCGCGGCCGTGGCGAGCAGAAAGCGGAAATACGCGATGTCCACGGGGTTGTTGAAGGTGCCGAACGGTCCGTGTTCGGGGTTGTAGCTCGGGCCGATCTCGCCGTCGCGGCATTGTTCAAGCACGTTGGCGTAGAACTCCGCGCCGTCCCGGAGCAGCGGGTACACCGACTCCAGGTATCCGGCGTCGGGGGCGTAGGCATGACGCCACCACACATTCTGCAGCGCCCAGCCCGTGCAGCCCAGCGCGTACGACCAGGGGACGTAGCAGATCTGCCGCGAATTTTTGCTTTTGGCGGTTTCCGGTGCGACCAGGTGCTCCGGCCCGAAGATGTTCACCGGCAGGAAAAGTCCGTCCACCCCGTAGGTCTGGCGGGCCAGCCAGCGGCCGCGCGGGGCGAAGTCCTGCAGGAAGCGGACGTAGGGATCGGCCAGCTCGACGTGATTGCAGACGAACATGGGCCAGAAGGTCTGCTGGAAATTGTAGTCCAGGGTCGGCGCGCCATGCCAGGGCGTTTCGTCCTTCGACAGGCCCGCGAACAACATGATCGGCAGTGGCGATTTCGCGGACGCAAAACAGTGCATGTAGTAGAGGTTGCGATACCACGCGTCCTGGAAGAATCGGTCGCCCAGCTCCAGCCCGGAGGCGGACCAGAATTTCGCCCACACGGCTTCGTGCCGGGCGACGGCGTCCTCGGCAAATCCCTCCCGCGCGAGTTTGACCGCGGCGTCCAGCACCGGTCCCCTGCCCTCGAACGACGTGGCCACGCCCACCGCCTGCCGTGTTCCGCTGGTCACGACCGCGACGGCGTATTCCATGCCGGAATAATCCAGGTCGCCGGGCATCTTCATGTGCATCCATTTCACGCCCTCCGTCTCGCCGAATTGCGCGGGCGGAAGTTCATTGGATTTGACCTCCTCCAGGGAGACCGGCCGGCCGCCGTCAATCACGACCACGTTGCGGTCGGCCAGAATGCGAACCGTTGCGTCGTTGGCGCGCGCCACCGCCCGGCGCAGGTCGAGGTGCGCCCGGGTGACGGGCTCCTTCTGCTCCGGCGAGCCGATGCGGACGACCGCCGCGCAGCGCGGCTGGGGGTAGGGGTGGTCCGACCAACTGGACACCTGGCCGGCCCCGCCGCTCCAGGTGCGGTTGCGCACATCCATGCGGAGCAGCGGCGCATCCTTCGAGGTGTCGATGCGAGCATCCCAGATGTCATTCTTCGTCAGGCGCAGGCACAGCACGCCCTCCCGGTCGCACAGCAGCGCGTTCAGATCGCCGTTGCCCAGCGGCAGGGCGCGGCGGTGGATTTCATCCAGCCGGTCCTGCCGCACCGCGGCCGCGTCGAGCGCGTTCGGGAAGGGAATCGCCTCCGCGGCCACCAGGAGCTGGCCCCACGTTCCCGCCAGAACCGCCAGGCAGGCCATGGCGGATCGTCGGATGCGTGAAAGAACTTCCAGGTGAGACGGTTTCATACAAGCTACCTCCCCTCCATTCGCGTATGCAGCGCCCGCGCGATGGCTTCCGTCATGATAAACACCGCCGCGGCGGTTTCCCGGTTGGTTTCCGACCCATCGTCCAGGACCCCCCTCTTGGTTAAAAGCTCGTGGGCGATCCCGTACAACCGGGGCTCGGGAAACGGATCCGTCCCCGGCGCGGCCCCGCCCTGCCTCGGCGGGAAAAATTCCGACGCGGCGTTTTCCAGACGCCGGGAGAACGCCGCGTCGGCGGCCGTGATCATGTCGTCGGTGATCAGCGGCAGCCTGCGCCCCGCCGCCTCCACCGCGTCCAGGCAGAACATGCCGATCGTCAGGGCGGTCACGAAACCCTCCGAGCAAGTCTCCCCGCCCAGGCTGTTCATCAGATATGCGACCAGGCGGGGCTGTTCTTTCACCATCTGGTCCGCGCGCTTGCGCTGATCCCGTGGCGACCGCGCCCCCATCCGTCCACGCGCCTGCAACTCATGGCGGTGTTTGATGCGCGCGTTGGCAAACCGCTCCTGGAACGCCGGCGGTTTGGGGTAGAGGCGCACGGCGCCGCGAAATGTTCCCGCGGCCACCCGCTCCGTGTCCACCGGGGGCAGCACGCGCAAAAACGGACCGGGGCCCGGCTTCGCGCTCCCCTCGCCCGGCGCCGGCGGCGCGTCGATCTTTTCCCGGAACATCCGGTAATGGCGCTTCACCCGCTCCACCCACTCGGGATTGGTGATCAACAGCTCGCGGGCCATGCTCAACAATCCTTCCGCCATCGGAGTTTGCGGACCGTTGAACGGCAGCATCGGCCCGATCAGCTCTTTCACATCGTTGTCGTCCCCGTACTTGAGCCATTTGCGGTAAAACGCCGGGCTCTCCCAGCCCCAGGAGATCAACGCCATCGGTTGCGTGGGACTCTGCCCGATAAACCTGCAGAAACACCCGTAAACCTTGCCCGGTCACATCGGGCTCGTTGCAAAACATCTCGCAAAAGGCGTACCGCCCAGCCAAGCAGGCCGAGTTTCGAGATCATCGAAGGGTAGGATGATGCATCGGGTTTCCTGTTCAGCAGCAGCAGGGAACAGTTCGCTAAAGCATGGCAGGCGGCATGGCGTGACCGGGGTTGGAGGAGACCATGCCCCCTATGCCAACCAGCGACCATTTGACCAACAAAATGCCATGTCCCCGCCGTAGGCTGCGGCTGCGGTCAAATATGTTGAACAGAAGATCGCGGGAGCCGCGAAGGCGAGTAACTTTCGTGGGGGAGCGGGAAGGTTGCGGGGATGATGGGGGATTTGCACGGAGCGCCACCGCCGTCGGTGGCTGCCGGGGGAGTCGAAGTGGAAGGGCCATCAGGGGCGATGGCTATCCGAGGCCACCGGTGGCGGTGGCGCTCGGGGAGGGCGAAGTGAGATTTTACCACGAAGGAGCATTTGAAGCAGGGCAACTTGATGCCGCTTGTGGGTTGGGAGGGGCGGGACTCTTGCCGCCCCGCGTGGGGCCATGGGGAGGGCAACTTGAGCGTTTCAAGGGCCGATCCCACGTTTCGTGCCGCATCAGCCCGGCGGAGGGCAGGACTACGGGGGTTTTCGGAGCGTTCACACCCGGGAACGGTCAGCTTGCCGGCGTCAGCGTGAACCGGCCAAAGGTGGCCCTGACCGGGCCGTGGAATTTCAGGACGTTGCGGCCGGCGTTCAGGTCCACCTCGACCGGCGCCGTCCGGCCCCAAAGGCCGATGGTGTACGGCAGGGCCATCTCAACCGGCGCGCCGCCATTGGTCGCGGCAAACAGCTTCTGGTTCGGCTTGGGCGTGGCAAGGTCGGCGACGAGCCGGTACTTTCCACCCTCGGGCGCGTCGAAGGTGTATTCGAACGAGTCCCCTTCCCGGGCGTAACGCCCCATGTGCAGAAGCGTTTCGCCCTCCTTGCTGTTGAGGAAAACCACCTGATCGGCCCGCCTTCCCTTGTAGAGCATCCTCTTGCTCCCGGTCGGACGGCTGCACGCGGCCGCCGGGATGGTGATCACGCCTTTGGCATTGACGTCCGCATGGCCCGTTGCGCACGGTTCCGTCCCGGCGACGGACGGGGTGGCGGGGGCCTTCACTTTCGCCGCTTCCATGCGGGTGATGATGCGGCGTTGCTCGTGCAGTGCGATATCGCCCCAGGTGGTGGGTTTCACAACCGCACCGGGTTTGAGGGGTGCCGGACCGCGGCTCTTGCCACTCCAGGTGATGAGGCCCGGCTTCCAATCCTCACCCATGATGGAGGCGATCCATTGGGCCCTCTTGACCTTCAAGAAGGCGGTTTCATCCTCGCGGGCCCGGCTGCTAGCCACGAAATTTACGTCGGCACCGTAGCCTCCGCCACCGCCACCCATTTTGGAATAGAATCCGCGGTTGGACTTGCCAAAACCGCCTCCGAGTCTGGTTTGCCAGCCAGTGGGATGCCAAAGCGCGACGGTCGAGTGACCGGGTTCGACGCGTTCAATGGCGGGCACGCCGAACGCTTGCAGGATGAACCGGCAGAAGAACCCGCGGCGCCCGCAGATTCCGCCGTTGGCGAGGATGTTTTGCATGAAGTGTTTGTCGGGCAGATCGTAGACCAGGCCGCCGCTGCCATACGCGATCTCGTGGTCCACCACCTCCACGAACACCAGGGTATTGTCATCGTCGGGAATGCAATCCGGACGCAGGGTGTGGAGCATCCGGCGCGCCCAGACAAGCTTCTCATCGGGATCCACAACATCCACGACCCGCCTCAGGTTCCAGACGTTCAGGTCCTTGAAGCCCTTTTGCAGCTCGCCGGCTTCGTACCATTTCTCGTAGCTCAGATAGCGCTGCACCGGATCGATGAACTTGGAATCCGGATCGACCGTATCGGAGTCCGATGCCTCCAGTCCCTCGGCCCCGGTCGGACGATCCCGCTTCACGATCGGCGTCGCGTGCGCGAGACAGGTGGCCAGCGCGAGCCGTTGGAAGACCCCGTCTTTCGCCTTCGGGCTGGCGTTGAGAATGTCGGTGTAGATTTTCATCGCCTGACCGTATTCGCCCTTCTCCG
The DNA here is from genome assembly GCA_046346795.1 of Kiritimatiellia bacterium. Taxonomy (GTDB): domain Bacteria; phylum Verrucomicrobiota; class Kiritimatiellia; order SS1-B-03-39; family UBA6053; genus JAXMHJ01. The sequence goes on from JAXMHJ010000045.1 coordinate 21,480, forward strand.
CGCCGTCGTTGACGAGCATCTGCAACATGAGATCCTTGTCGGAGAGAAGTTGCCCGACGAGTTTCCGGTTCTCCGGGCTCTGCCGGGCGAATTCGGCAAGACCCGCCGGGGTCGCGTCCTTGAGGATGATGTATCGGGCCAGCCTGGCATCGAGCGAGTCGCTGGAAAGAAGGCCGCCGACACCCAGCGCATCCATCGCCTTCCAGGTGTTCTCCAGCGCCTTGTCATGCGCCTGCCTGGCGATTTCCGCGGCCTTGATGGCTTCCGGCAATTTCACCCTGGCCTCCTCCACCTCCACCTTGGCCTTCTCGATCCCGGCCTTCAGATTATCGATATCCCCCTGCCGGCTCTTGAGAAAACTTTCCGCGCTCTGGAGCGCTTTCAATCGTTCCGGATCCTCTTCGCCGCGCGCCCTTGCCCGCGCCAGATCCTCCCGGGCGTCTTCGAGGGTTTGGGGCGCGCAGTTCAACTGCTCTTCCAAATCGCGGAGCCTGCCCTCCGCCCCCTGCCATTTCTCAACTTCCCCGGCCCTGGCGGCGGCCTCTTTCTCCGGCCCCTCCTCCGCCTGGATGGCCTGCCGCCATGCGGCGATTTTCGTCTCGTCGAGCTTGGGCAGCGCCTTCTCGATTTCCGCCTTGAGCGTGTTTTGCGTATCGGCGTATCCGGCTTCCAAGGCCTTGCCGGCATCGGTCGGCACCACGGCGGGTGCTGCGTTGTTCTGATTCTGAGCGCCCGCGGTTCCCGCGACAAGCATGACGCTGCTGAATACCGCGGCAAGGTGGTGTTGGTGTTTCATGATGGAGTGGATGGGTTTGTTGCGACGGCAGGGGATTGAACAGTCAGGGCTTTGGTTTGCCGAGGGTTTTCAGGCGCTCGATGATTTCGAGGGCCCGTTTGGCTTCCTCGGTGCGGCGGAATTCCAGGCGCGCCTTGCCGTCGTCGTCCCACTGCCGGCCGAATTCCCTGGTGAGGCCCTGGTCGGTCAGATCCTCGCTTTCGGGAAGATCCCATGAATCCGTGCGGAATTCGGGAATCGGCATTTCCTCGCAGCCGTTGACTTTGAGGTTCCCCATCGGGCTGTGTCCCCAGGCATAGCGAAGATGCACCGGATGGGGCACCAGCGGGCTCCAGACATGGATGATCCTGGCGGCGGTCCAGAAATCGCCCACGGTCGAGTTGCGGGCGTAGGCCTTGTAGAATTTCCCGTCTTCACCGGCGAGGGCGAATCCTTCGAGGATGGGGGACATGTCGTCCGGATGCGCGCGGCGGTCGAAGGTGAGGATCATTTCATCTCCCTCGGTCTTCACGGAAAGCAGCTTCGCCTCGTCCCATTGCGCCTTCCGGTCATAGATCTTGTTCAGCGCCCAGCGCGCCGCCCGCCGGCCGTGTTCGACTTTTTTGCCCGGATGGAGTCCAGGCACCTGCACATCGTAGGCGGGGATGTAACCGTTGATTTGCGGATTCTTGAGGTCTTCCACCCCCAGGCGCTGGGCCTCGCGGATGAACGGAGGACCGGGAGGCTGGAGTTCGAAGTCCTCCTCGCTCTGCGGTTTTCCGCCGGCGCAGAAGCCGATCACACCATAGGCAATCGTCGGGTCTTTGAAATCCTCGCGCACGCCTTCGATCAGCGCTTTCGTCATCCAGCGGTAGAACTTGGGCCGGCAGTTGCCGGTCATCGCGTTGTTGTAGCCGTGGTGAAGCAGCACGCCCTTGATGTTGCAGCCTTTGAAAACGCCGAACATGCCGTTGCACACGCTGCCGGGGTGACTCGGCTTTTGCCGGGGATGTTCCAGGAACGGACGTTTTCCCCGTTTCCGGTTTCTTCGGCCACCTGTCTTCCGGCAGCTTCTTGTCCTTGGCTTGTTTGAGGTCTTTTTTCATATTGCGCCAAGGGATGTGGCCTGCAGGTCAAAGGTGGCGCGCTGGGCGTTGATGGACTCGACCAGCGCCTTGCCGGAGGGATTTCCTGGAACTTGTGGATGGGCACCAGGGCCTCCATCGAGGCGCCACCGCGGGCGTTCTTGATCACGCCGACGGGGATGCCCAGGGAAAGCTGGATCTGCTTGCCGGAACACGAAGCCGATGGCGGAGGAATTCGAGGGCGGTCTCCGGGGTCGAAACCACCCAGCCCCTGGTGTCGATGGCGTCGCGGTTGATGTCCTCCTGCGGATCGGCCTGCTCGTTGGTGCTGATGGAAAACAAGCGGAGGTTCGGCAGGTTGGCCTGGGCGGATTCGTATCCTTGTTCGATACGTTCTTGGAGGATACGCCATGTTGCTCTGGCCATACATGACCCACACGTCGCCGACGACGACATTGCCCATTTCCACTTTTTCACCGCCGGCGGTGACGGTCAGGTGTGGTCCGCGCCCTCGCGGGCGGGGAAGGTGACTGCCCAGCGGCCCTGCCGGCGTCGACCGGGCCTCCCCCTCTCGGCTCCGAGTTGCACCGTGACGGCGGCGCCGGGCGCGGCCCATCCCCAGATGTTGATCGGCTTGCCGCGCTGGAGGACCATGTCACTGTCGAAGATGGCGTGCAGCCGGAGCCGGCCCGCGGGCGCGGCGTCCTGCGCGGGGGCGGGCGTGGGGAGAAGCGCCATGGCGAGCATGGCCGCGATGGAGGACAGGGTCGTTTTCAGGGATGCTCCGTGGAGTGGTGCCGGCCGGAAAATTCTTCCCGGGGAAGATAGCGGGGTTGGTCCGCGCAAACGAGCATTTCCGGTCGCCGGAACCCGTTGGCGACGGGATTCCGGGCGCCGGAATGGGGGCGAAGCCGCAAAAGGCGGAGGTTGGAGGACTGAGGTCGGGAAATGGCGGGGAACGGGGGCCCGCCGGGGGAAGCGGTTTAGCTTTTGGCGTTTCTGGAGGGCGGGAGTGGATTTGCACGGAGCGCCACCGCCATCGGTGGCTGCGGGGGTCGAAGTGGAAGGGCCATCAGGGCGATGGCGATCCGAGGCCACCGGTGGCGGTGGCGCTCCGGGGCGAGTGGCAGGGCCATCAGGCGATGGCGATCCGAGGCCACCGATGGCGGTGGCGCTCGGGGGGGCGAAGTGGAAGGGCCATCGGGGCGATGGCGATCCGAGGCCACCGGTGGCGGTGGCGCTCCGGGGGCGAAGTGGATGACTGTTTCCCGCCGCCCCGCACGTCGCCGGTACGGCAGCCGTTATCCCTTGTCTAACGCGGGGGCCGTTGTTATGCGCGCTGCATGTCCGCGCCCACGATCACGGCTCCGTGCCGCCAGGAAGAAGAAGTGCTCCGGGACGCGGAGGGGGGCTTCGCTCCCATCGCCTCTTTTTCTGCTTTTGGCCGGCGCACTGCTCGCGCTTTCCATCTATCTGGTCTGGTCGCCGAGGACGGAGAACATGGAGGGGGACGTCCTCATCCACCTGGTTTTCGCCCGCAACGGGGCGGAGGGCCGTCCGCGGGAATACGGGGCCGGGCAGATCTCCCATGCCGGGACGTCACCCCTGTGGGTGGCCACCCTGCGCGGCCTGGGCCGGTTGAGCGGTCGGCCCCTGGCGGCGGAGGACTGGCTGCGGCTGGCCCGGGTGGCGGGCGGCGGGTTCCTGCTGCTCGCGCTGGTGGTGCTGCACCGGGCCGCCCGCGCCGGCGGGTTCACGCCCCGGGCCGCCCGCGCCCTGACCCTTGCGTTCGCGGCGTTCCCGCCCGTGTTGTACTGGTGCGCGGCCGATCCGATGGAAACGTCCCAGGCCATCCTGGTCGCGGTGCTGCTGGCCCTTTCGTGCCTGCGCGCCGGCCGCGGGGGGCCCTGGACCCTCGCCCCCCCCCTGCTGGCCATGGCCGGCTATTTTGTCCGGCCGGAACTCCTGGTGCTCGCCGGCTGCGCCATGCCGGCCATCCTGCTGGCCACGCCGGCGGGGGAGCGGGGCGGGAAGATCCGGACCTGGTCCGTCGTGCTGGCCCTCGGGCTGGCGCTCGTCCTTGCCGCGGCGGTGCTCGCGGACCGGCCCCTGGTGCCCAATGCCGCCAGCGCCCGACGCCTGGCCTTGATGCACTTCGACACCCTCGCCCTGCCCCTGACCGGCCTGCGCTTCTCCCCCGACGCCACGATCGCCTTCGTGCTCCTTTCCCCCCTGCTGTTCGGGGCCGTCCGCGAATTGCGCCAGCCCGTGGCGGCGCGCCGCGGCGCCGCGGCGTTCGCCCTGCTGGGGTGCCTGTTCGCCTGGGCGTTTTTCACCTTCTACTATCCGACCACCTGGCGCTTCCGGTACCTGCTGCCCGCCACCGCCACGCTCGTCGTCCCCGGGGTGGCGGGAATTTGCCGCGGCCGCACCCTCCGCCGGCTGGTCGCGCCGTATTTCCTCGTGCTGTCGCTGGTGCTGCTGATCCCGCTGGCCCGGCAGGCGCATGCGCCGCACGCCCGGCGCACCGTCACGCCCGACTCTCTCTACTGGGTGCCGGACGCCGGCGACCGCACGCTGCTGGTGCAGGAGGTGCAGGGCGCGCTCTACCATCCGGGCCTGCGCTACATCAGCACCGACGGCCTCATCGGACTGGAGGCCGTGGCGGCGTGGAAGCGCGACCTGACCGTGCTGCAGTTCGTGCTGGAACAGAGGCCCGGGCTGATCGGCATAGGTTCGTACTACCTGCGGGATCCGGAGGGATTCGCGGACGCGGTGAAGGAGGCGGCGAAGGAGGGGAGGTCGACGGAGATCTCCGGCATACGGCTCCAATACATGGGCGTGATGAAGGGCTGCGGCCCCGTGTTCCGCGCCGGCTATCCGGAGCGCCTGGCGACGCCCTGAGGCGGGACCGTTCCGGCCCCGGGTCTATTTCGCCGCCAGCCGGAGCTCGCGCATGCGCGTTTCACCCCATCCGATCATGGCGCTGGCATCGGCCATGTCCTTTTCGGAAAACGCGACCCGGGCGAGACCGCCCGAGGTGTTGCTGTGGTAAAGCTTCCAGTTCTCGGATTCGTCCCGGACCAGCAGGATGGGCTCGATGTCGTTGCGGCCCTTTCGCGTCGAATAGAGGATCGTGGCGAAGCGCCCGGACTGGGCGTTGTCGACGATGCTCACGTCCCAGTCGCCCCGGTTCATCTTCTCGGACAACTCGGGTAGAAGGAACCGGAGCGAATCGCGGGACTGGCTGACGTCGGTTAGCAGCAGGCAGTCCAGCGCCCGGTCGTAGTCCTGGCCGCGCATGGCGGAGACGTATTGTTTGAGGACGTCCGCGGGCGGCAGGGGATCGCGGTACCCGTGCTGGCGGATGTCGAGAATGTTGAAACTGGCGAAAACCGCCCACCCCGTGACGACCAGTGCTTTTCCGATGCCTTTCATACCAGGCAAGGTAACCGCCGGGGCGCCGTCTGTTTAGTCGGTTTCGTCTTTCAATCGGGGGCGGCCGGGCTTAGCAGGCGACGCATGCCTGTCTTCCCGGAATCATGGGGCCGGCTGCGCGTCGAACTCTGCCACGACTGGCTGACGGGGATGCGCGGCGGCGAGCGCGTGCTGGAAATCCTCTGCGAGGGGTTTCCCGGCGCCCCCGTGCACACGCTGCTGCACGATCCGGGCTCGCTCTCGCCCCGCATCGAGGACCACCCCATCCGCACCAGTTGGCTCCAGCGCGTGCCCGGGATCGCCCGGCACTACCGCAATTTCCTGCCGGTGATGCCGTGGGCGGTGAAGTCGCTCCGGCACGATCCGGCGGCGGAGCTGGTGCTGAGCACGAGCCACTGCGTCGCCAAGTCGATCCCCCGCCGCGGCCCCGGCCGGCACCTGTGCTACTGCTTCACGCCGATGCGCTACGCGTGGCTCTTCCATGGCGACTACTTCGGCGCCAACCCGGTGAAACGCGCGCTCTACGCGCCGCTGCTGGCCGGACTGCGCCGGTGGGACCGGCAAACCGCCCCGCGGGTGGACCGCTTCGTCGCCATCTCCAACCATGTGCGCGAGCGCATCCGGACCTTTTACGGCCGGGACGCCGACGTGGTCTATCCGCCGGCGGACACCGACTACTTCACCCCCGCCGCCACGCCGGCGGCGGACTACGACCTCATCGTCTCCGCCCTGGTGCCCTACAAGCGCGTGGACCTCGCGATCCGCGCCTACGCGGGCCGGCCGGAAACGCTGCGCATCGTCGGCACCGGCACCGAGTACGAGCGGCTGCGCCAGATGGCGGGGCCGAACATCGAGTTCCTCGGCCGGGTGCCCGACGCGGAGATGCGCGCGCAGATCCGGAACTGCCGCCTGCTGGTGTTTCCCGGCGAGGAGGATTTTGGCATCGTCCCGGTGGAAGCCATGGCCTGCGGACGTCCGGTGGTCGCGTTCGGGCGCGGCGGCGTCACCGAGACGGTCATCGACGGGCGCACCGGCGTCTTATTTCCCCAGGGCCACGCCCGAAAGCCTGTCGTCCGCGCTGGATCGCGCCGCAGCCGCAGCCTGGGATCCGCCGTGATCCGCGCCCGGGCGTAGATTCAGCGTGCAAACCTTCATCGACGGCATGGCGCGCTCGGTCAGGAGCCTGCCTGGCCGCGCCCCCGGAAATGAACAGGGAGCAGGGGGCTGCGGCTGCGGCGAAAATCGATGTTCTACCTTGGGGTAGGGCGAAGCCACTGGCTGAGCCTCCAACCCTCGGCGGCTCAGCTTAGGTCGCTTCGCGCCATTCCCGGTTTGGAATCCAGCCATGAAACATTCTGTTTGACGAATTATTTAGTGGTGCCGTTTTAAAATAACCGCCCCGGGAGCTTTCGTGCCACGTTTCCGCATCCGCCGGATCTGACGAGCCTGCTCTTTGCCATCAGCCTCCCGTCCGCCCGGGGCAGGTGGTGCTGCAGTATTTCGGGACCTCCTGGGCCGAGATCGAACGGCGCATTCCGGAACTGGCCGAGCGCGGCTACGACTCGCTCTGGCTGCCCCCGCCGTTCAAGGGCGGCGCGGGGACCTACTCGGTCGGTTTCGACACCTTCAACCGGTTCGACCTGGGCGATCTCGACGGCAGCGGCACCCTGCGCACCAAGTACGGCACCAAGGCCGAGCTGCTCTCCATGATGCGCACCGCCCACCGCTTCGGCCTGCGCGTGTACTTCGACAACGTGATGGCCCACAACGCCGGCCCGCTCGACAAGAACACCAACCCCGGCAACCTGTTCCCCGGCATCCCCGGCTTCGTCCCCGAGGACTTCCACATCGTGCGCGAGGCGGACGGCACCTGGCGCAAACCCGGCGACTGGCCCAACTGGCAGGACGAATGGCAGGTGCTCAACCGCAACCCGTTCGCCTGGGACATCGCCAACGAGCACCCGACGAATGTCAGCTTCAACCCCTCCGGCACGGCCGAGGCCCACACCTACAACAAGTGGTCGGGCATCCGCAGCCCCGGCCGGCCGGAATGGTATCCCGACACCGACCTGACCGTGGCCGTCAATCAGGAGGGCGGGGCGCTCCACCCCTTCGCCAACAAGGAGCCGTTCCAGGACACCGGCTACCTCGATGGCGCAAACACGGTCGGCGCGGGCAACGGCCGCTTCGACTGGCGCGATGACAACGGCAACGGCCAGCACGACGCCGGCGAGCCCTCCGAGCCCTTCGAGGACACCGGCGTGGACCCGACCGTCTCCTGGCGGCGCACCGCCCAGTGGGGCTACGGCGACGGCCGCTACAACATGGGCGACATCGTCGCCGAGGACGTCAACGCCATGCTCTACCGCGCCGTGCGGTGGTTCATCGACCAGGCCAGCCCGGACGGCTTCCGCCTCGACGCGGTGAAGCACGTCCCCTCGGGCTTCTTCGGCAAGCAGACCGGCGCCGACAAGGACTATGTCAACTGGGGCTACAACGGCCAGATCCAGGAACAGTTCAACCTCACCCGCGGCTTCTCCGACTGGAACAACCACCGCGACACGGTGTTCGAGTCCGACTACCAGGCCCGCGACGACGCCATGCTGTTCGGCGAACATCTCGGCTCCCCGCCCGGCGAGGGCGGCTACCTCGACGCCGGCATGCGCATCGCCAACGACAACCTGCTCAACACGGTCAAGGGCGGCATCGGCGCCAGCCTCGCCGGCTACGACCAGGTCAACCATGGCGGCTGGGGCACTTCCAAGAACAGCACGTCCTACATCATGAGCCACGACAACACCTACCTGTGGGGCGGCGACCGCGCCCTCGCCCACGCCTACCTGCTCACCCGCGAAGGCCAGCCTGTCGTCTACACCGACGGCTACAACCAGGCCGGGGCGCCGGATTACTTTCCCAAACCGGCGGGGATCAACTTCCTCGGCCAGTTTGGCGACGGCAGCATCGTCTCCGCCGTCGGCCTGAGCCAGGACCACGCGCGCGGCTACCAGGTCCCGCGCTGGTCGGACCAGAACTTCTGCGCGTACGAGCGCGTGGACGACCGCGAGAAGAAATCCGGCGCGTGGAACGGGCAGACGATGCTCTTCATGATGGCCCGCAACTACCAGCCCAACGGCCAGGCCAGGAATTTCGCCACCGGCTTTCCGGTCGGCGCCACCCTGGTCAACCGCTCCCCCACGGCGGGCGCTTCCGGGTGACCGTCAACGGCTCCGGCGTCGTGGTGGACGGCGGCGGCGGCAATCCGCCCATCGTCCCGCCCAACGGCTGGTTCGCCTTCACCTGGCACACCCCTTCCCTGCCGCTGGTCTGGCAGGCGGCGGCCTTCCGCGAGGAGCACCCCGCCCTCGAAATCCTCCAGAACGGAGCCCCCGCCCCCATGATGGACCACTGGCGCGTGGACGGCCGGGACGGCGACGCGGGGTTCAACCCCTACGGCGTGCCGGCCGGCGATACCGCCACGCGCGCCTACCGCGTGCGCATCCCGCGCGTCACCGCGGGCACCAACCTCACCTTCATCGCCCGGGCGGACGGGTCCGCCGCCAACATCCTCCTGAAACTCGACGGCGGCATGGACCTCAATTCGCACCTGGGCCTCGGACCGCAGGCCGGCGACCTGCGCGACGTCCCCCCGGGGCTGAACAACGACCTGCTTGAACCGGACGACACCGTGAAGCAGAGCGCGACCGACACCTATCTGGGGTACGAGCAGAGTTCCAGTGGCGCGTCTGAGCGCTTCGCCGCGCGGGACGTCGCGCGCAACGTCATCGGCTCCCCCGGCGCCGAAACCTACCAGGCCACCATCGGCGCCGCCGGCTTCACCGTGAACAACGGCGGCGGCCCCAACACCGGCGGAGACCGCCATGTCAACTGGGCCTTCCACGATCCGGCCGGCGTCAATCAGGAAGCCGCGCCGGTCCCTGCAGATGAATCCGCCCCCTGGAGAGCGCCGCCGGCCGGCCGGTGGACCTGTGGGTCAAGATCGGCTACCGCTTCCAGGCCGACCGCGTCCGCGTGTACTACACCACCGACGGAACCAGCTATCCCGAGGGCAGCAACGGCGTCGGCAAGGGCTCCACCCAGGTGGCCGGCGGCGCGTGGGACTCCAACGGCCCGCCCGACGGCACCGACACCCCCGACCGGTGAAGGGCGACGCTGCCCGCCATGCCGGCCGGCACCGTCCTGCGCTACAAGATCGGCGTGCGCCGCCGCCGCCGCGGCCGAGGTCTTCCCCTTCTCCTCCGACAACATCGACCTGGCCGAGCGCATGGAGACCCGCTTCGCCATCACCGGCTTCAACGCCGCCGCCGCGCTGCATTTCGTCCACAACGACTACGGCCGCATGGCCGCCGGCCTGGACGAGGGCTTCCACGTCCTGCGCAGCCGCGCCTTCGTGAAGGCGCCGACGGCGCGTCGATTTACAACACCAGCACCCAGGTCTTTTACTACGATGCGGCTCCCCGCCGGCGTCGTCCGCTATCCGGCCGAGAACGACACCCTCGGCGGCAGCTACGGCGCGGTGGTGCGCACCGACGCCTCCGTCACCGAGGTCTGGTACTATGTCGACGACCTCGATCCCGCCAACGACAACCCCGCCACCGGCAACGGCCTGAACAACTGGAAGCGCGCCACGCAGATCGCCCAATCCCGCCGACGCCGCCGGCTCCCCGCCCTCGAATGGGCGCTTCGAGTACGCCGACATCCCGGACGTCGGCCCGCCAATCTGGTCGTCCGCCTCCGCGAGGCCTCCTCCTCCTCCGACCTTCCCTTTTCCGACGAGGCGGCCTGGACCACCACGCTGGTCCGCCACGTGAACACCGGCAGCTCCATCAATTTCAACATCGGCATCCCCACCACCCCCGGCGAGGTGGTCGACCGGAATTACGTCATGCGCACTCTACTTCAAGAAGGAGCTGATCCCCCCGGGCATGTCCGACGCCGATTTCCTCTCCGAAGTCTCCATCTTCATCAGCAGCCCGTCAGCGGGCAGCCCGACAACCCCGTCCTGCAAGCCCGGGCGCAGTACCGGCTCGACCGCGATGTCAACGGCGCCGAGCATTCCATCGCCTTCACCTTCCCCAACCTCTACAACGGCGAACCGGACTTCCTCCACACCGTGCGCATCGAACACCGCCGCGGGTCCCTCACCCTGGGCGACTCCGAGCAGGTGCGCATGGCCGTCGACGAGACCTCCGACGGCGACGGCGACGGCCTGCCCGACTTCTGGGAGCGCATCCACCGGCTGGATCCGCAGAACGGAACGGGGCGCAACGGCCCCGACGGCGACGACGACGAGGACGGTTTCGGCAACCTGCAGGAATTCATGGCCGGCATGAATCCGCTGGAGGCCGACCTGGAAAAGTACCCCGCCCTCACCCTCACGCCCAACCCCGGCTGGCCGGGCGAAATGCGCCTCCAGTTCCTCCATTCCCAACCGGCGCTACCGCATGCTCTATTCCGACGACCTCGAAGTCTGGCACGACTGGACCGGAGACATGGTCACCTCCGGCCAGCCCGCCAACCCCTCAACACCTGGATCGACAACGGCAACAGCACCCACCCCCACCCCGCCCAGGTGCCCCGCCGCTACTACCGCCTCGGCATGATGCCGTGAACCCGGGCGGCCCCGGAGGTTGCGGCCGCGACGCAAGATCGATCGCCGGTCGGATGACCGGGCCACCGCTTCGGTGGCAGGCTTTCATCATGAGCGGAAGCCAAGAAACTACGAAACACGCGAAAAGCGCGAAAGGGGTGCGATGGGTGCGCGCCGGATTTCTCCATGGCCCGGAACGCAGGCCTGGTTGCGGCAGCCGGGCTGGGCCCGGCGGGCCCATTAACCTAAAAACGGAGATGGGAGGCCGTATTGCGGACGTGGGGAGCCTGTCCGGGTCGTCTTGAGGGGACGCTGCGGGTGACGGGGTTGCTGCTGGAAGGAGAACATCAGGCAAAAAGTTGTGCGGGCGCGTCCGGCGGCACTCCGCTGAGCCATTTTCCGCCGAGCCACGGTCGAAAAAGGATCGTCAGCAGCGCCGACCACTTCTGCGCAACGCTCCATCGCTCCGTGATGGCCATGAACTTCTGCATCTGCCTGCTGTTGAAGCCCACCTGCTGCATGATCACCTCCGCTTTTTCATGCATCAGGGTGATGCGAACCTTGCGCTGGCCCCCGCTCACGCTCTGCCGGCCCACCCCCTGCATCAGCGCGGGCCGGCTGGTGATCGCCTCCCGGTGATGCTCCGCGTCGAACAGCCGCGCGTACAGGTTCCACCAGTTGTAGAACAGCGCCACCAGATTGGCCATCAGCCGGGTGGGACCCAGCGCCTGCGTCGTGAACCCGCCCCAGCCCCACTGGTTCTTGAGTTCATCATAGATGTTCTCGGCGTCCGCACGCTCCCGGTAGATCCGGGGCGTTGACAGCAGGGGAATCTGCGTTTCCCGCAGCGCAGTGACCAGGACGCTGATCTTCCCGCTCCAGGGGGCCACCCCGCCGTCGCCCTCCGGCAAAGCCAGGGTGGACTGGAGATCCCGCCTCCTGCGCCGGCCCGTCAGCGGTGCGCCCGCCGGGACCTCGCGCACGAGGATCACCCGGCGACATCGACTCCAACCGGCCAGTTGCAAAGTCGCCTCCACGGCCTCCCAGCCTTCCCCCGCATTCCGCCAGCCGCCTTGCCTCATGCACAGCTTCACCAGATCTTTCACGCCGCGGGTCATGCGCAGCTTGAACAGGTACGGCAGCCCCTCCCGTTCACATTCCACCATCCCCAGCTCGGAGCCATACCCGCAATCCCCGCGCACAAAGGTGGGCCACTGCTCGCGCGGCAACGACTTCAGCATCCGCCACATCCCCTCGTATCCCTTCGCCCCCGAATGCTCCTTGCCTGCTCGCACATCCACCCCCAGGCAGATGCGCGTGTTGGCCATGAAATAGCTGTGATAGTTGAGGCTGGGACGGCCCGGCTTGTGCGGGTTGTACCCCGCCTCGGCCCCTTGCTGGTTCCCGTAGACGCACTTCACGGTGTTGTCGATGTCGAGGATCCACGGCTGGTCCAGAACCGGTTGGACGCTGCCGAGCACATGCTCCCGCAGCCAGCGCAAGCCCTCCTCCTCCGGAATCCGCCGCATCGCCGCGCGCACCACGTCTTCGCTGACCAGCCGCTCCAGACCCAACACCCGGGCGTTGACCTCGTCCCCCCGGACCGAGTTGAGATGCGCATAGCGCCAGTGGCCGCTGAGAATGCCGAGCATCACCGTGCCCAGCACATTCGCCGCGCCGCTGCCCCGATTGCCATGGTAGCTCAGCGGGCAGTCCCGCAGGAACTCATCCCAGCGCCCGCCCGCCCTGAGAAACTGGGCGAAGAAGAGCAACTGACCTTCCCGGGTCGTGGGAGTGTCTTGCGCCCACTCAGCATAAAATCGGCCCCCTGGCGTGTCGACGGGCCAGGCGTTGCAGGGCGAGGTGGCGACTGGAAACGGGACCGCGGATGGCTCCTCTTTTGGGGGAGTCGTTTCAGCAACATCGGATGAGGCCATGCCCCTGATTTTGAAACACTTGCCGTGTCACAGGCAATCTCCCAGCTCTGCTTTTAGGATAACGGCTTGGGGTACCCGGGAGGGGGTCAGTAGGACCCGTACGACGGCGCCTCGGTCTGGGCGGACTGGGAGTACCAGTGCTTGTAAAGGGTCCAGCAAATCCCGCCGGCGAGATAGATGCAGGCGAGAATGAGCAGAAACGGCGCGCGAAAGGAAAAGACAAGGATCGAGCCGAACGCCGCGCCGGCGAAAAAACTGAAGGCGATGGAGGCGGGGACCAGCAGCTTCCAGGCATGGATGCGGTGGCCCTTGAGCTTCATGCCCAGATTGGTGCCCAGGTCGGTCAGCAATCCGGTGAGATGGGTCGTGCGGAGCACCATGCCCCGGTAATGGGTGGCCAGGGCGTTTTGCAGCCCGCAGGACATGCTCGCGAGCGCGATGGCGCCGAGGGGGTGCCGCCCGATCAGGTGGTGGGCGCCGAGCAGCAGAACCCCGGTTGCGCAAACCGCCCGCCCGTAGGGCCGCGTCAGATTGAGATTGGGATGGTGGATGAAATACCCGGCCCCGGTCGCCCCCAGCACGAATCCCACCGTGGCGATCAACAGGTTCGCCGCGGCGGACATCGCGCGGTCATGCCGCATGACCGAATCCATGGCGACGCGGGAGACATCCCCGGTGAGATGGCCGACCGAGGTGCCCAGCTTGAGCAGGAATCCGGCGTTCACCGCCGCGCTGAGGAACGCAAAGCAGCACCCGCCGAGGACCACCCACCGGTTCTGAGGTTTGAGGTTTCGATGCAAGCGGGGGCTTATCCGGAAATTTTGCGCCCAGATCAATTCCAACTGATCCACATCCGGAAAGGCTCGTCCGGCTCCGCAAACCTCTGCTTTGCCTTCGCCCCGGCCGGCCGCCGGCTGGCGGTTCCGCACAAGCCGCCCCGTCATCCGACGGGGTCCCAGAGAGGCTCATGCTACTCCCCGGGCCGCGGCGGCTGCGGCTGCGAGACATCTTTCGCGCCGTACCGAGCCGGTTTTTCCGCCCCGGCGCCGCCCTTTTGCAACGATGTGCGGCCCCTCTTCCCTTTTGAATGCCTTGCCCCCTATTTCCCGGAACTGATCAAGGATCTCACGACCTCATGGATCAATTCGCCAAGTCCCGACGCCCAATTTTCGGTTGCCGTGTCTATTGAACACACGTCTCTTTTGACCACACTCGAAGCCTTGCCGATTTTGGATTTAAGCATTTCCAATTCGTCGTGATCAAACCAGACCCCGTTGCAGTTCGTGCACAGGTCAACTCCAACTGACAAATATCGGGAAAGGCTGCATTGTTGCGCACAAACGGGACAGCTTATGGAGGATGGTTCGAGTTTCCTGTTACGCAGCGCGATTCCCAGATTTCCCGTTCCAAGGACACGATCAAGATAACCACCCGGCACCCAGAGCCCGCGGCATGAGGTGCAACGAAACAGGGATTGCCCCTTTCGAGTCTTCTTCGAGTTCCGAGCCGTCACCTGGGCAATGGAGTTTCATGGTTTTCTGTGGACAGCTTTAAACGCGGACTGGATGCGGTGCAAGTTCCCTGTGCTGAACCCGTTGGCCTCCGCACGTCCGGGGCGGATCTGGCCCCGCTTGCCACCTGACCCAATAACGCCCGGCCGGTCGAAAGCAAGTGCCCGCTTCCAGGTCTGCCGGGCACCAGCCCGCCCTTCACTGCGCGGCGCTACTCCTCGGCCGAATGACCGGGCGGTCAAGTTGCCATGGTTTCGGGCGGGAGAATCGGACCCGGCAGGAGGGACATCGTCCTTACACTCGTACCCCGCGATCCCGTTCCGCCCGAGACCGCAGCCCCGAGGCAAACAAGAATTTTCGAGCAGGCCTTGGCTCTACTGCATAATGAATAGCCTATGACATCCCTTGCGGAATCCTCGGACGATGCGCCCATGACAGCACGGATTCCAAAGATGAATGAAGCATGCCAGCGTCTATTGCCGCGCTCAAATATTGATTTATCAAATCAGAAACCCGGACGAAAACCTTGTGGCCATCATCTTCACGATTTGGGTGATATTTATGTACCCCATCAGCCCTTTGCGGCATTCACTCAATTGCTTGTCTGCCTCATCGTGAACAAAAGCATAAACAAAATGCTGGCATTCACTACTTTTCCGTGTTGGGGCCCTTGCTCAATGCAGCGGCAACTTTGTGTAAACGAAAAAGATAGCCCAACTGAAGCACCGTATTAGTATTATCAGACCTAGACACCCATTGTGTGATCTGATAAGTACACAACCAGGCTGCCTCACCATCTTTTCAGAAATGGTGTTCTCGCCAAACAGAGTACCTAGCAATGTCGTTACAAGAAGAATATCCCTCGTCCTTGACAGGCCCCCAGCCTTGATCCATTCAGGGCCTGAAAGCTCGGCAAGAGCACTGTTCTCATTGTTGGCACAGTATGTTCGACCTCGCCTCTATCGATGTTTTCCCTGAAAACATCCCTCAAGGCGAGGATGCTATGGGGATGTTCCGATTTTGCAAAATCGATGGAGATCAATATTAATATTTGTATAATCCATTTTATTCTATTACGCAACATATCGAACCTTCCTTCCCGTTTGGCCGCGGAGTTCGCTCGATGAGATCGGTGTCAGCTCGGGGAACCGCTGGACAAGCCGGGCGCTTGCGGCAGGTGCGTTCCGGTCCCCGGAATCCGTTGCCTGCAGGAGTTCCGGTCGCCGGAATTTTGGCGGGGCTGCAAGCACCCGCGCCGGATTTCACCGGGCCTGTCCCTCCAGCCGGTCCAGCAGGCGGAGAAGGCCGTCGAGGATGGTGAGGGGATGGGGGGGACAGCCGGGAATGAAGAGATCGACGGGCAGGAGGGGGGCGGCGCCGTTGCGGACCTCGGGATGGTCGACGAACGGGCCGCCGGAAATGGCGCAGGCGCCGAGGGCGATGACCATCTTCGGGGCGGGACGGCCTCCCAGGTCTTGAGCAGGGCCAGTTCCATGTTCCTGGACACGGGACCGGTGATGAGCAGCCCGTCGGCGTGCCGGGGGGAGGCGACGAACTGGATGCCGAACCGGGAGATCCAGCCGATGGTGCGTGCCGAGCACGTTGGTGTCGGCCTCGCAGGCGTTGCACCCGCCGGCGCTCACCGGCGCAGCCGCAGCGACCGGCCGAAGAGCTTGAGCATCCGGGCCTCCAGGGCGGCGGCGAGGCGCACCTCCTCCTGCCCGGGCGACCCCAGGAGCAGGTCTCGCGGCGGCGCGCGGCCAGACGATGATCGTTGGTGCGGGTGATGGCCCCGGCGGCAGGTCTCGACATAGGCGGAGCAGGCGTTGCGCAAGCGGCCCAGGGTCGAGCGCCACTGGCCCGCCGGCCGGCCGGGTGATGGCGCGGGTGGGCGACGGCCAGGCAGGCCTCGCAGCCTGCGACGCATTTCGCGCTGTCCACGCGGAGCGAGCCGCCATGGCGGTCGGCAGCGCGGGGCGGGGCCGCGCGGCCAGGCCATGGTTTCGCATCCGCGTTTGAACCGGTGAAGAATGGGTCGAGCATCGACATGCAGGGTCCTGGCGCCCCAGAGGTCGAAGCCGCAGTAGGAGAGGTTGAAACTCTTGTTGCAGACGGGGAAGTCGGAAATGGCGGTGCCGCGCAGGGCGAGGGCGAGGCCGGTCCAGTTGTGGAAGGAGGGGTCGGTGATCTTGTACCGGCGGGAAGCCCGGCGGGGCCGGTCAGGGCGACGTGGCAGACCCGCCGCGCCAGCCTTCGACCAGGGCGACGGCAAGCTGGCCGGGCTCGGAAACCGGCGGCGGCCCAGCGCGACGCCTCCGGCGGCGCGGCGAGCTGTCGCACAGGAACGCCCCGAGCGCTGGAGTTCGAGCGAGCGCAGCGGGCGCGGGCGAAGACATCGCCCCGGCCACACGGCGACGGGCATCTGGTTGAACCGGTGCCACCCGGCGGGTGGTCGTAGCGCACGTCGCGCACCAGTCCGCAGGCGCAAGGGTGGGGCCGACCAGCCCGATCTCGGCGGCCTGCTGCGGGATGATCCCGGTGTGCTCGAAGCGGGCGCGCACGGAGGCGGCGTCGAACAGCCAGTGCGCGGCCTGGTCGACGTCCGCCAGCGCGGTGCGCAGGCGTTCGAGCAGGGTGGCGGTGCGGGCGGGTCGAGATCGTGGCGGCAGCCGCCTGGGCGGACCAGCCCGCGCCCGAACCGGTTGCCGTTGCGATCAGCGCGGTGAGGTTGAGGAAGTCACCGCGGATTTTCCTGCACGCCGCGGCCGTGGGCAAGGAAGGCGACGTCGTTCGCCAGCGCGCCGAGGTCGCCGGTGTGGTTGGCCAGCCGCTCCAGCTCGAGGGCGATCGCCCGCAGCCACTGGGCGCGCAGGGGGGCCTCGTTGCCGGCCAGAGCCTCCAGCAGGCTGGCATACGCGGTGGCGTGGGCGATGGTGGTGTCCCCTGCGACGGTCTCCATCTGGCAGAGGGTGGCGGGGTGCGGGCCGCCGGCGAGGGCGGTTTCGACCCCGCGGTGCTGGTAGCCCAGGGCGATTTCGAGATGGAGGACCTCCTCGCCCGCGCATTGAAAACGGAAGTGGCCGGGCTCGATGATGCCCGCGTGCACCGGGCCGACCGCGACCTCGTGGATCTCGCCGCCCTGCACGCGGAAGAATTCGCCGACCGCGGGCGCCCGGTCCTCGCCGCGCCGGACCGGCTTGAGCCAGGGATGGCCCTCCGGCGTGACGCCGTGCTGCTCCCACACCTCGCGCTCGAACAGGTGGGCCTGGGCGTGGCGCGGGGTGAGCGCGGGATACGAGCCGGTGAACGGCTCGCTGCGCGCGACGGCGAGGGTGTTGTCGGCGTCGAAGGCGAGCACGGCGACGAGGCGGATCCAGTCGCCCTCGGGCACGCCGAACCAGGAGCAGAGGCGCGCGCCGCGGTCCAGCTCGACCGAGGTCGCATGGACCAGCGCGGCCACGGCCAGCGACGGCACCTCCGCCCAGGGAAGGGCGGTGGCGTTGGCCATCAGGGCGAAGGGGGTGGACTCGTTCATGGGCCGGGGAAGAGTTGGGCCGCGGCGGCCGACCAGACGGCGCGCAGCATCGCGGGGGTGAAGAGGCCGAGCCAGAGGGAGAAGGCCATGAGCAGCAGCGGGGGCAGGATCACCCCCGGGGTTTCGCGGAAGCGCCGGCCGCCGGCCCGCGCGGAGGGGTGCGGACGCCCGTCCACGACGGCGAAGACGACGCGGGTGAGGCCGAAGAAGGCGAAGAGCAGGCAGGCGAGGAAGATCCCGGTGGCGGCGGGGTGGCCGGTTTCGATCGAGGCGCGCAGCACCTTCAGCTCGCTGAAGAACGGCCCGAAGGGCGGGCAGGCGGTGACGGCGAAGAGCCCGGCGACGAAGATCGCGGCGGAGCGCGGGGTGACGGCGGACATGCCGCGCACCTCGTCCAGCGACGACGAGCCGGAGGCGCGGCGGATGTTCCCGGCGCTCAGGAAGAGCGCGCCCTTGGTGAGGTTGTTGCTCCACACGTGGAAGAGCGCGGCCGCCACCCCCGCGGCGCCGAACGAGGCCCCGATGACCAGGATGCCCATGTGCTCGACGCTGGAGTAGGCCAGCATGCGCTTGTAGTTGCGGGTGCCGAGCAGGAACAGCGCGGCGACGACCATCGAGAACAGGCCGATGGCCAGCAGCGTGCGGTCGGCCGGGATCCCCTGCCCCGCCGCCCCGACGACGCCCCGCACCCGCAGGATGGCGGTGAAGGCCACGGTGGTGACGCCGCCGGCCAGGATGGCGCCGACGATGCCCGGGGCCTCGCCGTAGGCGTCCGGCTTCCAGGTGTGCATCGGCGCGAGGCCCATCTTGGTGCCGTAGCCGGTCAGCAGCAGCACCCACGC
The DNA here is from genome assembly GCA_046346795.1 of Kiritimatiellia bacterium. Lineage (GTDB taxonomy): Bacteria > Verrucomicrobiota > Kiritimatiellia > SS1-B-03-39 > UBA6053 > JAXMHJ01. The sequence continues at coordinate 40,211 of JAXMHJ010000045.1, forward strand.
CGTCAGCACCCAGGGGCGCGACAGGTGCGCGCCCTGCGCCATCAGCGCGGAAAAGGTCAGGTCGCCGTTGCCGCCGCCGTGCAGCGAGGCGTAGCCCAGGCAGAACGATCCCAGGAGGGAGAGCGCGATGCCGGTGCCGCCGACGAGCAGGTACTTCCAGGTCGCCTCGAAGGCGCGCGGGGTGTTGTTGAAGTGCAGCAGCGGGACGGCCGCGAGCGTGAGCGCCTCGGTCGCGATCCACAGCAGGCCCAGGTGGCGGGCCTGCAGGCCGGCGCTCAGCAGCGCCATGAGGGCGAGCAGCGCGGAGACGAAGACGCGGTTGGGGCGTTCGCCGCGCACGCCCAGATAGGCGACGCCGTAGAGGGAGCAGGCCAGGAACAGCAGGGAGACGGCGGGGAGGACGGCGCGCGCCAGCGGGTCGAAGCCGAGCCAGGCGTCCGGCGCGACGGCCGGCGGGTCGATGAACAACCACAGGGCCGGCAGCGCGTGCAGCACGCCCGAGACCGGCAGCAGGCGCGGGCGGGTGCGGTTGTCCGGCCAGCAGGCGGCGGCCACGGCGCAGACGGCGGGCATGGCGATGAGGAGCAGCTCTTTCATTCCTGCAGCACCGTGAGTTTGCGGGTGTCGAGCGAGTCGAAGGCGCGCTGGATGCGGTCGACGATGATGCCGATGACAAAGACGCCGACGGTCAGGTCGAGCAGGAAGCCCGCCTCCACCAGCATCGGCGTGGCGTGGATGAGCAGCAGGCCGAACAGGTAGATGCCGTTTTCCAGGATCAGGTAGCCGCAGACCTGCGCGATCGCCTTGGCGCGCCCGATGAGCAGGATGAAGCCGGTGAGCGCGGTGGCCATCGCGCCGGGCACGAGCAGCGACCCCTGGTGTTCGGGCAGCAGCGGCATTTCCCCGGCGAGGGCGACCGCGGCGATGGCCCCGCCCGCCCCGAGCAGCAGCGAGGGGATGAAGCCGATGAACGGCTCCAGTTCGCGGTCGATCCGGGCCGCCCGCGTCGCGCGGCGCAGCAGGGCGGGGATGACCAGCCCCTTGCCGGCGACCGTCGCGATCGCCACCAGCGCGAGCCGCCAGTTGACGTCGTGCTCGAGGATCAGCGGCATGAGCCCCAGCAGCACGCCCTGCACCGACATCACGCGGATGAGCATGGGCAGGCGGCTGCTGCCGAGGGCGATCAGGTTGAGGCCCATGGCGAGGCCGACCAGCAGGTTCAGGTTCATGCGGCGTCTCCCTTCCACGCCACCAGCAGGGCGAACAGGCAGAGCAGGAACGCGGTGGTGAGCAGCAGCGGCACCCGCTTGAAGGCGAGGCGGGCCAGCAGGGATTCCACCAGCCCCACGGCGACGGTCACGGTCAGCACCCCCGCCGCCACGCAGCCGCAGGCGGCCAGGGGCGGAAGCCCGGCCAGCGGCAGGACCGCGTCGCTCAGCAGGACGGCGAAGAGCATCAGCTTGACCGACGCCCCGTGCAGGATCACCGCGAGCGGGGGTCCGCTGTGGTCGAGCACCATCACCTCGTGGATCATCGTCAGTTCCAGGTGGGTGTTGGGATCGTCGAAGGGCACGCGGCAGTTCTCGGCCAGCAGCACGATGAACAGGCCCGCCGCCAGCAGGACCGCGCCCGCGCCGGCCGAGGGTGCGAGCATGGCGGCCAGGGTGACGCTGCCGGTCTTCACGCTCAGGGAGAGGATCGCGGCCACCATCGCGGCCTCGGCCAGCACGGCGTAACTGACCTCGCGGGCCGCGCCCATGCCCTCGAACGCCGACCCCGTCTCCAGGGCCGCCCAGGCGGTGCAGAAGCGGGCGAGCGCGAGCAGGTAGAGCATCAGCAGCACGTCCCCGCGGAAGCTGAGCGCGGGGTCGGCGGGCCCGAGCGGGATCAGGAGCGCCGCGCCCACCACGGCCACCCAGGCCGCGGCGGGGCCGATCAGGAAGCCCGGGGAGGCGAGCGTGCTCAGGACCACGCCCTTGCGCCAGAGGCGGGCCAGGTCGTAATACAACTGGAGCACCGGCGGGCCGCGGCGGCCGGCCACCCAGGCCTTCACCTTGTTGATGATCCCGGGCAGCAGCGGGGCGAGCAGAAGCCAGCA
>JAXMHJ010000046.1:0-42227 GCA_046346795.1 Kiritimatiellia bacterium
GATGCGGCCGAGGATGCCGTTCCAGATGGACTGGGTGAACTCGGTGTAGCAGTGGCCGCGGTCGCCGATGGGGTGGATCATGCGGTTGTCCACGCGCACCGCGAGGCGGTGGCGGCCCGGGGTGAGCGCGCCGGGCGTGTGGACGTGCGGTGTTCCGAGCGAGTCGCGCGTTCCGACTTCGCGGCCGTCGATCCACACGCGGCTCTGCCAGAGCACGCGCTCGAGCAGCAGCTCGGTTTCGAGCCCGGACCAGGCGTCGGGGATGTCCACCTCGCGCTGGTACCACGCCGCGCCGACATACTTGTGGGCGCGGGAGAGGAAGCCGGGATCGGGGTCGGGCTCGGGATCGCCGAACCCCGCGAGGTCGGTGGTGGTGGGCAGGGTGATCGTGTCGGGCAGGGCGTTGGTGGCCCAGCCGGAGGCGACGCCCGTGTCGGCGGGGTCGAGGGCGAAGCGCCAGGGACCGGCGAGGTTGATGATTTCTGGAGGGCGGTGCTTCTGCGCCGCCTCTGTCGCGGCCCGTGCGGTCACGCCGAGCAGCAGGAGGGCGGCGAGGCAAGGTAAAACCGGCCCTCGGGCGGTCCGGTTCCGCAAACCTCCGGTTTGCCTTGAATCGGCAATTCCAACCAACGGTTGGCGGCACCGCTCAAACCGAAGGCTCAAGCTACCCCCACCTTTGCTATCTTTGCTTCCTTCTGTAAAAATCATTTCGACCTCTGACTTCTGACCTCCGACCTCTGACCTCGGCTCACTCCGCCCTCGTGCGCACCGTGAACACAAAGCGTGGCGGCACATCGACCACAAACGATTCGTCAAACGCCCCGAGATCCGTCTGCCTCCAGCAGTCGCGCACGATCTGTTTGCCCTTGAGGCCGGCCTGCTCCCAGGTGACCGTCATGCGGATCGGCCAGGGATTGGTGTTGGCGAGCCCGATGGCGCGGTTGCCGTCGGCCAGCTCCTTCACCAGCACGAAGCCGTCGGCGTCGCGGGCCGCGACGCGGGCGCATTGGGCGAGGGGATCCTGGTTGAGGTCGATCAGCTCGGTGTTGCACAGGATGTTGAGGGTGAAGGGATCGAGGCGGTGGACGTCGCCGCTGTAGAACAGGGGCGAGGACATGAGGCACCACAGCGACATGAATGAATACTGCTCGTTGGGCGTGAGCGGGCAGGGCTGGGACATTTCGAATTTGCCGTCGCGCTGCGCGCCGACCCAGCCGATCTGGAGATAGTCCGGGTCATTGAACCCTCCCGGACCATTGAACTCGCGCAGCTCGCAGTTGCGCACCGCGATTTCGAAGATGCGGTTCAGTTCGAAGCCCAGGTCGCCGCCGGTGCGCCACGAGTGGCCTCCGACCTCCTTGCCCCACATCCACACATCGCCCATGCCGTACTGGCAGAGGTTGAAGACGATGTCGCGCGGCTGCTTCTTGAGCAGGCCGCCCATGAGGATGTAGGGCTTCTTCATCGCGTCGAGATCCGGGTTCTTGCCCGCCGCGCGACCGTACGAGCACCAGTCGTACTTGAGCAGGTCGAAGCCCCATTCGGCGAACTGCCGCGCGTCGTTTTCCTCGTGTCCCAGCGCCCCGCCAAACCCCGCGCAGGTGGAATCCCCGGGCGAGGTGTATCCCGCCTTGAGCCCGTGGGCGTGGATGTAATCGGCCATGCCCTGCATGTCCGGGAAATGCTTGTTCGGTACGATGTTCCCCTTGTCGTCGCGCACCGGGCCCACGCGGGTGGGGTCGGTCTGATACTTGCTCACCCCGCGCGCGTTCATCCAGCAGTCGTCCACGCTGACAAACTGATACCCCGCGTCGGCCATGCCGCTGGACACCAGGATGTCCGCCGCCTCCTCCATCAAGGCCTGGGTGATCCGGTTGTAGTGTGTGTACCAATGGTTGTAACCCATCTGCGGGGTGAGGGAGATCGTGTCGCCCGCGACGATCTTGAACGCGCGGGAGGTCTCGCCTTTTTCATTCTTCGCGCGCAGCGTGACCGCGTATTCACCGCGGGCGGGGGCGGTGCCGGTGATGATGCCCTTCGCGGCGTCCAGTGTGAGACCTTCGGGCAGGCCCCCGGCCGAAAACGTCATCGGCCGCTCGCCTGTGCAGGGCACGCGATAAATGAAGGGATGTCCGGGGCCGCAACCGTACACGAGCGGTCCGTTGATGCGCGGCGAAGCGGGTGCGGGCGGCGTGAGGATCACGGCCTTCTCTTCCGGCAGCGTGGCGATCACCGGGGCGGCCCCGTCGTGCGTGATGCTGGCCTCGGCCCAGTCGGCGTGATCGTAATCCTTGCCGTTGCCGCCGTCCGTCGCGATCAGCAGCAACTGCCGCACGCCCTTGAGCGGCACCTCCACCTCGACCGAAGGCTGCCCGGCCTTCAGGAGCTCGCTCTGAACGCGGGTTTTGCCATCGGTGACCACCCGGAACACCACGCCGCCCTTGCCCGCCCCGGCGTTGTCGTCCACCCCGATGCGCGCGTGGAGGCGCGTGGCCCGGCCGTCAAGCTCGACCACGATCATCGCGGGCGCATGCGTCCCGATCCCGGTTTTGAAGACCGTGCCGCCGATGGACATCGGTTTTTCGGTCACCGCGCGATCGCGTTGCGCGACCCCCCAGCCCTGTTTGATCTTCGAGAGATCGAGGCTGGAGAGGGAAGTTTCGGCCGCAAGGCCGGTGCCGGCCAGCAGGAATCCGGCGAGGAGCAGGGCGGGGTGTTTCATGGGGTGTCTCCAGGGGGATGGAAAAGGGCGGCAGTGTAACCCCCATCCCCGAGTCGCCACAAGGAAAACCAGCCGCCGGGGAGGCTGCGGCTGCGGGCAAATCGAGGGATGATTTTACAGAAGATCGCGAAGGCCGCGAAGGGAACGCCCTTTGCTGGCTTTGCTTGCTTCTAAATCGTTTTTTTTTTTTTTTACAGAAGGTAGCAAAGAGAGCAAAGAGGATTTGGTGCGCCGCCAGAGGCAACCCGGCGGGGCGCCAAGGGCGGGTCAGCTTCGACGCACAACCTCCACGAGCCGGTGGCTCGCGGTTAGCTGGTCCAGGATCGTCGAGTATGGTGGAAGCTGGGCATCAATCAGAAAACGCACTCAGGCACCCACGACGACCGCGTGGTCGAGGTATTTGGCCGCATAGGCAATGGAGGCCTGAATGTCCTCCGGTTCGAGATCGGGGAAATCACGCAGGATGAGTTCCGGCGAAGCTCCCTCCGCAAGCATGTCGAGAATGTCCTTCACCCGGATTCTCATGCCGCGGATGCAGGGCCGCCCGCCACATTGGGCGGGATTGATGGTGATGCGTTCCATGATGAAAACCTAGCGCATCGGCGAATGAAAGCAATGGGGAATTGGCTGGCGGTCGAGAGGGGGACAGGCCTCTGGCCTTTGATATTGCTCACGGAGGCACAGGCACGGAGGGAGATATGGAGTGTCATGACCCGGTCGGATGACCGGGCGGGAGCTTGATCCCGCTTTCCAAGCCCGGTTCTCGAACCGCGCGGTTTCCGCCCGCGCGGTCGGGTTCAAGAACCCTCCCCAACGCGGTTTCGAGAAACCGCACTCCAAATCACCCCTTCGCTGCCTTTGCTTCCTTCTGTTAAACGTATTCTTGTTTTCTCACGAAGGGGGGAATGATTCTCGTTGACCCCTTCGCCAGCAGGTGGGTACTCATTCGACCCATGAACGGGCATTTGGATCGGGCGATCAATGGTGATTGGGCAGGGGAATTGTTCCCGGGCCTCGGCGACAAACCCCTCCGGCCCCTTCGGCCCCGGGTTCAACGGCGCCACGCTCCACGACCCGTTTTGACGCATTGCAAAGCTCCTTCCGGGTTTGTTGTGCGTCAATTTACATGCGTAACCTATAGGCTTTCAAGGGAAGGCTGGGCGGGCTTCACAATAAACCATGATGGCCGTCATTTTTGCCAGAAAGTCGCCGTCCCGTCTATGCAAAGCACCTCCACCGGCAACCGGAACCCCGAAAGCCATAGAGGCGGCATTTCCATCACCACAGATTGCCGAAACCGGACGCAACATTGAACTTGAAGGCATTGCCGCCCCCGGAATACAGTCCGGTCATGGATTACACGAAGATCATCACGGTTGAGCCGGGCAAGCGGAGCGGGAAACCCTGCATCCGCGGCATGCGGATCACCGTGTCCGATGTGCTTGAATACCTGGCCGCCGGGATGAGCGTCGGGGAAATTCTATCCGACTTCCCGGAGCTGACCGATGAGGATATACGCGCCTGCCTGGCCTTTGCCGCGGAGCGGGAGAAACGATTGGTCGTCGCCGTCGCATGAAGCTGCTGTTTGACCAGAACCTGTCGTCCAAGCTGGCCTTCGCTCTTTCGTCGGTATTTCCCGGATCAAAGCACCTCAAAGACTTCGACCTGACTCGTGAACAGGATGAACCGATTTGGACCTTTGCCGCTTCAGAGGGTTTCACCATCGTTTCCAAGGATTCGGATTTCATGCATCTCTCCATGGTGCGGGGTCACCCGCCGAAGGTTGTGCATGTCCGGCTTGGCAACTGCCCGACAAGTCAGATCTCAGCCCGGCTATTGGCTGAAGTCCAAGCCATCCAGGACTTCATACTTGATGAGCGAACGTCCCTTCTGATCATCGAATAATTGGTTCTTCCGGAAAGTTCATGTCTGGCGGCTCTTTACCCTAACTTTTTCGCCAGGGGAGGGGGGCGAAACGGCTGGACTCCTCTTTGGGTTCAAACAACCGTGTTTGGCCCGATTCTTTGCTCTCCCCAATCACTTCTCCGTGCCGTGAGAGCCACTCTTTGCGTGAGACCATTTTCAATCCCAAACCGGCGGCCGGAATGTGGCCACCCGCGCGGAGAACCGGGCCGCCGCCCCATCGGCAGGCAAACCAAAGGTTGGCGTCGGCGCTCGACGTAGGATCGGCCTTTGGCCGGTCCGGTGCCGCTAACCTTTGGTTTGCTTTGAATCCGGCAATGCCAACCAAGCGTTGGCGTGGCCGCTCGAGCCGTAGTCCCAAGCTACATTGCCTTCGCGTCTTCGCGCCTTCGCGTGAGCCATTCGGCGGCTCGACCAAGGTCGAGCCCTACAGCGTCAGGCACGGGAAACCTTGATGGAGACGGACCACCGCCGCGTCTCCCCCGGCTGCACAACGGGCAGGGCGTTGGACTCGGTGGGATCGTTACAGGGTGCCGTGGTGGGTTCGAGGGCGAGTTGATGATAGCCGTTCCAGCCGCCGCGGGAAAGCCAGAGGCCGAGATGCGAGGCCCATTCGGCGTCCCACGCAAGGGTGAGGGTTCCGGTGCTCGTGGACACAATGGACGCGGTGGCGCCGTGGGCAGCGCTGACAAAGGTTTTCACGCAGGCGGGGGTGCGGTCGGAGACATCGAGGGTGTCGAGCCAGGCGGAGTCACCAAGTTCGGCGCGCGCGCCGGGGGCGAGCTGGATGCGGTCGCCGGGATGAATCGTGAACAGCGGGTGCATGGCCCACAGGACGGGCTCGGGCTCCGCGCCAAGGTTGGTCAGTTCGTACGCGGCGGTGAGCACCTCGCCGACGAGGGTCAAATTTCTGCGCAGCCGCAGCGGGGACACCGGGAAATCCACCGTCAAGGCGTCGCCGTCCTCGCGCCACGCCAGCGGCCAGAGTTCGCCGTGGTCGGGGAGGGTGCGGCCGCGCCAAACGCACGGATTGACCGTGGGAACGCATTCGTCCCAACCGGCGAGGGGGCTTTTGGCGAAGTCGTCGCGCGGATCGTTGGTGAACAGCCGCAGTTCCGACCCCGGATGCCACATCCATTCGCGGCCGGTGCGGAGATCGAAAAGACTGACCACCCGGCCGCCCAGCGAGGGCACGACGACGACGCGCAGGGCGTCGCTGCGGAGTTCGATCGTCGGAAACCCGTCGATGCAACCGCGGCAGATCATGCACCCGCCTCCGCCATGAGATCGCAGGCCGCGGCGTGAGTCGGGTCGCGCGCGAGCACTTCGGCGAGCAGGGCCGCCGCTTCCTTCCTGCGCCCCAGCCCCAGGCGGGCCTGGGCTTCGAGGAAGATCGCGGTGGTTTCCTGACGGGCCTGCAGGTCGTCGTCGAACAGCAGCATCGTCGGCAGGGAGGTCGCGAAATAATCGATCTTCGCCACGGCTTTGCGCAGCGTGCGGGCGTGGGCGAGCAGGTCCTGCAGGAGCTTCTTCGCCGCGGCGTCACGCCCCAGCCGCATCATGGCGCGGGCGGAATACAGGGTCATCTCGGAGAACGCGCGCACGCTCATCTCCTGGAAGTCGCCGCGGAAATCGGCCGCGATTTTCCAGTGGGCGCGCGCCTCCGCGACCTTGCCCGCGGCCTTGAGCGCCTCACCGAGCAGGAAGTGGACATCGCTCTGATTCGCCAGCAGGTGGCGGGCCTCGCCCAGGTTGCGCGGGCAGTGCAGGGCGTGGCGGAAGTGGCGTTCCGCGGCCTCCGCGTCGCCGGCCGCGAGCGCGGCTTGACCCAACGAGAGCGAGGAGCGTACATGCTGGCCGAGGGCCATGCCTTCGCCGCCCTCCCACGGCTGGAAGTTGCGGGCGGCGAGCACCTCGGCGGCCTTGCCGGGCTGGCCGGTCTGATTGTAGAGCGCGCAGATCTCGACGGAGAGGTCGTCGCGCCGCGCCACCAGGTCGGGGCGGGCCTCCAGCACGGTCAGGCGCTTGCGCGGACCGATGCCGATGCGCTTCCAGAGCTGGTCGCGCTCGTAGAGCAGGCGGGCGTCGTCCGGCGCGGCCTGGATTGCGCGGTTGTACGCGGCGCAGCGCGGAGGGCTTGCGCTGGATGTTGAAGAACCCGATGCCGAGGTTGCGCCAGGCGATCGGGAACCGGGGTCGAGCCGGGCCGCGCGGGCCCACAGCTTGATGGCCTCGGCATGGCGGCGGCGGTCGTAGAACAGGTTGCCGAGATAGTAGGGCGCGCGGGCGTCGGAGGGGTTGAGCCGCATTGCGGCGAGCAGGACGGGGATGTCCTCCAGGCGCGACGGGAAGCAGAGGCGGATTTGCCGAAGCCGCAGCCCGCATGTGGCCGAAGGCCCGTTCGGAGAGGCCTTGGCGGTCGCACAACCAGCCGAGCAGGTATTCCACCATCGGTTTGGCGCCGAGGTTACGCGGGTCGGACGTGTCGTCCACCTCCGGTTGCAGGAGCAGCTCGCGCGCCTCGTCGAGGAAGCCCGCGCGGGCGAGGTCGAGCGCGGCGTCGATGCGGGTCTGCAGGTCGTCCGGGGCCTCGTTCCGGGCGACCCAGAGGGCGAGCGCGTCGAGCGGATCCTCCTCCAGCGTTTCCTCCAGCAGGCTGTCGGCTTCCTGGCCGAGCTGGCGGAGCACCAGGACCATCAGCACGCGCGCGCCGTTGTTTTGGGTGTTCATGCGCAGCGAGCGCTCGAGGTGATCGGCGGCGGTGTGCCAGTGCCCGCGGCGGCAATCGATCTCGGCCAGGGCGTGGTAGGCCGGGGCCTGCCAGGCCATGTTCCAGGTCGATTTGTAGAAGGCGGCGTAGGCCTGTTCGAGCACGGGGCCGGCCGCCGCGGGCGCCAGACGGTCTGCGGCGTGGCAAAGGCCGACGCCGAGGTTGTAGTAGGCCTCGCCGTCGGCGGGGTTGGCGTTGCGGCGGGTCAGGCGCGCGATGGCGTTGCGGAAGTGCGTCTCGGCCTGGGCCAGTTCTCCGCGGCGCATGCGCCAGAGGCCCATGGCGTTGTTGCAGCGGGCGTCGAGCGGATCGCGGCGCAGGGCCTCGCGCCAGTAGAGGGTGGGGCAGCGCGTGGCGTGGCGGTACTGGTCGAGGTGCAGGCCGGTGACATAGAGTTCGTCGGCGCTTTCAATGTCCTCCGGCGCGGGCGGTTCGGTCGCGGGCGGGGGAACGTCGCCGTCCCTGGCGGGCGCGGGCTGCCAGGCGGCGATGACGTGGCCGTCCTCTTCCAGAATCAGGCGCAGATCCGGTTCGCGGGTGCCGGACGGGACCGCCACCGATTCGACGAACGCGTTGCCCGGGGCCAGTTCGCGCTGGTACTCGGCCACGGTTTCGCCCTTGTTCAGGAGCCGCAGCGTGGCGGCGGGGAACACGCGGGTGACCGACGCGCCGATGCGCGCGGCGCGGCCGTTGAGCGAGAGGCTGAGGGCGGCGTCGAGGTTAGCGAAGTGCGCGGGGCCGATGCCCTGGATGGGATACCAGGTCTGCGTCCAGGTGCGCGTTTCACCGGGCTGGAGGAAGCTGAAGTCCGGCTGGTTGTCGGTGTACACCCCGGCCATCAGCTCGATGTAGGGGCCGTCGGTTTCGGTCAGGTTGCGGTCCCACGCGTAGCCGAACTCGTGGTTGCCCCAGGTCCACTGCTTCTTGCCGGGGGAGATGTGCGGGTTGGCGACGTGCACGACGCCGGCCTGCTTCGCGTGATCGTAGCCGCCGAAGAACGGCTGGCGGCTGCCCATGCACATGTAGGAGGTGGGCACGGGGATGTTGGCGTACCACGAGAGGTCGTTGGGGGCGTAGAGCGGGCGGCCCGACTCGTCGCAGGGCGGCACGAAATCGGCGGGGGTCTCCGCCGCGGGCACCCCGTCGCGGCCGCGCGCCGCGTAGTCGACGCCGTAGTAACGCCCCTGGCAGAGCGGGAAGGCGCTCATGGAGCGGCGGGCGTGGTCGGCGACGTAGTGCACGTCGGTCGGGAAGAACGACTGGTAGGCCTCGTGCACGCGCGTGGCGACGTTGGCCCACCAGAGGAAGGTCTGGGTCTGGCGGGTGCGGTTGTGCACGCGCACGCGCAGTTCCAGGCAGGCGCTTCCGGGGCGCAGGCGCACGCCGTGCATGCCCTTCATGCGGGCCATGGGATCGTGGTCGCCGAGCCAGATGGTGCGCCCGCCGTCGTCGTCCTCCTCGATGCACCAGTCGACCGGCATGAAGGTGGCGGGGCGGTGGTGCTGCGGCCAGTTGAACTCGACGCCGCCGCTGATCCACGGGCCGGCGAGGCCGACCAGCGCGGGCTTGATGACGTTCTGGCGGTAGAAGAAGTCGCAGCCGTTCGTCTTGTCGTACCCGATGTGGATGCGCCCGCCCAGCTCGGGCAGGATCATGGCGTAGACGTACTCGTTCTCGATGTGCAGCGCCTCCCACGCGCGGTTGACGGGCGTCTCGGCGATGCGGTCGGTGAAGGGCAGGGGATACACGCGCCCGCTGCTGCCCTGGTAGACGCGCTTTTCCAGGAACATGGGATTGGGGTCGGGGGCGGCGGGCTCGTAGGTCGGGATGACCACGGGTTCGGACCAGGCTTTGACGGTGCTCACGGGGATCTCCGGGGAAGGTTATTCCGCGACGACGACATCCAGCTCGGCGACGGCGGCCCACGGGCCTCCGTTGACCTCCGAGAGCGCGGTGAGGCGGATGTGGCGGGCGGAGGTTTCGGGAAAGCGGACGGTTTGCGGCTTCGCGCCGTCGGGCCAGGTGCCGGAGGCGACCGGTTCGCTCCAGGTGACGCCGTCGGCGGAGGTGCGGATTTCGAATTTCGCGATGCGGCCGTTGGCCAGATCCGGCCGGGGCGTGTACTTCACACCGGCGAGCTTCCGGGTCGCCCCGAGGTCGAGGGTGATGCTGTGCGGATGCGGGTCCACCGCCGGTTCGTAGCGCGTGTGCCAGATCGTCGCGGGGTTGCCGTCGATGGCGTTGGCCGCCGGGTAGTCCGGCTGGGCGCCGCTGGCGGTCACCTTCGCGCCGAACCGTTCGAGCGGAGGGGCGGGCTTGAGGAAGGTCTCGACCTGCTCGAGCGTCAGCGCGACCTTGGGCGCGAACGCGGGGGACGCCATGTAGCGCAGCACGCTGGCGCGAAACTGGCGCGCAACGGGGCGGGTCGCGAGGTCGTCGGACAGGTTCATGCCGCTGATCATCAGCCGGCCCTTGCCCACGCGCGCCTCGACCAGCAGGCCGAGGCGGCGGTTTTCGAACCAGGTGTCGATGGACTGCACCAGCGGGCGGAGCTCGGCGGGCTGGTCGTCGAGCACGAGCACCTTCGCGCCCTTGATCACTTCCCACCACTGCCAGTTCTGATGGTATTCCGTAGGGAACTGCGCGAAGACCGGGTGTTCGGGCTTGCACAGGATGCCGAGCGTCTCCGGCTTCTGCCCGCGCGCCCAGGCGGTGTTCCAGAACACCGGGGTGAAGCCGGTTTCAATGCCGCGGCTCTCGATCCGCGCGGCCGGCGGGAGCAGCAGGACGCTGGCGCCGTCGAGCAGTTTTGCGCGTGTGGCGGGATCGAGCCCGGTGGAGATCAGCACGGCGGCCGCGTCCGGCGCGGTTTCCGGATACACCCACACATCCCAGTCGTTGGCGGCGTCGGTGCCGGTCAGCGCAACCTCCAGATTGTACTTCGCGGGGGCCGGGAGGCCCGCGAGCGGGATGTCGATCACGCCCAGCGGAATGCCGTTGTCCACCGGCGCGGTGATGTCCGGCAGGCGGCCTTCGCGGACCGCCTTGCCCCTCGCGTCCCGCAGGGTCCACACGGGCTTGGCCGCGATGGGAGCCGCGCCGAAGTGGGACAGCTCGACGTCGGTGTGCAGGGTTTGCGCGGTGGTGAAGGTGCGCGCGTCCAGGCGGGCCAGGGGGACGGTCGGTCCCGCGAAGCGGCGGTACTCCGCGGCGGTGATGTAACCCTTCTCGTCCCAGAACGGATCCAGCACGCCCACCAGCGCCGTGCCCTGCCCGGGGAAGTCGTGCAGGTCGAGCAGTTGGAACCCGCCCATGCCCTTGGTGCGCAGCGCGGCCTCGATCTCCTCCTTGTAGCAGAGCGCCTGCAGCTTGCCCGACGCCAGCAGGAAGTCGCGCGCCTGATCGCCCATGTGCGCGGCGTCGAGCGAGTCCTTGAAGATGCCGAAGTTCTTCGCCTTGAGCGGGCCGGTGTATTTGGCCATCTCGTCGAAGTTCGGGTACACGCACCACTGTCCGATTTCATGGCTGACCACCGGCACCGTGCGCGCCGCGATGTAGTCGTGGAAATCCGGCCGGGTCGTCGGCACCTGATGATTGAGGCGCGACCGAAGCCCCTCGCCCCAGCGCTGCAGACGGGGATCGGGGGAATTGTGGTACTGGTTGACGGGCATTTCCGGCCAGCCGGCCGCGGTGGTGTACAGGCGCCGCTGGTCCCGGGCCTTGCAGTGCTCGACCCACTTCGAGAGGAACGCCCGATGGTTGCCGCCCCCGGGCTCGTTGCCGTAGGGCATCAGCATGAAGGAGGGATGGTTACCGTAGGCCCGGAGGATGCGGTCGGCCTCGGCGTAGATCCAGATGTCGATGGGTTTGCCATCGCCGATGGTGGTGGACTGGTTGGCCCAGGAGGCGCATTCGACCTGGTAATAAAAGCCCTCCTCGTCCGCCGCCACAAACGCCGCCTCCGGCGGGCACCATGAGTGGAAGCGGATCATGTTCAGCCCGTGCGCCTTGCAGATCCGGACGATGCGCCGCCATGCCGCCACGTCGGTCGGCGGATATCCGGTCAGTGGAAAGATGCAGCACTCCAGCGTGCCGCGGAAGAAGGTCTTGCGGCCGTTGACCGTGAACTGCGTGCCCTCGGTGGCGATGGTGCGGAGCCCGAAGCGGTCCTCGCGAACGTGCACGCCCTGCTCCGTCTTCAGCCCGGTCTTGAGCGTCTGCAGCGCCGGGGAAAACTCGTCCCACCTCGGGGTGCCCTCCGCGAATTCGATCTCCCATTCCACGTCGCCTCCGTCCTTGCACCACTGCGTCCGGAATTGCCCGCCCGTCATCCCGCACGACCACTCCAGCGAGCCCTGCCCGGCCGCGCCGGTGGCATTGCCAATGCGCGCCGTCACCCGCGCCTTGCGTCCACCGGCGTCCGGCCACACCTGCACGTCGTCCAGCCACACCCGCGGGGTCGCGCGCAGTTCGATCTTCCCTACGACCCCGTTCCAGTTGCCCTGCGTGTGGTCCGACATGCTGTGCGAGTTCTCCCCCACATCGATGACCATGCGGTTGTCCACGCGGATGCGCAGCGTGTGCTCCCCGGGTGTCACCGTCCCCAGATCGTACTCATGCGCCACCGACAGGCTGTCGCGTGTCCCCATCTCTTTTCCGTCCAGCCAGACGGTCGTCACCCAGTGCGGACGCTCCAGATGCAGCACCGCCCGCCGGTCCGCGAACGACGTCGGCACCGTCACCTTGCGCTCGTACCACGCCGGGCCGATGTACCGCTTGTCCGGCTGGAGCCAGAAGGGGATGCGCACGCTCCCGGGCTCGCGATCCTTCGCGTAGCGCGGCGAGTCGTACCAGGACCGGTCAACGATGCCGCCGATCCATTTCGAGGCCGTGCTCACGTCCTCGCCGAAGCCCTGGTTCTGCAACGCCCCGGGCAGCAACACCCCGCCGACCGCCGCGGGCATCGTCCCGCCGTCCTGCGCGTCGAGCGCCAGCGACCACTTGCCCGACAGGTCCACCGTCTCCGCCGCCCGACCCGTCAGGGCCGCCGCCGCGAACGCCATCGCCATCCAGCGCATGCAGTATTCCATTTTATCCGTCCTCCATCCGTCCGGGCACCAGGCGGAACATGCGTCCAGTATCCTCCAACAAACCCGCGGGTTGGAATGGATTTTTCGTCCGCCGGGGATGTACTATCCGATGGTCTCATGGCCCCTCCCAGCACCAATCATCCCGACCTGCGCCGCGACGGCTTTCCCGGAGAACGCCATCTGCTGGTCCCGGCGGACGTGGTGCAGGCCCTCGAGGCCGCAAGCCCCCCGGCCGGCATCTGGGTCAGCGCGGCGGGACATTTTCCGCAGGCCTCGGGACATCTGGTCACCCGCCCCAGGGGCGACCCCGCCCACATCCTGCTCTTCTGCGTGCAGGGCGGAGGCTGGTGCCGGTTCGCCGGCAAACTCTGGCGGCTCAAGGCCGGGCAGGCCGTCGTCGTCCCCCGCGGGGCCGCGCACGCCTACGGCTCGACGAAGTTGCAGCCGTGGTCGATCTACTGGGCGCACTTCCAGGGGCCGCAGGCCGACGCCTGGTTGAAGTCGCTGGGTCTGCGCGCGCGCGATCCGCTGCTCACCTGCGGCCAGCCCGGCGTGGTGAGCTACCACTTCGAGGAACTGCTCGACCTGCTGCGCAACGGCTTCTCCCCCGCGAACCTGCTGGCCCTCTCCGCCTCGCTGGCGCTGGTGCTCAGCCTGCTCAACCTGCACCGCGTCACCCGCCGCGCCGACGCCCAGGGCAGCCTCGAAACCGTTCGTTCCACCGTCGAGTTCATGCGCCAGAACCTCTCCCGGCGGCTGGGCGTCGCCGACCTCGCCCGCGTCGCCGGGCTCTCCCCGCCGCACTACACCGTGGTGTTCCGGCGCCTGTTCGGATTTCCCCCGCTCGCCTTCTTCCTGCGCATGAAGGTGCAGGAGGCCTGCCGCCTGCTCGTCAACGGCCCCACCCCCGTGCGCGAGATCTCCGACGCCCTCGGTTTCGAGGATCCCTACTACTTCTCCCGCTTCTTCAAGAAGATCACCCGCCTCGCCCCCGTCCATTACCGCGAGGCGAAGCGCCTGCGGTGATCGCCGGGCCATGGAGGCTGCGGCTGCGGGACTATTTTATCAGGAACTCAGGAACTCAGGAAAATTCGGGTTGTTGTATGAGGAAGGCTGGAATGCTGGAAAAGACTGGCAGTTGAGGAATTCCTGCCTCGGAATGGGAGGTTGATTCGAAAGAATCCAAATAGGATTGCCCAAGCCCATGCGAGGACCCATATTGATCCTGATTTCTGAATTTTCAGGCAATCTTGTTAGAATTCAGGGTGCAGGACCATGCAAACGCCAGGCCATAAAACTCTGCGCGAAATGATATACTCGTTACGGCGCCACGTCGCGACCTCCAGGGGCAGGAGTATCATATTTGCAATCCTGCTGTTGTTTGTAGCTGCCGTGGCTGGGCTGGGCCTGTATTGTTGCAGAGGTGAACCGGTTTTTGTGGATCCGGGAAACAATACGCCTGGCGAGGTGGTTCATTTTCATGATGGGGTCGCCGGTGTCAGCACCAATCAGGTCCGAACGATCATGGTATTGCCGCATTGGAAGGGCTTCCTCGTCGTCGAAACGGACAGAAGAACCGTTTCTCGCTGGACTCGCAGCTCGAAACAGATGTGGTCTGTCGATGCAGTGGGGGGGCTGGGCGAATTCGACCGCCGGCCAAACAACAAGATTAGACGCATCAGACTTGAGAATGCGAATGACAGCATTTTGATTGTTTCCGGAAAGCACACGTATTCACACTACGATTTATCCACCGGAAAGTTACTGTACAGCATAGCGGACTAAAGAATCTCCTCCAAGACCGCCTCAAAGACCCAAATACCGCCTTTTTGACGTTGAAAGTCATTCCGCCATGGAGAAGCCTGCGGCCCGACCTCGACGACCAGTCCCACCCCACCCCAGGAGACGCCATGCCCCGAATCCCGTTGCTCTTCCCGCTGATTCTCGCGGTTGGCACCCTTTCCGCCGTCGCGGAGACCGCCGCCCCGGCCAACCCGGACGCGCAACGCGTTCGCGAAAGCCGGATCACGTGGGAAAAGCTCCGCGACGGGGCCGGGGGCGACTACACCTATCAGGTGCCGAAGGTCTTCATGATGTCGCGCGAGACCACCACCGTCGTCGTCAAGGGCAACAAGGTGGTCGAGCGCACCTTCGAGGAATCCGGCCCGCCGCGCCCGTCCCGGGGCGTCGCGCCGCCCGCCCCCGCGCCCAAGTGGGTGGAAAAGGGCGCCGACGTCGGCACGCACAAGGGGAGGGCGCCGCCGCCCTCACGGTGGACGAACTCCGTACGACAAGGCCCTGAAGGTCGCGGAAAAGCCCGGGCGGAGCACGAGAAGCGGTACGTCGAGACGGATGAACGCACCGCTGCGCCACTGCTTCGTCCTGACACGCGCATCGCCGACGACGCGCCGACGGAAGGCGTCCCGGCGCTGAAGATCCAAATTTCGCCGAAGCCGAGAACCACGCGGTGGTGTTTTCTGCTGCTAATGTCCGCCGGGCTGGTCCGGACGGCCGGGGCCGCGGAGGCTGCGGCTCCGGCGCAAAAGGTCCTGCCGATTCCCGGGGAGGTGTTCCTCGTGCGGGAGCGGCCCGCGTTCCTGATCCTCCCGGAAGGGGCGGCGGGCACCAACGCGATCCTGTGGGTGTGGTACGCGCCGACGCTGCCCAACCTGCCCGGCCGCGAGGAGGCGTGGCTGCTGCGCCGGTTCCGCGAGGCCGGAGTGGCGGTGGCGGGCATCGACGTCGGCGAGTCATACGGCAGCCCCGACGGCCGGGCGCGCTGTTCACGGCGTTCCACGAGGAGATGGTGTCGAAGCGCGGGCTGGCTCCCAAGCCGTGCCTCTGGGCACGAAGTCGCGGCGGGCTGATGCATTACAACTGGGCGGTGGAGAACCCGGAGTCGGTCGCGGGCATCGCGGGCGTGTATCCGGTGTGCAATCTGGCGAGCTATCCGGGGCTGGACCGCGCCTGCGGGGCGTACGGCATGACCGCCGACGGGCTGCGCGCGCGCCCTGGCGGACCACAATCCCATCGAGCGGCTGGCGCCTTTGGCGAAGGCGGGCGTGCCGGATCCATCACCTCCACGGGACGCCGACACGGTGGTGCCGCCTCGCGGACAACCTCGCAGATGCTGGCGGACCGTTACCGCGCGCTGGGCGGGCCGGTGACGCTGCGGGCGGTTCCGGGCCGCATGCCACGACATGTGGACCGGCTGGTTCGAGGACCGGGAGCTGGCCGATTTCGCGATCGACCGCGCGCGCCGCGGCGTGCCCGCGCAGCCCCGCGCCGGGTCGGCCACCAGCGCAGTCCGCTGAATAGAATCCGGTACAATTCCATTTGGGCGCCGGGCAAACCCCGATACCCGACTCAGGCGGCAAAACCTTATCCTTTCCCGCAAACAGGCGTATGATTATTCCAACTAGCCACTTGGAAGGAGATGTCATATGCGTCCCCCCCCCCCGCACACACACACGTGTTTTTCGTTCCTGATCAGCCTTTGCCTCTTCCCGTTCTCTCGATCCCCTGCCCAAGCGCTGCCTGAAATCCGCTCCGTCTCCTCCTTCGCGGAACTCCAGCAGATCGCCGATACCACCTGGACCAACCGGATGACCTCCGCTCTCTACCCTCCGGGCATGTCCTTCACCAATTCACTGCCGATCCTCGCCGTCGCTCCTGGATTCGAGCCCGCCATTCTCTCCGGGCTGGCATCCACGACCACCCCCGGCGGAGTTCCCCTGCGCCGGGGTGTGGTTCGCGAGACCAACGGCATAACGCCCGTCCGGAAATGGTTCGGGGTTTCACCGACGGCGCTGGCCGGCACATCTGTTCCGGGGGAATACGATCCCGTGAACTGGGTCCTCACCACCTTCCCTCCACCCGAAGGCCTCACCGGCCCGCAGTTGGACGACTACGTCGCCGACCGCCGCCTCTCCCGCCAGGCCCTCGCCTTCACGTTGATCGCCGCCGCAGATGTTCCGACTGATCTGGCGGAGATTGCCGCCCGCCTGGCTGCGGCCCCGCCCAGCATCGCCCAAGAGGACATCGGGGTGGTGCAGGTCGAATACGTATCCGCCCTGGGGACGATGGAAATTCTCGTCCACGCCCCGCCCGAGGTGGACTATCTCGGGGTTTATGAGACATTGAACCTCATGAATCCCTTCCCTTGGATCCCGCTCGGCACGGTCCCCCACACGGTTGACCCCATGGCGTGGAGTTATCCTCCTTCCGGGAGTCTGCGCTATGTCATCCTCGCCAACCATTGCATCGACAGCGACCTCGACGGCATTCTCGACGCGTTGGAAAAGCTCGTTCTCGGATCCAAGGCGGATCAATGGGACAGCGATGGCGACGGCATCAGCGATTTTGACGAGGTATACCGCTACGGCAGCAATCCGAATCAAGGTTCAACCGGCGGGATATCCGACCAAATCATCCACGGCCTTGGCATTGCCAATCCCGACATGTCGAAAATCGTCAGCGGCTCGGCGGACTTGCGGTTCAAGACATGGCGCGTCGAGCGATCTAAAAACGGATGGGAAGGCTTGTCCGACCCGTCCACCAGATTCTTGCGCCGGGAGCTAAGCTGGACATATCCGGCCTACATTCAAACCGGGCTTGTTCACTCCGAACTCGATCCCGACGACAGCAAGTTGTCGCAAACCACGAATGTCACAGAACCCACATCCACGACGCCGTTGACGCTGCAAACGAGGACCACCGAATCCATTATGTATGCCAGCGAATGCAGACTCGACAACGGCCTGGGCGAGCAAACCGGTTACCATGTCGTGGACAACCTGTTCGCGAAGCGTCCGCTCGCGTGGGTCCCCATTTCGTATAACCATGAGTTGAAGCTGGGCCACGCCTATACAGACGACATGTTGAGGGCATGGAGCGGGTCGGATCTGGGCTTGCTGGAATCCCAGGCACAGGCGATTCAACCGGATTGGGGGCAGCGTGTGCGGCTGCAGCGGCCGAGACTGTTGAATCCCGCCACCTCCATGCTGGAACCAGAGGCCCCGGACGTCCCCTGCCGCGGGAATCATTCCCGACGAATCGACGCAGGCCCTGCGCCGCCATATTCCATTTTTGGCCGGGGGCACGGCGAACTTTTCCAAAATGGAAATCCGGCCATTGCCGCCCAAGCCACGGTCGCGCCGGAATCGATACCCCGGATACCTCCTTCGCACCGTCCATTCTGGAAATCGCCCGCAAGCCGCCGACCGAGGCCTGTCCCGAAGGCGAAATCACCGGCGTCACCCCCCGGGAGGTCTTCTCAAACCCGGCACCCCTGGCGAAATCCATGGAATTCAAGATTCCCCAAGGGTCAGCGGAGGGAACGGTGGAGGTGATGGATGGATATGTCGGACTGTCCATGCCGGGGCTGGGCCGAACGGCACGAGGTGATTCCCGGGGCCTCGATTGCGGCGGGTGCGGATGCGATGTTTACCGTGACGGGTCTGACGGTAAGACTACGCAGGCAGTACCGGTTGCGCGCCACCGACCCACGGGGGCCATGCCGGCAGTGACCGCCTCTCCGGGCGGGACCGCGCAGATGACCCCTGCTCCTGGCCACGCCCGCGTCGGGGGCGACGCCCAGTCCTATTCCCTGACGGTGGCGCAGGAAGGCTGGTGCGAGGTCGTCGTGCAGGTCCACGTCCCCGACGCCCTGGCGGAGTCGGCCTGGCTGGAATGCGACCGGATCAAGATCCATGCCGCTCGATATGGCGGTGGACGGGAACCGATGACGCCATCAGCTTTTCCGAACCCGCCGACGAGAGTTATCTGTTCTGGGTGAACGACGACTATGGCGTGCGGTACTTGCTGGAGGAATTCAATGAGCCTTGAGATCGTCGCCGAGGATGACCTGAGCCGGAGGCGGGGCTCCCGACCGTCTCCGTGGAGGCGTTCCCATCCAGCCGAACTGTTTCGATGAAACCATTGGCGCCTACGTAAATTGGTGTGTGGCGTTCCCCAGACCCATTGACTCAGTATAAAGATTGGTCACTGCAAAATCCAAGTCACTCCAAGCGCGACTTGGAGGACTTCGCGCGTCTTCATTTGCGAGTATCGGCTGCGCCTTGGCGGACTCCACCGTCACCTTTTGGATGAAAATTGAAGGGATCACCGAAGGATGCCCGGGAATCAACCTGTTCGAGGCGGTAGTAAACCCAGCGTCCAGGTATTTGGACGATAAAGAAACAGCAAACTTCCAGGCCACCAAAACCAGGGCTGCCATCATATCCGCCGACGACGGGACTGAAATTCCTCGAGGACTCATTCGGACCAACGGGGAAGTCTCGCCCTTTCTCTTTGAAGGCCGGGGGGGTGGAAAGGGGCGGCTGGTCCTGCTCGCGAAACGCGGCAACCTAGTCCTGGCTGAAACAGCCGTCACCTTGGAGATCAAGCCGGTCGAATGGTTTTATGACCGCTACACTGTGTCGGTCACCTCTCCCGACAACACCGATCCTTGGAATGTGACGGTTAGTCAAACCGCATTCCATGAATACACCGGCGGCTACACCCCCGCCACGGACGAGGTGTTTCTCTTGGTTCACGGTTGGAACATGAGCGAGTTTGAAAAGCGTCGCTGGGCCGAGACCGCCTTCAAGCGGCTTTGGTGGCAGGGGTATCAGGGGCGAGTGATATTGTTCTCATGGCCAACGTTGCAAAATCCGGAGTATTTCCTGACGAAGGCCATCTGGGATCCACGCAACTTCGACAACAGCGAGATCCGCGCATGGCGGTCCGCCGCCGCCTTGTCTTCACTCTTTCAAACCCTTGGCCCGGCCCGCCTGCGCGTCATGGCGCACAGTATGGGAAACATTGTGGCAAGCGAGGCTTTGAAACTGCACACCGGCCCGCCGGTTCACTCCTACATCGCCTGCCAGGCTGCGCTCTCCGCGCAGTACTATAACAATTTGAATGCCGCCATCCGCCCTTGTCCACCAAGCGGCGCACTTTTCCCGACAACCCCGGATGTGATGGGGCACTATTTCGAAGGCCAAGCGCCAAGCGTAGAATATTTTGCCGGACTTGGACAGAAAGTATCTTCGGCTTACAACTACTGCAACCCGTACGATTGGGCGCTGAGAATATGGGAAATTAACAATGCGCATCGTCCCGACGGCGTGTATGGATTTATGTATGCGGGATCGGATCTGAGGTATTCACCCGGATCGCCAGATTTCGATCGGTTCTATCGACTGGGAACTTTTCTCAACTATCCATACCCCTTTGATAACCTTGATGAACGATATGTGATTTTTAGTTATATGGCAGAATCACGTTCCACCGCGCTTGGCGCATGGGATTGCGCAAAAGTATTTAGGGGTAACGTAGGCCTGGACCTGAATTGTGGATATGATGGCCAGCACTATTCGCATAGTCGCCAATTTCGATCAAATATATTGGACGAGTCGCGTTTTTGGAACCGGGTTTGCAAAGACTTCGGCTTCGTCGGCACGGTGTCGCCATGAAGAAAATACGAAAAAAGTTTGCTGGATATGCTCTCGCCCTACTCGCGCTCGTTTCGATTTACCTGGTGGTTCGGCACCCGCTGACAAGAAAGAGCACGGCGGAAACGTGGGCGGCATCAGAGGAAATAGCAAGCAAGCAATACTACGCGGACCTGCAGCCCGTACGCGTATCAGGGCGCGTAATGGATGACCAGGGCGGGCCGTTGGAGGGCGCGCGGGTGGAACTCGTCGCGAGGACGGCCCACTACATTCTGGGAAAACCATCGCCTGCCCAAAAGCTAATTCAAAATTCCGCGCTTGACGGAAGCTACCAGTTTGTGGTGGAAAAACCCTCCAGTATTTTCTTAATGTCCATCACCAGAGAGGGTTACGAACTTGATCGGTACGCAAACAACGATATGCGACTCGATTGGGCGCACACCCCATCAAGACCTCTCGTTCATAAAATGCGAAAGATCGGTGAGCCGACGTTTCTGCTCCAGCGCCCTTCAAGTACTGTTGGAGACGTGTTGCTGTGGCCCAAAGCGCCGGATTCAAAATCTGAACGATGGAGCCTGACGAACCTTGATGGCTACTACGATTTCAAAAGTGAAACGCGCGACTTGGAGGGGCGAGCTAGTTATGATGTTCAGAAGGGCGAGTGGGAAATCACGTATCGAGCGGTGTCTGTGGACGGGGGCGTGATAATGTCCACACAACGTTTGTTCCGGGCGCCGGAGGATGGTTATCAACGCGAGGTGAGTTTCCGCACGGGTGGGGTCGGGACGAACACCTATTCCCGGAACAGCCAGTATTACCTGTATTTGAAAACCCGAAAGCCCTTGTTGTACGCCAGGGTGGATGTGGAACAGAGTATCGGCCTGAACCGGGAGTTTCCGTGCCGATTTGCGCATTATGATCAAATCTTGACCAACCCTACGGCGAGCGGAACTTCGAGCCGCTGAAACGCACCGCCGGCGAACTTTCAGGCCCAGGACGTCATTAACCGAATACTGCCTCCAATGTATCAACGAAGGTCGGCGGGCCGATCCGAAGCACCTCGCCGACCTGTTGAACCATCCCAAGGAGCCCGCCCCTTGAATGATGATTCCTGCTCAAAGAGCGCCGGCGTCGGAAAAACTCCGGTGCAGCCGCAGCCTCCACGGCGCGGGGGTGATCAAGGGCAGGTGACGACCAGCTTGTAGATGCGCTGGGCGGGGGCGGCGGTGGTGTCGGTGTAGGTGAGGGAGGTTTCGCCCGCGGCGGCGAGGAGGCGCGAGGCGGGGAGGGTTTCGTTCCAGGTTTGCATGGCGTCGTCGGAATAGGAGACCTGGTACACGAGGCCCGGCGTCGCGGGCCAGGCGAGGAGGGTGCCGGCGGGGATGCGGGTGGTGGAGAGGATTTCCAGCGCGGAGGGGCAGGCGGGGGCCTCGTAGACGGCGGGTTGTCCGCAGCGCCCGGCGATGGCGGCCAGGGCGGAGGTGAGGTTGGACTCCGCGGCGGCGCCGGTCGCGCTGTTGCGGATGATGTTGCCGATGTAGGGGCCCTCGCCATAGGTGGACGTCGCGGCGCGGGTGAAGGCGATCCAGGTCCCGTCGGGGGACCAGGCGGGGTCGCCGCAGTACACGTCGCCGCGGCGGGAGACGCTGTCGGTTTCCGCGGGGTCGTTGTTCTTGGTGTAGATGCGGTGGTAGCCGGTGCCGTGGTCGGCGGCGTAGGCGATGCGGGTTCCATCCGGCGAGGGGCAGGGGTCGTAATGGTCGTAGAGGGTCGTGCCCTCCACCCCGAATTCGCCGCCGGCGAGGGCGTCGACGCCGCGGGCATACGCCCGGTCGGGGGTGGCGCCGCCGAGCAGGCCGGAGCGGATGGTGACGGAGCCGAAGAAGGAACTGAAGTAGACGCGGCCGGTGGGGCGGTGGACGGTGAGGGTGTCGCCGCCGGTGCTGTAGTTGTGGAAGATGTCGGCGTAGACCGCGGCGTCGCCGGTGCCGTCGGCGTTGACGCGGCGGATGGTGAAATCGCCGTCGTAGGTTCCGTTGCGGAGCAGGTAGCAGAGGCTGTTCGCGTCGATCCAGTCCACCGCGAGGACCCTGCCGGCGATGTTGATCCGCGCCGGGGCGCCGCCGAGCAGGTCGCCGACGTAGAGGTTGCCGGTGAGGGCGTTGCGGTCGACGTACGCGACGTGGAAGTTGTCGGGTGAGAGGGCGGCGCCCCATTCGGAGACGGTGGCGGTGTCGGCGAGGCGCCGGAGGCCGGTCCCGGTGGAACTCATGACGTACAGGTCGAAGGCGGCTACGTCCGAGGTGCGCGCCGAGAACAGGATGCGGGTCTCGGCGAAGGAGGTCCAGGGCGTCAGGGCCGCGAGGACAAGGGCCGGAAGGTGCTTCATCCGTACATTCTATGGCAGCCACGGGGTGTCACGCAAGTCCGTCCTGTCCCCGCCCGCGGTCACGCGGTCCCGCCGCCTCATTCTGGCGGGGCGGTCGGATCCGCGGGAGTGGTTTCAGCCGCGGCGGGAAGCCCGTCCCAGATTCTCCGGTCGGTGACTCCGAGCAGATGCAGGTATAGATTGGCGATCAGGCGGTGACCCTCGTTGCTCAGATGGGTGCGGTCCTGGTACAGGGGGCCGGCCGCCACCGGACCGCGGGCCAGAAAGGCGGCGGGGACGTCCACCACCGCGCAGGAGGCGGCGCGGGCGACGTTGCGGGCGGCCTCGGCGTACGCGCGGCTGCGCTCCCAGGGGCTGGCGGCGGAATTCGCGCCGGGGGAGAGGTCGGCCACCGGCGGGGGCAGGCCCACAACGACCAGGACCCCGCGCGCCTGCAAGTCCTTGACCGCCTGCTCCAGTCCGGCCTGGTAGGCGTCGACGCCGGTGTAGAGGATGTTCAGCATCCCGGTTTGCAGGATGACCAGGTCGGGCGAATAGGTGAGGGCGTGCTCCACGCCGGCGTCCAGCGAGCGGGGGTCGGCGTCGGGCAGGACGGCGGCGGTGAGAATGAGTCCCGTGGACCAGGGCGAGGAGGTGCCGAGGCTGTCCCAGGAGCGGCGCAGGGGCTGGTAGACGTCATGCCGGAGTTGCGCGGTCTCCGGTTTGTGGAAGGCCCGCAGGCCCGGGAACATTCGGGCGCCGTAGGTGTCCGGGCGGAGGTCCGGGTTCGCCGGCGCCGCCGGCGTGGTATCGGGGCGGGCCGCGTCGAGGGTGAGGGTCGCCCACGATGACGTGCTGGTGCGGGCGTGGGAGCGCAGCCGGTCGATCACCGGCCGGACCGTCCGGCGTTTTCAACGAACCGGGCGGGGTCAGGCTTCCGGGCGGATCGCCGGGGGCGGTGGGGGTGGGGGGCGCGCCGTCGTTCCAGTCGCGGACCAGCTCGGGGGCGGTCGATCACGAAACCAGTGGCCCGGGAGGGGCGGAGGATCGAACCGGAACACGATGTGCTGCGCGGCGCGGTCCGGCGGAGGGGGCATGTCCCGCCAGAGGATGCGGCGTTCCTGCCAGCGGGGGACGGTCAGGTCGAGCCACACCGCGCGGTCGGCGGCCCCCTCCCAGTGCACGCGCATCCTGCGGGTGGTGCCGCCGCCCCGGTACTTGAAGCGCACGCCCTGGGTGCCGTTGGTTTGGATGTACAGGTTGTAGAGGATGTGGCCCGGATCGTCCGGCCGGACGGTGAGGTAGTTCTTCTGTTCCGCCGGCGCGGGGAACGGCCCGGCGGGATCCTCCCCGTCGGGCATCAGCCCGATTTCATCCAGCAGCACGTACCGGGGGTCCGGTTCGGGGGTCTGGATGCCGAACAGCAGGGCCCGCACGGTTTCGTTGGTTTTGAAATCGAAGGGCAGCCGCGACCAGGGATAACGGTATTCGCGCCATTCCTCCGACGCCAGGGGAAAGCTGATCTGCGCTCCGGTGTCGATGCCGAGCCCGACCGATCCGCGGGCGTCGGAACCGTCCCCCCTCACCCAGAACCGGATGCCGGCGTACTCGGCGAATTCATTGCGGTTGCTCGACACCACCGCAGGTCGCCCGCGGCCAGCAGGCCGGCCTCCGCGCGGATGCGGTCCTCGCCGCTGTGGAGCAGCAGCGCCGCCCCGTCGCCCGCCGACCGGGTGGTCCCGAAGGCCCGGAGCCCCGGCTCGGGCCGGCGGGCGAGGAGCCCAGCCCGGCAGGCGCTCCCGGTCCGCGCCCAGCAGGGGCCGGCGCGCCGGGCTGCGGCTGCGGCAGCGGCGGGGGACGGGATAGCCCGCCGGTTGCGCAAGGGCGCGCGCGCTCAACCCCGCGAGGGCGGAGGCGAGGAGGACGGCTTGGAGACGCGCGCGGCGAGGACGATGCATGGCAGCAGCAGCACATACAGGAAAAATCCCGCGGTGTACAGGGAACGCAGTCCGTGGGTGGCCGCGAGCCATCCGGCGGGCAGGGGGCAGATCATCCAGCCCAGCGAGCGCGCGGTGGCCGACCAGCCGAAGACCTCGCCCCGGCGCTCCGGCGGCGAGACCCGCGAAAGCCACACCTGCAGGATGGGATCCATCGCCCCGACGCAGAAATAGGTCGCGAAGCGCAGCGGGACGAGCCAGGGCGCCGACTGCACCTGCGTGTGCGGGATCATGAGCAGCGCCGCGCCCGCGACGGCCGCCAGGGCCAGCCGGTCCGGCCGGATGCGGTCGCTCCAGCGCCCCATCGCGATGCCGCTCAGGAACCCCGCGGTGCCGCCCAGCGCCATCAGCCCGCCGGTCCACAACTCCGCCGAGGACTTGCCGCCCAGCAACTGGTCCACGAACAGCGGAAAGAAGGGAACCTCGATCTGCCGGCAGAAGGCCATGCCCGCGGTGAGGGCCAGCACCGGGAACATCACCTTGAGCAGGCCGGCCGGTTCCGGCGCTCCCGCGGGCCGGGGCGGCGGGAGCGGGTCCGGCGGCGGCTCGGGGACGTATCTGATGATCAGGATCGCGGAGAGGGTGAACAGCGCGCCGGCGGCGAAGAAGGGCACGCGGTAGCCGAAATGATGCGCGATCAGCCCCCCCGCCGCCGCGCCGATCGTCATGCCGGAGAAGACCGACGCGCTCAGCGCCCCCAACGCCATGCCGCTGCGCTGCGGCGGCACGATCGAGGTGATCAGCGACTGGGAGGCCGTGACCGTTCCGGTGAACGCGCCCTGCAGAAGACGCAGGGCCACCAGCATGAGCGGGCCGTTCACCAGGCCCATCGACGAGATGATCACCGCCGCGGCGATCTGCGCGCGCACCAGCATCAGCCTGCGCCCGAAACGGTCGCCCAGCCGGCCCCAGATCGGCGAAAACACCGCGAGGGAGAGCGGCGTGGCCGTGGCGAAGAGCGCGACCCAGATCTTCAGTTCCGCGGGATCGGTGACGCCGAGGTCCTTGAAGTAGAAGGGGACGAACGGGAAGCCGAGGGCGAAGCCCATGATCGATGAAAACTGGGCCAGCCACACGATCACCAGGGTTCTTTTCCAGGTTGGCATGGGAGGAAGGGGTGAATATGGACCGGTCATGCCCCTCTTACCAATCCAAAACCGCCACGACATCGACTGGCGGACCCTGCGCCGCCTCCGCACCGTCTATCTGGAATGCGGTCCCGTCGAGACCGACTACTGGCGGGATGAAAACGACCTGCTGGCCTACGACATGACCTTCGCCCAGCGCATCGCCTGGAAGTGGGATGCGGTGCTCGCCGACCTGGACCGGCTCGGCTGGCGTCCGCCCGGCGGCCGGATCCTCGACTGGGGCTGCGGTTCCGGCATCGCCACGCGCCTGGTGCTCACCGCCTTTCCGGGCCTGCCCGGGGCCACGGTCCAGTTCTTCGACCGCTCCGAGCACGCCATGAGCTTCGCCGCCAAGCGGCTGCGGGCCGTCCACCCCCGGGTGGCGCGGGGCGTCGTGGACGAGCCCGATCTCCTGATCGTCTCGCACGTCCTCGGCGAACTCAACGGCACCGGCGAACTGGAACTCGAACGCGCGATCCGCAAGGCCCGGTCGGTCATCTGGGTGGAGCCGGGGGCGTACGAGATCTCCTCCAAGCTCGTGGCCTTCCGCGCCCGCCTGCTCGACGCCTTCGACCCCGTCGCCCCCTGCACGCACGGCGCCGTCTGCGGGATGACCGACCCCGCCAATGTCCGCCACTGGTGCCACTTTTTCGCCCACGCCCCCGCGGAGGTGCATGGCGATCCCGACTGGGCGGCGTTCGCCCGCGAACTGCAGATCGATGTGCGGACGGTGCCCTACAGCTATCTGGTCCTGCAGCGCCGCGAGGATTCCGCCACGCCCGCCGCGCGCGACCCGCGGCTGCACCGCATCATCGGCCGGCCGCGTCTGTACAAGGGCTATTCCAAGGTGCTCGCCTGCGGACCGGAAGGGGTCGCCGACCTCCATCTGCTGCAGCGCACCGACCGGGAACTCCACCGCGGCTTCCACAAGGACCGCTTCAACCCGGTCCAGCTCATGGAGATTTCGGAGGGGCGGATCCGGTCGGTCGGTCCGGCCTAGTGTTCACCATCCAGTCCGCGAATTCGTCCAGCCAGCGCAGAAAACCGGGAAGGTGCTCGCGGGGCAGCTTGAAATCGTCCGCCCGCGCCTCCAGCACCCCGCGGAAGGTGTTGAACCAGAGGTCCCGGGCCGGCCGGTCGATCGGAATGGGGACATGCCGCTGGCGCATGCGCGGGGAGCCGTACTCCTGCGCATAGAGTGGGGAGCCGCCGAGCACCGCTCAGGAACTTCGCCAGCCGGTGCGAGGCCTCCACCATGTCTTCGGGGAACCACTTGCGGATTTCGTCTTTTCCAACTCGCGGTAAAACGCCTCGCAGAGGCCGGTCAGGTTCTCCTGGCCCATCTTCTTGCAGGATGACCGGGGAGGGGCCGGCCCCTGCGGCGGGCCGGAGGGCGGTATGTAGATCGGGTTGTTGAAGCGGTTAACGGGAGTCCGCGGCGGGAACATGCACCGGAATTTGATCCCGCGCCAGTGGGAAAATGATGCGGAAGGGTTTCCGCGGTCGCCGCGCATTCCTGCTGGCTTGGCTGGAAAACCGGCGTAGGATGCCTCCCCAACGCGCATGAAAGTCCTCGTCTCCGGTTCCCACGGTCTGGTCGGCGGCCACCTCCTGCCCTCGCTCAAGGCGGAGGGGCACGAGGTGACCCGGCTGATCCGGCGTGACTTTTCGGAGCGGAGCCGCAACGTCGGGTGGTCGCCCGAGAGCGGGCGGATCGAGAAGGACCGCCTGCGCGACATCCACGCCGTGGTCCATCTCGCCGGCGAGAACATCGCGGGCGGCCGCTGGAACGCCGGGCGCAAGGAGGGCATCCTGCAGAGCCGGGTCAAGGGCACCCGCCTGCTGGCCGAGACGCTCGCCGCCATGCACGTCCCGCCCAAGGTGATGATCTGCGCCTCGGGCGTCGGGTACTACGGGTCGCGCGGCGACGAGATCCTCGACGAGGACAGCGCCGCGGGGCCGGATTCCTGTCGGAGGTCTGCGAGGCCTGGGAGGCCGCGGCCGAACCCGCCCGCCGCGCCGGCATCCGCGTGGTCCACCTGCGGCTGGGCGTGGTGCTCAGCTCCCTCGGCGGCGTGCTCCGCAAGATGATCCGCCGTTCCAAGCCTGCCTGGGCGGACGCCCTGGGGACCGGCCGGCAGTGGATGAGCTGGATCGCCGTGCAGGATGTGACGCGGTCGATCCTTCACCTCATGAACACGCCCGTCGCCGGGGTCTTCAACCTGGTCGCCCCCAACCCGGTGACCAACGCGGACTTCACCCGCGCCCTGGCCTCCGCCCTGCGCCGCCCCGCCCTGCTGCCCGTCCCGGCCTTCGCCCTGAACACCCTGATGGGCCGCGAGATGGCCTCCGAACTCCTGCTGTCCAGCACCCGCGCCGTGCCGCGCCGCCTGATCGAGGCCGGATACGCCTTCCGCTTCAAGGAGGTCTCCGCCGCCCTGCAAACCCTCATCCGATACCTGTAGCCCGCCCCCGCCTTGAATATTTTCCGCGCCCTTCCGTCCCCGTTCGACCCCGCGCACCACCCTTCCCACCGGAGCCCCGCATGCACGTCCCGCACCCTCGCCGCCGCCCTGCTCATGACCTCGCTTGCCGCGCAAGCCGCCGAAACCCCCGAACAGCGCGACGCCCGCATGGGCTGGTGGCGCGAGGCACGCTTCGGCATGTTCGTGCACGGGGCTCTACTCCGGCCCTGGCCGGAACCTGAGGGGAAAAAGTCGGCGACTCCGGCGGCATGGAATGGATCCAGCAGCGGGTCGGGGTCGACACCAACCTACGCCGCCGCCGCCCTCCCGAAATTCAAGCCCCGGGCGGCTTCGCGCAGGAGTGGGCGAAGGCGGCGAAGAACGCCGGGCGCAAATACATCGTGTTCACCACCAAGCACCACGAGGGCTTCGCCCTGCACAATTCCAAGCTGACCGATTACGACGCCTTCGACGCCACCGGGCGCGACCTGGCGCAGGAGATCGTCCAGGCCGCCCGGGCCGAGGGGCTCAAGGTCGGCTTCTACCCTCGGTGATCGACTGGCACCACGCCCAGTACGATTTCAAGCGCGCCAAGGGCCTGCCCTATCCGAAGAACGGCGGCGGACCCGAACCCCGCGACCACGGCAAGTACGTCGACTTCCTGCACGGCCAGGTGGACGAGCTGGTCTCCAACTACGGAACGGTCGACGTGCTGTGGTGGGACTACAGCTCCACCCAGTTCCAGGGGACGACGCGTGGCGGGCGCAGGAACTGATGGCGAAGGTCCGCGCAAAACAGCCCGGCATCATCATGAACAACCGCCTCTACCGCATCCCCGAAGCCGGCTTCAACGGCATGGGTACGCACAACATCACCGACCGCATGGACCCGAAGTACGGCGACTTCGTCACCCCCGAGCAGCACATCCCCGCCACCGGCATGCCGAACGTCGACTGGGAGACCTGCATGACCATGAACACCACCTGGGGCTTCAGCGAGCACGACCGCAAGTGGAAGTCCGCGCAGCAGCTCCTCCGCAACCTGGTGGACATCGCCAGCAAGGGCGGCAACTACCTGCTCAACATCGGCCCCACCGGCGACGGTTCCGTGCCGCCCGAAAGTCTCCGGCTACTGGCCGCGATGGGCCGGTGGATGAAGGTCAACGGCGAAGGCGTCTACGGCACCACCGCCAGCCCCTTCGAGAAGGTGTCGTTCGACGGCCGCGTCACCCGGAAGGGCAGGACCCTTTACGCGCACGTGTTCCAGCGCCCGGACAGCGGGGTGATCTCCCTTCCCGGGGTCTTCACCTCCGCCCGCCTGCTGGCCGGCGGCGCGACCCTGGAAGTCCGCAAGGCCGGGGACGCAACCGAAATCGTGCTGCCCGCCACCCTGCCGGACGCCGATGTGACCGTGGTCAAGGTCTGGTAGGCAAACGGGGTGACCCGGGCGGACCGTCCTCCAAATCCCGGACGCAACCCCCTCGTTGACACACCTTCGCACTTCTGTATCATATGTCACCATGGTTAGAAAATTCCATATTGAAGGCACGACGGCATTCCGCAACTGGGGCGTTCTCCTGCTGCTGTTCGGCCTCTGGCATGCCCGCGACGGCTGGATGCCCTCCACGAGCGTCCGCAAAGAGCACCCGGAGGTGCCGGAGAGTCGCTACACGATCCTGTTCAACAAGGATCACTACTACGACTACAACCGGATCACCGCCATTCTCTCCTTGACCGCGTCGGGCGTTTGTCTGATCATCAACCGCTTCGTGAAATAACCCCATGAGCCCCTTCACCTATTTTTGGTTTTTTGGACCCCGACCCCCCGCGAGGTGGTAGCGGACCGAAAGGCCATGCACCAGGACCCCGCGGAACCCCGCGGGGTTTTTTGTTTTGCAACCCCCGAGAAAGGAACCCCCGATGATCATCGTCCTGAAATTGCAACCCAGCCCGGCGGATGTCGAAGCCGTCGAAAAGAGCGTCCGCGAACTCGGCTACGAACCCCACCGCATCGTCGGCGAGGTCCGCACCGTCATCGCCTGCATCGGCGACGAGACCACCCACAAGTCGCTCGAATCCCTGGCCACCCTGCCCATGGTCGAGAGCGTCATGCCCGTGCAGAAGAAGTTCAAGCTGATCAGCCGCGAGACCCATCCCGAACCCGCGCTGGTGAAGGTGGCCGGACTGGTCATCGGCGGAAACACCGTCCACATCGTCGGCGGCCCGTGTTCGGTCGAGTCGCGCGAGCAGATCCTGGTGACCGCCCGCGCCGTCAAGGCGGCCGGCGGCTCGATGCTGCGCGGCGGGGCCTACAAGCCGCGCACCTCCCCCTACGACTTCCAGGGCCTGGGTGAACCCGGCCTCGCTCTGCTGAAGGAGGCCCGCGACGAGACCGGCCTGCCCGTCATCACCGAGGTGGTGAGCGAGATGGACATGGCCAAGGTCGCCGCCGTGGCCGACGTGCTGCAGATCGGCGCGCGCAACGGGCTCAACTACTCGCTGCTCAGCGCCGCGGCCGACACCGGCAAGCCGATCCTGCTCAAGCGCGGCATGATGGCGACCATCTCCGAGTGGCTGCTGGCGGCGGAGTACATCGCCAAGCGGTCCAACCGCGGCATCATCCTGTGCGAGCGCGGCATCCGCACCTTCGAGACCGCCACCCGCAACACCCTCGACCTGAGCGCCGTCGCCGTGGCCAAGAAGGAGACCTGCCTGCCGGTCTTCGTCGACCCCACCCACGCCGCGGGGCGGCTGGATCTGATCGAGCCCCTGTCCAAGGCCGCGATCGCGGTGGGCGCCGACGGCCTGCTGGTCGAGGTCCATCCCGACCCCAAGCGCGCCCTCAGCGACGCCGCCCAGCAGATGCTGCCCGAAGCCTTCGTCCACCTCATGCAGGTCGTGCGCCCGATCGTCTCCGCGGTGGGCCGGACGATGTAGGCGAAAGTCCGGAGCTTCATGGGGAAATCTTTATCAGGAACTCATGAACTCAGGAAAAGAGGGTCATCGGGAAAGTTCATGGTGGGAGCGAACGAAACGATCATCTCGCCCTACCGCCCTTTGGGTAGGGCAGCCTGTCCGCCTCTGGAGGAAAGCCATAGGCTGAGCCGCCGACCACCGCGAGGCTCAGCGAGGTCGCTTCGCCCTACCAGCCACAGGGTAGGGCGAAGCCACCGGCTGAGCCTCATACCACTATGGCGACTCGGCCGTCTTCGTCCAGAGACATACGGGCTGCCTCGCCCGCGACCCATACAGGAAAACCCTCGCCGCATCCCCCTGGGCACGTCGCCGCCGCGCTCCAAAGCGGCTGCGACGCGCGGCTCAGGGCCGCAGGACGGGCAGACGGTTGGCGGTGGGGTTGAGCAGATGGGCCTTGCCGGGGCCGAGGTCCTTTGCTGCGTGAACCGCATTGCCGCTGGCGGATGCTGGTGATGACGACCAGATATTGCCGGGAGAAAGACAACAATCGGTCGGGGTGGATTTGAGCAAAGCCGCCAGGTTTTCCCCCTTCAACCAGGGTGCCGTCCGGGAGTCGGTTGCCGGGAAGCACCAGGTTTCGCGAGATCAGGAACGGTGTTTTGTCATGTTCCGATGTTGGCATAATCACCACGACGCTCCAGGCGTTGTTTGTGGCACTGAATCGCGAGGATCCGGACTTTTTGCGAGCGTGGCCCCCGCACCGCCGAAAACGGAAAAGTCTGTCCCCACGAATATGCCCTGCTCTTTGATCAGGTGTTTAAAATAGTCGGTGGACGTGGTGAATGCGTTGGTGCTCGTGGAGGTGGGATTGAGATTCTCCCGTTGATCCTCCGTGATGTGGGTCGCTAAAAAGGTTCTGGCAATCTGTGATCCATTCTGAAGAAGGCTGTTTGCTTTTGCTTGGTGTATGGATGGCACCGAAACGGGAAAAAGCAGGACAACAACTACAGCCAGCACCACAATCACCACCACCAACTCCACCAACGTAAACCCGGCGCGGCGGGGATCATGGAAACCAGAACGGGTTGGCGACATGACGGACCTCCTGCGATTGACGGGCACTCTACACCCATCCCGACCTGGCGGGAAGGGGCAAGTGCTCAGTCGGCGTAGGCGGAGGCGAGGCCGGGACAGGCGCGCAGCACCTCGCGGTCGCGGGTGAAGGGCGGACGCCAAGGCGGTCGGCCAGCCAGGCGTAGGAGGCGTCGTAAAAAGGTTTTCAGCCCGTGTTCGTCCGCAAAACGGAGGACGCCGGCAGTGTCCACGGGCTCGAAGGTCTCGGATACCAGCGGTTCGGCGGCGGCCAGGAGCAGCGCGGCCTCGTCGGACTGCGGCGCCCCGCCCGGACCATCTGACGCAGTCCCCGCCTCGTAACGCCAGAGCGAGGGGCTGATCCGGAGGAAAGCGCTCGCCAACGGTCAGCGCGGCGGCGCGCACCCGGTCTTCGCCGATCAGGCAGTCCACCACCCAGGTCGCATCCACCACGCAGCGGCCCGGGGAGCGCGCCGGGCTCATTTCCGGCCCTCCGCGATCATGCGCCCGATGTCCGCGCCCGAGGCGAAGTCGGTCGTGCCCGTGCGCAAGGCGTCGATGCGCCGCACCGCCTCGCGCCAGGCCGCCTCCGCCCGGGCCGGCGTGACCGCCTGTTCAAGACTCGCGACCACCTCCTGATTCAGGCTGCGGTGGTTGCGCGCCGCCTGGCGCTTGAGTATCTTGTACACCGGGTCGGGCAGGTTGCGGATGGTGAGGGTGGGCATGATGGCAATGTGCAGTCGGAATGCAGTCATGTCAAGCGCACTTGTGTCCGGCCGTTAATACACCTGCACGAAGGCCAAAGTTGTCATCCCGAGTGCACATGAGGGATCTACCCGCCGTGGCGGGCTTCCCTAATAAAACTCGCTCCGCGAGTAGATTCCTCACCCGCTTCGCGGGATTCGGAATGACAACGCCCCGGCCCGGGAGGCTGCGGCTGCGACGCGGGTTCAGGGCCGCAGGACGGGCAGACGGTGGGCGGTGGGGTTGAGCAGATGGGCCTTGCCGGGGCCGAGGTCTTTTGCCGCGTGAACCGCATTGCCGCTGGCGGATCTGGTGATGACGACCAAGTAGGATTCCGAGAATTCCAGAAGTCGATCAGACGTTTTTTCAATCAGCGCCCGCAAATTCTCCCCTTTCTCATCGAGAGTCCCATCCGGGAGCCGGTTGTCCGGCAGCAGCAGGTTGCGCGAGATGAAAAGAGGAATTTGTTCGTTTTTTGCTGTCGGTGCGTCCACCACGACATTCCACGCATTGTTGTCGGGGGCGAAACGCCTGGCCTCTTTTGTTTTGACGGGTCGTGCCGCCTTGCCTCCAAAAATTGAATAGTCGTGTTGGAGAACTCCATCCTGAATGAGGTGGTGAAAGAACAGCGTCGAGCTTGCATACCCATTTTCGCCACCGCTTTGAGGCGTCATCGGATAGACCTCCTCAACGGGCATTCCGGCGAGCCGTTTGGCCAGCAATTCCTTGGCCAGTTGCGAACCCTGCTGCAAAAGCGGGTTGGCTTGTTGGTCATGCATTGCTGCCGTGATGGAGGGATATGACAGAGCG
Organism: Kiritimatiellia bacterium; assembly: GCA_046346795.1. Classification (GTDB taxonomy): domain Bacteria; phylum Verrucomicrobiota; class Kiritimatiellia; order SS1-B-03-39; family UBA6053; genus JAXMHJ01. Next base: position 33,481 of record JAXMHJ010000046.1, read on the forward strand.
ACCAGCAAACCCAGCGCCACCAACACCGCCAGCAATTCCTTCAGCGTAAACCCGGCGCGGAGGGGAGAGTGGAAACCGGAACGGGATGGCGGCATGGCGGACCTCCTGCGATTGACGGGCACTCTACACCCATCCCGACCCGGCGGGAAGGGGCAAGTGCTCAGTCGGCGTAGGCGGAGGCGAGGCCGGGACAGGCGCGCAGCACCTCGCGGTCGCGGGTGAAGAGGCGGACGCCGAGGCGGTCGGCCAGCCAGGCGTAGGAGGCGTCGTAAAAGGTTTTCAGCCCGTGTTCGTCCGCAAAACGGAGGACGTCGGCGGTGTCCACGGGCTCGAAGGTCTCGGACACCAGCGGCTCGGCGGCGGCCAGGAGCAGCGCGGCCTCGTCCGGACCCCGGCGCCCCGCGCGGACCATCTGGCGCAGGGCGTTCCCCGCCTCGTAACGCCAGAGCGAGGGGCTGATCCGGAGGGGAAAGCGCTCTCCAACGGTCAGCGCCGCGCCACGCACCTGGTCTTCGCCGATCAGGCAGTCCACCACCCAGGTCGCATCCACCACGCAGCGGCCCGGGGTGCGCACCGGGCTCATTTCCGGCCTTCCGCTATCATGCGTCCGATGTCCGCGCCCGAGGCGAAGTCGGTCGTGCCCGTGCGCAAGGCGTCGATGCGCCGCACCGCCTCGCGCCAGGCCGCCTCCGCCCGGGCCGGCGTGACCGCCTGTTCAAGACTCGCGACCACCTCCTGATTCAGGCTGCGGTGGTTGCGCGCCGCCTGGCGCTTGAGGATCTTGTACACCGGGTCGGGCAGGTTGCGGATGGTGAGGGTGGGCATGATGGCAATGTGCAGTCGGAATGCAGTCATGTCAAGCGCACTTGTGTCCGGCCGTTAATACACCTGCACGAAGGCCAAAGTTGTCATCCCGAGTGCACATGCGGGGATCTACCCGCCGTGGCGGGCTTCCTTAAGGAAACTCGCTCCGCGAGTCGTTCCTCACCCGCTGGCGGGATTCGGAATGACAACGCCCCGGCCCGGGAGGCTGCGGCTGCGACGCTCCCGAGCCCAGCCGCCGCAAAGGGGCTGCGCCGCTGGGGCTCAGGGCCGCAGGACAGGCAGACGGTTGGCGGTGGGGTTGAGCAGATGGGTTTTGCCGGGGCCGAGGTCTTTTGCCGCGTGAACCGCATTGCCGCTGGCGGATCTGGTGATGACGACCAGATATTGCCGGGAGAAGGACAGCAATCGGTCCGGGGTGGATTTGAGCAAAGCCGCCAGGTTTTCCCCCTTCAACCCGAGGGTTCCGTCCGGGAGTCGGTTGCCGGGAAGCACCAGGTTTCGCGAGATCAGGAACGGTGTTCTGTCGTTCTTCGTCGTGGTGGTGTCCGCAACGACGCTCCAGGCGTTGTTGGTGGCGTTGAAGCGCGAGGCGTCCAACGTCTTGGCCAGCGAAGCTCCTGCACCTCCGAAAAGTGAGAAATCATGCTCAGGGATCACTTTCTGCTCGATCACATATTTGAAATAGTCGGTCGAGGTGGCGAAGGTGATTGCGTTTGTGGCGCCGGGATAGAGAGACCCGCCGAGATCTTCCTGAATGTCCCTTGCCAGCAGTGCTTTCACCATTTGAGATCCCTGCTGAAGCAGACTATTTGCTTTTGCGGCTTGCAGTGCGCCGGCCGGTCGAATGGGCGCGATTGATATCAAGAGTAAGAACAGCACCACAATCACCACCACCAACTCCACCAGCGTAAACCCGGCGCGGCGGGGATCATGGAAACCGGAACGGGATGGCGGCATGGCGGACCTCCTGCGATTGACGGGCACTCTACACCCATCCCGGCCCGGGCGGAAGCCGCAATCGCCCCGGTCTGTTCAATCCCCGCCGCACAGGGATTTGTCATCCCGAGCGCAGGCGAGGGATCTGCCCGCTCCCAAGCGGGCTTCCCGGGAGGACGAAGCCCGGCGGTATACACGCCACGTCAGCTCGAAAAACTCGCTTACGCGAGTAGATCCCTCACCCGCTTTGCGGGATTCGGGATGACAGGCTTCTCCTCGGGTTCGGTGAATCGGACCGTCTCTGGCGGTCAGCGGATCACCGGTGCTCCCCGCCGAGGTCGGCATCGTTGATTACCATTGACGCCCCGAATATAACGCGCTACGTTATGACCATGATGTCCCCTGTCATCACACCCGGCGAAATCCTGCTGGAGGAATACCTCCGGCCGATGGGTATTTCCCAGAATGCGATGGCGCGCGCCATCGGGGTGCCGCCCCGGGCGGTGAACGAAATCGTGCTCGGCAAACGGTCCATCACCCCCGCCATGTCGATCCGGTTCGGGGCCTTCTTCGGACAGACCGACGGATTTTGGCACGGGCTGCAGGTGGAATGCGACTTCCGAGCCCTCTCGCGACGGCGAAAGCAACTCACGGCCCGCATCATTCCCGTCGGCAAACTTGTGCAAGCGGCGAATGTCCGCGCAGCCGCAGTCTCCCCGGCCGGGTAATTGCGCCGCGCATCAAGCATCCCGGCCGGAAGCCGCAAACGCCAGGACATTTTATCGATACCGGCGTGATCGCCGCTTCAAAGCATGCGAAGGGTTTTTACAGAAGGAAGCAAAGTCAGCAAAGGGTTCCTCCTTCGCGACCTTCGTGATCTTCTGTAAAAAGTATCCGATTAATTTTCACAGAAGGTCGCGAAGATCACGAAGTGGCTGCTCCCGCTACCCAATCCTCCCTTTGCTATCTTTGCTGCCTTCTGTAAAAAATTAAAACAGAAGTCAGCAAAGACGCCAAAGAGCCACCCCAATTATTTTCCAGCCTTCCTGCTTTCCTAATAAAATTGAATTCCCCCGCTTCAGGCGCTGACGCTGCCGCGCACCGTCTCAAACGCCGGCCGCGCATCGGCGGCGGGGCGGCCCTGGTCGAGGGCTTCGACAAACAGCGAGGTGGCGTCGGCCAGGGCCGACTGGCGGGGAATGACCACCTTGAGCCGCTCGCGCAGGGCGTGGCGCTCGCGCCAGTTCTTGAGGATGAAGGCGGCCATGGCGTCGGGATTGAAATCGTCGAACTTGAGCACCTGCTCCTCCATGCCGAGGGTGCGCAGGTAGTGCTCGATCTTGGGCTGGTAGCGCAGGCCGCACACCGGCGCGCCGGCGGAGGAGGTCAGGATGATCGCGTGCAGCCGCATGCCGAACAGCAGGCCCACGCGGCCGGCCGCGCCCTTGATGTCGTAGTGGTCGCAGGTGGTGTTGGTGATGTGCCCGCGCGGGATTTCGGGGTTGAGCGAGTCCATCACCGCCTTGGTGATCTCGACGTCGTGGTGCTGCGTGCTGATGAAGAGGATCGGGGCGCGGATCTCCCGCCACACCTTGCTGAGGGCCTCGCGGTAGACGTTGACGAAGGCCTCGCGGCCCATCGAGGGACGCCCGGTCCCCGCCCAGGTGTCGAGGTAGCGGTTGACGTTCACCGCCAGGATGTCGCGCGAGGGGTCGATCCCCGCCGCCTTGTACAGCGCGTCCACCTTCTGATCGTGCGCCGGGCAGGTCAGGGCCGAGTCGGCCGCGGTGACCATGTTCGGATTCCGCACCCCGAGTCCGGCCAGGATGTCGTACGACGACTGGTCGCGCACCGCGATGAAGTCCATCAGATCGGAGATCTCGCGCAGCATGCGCCGGCCGGCCGGGGTGGTGACGGGGCCCGCGCCCACGTTCATGTACGCCATCTTCTTGCCGGCCCGTTTGGCGCGCGGCAGCATGAGGTAGAGCGAGGACAGGAAGTTGAACAGCGGGTTGTACAGCGAGCGGTCGAAGAGGATCGCGTCGAAGATGAGCGTGAGGTCGGTCCGCCGGATCGACCGCCAGGTGGGCAGGCCGAGCATCTTGACCGACAGGTCCCACGGCATCATCCCCACCGGCACGGTCTCGTTGTCGTAGCACTCCCGGATGTAGCGCGGATTGATGGTCGGGATCTCGTACGACACGCGCCGGCCGAGGCGGCGGTCGATCGAATCCATGATGCCGGCGATGAGCGCGGCGTCGCCGGCGTTGCGGCCCGAGGAGGAGCCGAGGAGGGTGATGCTCTTGATCATGCGGGCGACGCCGCGGCGGGGGACGGGAAGGGAAGGGGGGTCATGCGGCGACTGTGTTCCTGAAATCGCCCGCAAAATCAATGGCGCAGATCGATCACCTGCAGAACCGGCTCGGTGTGCCCCGCCGGGGTGGGGTAGAGGTAGTCGGCCACCTTCACATGGTCGGAGGTCGCCGCCCCGTAGAAGGTGCTCCAGATCTCGCCGTCGTCCGCGTCGGTCAGCTTCATGCGGCCGTTCGAGCCGATCCGCCCGGTCAGCATGCGTCCGGGCGCGCCCTTGCTGGTGCGGATGACCACGCTGCCGCCGGATTGTTCGATGGAGGCGCTCACGGCGGTGACGTGGGTGCCGTCGCTCCAGGAGTATTTGCCGGACCACTTGCCGGAAATCTTCGGCGGGGCCGAATTGCCGGAGGACCCGGAGGCGCTGTCCGGCCCCGGGGTGGACGACGCCGGATCCGGCGCGCCCGCCTGCTGCGTCCGGGAAATGGTCTTCAGGTCCGGGCGGTAGGCGGCCTCGTTGTTGTCATCACCGCACGAGGTTTCCAGGACGGCGGAAATCGCCAGCAGGATCAGTACGCGGAGGTTCATGGGGGAGGGGGGGTGGGATTTGGTGGGCCCGGTAGGACTCGAACCTACAACCAAGGGATTATGAGTCCCCTGCTCTAACCATTGAGCTACGGGCCCGCGGAGCAGGTGTTTCATGCGGTGCCGGGGGCGGCGGGTCAATGCGGATGTTGCATTGGTGGCACGTTCCCGGATGGTTCCCGCAACCGGAACCTCCCGGCTGGAAATGTGCCCGTGGCCGGAACCGCGATGGAGCACGAGCCGCCGCAAACCCCCGGGCGGGTGGCCGGTTCATGGATCCCTGTCCACAAATGCGGTTGAAAGCCATGTTGCGAAACCTTACTATCAAACCCATGAAACCATTCTCCTCCCGCCCGTATGCCGCGTTCCTGCTCGGCCTGACCGCCGTTCCCGTGCTGGCGACCGATTGGTACTGGGACGCCGACGGGGACACCACCGTGACCACCGGGGGCACGGGCAACTGGACGCTGGCGGATCTGCTGTGGCGCAGCGGCTCGGCCACCGGCACCCTCACGGCCTACAATGACGCGGCCGGACCCCAGAACGACACGGCGGCAAACCTCGTGCTGGCGGGCGGAACCGACAGCCTCACGCTGACCCTCCCGGCCGCCACGACCTTCAATCTCAACAAGTTCACCGTCAACAACACCTATACGCTGGCCACCGCCACCGGCGTGGCCGCCTTCGTGGGCGCCAGCCCGGCGGTCAGCATCGCCAGTGGCAAGACCCTGGTCTGGGGAATCGACCTTTCGGCCGCAAGCGCCACGGTGACCAAGAGCGGCGCCGGCACCTGGCAGTTCAACAACACCGCGGGGCAGGTGACCTCGAACGGCACAACCCTGGACGTCACGGCCGGAACGCTCCAATTCAACACGAGCGGCACCGGGGCCAATCTCTTCACCGGCACGGGCGGGGTGGTGAAGGTCGGATCCGGAGCCTCCGCCAGCCTGGTGCAGACGTACAACGGGGGCTATGTCTCCGCCCGCAGTTGGACGCTCGGCTCCAAGGTGATCCTCAACGAGGGGGGCGCTCAATTCGGGCTCCACGAACGGCGCGCTGTTCATCCGCCTGACCGGCGCCACCGCCCTGCAGGTGGACGCCGCCAGCACCATCTCGCAGAGCAACGGCGGGTTCACGCAGGATTTCACCATCGAGGGCGCGTTCACCGGCGCCGGCAACCCTGAACCTCAACCGCGCCGCGAGCGCTTCCCGCTACCTCGTTCTCAAGGGGGACATGTCGGGTTATTCGGGCAACGTCACCATCGGCACCTCCACCGCCACGGGGTATGTGGTGTTCGGGCATTCGTCCGGCTGGGGCGCGGGATCGCTGACCCTGACCGGGGCGGGCAGCAACGTACTGCTGGGCGACGAGGCCGCCACCGCCTACAACGCCGCGTGGACGGGTGGGAGCGCCCTGTCCTTCGTGGCCGGAACCCTCGCCCCGTCGTCCGCCATCACGGTGGGCCCCGGCGCCAGTCTGCAATTGATGAACAACACGGCCGGCAACGCCATCCTGTTCAGCCCGGTGAACGGCATCACCGTAAATGGTGGAACACTGGCCGCCAAGGGGACCGCCGGAACTTCCTTCTATGTGCCGGCGCCGGCCTCCACCTGGATCTTCGGCGGGACCGCCCTGTCAACCGTTTCCGGCCGGGTCCGGCTCGACAACACGGACGTCGTGCTGCAGGTCGGGGATGCGGTCACCACCGGCGCGGGGATCGACACCACCGTCACCGGGGCGATTTCCGGCGGCAACGGCTTCACCAAGACCGGGGCCGGCACGCTGGCCGTTTCCGGGGTGAACACCCACTCCGGCACCACGGTGGTCCAGGCCGGCATCCTGTTTGCCGACAACAGTTTCGCCTTCGGCACCGGCCCGGTGTCCGTCGGGTTGGCCGGGAGCGCGTCGCGCATCCAGCTCGGCAACGGGGTGGATGTCGCCAATGCGCTCACCCTCAACGCACAGGCCGGAACCAGCGGGCGAGGGGCGCTGGAAGTGACGGGCACCGACACCGGGACGTGGAGCGGTTCCATCACCGTGACCTCCAATCCCGCCGCCGGTGGAGCCTTCTACACGGATGCGGGGGCCAGCCTGGTCCTGACCGGGGCGATCTCCGGGGCGACTCCCGTGCAGCGGGCCGGCAACGTCACCTATGGCGGCGGGGGCGCCTACACCGCCCTGATCGTCACCGGTACCGCCAGGGTGGGCGCTCCCGGCGGGATTCCCTCCGGCGCCGTGGTGAATCTGGGCGCCTCCGCCGCCGGCACGCTGGATCTCAACGGCATCAGCCTCGCGCTCGACGGCGTGGTGAAGGGTGCGAACGCGGCCGCCATCACCAATGGCGGGGCCGCGCCCGCGACGCTGACCCTCGGCGCGGCCGCGGACCGGACCTATGCGGGAACGATCGACAATGGCGCCGGCGGGCTTTCGCTGGCCAAGCAAGGCGACTCGACCCTCACCCTCTCCGGGGCCAACGCCTATGCGGGCACCACCTCCGTCGGGCAGGGGGCGCTGCTGATCAACGGGCTCCACACCGGCGGCGGACTCATCTCCGTTTCCGCCCTCGCCACGCTCGGCGGTTCGGGAACCGCGGGCGACGTGGACGTGCTGGACGATGGGATTCTTTCCCCGGGATCGGCCGACACCCCGTCCGACAACGGATTCTCCGCCGCCAGCCTGTGGCTGGCCGGAAACAGCCGGATGAACTTCGATCTCGACGCTCCGAACCCCGGCCCCAACATCGCGGCCAGCGACCTGGTCGAACTCACCGGCGGGCTCCGGCTCGACGGAGTGGTCCACATCACCGCCCGGGCCGGATTCGGAACCCCGGCGGCCGGGGACAAATGGTTGTTGATGACCTATGCCGGAGCCCTCACCGACAACGGCGCCACGGTCGGCACCGCGCCCGCCCTGGCCGGGGGACTGGGCTACGTCATCGACACCACCACGCCCGGTTCCGTTTTTCTGGCCGTGGTGCCCGAGCCCGCGACCGGCCTGCTCGCCGCGATGGGAATCCTGCTGCTCTTCCGCCGGCAGGCGCGGGAAACATGAGCCGCGGCCACTATTCCCGTTTCGAGCGGGAGGAACTGATCCTGCGCGACGAGCTGGCGATCGACCGCACCCTGCTCGCCAACGAGCGCACGCTGCTGGCCTACCTGCGCTCCGCCGTCTCCCTCTTCATCGCCGGAGCGTCCATCATGCACTTCGCCGGCCGGGACTGGTTTTTCTGGACCGGCGCGGCCTGCCTGCCCGCGGGCCTCCTCTCCGCGATCATCGGCATCGTCCGCCACCGCCGCATGAACGCGCATTTCCGGTCCCTGCGCATGCCGCGCCCGCCCGGCCCGCCCCCCGCCTGACCGGGAAAAGTTCCGGTCACCGGAACGTTTTTCGCCATGGGGTTCCGGTCACCGGAATTCCGGCCGCAGCCGCAGCCTCCATGGCCCGGCCTCCGGCGTGGCGGAGCGCTTCATCGCGCGATTACGGTCGCTCGAGGGTGACGAAGGAGAAGGCGTGGGCGTGGCGGTCGTCGGCGGGATGGTCTTCACGGGAGAGTTCGCGCCAACCGTCGAGCGGAAGCCTCAGAAAGGTGTCGCCCTCGGGCGTGGCATGCACGCGAGTGAGATGGATGCGGGTGGCGAGGGGCAGGGCGGCGCGGTAGATCCCGGCGCCGCCGATGACCATGACCTCGGGTTCGCCGGCGCAGGCGGCGAGGGCGGACTCGAGCGAGGGGAAGACATCGGCGCCGGCGGCGGTGAAGCCCGGCCGGGAGGAGAGGACGATGTTGCGGCGGCCGGGCAGGGGGCGGCCGATGGAGTCCCAGGTCTTGCGGCCCATGAGGACGGGCTTGCCGAGGGTGGTCTGCTTGAAGCGCTTGAGGTCGTCGGGCAGCCGCCAGGGCAGGTCGCCGGCGCGGCCGATGACGCCGTTGCCGGCGACGGCGACGACGAGCGTGACGCGCGGAATCACACCGCCACCGGGGCGGAGATGGCGGGATGGCACTGGTAGCCGTCGAGGGTGAAGTCCTCGTAGCGGAAGGCGAAGAGGTCGGTGACGGCGGGGTTGAGCTTCATCACCGGGAGCGGGTAGGGCG